>CAVLBF010000093.1:0-2005 GCA_963661285.1 Bacteroidaceae bacterium | reverse complement strand
GTATACAGATACAGGCCGTATTCGCTCGTTATCGACACCATCGCTAGTTCAGGATTTTGCGGATTGCCCTTATCACCTCCTCCACGTCGCCGCCCCTGCGGCTCAGTATCAGACCGTTGTTGAACCGGATGCGAATCTCGCATACCTTCATCGGCTCTTCCGCCGCCACTCGGGACTGGGACCCGTCGGGGGCGACTTCGACGAAGCCGGGCTTCCTGTCCGCGCCGGACTTTGCCTCCAGTTCCATCTGGCCTTCCCTTGCCAGCTTGCAGAACTTCCAGTAGTCATACCCCTCGTCCTCGCAGAACTTCCTCATCGAGCGACCGTGACCGTACCTGTTGTACTGCCGCAGCGCCGCCGCGTAATCCACAACGCCCGGCTGGGCAGCCGTCTCGTTCGTCTGTTTGTTTGATGTCTCCATTTGCCTTGTTTTTATCGTTCAGGCAAAGGTCTCTCTTATGTCTCAAAGGGCAAGGCGGAGAAGTGAACGCTTACGGAGGGACAGTCCCAAAAGACACTCTTTCATACCGTTGGATAAAAAACTACACCTCCTCCTCACGTCTTGTGTGCCGTGGGAAGCGTTGTGCGCGGGCTTTGCCGCCCTGAAGTTCCTGATAAGCTTGCTCGTTACAAATATCTGCATTTTCGATGCAAAATCTGTTTTTCCGTTTTTTCGGGCGGCAAATTTAGAAAATATTTTCTTGTTGTGTATCAGTTTTCTTGAGAAATTGCACCCCGGCTGACGAATTCGCGCTTTCCCGCCCCGATTTGCCGGAAATCGTAAGCTTTCTCCGGCCCTCTCCACGCTTCTGCCCTCTGCCCTGCCAGGCCAAAATGACTGGCCGCTCCCGTCCATCCTGAAGCCCGAATCGTGGACGGGAGCAGCCGCAGCGCCATTGCCGCCGGGAAGAACAGCACAGCAGATATGGCGTTTCAGGGAGACTGCCCCGGGTGTATTTTCCTACATCCCGGGACAGCCTCCCCGAAAACACATTCAAATGTCGCTCTCAGCTCACTTTCAGCGCCAGCACCTCGGCTTCTGAGAGGCCTGTGCATCCGGCAATCACATCCACCGACAGGCCTTTCTGAAGCATATTCAAGGCAATCTCGCGAGATTTTTCAGCCTTGCCCTCTTCGAGTGCCGTTCTTCTGGCGAACTCATCCTCGGCTCGTTTATCAAGTTCCTGAATCATATCCTGTTCGAAAATAAGTTTCTTCCTGCTGTCGAAGCCCGCCACCTCGCACGCGCGGAGCAACTCTCCTGAGAAGCCGGACCTGTGTTCCTCCGCCAGCTTATCCAGCACGCTGCCCTGCCTGAAGATGTGGAAAAGCCAGTCCCGGTCCGAGCCGCACTCCGCCTCCGTCTTGGTGAAGCGCCTCAACTCCGCAAATATATAAGAAATAGTCGGAGGGGCAAGTTCTCCGGTCCGTTTTTCGCTCATCCGGTATTCGGACACCACGTGTTCGGTGTCCCAGAGCGCTTCGTCAGTGTGACTGAGATTGTAGTCGAGGATTCCGACCACATAGACGGGCCGCAGTTCGGCGTATAGTCCGCCCTTGAGCAGCCGCTGGCGGAAGAGCCCGCTGCCGTAGTAGACGCATCTCTGGAAGAACGCGTCCTTCTCCCGGCGCTGCATCTCGACGATGAAGTGCCTCCCGTCGCCGGTGCGGGGGGCTGAATGCAAACATAGCGAGACTTCTCCGGCAATCCTATGGCGGAAACGTAAATAGCCGTAAGAAACAGATATTATCCGGCGTCTCCGGACGATTCTGAACCGACAGAGTCGGCGGCCCGATGTATGGACTCCGTAGTGTAAACCGCGATTTTTCCGCCCGGGGGTGTACAGTCTGCGGGATTTTCGCTATATTTGTGCTGCCCGTCCCCCTGCGGGGCGGCGGGCAGGACTGTGACCAATCACCGCAATGCATAAGCTGACCTTAGACCTCGTCAAACCTATCATCCTGATTCTCAGCATCTTATATGCCGGGGGGGGGGCGATGTGCG
>CAVLBF010000092.1:0-2017 GCA_963661285.1 Bacteroidaceae bacterium | reverse complement strand
TCTTGAAGATATTCGGATGTGGTAAGGCCGTCCACCGCCTGCAGCCCGATGGCCACGCGCCAGGTCTCGGCCCGCTCCCTGCGTGCCGGTTCTCCCTGGCGTATATACCGGTCAAAGTCCAGATATTTCGGTTTTTGCTCTTCTGCCATATTCCTTTATGTTATCGTCCCAGAATTTCGCCCAGAAGCCCTTCCGTGCTGCGCTCTATCTCGCGGATGTCGGAGGTGATTTCCTCCAGACTTCTGAGCTGCACGGGCTTGTAGAAGTATTTGGTGAAACTGAGTTCATAGCCTATCTTGGGCTCTCCGAATACTTCGTCGGGCTCGTATGGTTTCACCTCATTCTCATAGAAGGCTGCAATGCCGCCGGGATAGGTGAAAGGAATCTGCTCCACCTCACCCTTGACCTTGGCCATCTTCACCCGGCCTTTCTTGTCCTTGATGATGTTCCCGTCCTCATCTCTGTCCGGTTTGAAAAGCTCTACCTCCCAGTAGCCGAACTCCTCGTTAGGAAAGATTTTGCTGTATTCATTCTCCTCGAAGTTCATCAGAAGGTCCAGAATCTTCTTGCGGTCAGCCTCGTCAGTCTCGCAGTTCTTCTCTCCGAGGTTCTTGCGAAGCGGAGTCTTGATGGAGGTGGCGTCGATGAGCTGGACCTTGCCTTTGCGGCGTGCCTCCTTGCGGTTCGTGACTATCCAGATGTAGGTGCCGATGCCGGTGTTGTAGAAGTCTTTTTCCGGCATTGCGATGATGGCTTCGAGCAAGTCGTTCTCGATTATGTAGCGTCGAAGATTGCTCTCTCCGCCTCCTGCGTCGCCGGTGAAGAGGGATGACCCGTTGTGGACTTCCACTATGCGTGTGCCGAGCCTGGTGCTATGTTTCATCCGGCTGACATTGTTCGCGAGGAAAAGCATCTGAGGGTCTCCGATGCCGGGGATAACATTGAACTCACCGTCCCCCTTGTATTCGAAGCGGAAGCGAGGGTCGCCGATTTTCTTCTTCTCTTTCTCCGAAAGTCCCCATATCTTGAGATCCTCCTTCCACGGGGTGCCGAACGGGGGATTGGAGATGCAGAAGTCATAGGTCTCGCCGGCGTGGCCATCCTGCGAGATCGTGGAGCCGAAAGCTATGAACTGGCGGTTCGTGCCGTTCAGGACATAGTTGAAGCTCTTGCGTCCCCCGGAAATCATCAGGTCGGCCTTGCAGGTGGCGTAGGTCTCCGGCTGGAGTTCCTGGCCGAAAATGTTGATGTTGACCTTCTTGCCTTTCTGCTCTGCTATTTTCTTCATCTGCTCCTCGCAGAGGGTGAGGATGCCTCCTGTGCCGCAGGCTCCGTCATAGATTCCGTAGGTCGTGTCTTCGATCCGGTCGGCGACGGGGATGACAGCAAGGTCTGCGAGAAGCTTCACATAGTCGCGGGGAGTGAAGTGTTCTCCGGCCTCGGTCACGTTGTTTTCCTCGTTGAACTTGCGGAGCAGCTCCTCGAAGAGCGTTCCCATCATATGGTTGTCCAGAGCCGGGAGGATTTCATTCCCCTTGTCATCCACGACCGGCCTTATGCTGAGGTTGATGCTGCTGTCGGTGAATTTGTCTATGATTGAGCCAAGTCGTCCGGCCTCAGTGAGGTTGTCCACCTGCTGACGCAGCTTGAACTTGTCAATGATGTCCTGCACATCCTTGCTGTAGCCGTTCAGGTATTCGATGAAGTTCATCTTGAGGCGGAGCGGATCCACTTCGGCCTTGAGCTTCTTCATCGTGAACTTGGACGTGTTGCAGAACGGGTAGCCGGTAACAGCGAAGAGCACGGGCTCCTGATTGGCTATGCCGGACTGGTCCATAACGGCCTTTTTCTGAAGAACTGTGTCCTTGGTCGGCTCCAGCAGTATGTCCAGACGGCGCAACACCATCATCGGCATTATGATTTTCTTGTACTCTCCCTTCTCGAACGCGTGCACCAGCACATCATTCGCGATGTTCCATATAAAGGAGAAAAGATGATTGTATTGAGCGGTGTTCAT
>CAVLBF010000091.1:0-2146 GCA_963661285.1 Bacteroidaceae bacterium | reverse complement strand
ACGAGGCGGTAGATTTTATGGAATGGTTCTGCGACCTGCCTTATCCCCATAAGGTCTTCATCGCCGGCAACCACGACTTCTGCCTGCACTCAGGCGAGCCGGACGGACTCGATGCCAACTGCCACTACCTCTGCAACGACTCCGTAGAGATGGACGGGCTTGAATTCTACGGCATCCCGCTGTCGGTGGAGACCGCCGCCTCCGGCACTCTTGCCGCAAACTATGCGGCGATTCCGGACGACACCGACGTGCTGATAACCCACCAGCCGCCGCTGAACATACTCGACCTCTCTGAAGGCTGTCACTACGGAAGTCCGGAGCTCCGCGCCCGGGTGATGCGGATACGCCCCAGGGCGCATCTCTTCGGCCACATCCACGACGCGGCAGGAACTGTCAGATCCGGCGACATCGTCTTCTCCAACGGGGCCGTCCTGTCCGGAAGCTACGAGATGAACCTGCGCCCGTACAGTCTCATCGATCTCTGATTCCGACATCTCACCGCCCGGCGGCCGAGATGCGGGAATCGGGTTTCTTACCTGCCCCGCCACCGTTCCGTCTTCGCGCCGGCAAAGTTAAGCCGTTCCCTTCTCTGAAAGACCTTCCCTGCGGTCAGCCCTGACGGGTGCGGCCGTGAACCCCCGTGTACTTTCCCGGCCGTTCTTTCCCTTTGGAACGGCCTCTTTACCAGCCGGGCGAATCCGGAGACGCCGGAAGTCCCCGACATTCTTAAAGAGAATCAAGATGAAAAGGGAAAGTCTTAATGCCCTGGGGATAGAGGTCTCCGGGGACATCACAGCAGGCGAACTGTTCAGGATGACGAAGGAGGAGCTGCTCACACAGGATGCCGCCGATAGGATAAATGCGCTCCGCGAGCTGTGCGAGGAGTTCTGCGAGTACAGATCCGGCGTGACTGCGAGCATTGACAATGCGCACGATGCGGCAAGGCTGATGTCGCCGCAGCTCAAGTGCCTCGACCACGAGGAATGCTGGGTGCTGCTGATGGACAGGGCGTGTCATCCTGTCAGGAAGGTGAAGATTACAAGCGGGGGCGCGGCGGCCTGCATCATAGACATTCCGAAGATAGTCAAGTCGGCCATAATAGCCGGGGCCACCGGGGTCATACTCTTCCACAACCATCCTAGCGGAAATACCCGGCCAAGCAAATCCGACCTGGAGCAGACGCGCAATCTCCGCGACATCCTGAACCGGCTTGGCATCACGCTCAACGACCACATAATCATCGGGGACGGGAACTATTTCTCGTTCGCTGACGAGCAGGCGAACGGCTTGTAAGATATTACGGATATTGTTAACATTCTCCGTAACTTTTTACATAAATCTCTCGCTATTCTCAGCAAGATATTGTACCTTTGCCCGTATATGGAACAATGTTATGAATAAATCAACCATTGGGACACCACAAGATATGGGAAGGTTCATAGTCGCACGTCAAGCGAAAAATCGCAGCGAATATGAACGGCTTCGCCACGCTGCAAAAGAGGGAGAACTCGTGCGAATCCGCAAGGGAGTCTATGCAACGCCCTCTGCTCTGGCGACAACCGTGATAGATGTTGAAAGCATCGTGCCTCACGGCGTTATATGCCTCTACAGCGCTTTTGCCCATTATGGACTTTCCACGCAAGTTCCTTCAGCAACCTGTGTCGCCATCGATGCCAAACGGAAGGTCAGGCTGCCTGAATATCCGCCGATAGATCTGTACTATTGGAAAAAAGAGAATCTGGCTCTTGGTGTTATCCAAAAGAATGTTTCCACATATTCAGTACATATTACAAATCTGGAACGAACCGTCTGCGATGCCGTGAAATACAGGAATAAGATAGGGCTTGATGTATGTGGCGAAGTTATCGACAGTTATCTCAAGAAGGATAACCGCAACATTTCACTGCTCCATGAATACGCGAGACAGCTGAGAATTGAAAGCATTCTGACAAAATATCTGGAGACGAGACTATGACGAAAAATATAGGCGTGTCCATCAAGACACGATTACTGAATCTTTCGAAAAAGGAGAAGCAGGAATATATGAAGGTGCTGGTGAAGTATTTACACAGTGGGCGAAACAAGACTCGGAACTACTTGCCGATTGCAGTGAGGAACGCTCAGTGATGGACAGAATATTCGAGCA
>CAVLBF010000090.1:0-2193 GCA_963661285.1 Bacteroidaceae bacterium | reverse complement strand
GTTCAGACTAAGCAAAATCTTTGGATAGCCTCACACGGAAGTTTGCAGGTGAGCCGGAATTATATATAACGATGAATTCAAGAGGAGAGCAGCTGTCAGATAATGAAATGAAGAAAGCCAGGGCCTTACCTGCCGAAGAGCAACCCAAATATGGTAGTATCTGGGAAGATTGGCAGACATTCTTTTGGAGACGAAAAGGCGGCAATCCAAATGCGGATAAAGGGTTCAATATGTTCCTGGAAAACATTGAATGGTTTGAATGGTTCCATAAAATGTCGAATCCTGAGGCAGCGCCTAAAATCAACAGCATCAAAACTTATATGGATGCCCTGAAATACATCACATCGGCAGCATTCAAGACAAAAGTGGAGGAAGAGTATAAAAGCCTATATACTAAATGGTTCGACGGCTACATCGATGAGCTGTGGAAGCAGATTAACACATATGACGGCAGCTGGAAAATCATAGACCCGAGAGGACTGGGAGAAAAAGAAAGGTCGGAATATAAGAATCAGTCCATCGCCAGAAATATGAGTATGCTGTTTTGGCCTTGGATGTTCTATTTCAAACAGGTTGCTGACGGCAAGACTGAAATCAATGACCTCTTTCTTATCAGACTATTACATTTCTATTATATTCGCTATAATTGCTACAAACGCTCCAGCACATCTATATCAACCATTGTCGATAAGATGATGGCCACCGATTATGTGATAAATCCTGATATTGATGAGTCAGATTCTGAAGAAGAAGACAATGGATCCTCTAGAATCTTCAGTGAAGAGGAGATAATAATTTCTGAGCTTGTATCTACGCTTCCGGAAAAAAGAAAGATTTTAGAATCACTAATATGGGAGATTCAAGATTTGCCTTATTTTATAGATGGTAAAGGCGTTGGAGGCAATACCATAGTGGACTTTATACGAAAAGGAAGCGGGGTTATAGATTGGAATAACATTGAGAATAGCTTACGAACTTTAAAACGAAGAATAAACGATATCATAGCAACCGATAATGAAAACGGCAATATTATAATTAAAGAGATTCTTTTGTTCTATAGTGGGCAGTCTGGCTCTTTTTTGAAAACTCAATCGCCTTGGTATTATACTAACTACGAAAGTTCAAACTGGAAAAGGATTGTCCGCTCAGAAAGCTTCTTGGCTTTTTATAAAGAATATAGTTTACTCATTGACGAGAATCCGAATGTAGATTCAAATATGTTCCTGTACAAGAAGCGTACAGAATTCTTTGAGTCATTGAGCTGTATCAATAGGGGGACAAAACCATTAAGCCATCGGGAACTCTGTATCATTTATGACTTTCTTACAGGCAATGGTCTATGGGATAGCGAACATTGGAATATCTCCTTTTGGCCCGAGAAAGAATCTACTGATGAAATTTATATTGGGCAAGATACACTTTGGCGGGGTAAAAGATACTATGACGGGAATTCTAGGGTACGCTTGCCAGAGAATTGGAGAGAAAAGTTAAAGGACTCTTACGATATTGACGTAATTGAGCCTGCTCCATCTGAAGAAGAGAAAATGCCTAGCTCAGCACCCACTCCAGCAGAGTCTTAATTCTTCTACCATAGTACTCATTTTTAAAGAATTACGATTTAAAATTAATTGACTTATGGAGGGTGTGGTTATAGATTTAGCAGGGGTTGGAAATTACAATTATGCAATGGTCCTTGACAGGCAGCTGGAGACCGCGCTGAAAGTGGCCGTGGAAGCCCACTTCGGACAGAGGGACAAGGGCGGGAGGCCGTACATCTTCCACCCGCTCAGGGTCGCCGCCGGCTGCTCCGGCAAGGCTAAGGTCGCGGCGCTTCTGCACGACACTGTGGAAGACACTTCGGTGACCTTTGAGCATCTGGCGGAACTCGGCATCGACGAGGAGATACTCACCGCCGTGAGGCTGCTCACCCACGACAAGAGCGTCCCATACTTCGACTATGTGAGAAAGGTCAAGGAGAACCCTATCGCAAGAGAGGTGAAGATGAGCGACCTCAGGGACAATATGGACCTGAAACGCCTCAAGAGTCTCACGGACGAGGACATCCGGCGGATAGAGAAATACCACGAGGCTTATACGATATTGGACAGATAGCAACTATGGACAGGAACAGGATAACGCCGCAGTATATCGAATCGCTCAAAGAAGGCGAAATCTTCGTCTTCGGGAGCAACA
>CAVLBF010000089.1:0-2210 GCA_963661285.1 Bacteroidaceae bacterium | reverse complement strand
GAGACAAGGAACTTGCAGATAAAGATGCCGATCTCCAGGGACAGATAGACAAGCTTAAGTCTGAACTTGAAACCCTCCTCGCCCAATATGACGACCTCGCCGCCGAGGCCTCCCGGATTGAGTCCGAGCTTTCCTCAAAGATTAGCGCGGTGGAAGCCAACTGCCTCGCGCAGCTCAGCGCCTACAAGACCTCCGTGGACTCCGAGATAGCCTCCCTGAAGACGTCGATTGCCGTCCTCCAGGCCAAGGACGAAGACCTTCAGAAGCAGATAGACGCCCTCAAGACATATATAGACAAGGGGATAACGGACACGAAGGACTGGGCCTCGGCGACCTTCGCCACGCTCGACCAGTACAACGCCACCGCCGACATAATAGCTACGATCCGGACTCAGATCGAAGGCATCAATGCCGACATCGCGGCACTCAGGCAGTCGGGCAAGGCTGACCTCGACGCGGCAATCGCAGGGCTCCGCACCGACCTTCAGAATGAAATCAAGACAGCGGCGGACAATGCCGCATCAGCTCTCGATGCAGCCACAAAAGAAATAACGGCGGCCTACACTTCCGCCATCGCAAGCGCCATCTCAGCGAGCGAGACCTCGATGAAGTCCTGGGTCAACGAACAGCTCACCGGCTACTACACCGCCGCACAGATGGACGGCAAACTCTCCGCTCTCCAATCGAGCCTCGAGGGCCAGCTCAGCTCGCAGAAGACCTACCTCGAAGGCCTCATCACCAGCCTCGGGAGCAGCCTCACGACTAAAATCGATGCAAACAGGGAACTTATCGACGGCCTCACCGGGCAGCTCGCCGGCGTCAACACCCAGATAGCTGAACTCTCCGGCAAGGTCGCCGCCAACTCCAGTTCCATCTCCGCCAACGCCTCCGCGATAGCCGCCAACTCGAGCAGCATCTCACAGAACTCCAGCGATATAGATGCCTGCGAGAAGCTGATTGCCGCCAACAGGGAACTCATCGCGGATAACGAGTCCGCGATCAGCGACAACGCCAGCGCCATAGCGGCTCTCCAGACCCGAGCCACCGCCGATGAACAGAAGATAAGCAAGAATGCGACCGACATAGCGAAGAACGCCGAAGACATCGCCGCCAACACATCCCTCATCTCCGCCAACGCCACGGCCATCTACAACAACTCGCAAGCCATTTCCGACAATTCGGCTGCGATAATCCAGCTCCGGACCGACCTGGCGGCGCAGAAAGTCGAAATCACCGATGCCTACAAGACGGCCATAGAGAGTGCCATCACCGCGCTTGACGGCAAGATAAGCGGCGAAATCGCAGACAAAGTCTCGACAATCAACAGCCGTATCGACAGCGAGGTCGCAAACATCAACGCGACAATCTCCGCCCTCACCGACCGCGTCACCGCCTGCGAGAACGACATCGCGGGCATCAAGAGCACGCTCTCCGACATCCAGCAGGCCATAAAGGACATTCAGGATCAGCTGAGCGCCCTTCTCAAGCGCATCCAGTCGATAACTTATGTCCCGAAATACTCCGACGGCAAAGCCGTGATGACCTACACCGACAACAGCGGCACCTTCACCGCAGGCAGGGCAGTCTTCGACTTCGAGTTCAGCCCCGCCTCCGCCGCAGCGGAACTCGCAGAACTCTGGAACGGCTCGACAGGCAGCGATGTACTCAAAATGAAGGCCGTCCACACCATTACCAAAGCAGTCCCGGAGACGGTGGATCTCGCCATCGAGTCAGCGACAGCGGATGGCTGCTACCTGACAGTTAAAGTCAGCGGCAGCGCCCTCAAGGAAGAATTCTTCAATTCCGGATGCTCCGCAAACGCGAGCCTGAAAATCTCAGACGGAAACAATGACCTCACCACCGCCTATGTGGAGATGGTTCCGATGGAAAGCATTACTTTTTCCGATGCAAATTTTAAGGCCTACTGCGTACAGAATTTCGATGCGGACGGTGACGGCGAAATCATCCTACGTGAAGCCCGGTCCGTGACGAAGATAGAGTGCAGCAACTGCGGTCTGACCTCCCTCGCGGGCATCGAGTACTTCAGCAATCTCGAGTCCATCGACGTCAGCATCAACAGTCTCACCTCCGTCGATCTCAGCCACAATCCGAAGCTCAAGGAAGTTCTGGTCAACAACAATAAGATTCAGACCCTTAACCTCGGCGGGCTCTCCGCCCTTGAGACTCTCGACTGCTCCGCCAACAGCATA
>CAVLBF010000088.1:0-2250 GCA_963661285.1 Bacteroidaceae bacterium | reverse complement strand
CGAGACCGGATTCGCCAATGTCATACCCCTCTGGGCCTTCGGACTGATGTATTGAAGTCCGAGTGCATACTACGAGCCGAGCTATGTGCAGTCCCGAGCGTTCATCAACGGCCCCGTTGTTAAATTTTGAGAAACTGCGCATATTTCAAAGAATAAATTGTGAGATTTTATCATAAACGGCTATATTTGCCCGAGTATGACCGATAAATTTTGAGATTATGGGAGAATCGCGCGTCTTTAAAAGGAAAATATATGAGAAGATGCTTGAGTGGAAGGTCGAAAAAGACGGGACAAGCGCCCTTCTGATTAAAGGTGCAAGACGGGTAGGCAAATCCACTGTAGCTGAAGAATTCGCAAAAAAAGAGTATGCCTCCTACATAAAGGTCGATTTTGCAGAGGCCACGGATGAACTATGGGATGCCGTCAGCAATATCTCCGACAGAGACCGCTTCTTCCTGCAGCTCCAGTTCCTATATAACGTGCAACTTGAGGAACGGCGTTCCGTCATCATTTTCGACGAGATACAGAAAGCGCCGCGGGTAAGGGAGGCCATAAAGTATCTGGTCAAAGACCGTCGCTACGACTACATCGAGACCGGCTCCCTGCTGTCTATCAAGAGAAATACCCAAGGTATCGTCATCCCGAGCGAAGAAACGCGTATCGAAATGTTTCCTATGGACTACGAGGAGTTCAGGTGGGCGATGGGGGATAGTGCGACCGTCCCTTTGATGAAAAAAATGTTCGAATCAGAGAAAGGTACCGGTGATGCCGTCAACAGGAAGCTGCTTCAGGATTTTCGCCTGTATATGCTGGTGGGAGGAATGCCGCAAGCGGTCAACGCCTATCTGGACACCAACAATCTGGCATCGGTCGATGCCGTAAAAAGGGAAATCATCGAACTGTATGCCGATGATTTCAGAAAAATAGACCCCACCGGCAAGGCCACGAGGCTCTTTATGGCAGCTCCGTCGCAGTTGACAGGCAATGCAGCACGCTACAGGGTCGGGTCCGTGCTGGGCAGGACTCGGGACAATGACGAGATGGAAGAAATCATTCAAGATATGGATGACAGTATGGCCGTCAACTTCTCGTACCACGCCAACGACCCTTCGGTCGGACTTCCGCTCCACGCAAACCATTCGCGATATAAAATGTTCGTAGGGGACACGGGCCTGTTCATCACGCTCGCATTCTGGGACAATGCGGTGAGCGACAATATCATATACCGGAAACTTATGAGCGGCAAGTTGTCCGCCGATCTGGGATACGTGTATGAAAATGCCGTGGCGCAAATGCTACGGGCCTCGGGCAACAAACTGTTCTATCACACCTGGCCGACCGGGAGCGGCAAACACAACTACGAGATAGACTTCCTGCTCTCCAAAGGCAACAAAATCTGTCCGATAGAAGTCAAATCATCCGGCTATAAGACGCATACCTCTCTTGATGAATTCTGCAGAAAATACTCCAGCCGCATCGGCTCGAGATACCTGATATATACCAAAGACTTAAAGAGAGACGGGGACATTATGCTCGTCCCCGTCTATATGACTCCGTTGCTGTAGATTTACCGTTTAGAGATGTAATTCCTTGACTCCCTTGAGGGTGTACAGATTGCCCGGGGAGAAGGTGATGTCGGAGGTGAGGGCGGCGCTATAAGTGACTGGGTGCAGCCCCGCGCCATAGGCGTAGATCTTTAAGCTCTTGCCGGAAGGGGCTGTCCGGTCCTTGTTTGTCAGGCCAATAAGATATACCGTAACGCAGCCGTCCGAGTCCGGGGCGATGCCGGTCACCCCGTCGGACAATGTTGTGCCTGTTGCGGTCCCGAGGTATGTCCGCAACTGCAAAACATTGGTATATGAATCAAAAGAAGACCAGTAACCCTCGTTTCCCTGTCCAAAATAAATGTCATTTGTGGTACTCGTCAAGATCACCTCTTTCACCGGATAGATGCCTACGACCTTGACCTTCATCTTGACTATGTAGTTGAGGAACTTGAGGCTGACGGAGGCGCTCCCGGACTCGAGGGCGTCAAGGTCGGTCGTGTTGCAGAACATCAGCGTCACGTCCTTGAGATTCGGCAGTGCACCGTCTGCGGACTGGAGAGTCATAGTGGCAACATCTGCCGTGTAGACAAATTTAGAATTGATATCGCCGCTGGCGACATAGAGCAGCTCCTTTCCGTAGACCGTCCCGGACTTCCAGGTAGTAGGGTCGACCGCAGGATAGACCACGGTAACTGACTTCGCG
>CAVLBF010000087.1:0-2253 GCA_963661285.1 Bacteroidaceae bacterium | reverse complement strand
GTTCAGACTAAGCAAAATCTTTGGATAGCCTCACACGGAAGTTTGCAGGTGAGCCCAGAAATCCTCGGTTTTGTTCCATTCGTCCATTGTCTTCAGCGGAACGGTTATTCTCTCCCAAGTCCCATCGGTCTGATGTTCACTTCCTTTGTACACATAACAGAAAGTTGCGTCTTCGCTATGCTCTTCATAGATGACAGAGTTAAACTTGAAATGGATTTCTATGGCCGGATTCGTGTTTTTGATGAAAAATTCCAAAACATAATCATTGTCCTTCAGGTAAGAAAGATCGGTTCCGTTAGTTTTATTTTTATTCAATGGAATCGTCAGCTGAGTCCACATCTTCCAATTTGAAACCTTTATGCAGGTACTGCCCCAGTGCGGATCCTCTTTGCATCCATAATCCACCTCGCCTGTAGATGCCGTCCCGTCACTGTAAATGTGCAGACCATTCTCGGGCTTCTGAATGGCTGAAGTTTCCTGCACTTTGACAAGCTTGCCATTTTCGAGGCAGAATAATCTGATGGCGTCAGTTTCTTTGCGCCCGCATAGATATACCTTTCCGTCAATCTCCTCGAAATCTATCCATACTACCGCAGGCCCTTCTGTCTCGGAATTGTCCGAATCATTTATATATCTGTCAGTAATATCGGCATACTCTCCGTTCTCAAGCCCTACAATCTGAATGCTCCAGCCGCAGTATGACGGCACTGCAAGGCCGTCTCCTGTCCTGACATTTATGAACTCTTCAATCCCGTCGCCATCAAGGTCGTAGAAACAATAATCCAAGGTGACGCCGTATCCGTCCTTGAAGCGTGGCATTCTTGTGAAGTTGTCGTGATTGAATGTCTCCCCATTGCCCCAGAAGACACAGGTGGTGTTCTTGTAGCGTTCCGGGAATCCCCCCTCGTTTTCGTGACCTCCTACAAACAGATCCAAAAAACCGTCGTGATTGAAGTCGAACATTTCGGTCGTGTACATATTGTATCCTATCTCGGATTTGTTAATCAGGTCAGACCGCATCGTGAATGCCCCGTTGCCATCGTTGACTAGCATATACGACGGGGTATTGTCCAGGCCAAATATCCCGTGATCCAGGAGGAAAATGTCCAAATCACCGTCATTGTCGAAATCGCCGGCACAACTGCCGTGATAGTAGCCGTGTGCTTCGGTCAAGTATTGCATAGAATACTCTCCGGAGCTGCTGCCGAAGAGAATGATCGGAGACTCTCCTGGCCAAGGTGCACCATCATAACCGTGGCCTACGATTGCAATGTCCACATTTCCGTCGTCGTTGAAGTCGCCATAAAACATTTTCCTCGGACCATTAATCAGGCCTTCAAACTTACTGTCATTGACCTCGTCCAAATCATACGTTCCGTCGGAATTGCCTTTATGGAAACGGATAGGGAATCTGTTATTTGCCGTAAAATCACTGCTGCACGAAATCACATCGATGTAACCGTCACGATTATAGTCTACGGGGAGGAAAAAGGATGGCGTTGATGTAAACGGCGTGAAGTCCAGACCATAATATAGATTCTTCCGGTATATGCTGCTTGTGTACAGGTCCGGGAGGTTGTATTTACGGGCAGCCTTGTCGTAGGAAAAGGTGGCGATTATCTCTTCTGAGGAGCTTACGGGATATTCAATTTCAGGCTCCGCGCTTTCAATGCCGCCGCTCCACCCTTTGAACACCGCGCCTTCTGACGGAAAGGCGGCGAGTCTTACTTTTGTCCCATAACTCAATGTCGCTTTGGTGTTTTCGGACAGAAACTCATCTACGGCCCCCGGCCCGACAATCCTGACATTGAAACTATAGTTCTCTTTCTCAAACAGGGCGTTGACCGTTTTGGGTGATGTTACCTCGATTTTAGCCGGATTTGCTTCCCCTTGAAGATCTCCCTCCCACCTTGAGAATCTCCAGCCGGAGGAAGGATTGGCGGTCAGTTCAACAATGGTTCCCGATGAATAATCCGATCTTGTCGGGACAAGCTTTTCGGTAACCGTTCCCTCCCCGGAGGCGGTTATCGTCAAGGAGTATGTCTTGGATTCGACCGGAGGCGTGGGGTCTGTTTCTTTCCGCCCGCAACCGAAAAGTAACGGCAGAGCGCAGACGATGAATAAGATTCGGCGTGCTTTCATAAATTCGTTTATCTTTCCCCGTTACGAAACTCCCTATTTTATCTTTTTCTGATTGCCGGATTCTCCCTTTAGAGCCTTCTTCTCTTCAGACCGCAGTCTCGTTTCCACCTG
>CAVLBF010000086.1:0-2292 GCA_963661285.1 Bacteroidaceae bacterium | reverse complement strand
ATCCTGAACTAGCGATGGTGTCGATAACGAGCGAATACGGCCTGTATCTGTATACCGGCAAGGTGGACCTGAGGAAGGGCATCGACGGACTGTGCGGGATTGTCAGCGAAGAGCTGGGGCTCAATCCCCGGAAGCCCAAGAGCGTGTATGTGTTCAGCGGGCGCAACCCCAGGGTGAAGAAAGTTCTGATAAGGGAGTACAACAGGTATGAACTCACGACGCTGCGTCTGGACGAAGGCCGCTTCATAAGGCCGCAGACGGACCCGGAGCGTGTCGGGGGCAAAATTTGCTGGACGGACTTCGTAATGCTGACAGAGTGCCCGGCAAGGACCTCCACGGTGGTAAAATACATCGATTGATGGTGCGTCAAATCCCTGAATGTCAGCAAAATAAATCAAAATAATCCATTGCGGTTCCGATTATTTTTCGTAACTTTACCCTTGAAAGAACGAAGAATATGCGAGCCGAGGAACAACTCAAACTGGCCTATATGACCATCGCCGAACTGAAAGACCAGAACGCAAAGCTGGTCGATGCGGTGGCCGCTCTGGAGCGGCGGCTTGCCGCGTCCGACGGGCGTGACCGCAGGATGGTGGAGGAGTTCTACAGGGGAATGATAGAGGATATGCGGACGGCTCAGGAAAAGCAGCTCCGCGACTTGCGCGAGTCGATGCAATGCACGATAGACGGCCTTACCGCACAGATATCGGCTCTCATCGCGAACGGCAAGGTCAACGTCGGCAGGCTCTATGGCCGCAAGTCCGAGAAGTCGGGCCGACTGAACAGGCGCAGGGATGACGACGACCGCGACAGCGGCAAGGACGACTTCGACGGCACGCCCGGCTCCGACAAGGGCGGCGCATCGGGCGAGGCTGACAAGGGGACAAAGGCGGACGGCGGCGAGTCCGGGAGTACTCTGAAGGCTCTTCAGAAGAAGATACTCAGGACTCATCCCGGGAGCGAGATGAAAGTAGAGCGCATCGACTACTCGAAGGCGAAAGCCTATACCGACAGCCCGACATATCACCGGCTTGAAGACTACTACAGTCTGCCGGAAGGGGCGTATTACGTGACAAGGAACGGCGCGGTGGACAAGAGCTACGTGAAGGTGATACTGTTCACGCCCGCGACGGTGGAGGAGCACATCTACGAGACCGCCACGGTACGCTTCAGCGACGAGGACGACATCAGGACGCTGGACACGATATCGGTCGACCGTCCGATAGACGGATGCTGCTTCGGCACGGAGACCCTCAGCTACATCCTGATGGAGAAGTTCTGGTACAACACTCCGTTCGAGCAGATAGTGAGGAAGCTCAGGGCGCTCGGTCTCAGGATGTCGAAGTCGACCCTCGGGGACAATGTCCACAGGGCCATCGAACATATGCGCTCGAAGATGAAGGAATGGTGGGAAAAGGCGATGCTCACCGCCGGATACTGGATGATAGACGAGACCCCCGGACTTGTCGGCTGCGAGGATGAGGAAGGCAACAGGACTTATAAGAAGAAGTACTTCTGGAGCATCACGGCGAAGGTGCTGAAGCTCTCCTGGCTGTTCTATGAGGAGGGCAGCCGCGGGGCGAAGGCCATAAGGCCGTTCCTCGAGAGGTTCATAGGGTTCTACACCACGGACGGATATGTCTGCTACAAGGTGTTCGACACGACTGACGAGGAGCTGGCGGAGAAGGGGAGCCCTCCCGACGGCATAAAGAAACGAAGCGCCTGCCTCGTCCATATCCGGAGACTGTTCGTGAATGCTTTGGAGGAGAACTTAGAGGAGGCTATGTGGTTCATCGACAGGATGGGGATGATCTTCGCGAAGGAGCATACGTTCAAGGTGCAGGGGCTGTCGGGGGACGAAAGGTATGTGGCCCGGCTGAAGTCGGGCAGCACTGCGGACCTGATGAAGTCCATAGAGGACCGGCTTGCCGAGTATGCCCTGTCGGATGATGCCGGCTGCGGCGGACTGCTGAAGAAGGCCCTGCGTTACGCGAGGGCGGAATGGCCGGCGATGAAGCGGGTGCTGGAGAGCGGAGACGTCGAGGTGTCTAACAACATAAGCGAGCAGAGCGTGAGAAAGCTCAAGATGAACCTCAGGAACGCCGGCAACATCGGCAGCGAGAGTTCGGCTGCGGACAACGCCTTTATGTACTCCGTAATCGAGAGCTGCAGACACAACGGCATCGACCCGGGCAAGTACATCAGCTTCCTCCTCGGCAAACTGAAAACCGCCAGAGACGGAGAGGACCTGACCGGCCTCCTGCCCTGCTACTGCGGGCTGTAAACCGTAAA
>CAVLBF010000085.1:0-2335 GCA_963661285.1 Bacteroidaceae bacterium | reverse complement strand
CGCGAAGTCAGTTACCGTGGTCTATCCTGCGGTCGACCCTACTACCTGGAAGTCCAGGACGGTCTACGGAAGAGAACTGCTCTATGTCGACAGGATCAACTCCGAATATGCCATCACGTCACCTGTTTCCGTTATGACTCTCCAGCCATCAGACGGAGCATTGCCGAATCTCAAGGACGTGACGCTGATGTTCTGCAATACGACTGACCTTGCCGCCCTCGAGTCCGGGACCGCCTCCGTCAGCCTCAAGTGCCTCAACTACGTAGTCAAGATGAAAGTCAAGGTCTCAGACCTCTCGACAGTGAAGTCGGTGTCCTTAGCGAGGGGTGATGGATATGGGTTAAGCAATCAAGGCTGGTGTCAGTGGACGAATTTTTCTTATGGGAACTTTAGTTCGAGCGTGACCACATACCTCGGGACCGCGTCGGCAGGCAGCACATTGGCTACACACATTGTTTCCGGCATAGCGCCGGGTTCTGACGGCTGCGTTACGGTGTATCTGGTGGGCCTGCTTTACGAGGCCAGGACAGTCTCTGCCTCCAAGACTTTATCAATCGAGGCAACAGGCCTCGACGCTTCCTCGGCCAGCAAGACCCTGAGCTACAGCGCCGCCCTCACCTCCGACATCACCTTCTCCCCGGGCAATCTGTACATCCTCAAGGGAGTCAAGGAACTCAAGTAGTCCGGCCCTTCCGCCCGGCAAATACGGCTTCAGGGAGGCAGACTAAAAGGACCGCAGGGACTTGTTAGTCTGCCTCTTTCGTTGCCTTAACCCCCGCAGACTGCGCGTTATTCACAGGACGGTCACGGAGGAATCTTCGAAGAAAGGGAGTGAGGAAGTAGGGGAAGGTGAAATATTTTCCGTTCCAGCCGATGTTCTTATATCCCAGCTTGATGCCGTAGCGGACATCGGGGCAGGAGTTCCAGTCTATGAGATGGTTCAGAGAGATGGTCGCTCCGTCATTCGCCTTGACTTCGACGGGGATGAGTGAATCGGTATCTCTTACGAAGAAATCCATTTCAAGTGCCGGACTGTCTTTCTTGTAAAAGTATAGATTCTCGTAGCCGGACTTCACTAGCATCTCGCTGACGATGTTTTCGTAAATGGCTCCCTTGTATGTGCCGAAGTTTCTGTTTGCGCGGAGGTCTTCCTGCGACTCATCATCGAGAGAGGCTATGAGAAGGCCGGTGTCGTGATAATATACCTTATAATTGTAAGGGTCATAATTGCCTTTAAGGGGCAGTTCCACATTGCCGAGACAGTATGCGACATTGATGACGCCGGCATTTTTGAGCCATTCTACACTCCCTATATAGTCCCGGCTTCTCGCATTTCTGGACACTTTGGTAATCTGGAATTTCTTATTCTCTTTCGCAAGGAAAGTGGATATGTGACCATACACGGCAAGAATCTTCGCTTTTTCTGTCCCCTTCGCATATTTGGTTATATCTTCCTCGTAGTCTTTCAGCAATTGCCGCTGGAGAGAGAGCGTTCCCGAGAAGTTGCCGTTTTCCATAAAGGTTCTGACGACCTCGGGCATTCCGCCCAGAATCATATATTCCCTGAACGTTGCCATCATTGTGTCCATCTCCAGACCGGAGAATGGAGTGAGACTCAGCATATGGGAATAGAGATTCTCTATCTGATCGGCGGAATAACCCTTGGCCCAGAGGAATTCCTCGAAATCCATCGAGTACATCGTGTAGTCATCTTTATTGCCGACAGCATTGGACTCGATTTCCTCATAATAAATGCCCATCAAAGACCCGGAACAGATGACATCGTAACGCCCGTCCTGACGGAAGGATTTCAGGGATGTGGCGCAGTCCGGGCATTTCTGGAGTTCATCGAAGAAGATAAGGGTTTCGCCCGGGATGAATTCCAGGGAGGGGTCGAGGAGGGAAATGTTTTTGAGGATTGTGTCCACCTCGTAACCGTCATTGAAAATAGAGCGGAATTTCTTCTGCAGCACGAAGTTTATTTCTACAAGGTTCTTGTAGTTAGCCTTACCGAAAGCGCGGATCGATTCTGATTTCCCGACCTGGCGGGCCCCCTTTACGATAAGGGGTTTGTGTCCAGGTGTTCTCTTCCACTCGGAAAGAACATCATCTATCTTTCTCTTAAGTAGTTCCATAAAACCAATCACATTTTCGGGCACAAAATTAGGTATAATTTCACATTTTCCAGCAATAATAAGGGGATTATTTCACATTTTCCAGGGCTATGGAGGCGAGGTATGTACCGGACGCGGAAAGTAGACTGTACCGGACGCGGAAAGTAGACACGGAAAATAATTTTTAGATGTTATTATTTTCCAAAGTAGACACCGGCGAT
>CAVLBF010000084.1:0-2372 GCA_963661285.1 Bacteroidaceae bacterium | reverse complement strand
TTTCGTTCTGTACATTTATCTGACCGGTCACCACGTCCGAAATCAGACGCTGTCTATATTCGGTAAGACGCTCGATCTCGGCCTTCAAGGCTTCGATCATAGTGTCTATGTTTCGGGTCTTCGACTCGATGTATTCGACTATGGCATTCTGCTCTTCGAGAGGGGGGATAGGGATTAATTGTTTCTTTAATTCCTCGAAAGACAGGGTCAAGCGTATTCCGGTTCCCATAGAATGGAATAATTTCCTACTATCCATTGCCTTGAATAGATAGCAGAAATATTCTGAGTATGTAGAAGAGAAAGGTCGAAGTACGACATAAGCTGATGTGATAATGCCATTGTTGGGCACTATCGCAATTCTCTGAGAAACAAAGTCATAATTCAAGTTGAGGCCATTAACCATTATGTCCCCTTTTTTGACCTTTGAGTATTTTTCATATACCGCGCGATATTCTTCTGGATTCCCAGTCTCTTCTTTGGGGACGATAGCCCCGTAGTTAAACTTGAATGCGTGTTTAAATTCAAAATCATTATTATTTTCAATATGACTGTGAAAACGTGACGCTATTCTTTTCACATCCCAGTGCGCCGGAATCTGCCCGATCCACGGGATGCCGCTGTCCTTCATCGGGACATCGGGGTTCAGGCCTCGTGTGACGACGGAGGCTATCTCGGCTTGCCTTAATTCGTTAAGAGTTTGTAACTCTCTCTCTCTCTTGCATTTACACTCTTCAATTAAAGATATTCTTTTGCTGAGGAACGCCACAATCTTCTCCTGCTCGGCGATAGGAGGGAAAGGAATCATTATTCCACCCATTTCATTCCATCGTGTCGTCCATAAGTCTGCAACAATTCCTCGGCCGTTACGATAAAACTCTTCGATGTAATTATGGCTCCGGAAAAGATGATGATAGTATTGTTCCAAACCGTCTATAGGTCTCAAGACGATATTTATAAGCGAAACAGAGCCATCCAACCCCGAAACGCCACAAGAACCTTTTCGGTCTGAACGGGAATTAACGACAAAGTCGCCCTTCAATACTAATTTTCGGTTATCCCCATTATCTGTTTTTGCAACCGCTTCCAATTGAGGGGTGATACCATTTTTTGATACAGATAGTGGCAGATAATCTTTATCTGAAACTTTTGTACTCCTTAATCGGAAGTGGCTTTTGATTTTACTGCAATCCCAATGCTCCGGAATCTCCGGCAGCCACGCTATGCCGGTCGGCTTGTATCTCTCGTATCTTTTCATCATACCGGTTTTTTAAGCGAGTCAAACAGCAGCAGTCCTTTTGCCGTCAGCAGATACTTCTGACGCGGATGACGAGGGGAGTCCGGGTAGAGCGGTAGCACGAATCCTGCGCTGACGGCAGGACCGAGAAACAGGGCGGTGAAGTTCTTTCGGTCTTTCAGCCCGAGCCGGGCGAGCAGTTCGTTCACTGAAAGCTCCTCAGCACCGATTGCACTGACGAGCCGTTTCGTGTTCCCTGTGACATCGCCCCAGCTTGTGGGGTACTTGTGGGGTACTTGTGGGGTACTTGTGGGGTGACTGTCCTGTACTTGTCCTGTATCCGTATGCTCGGTACAAGGCTGTTTCGCAAGATTGGGCTGGACTCTCCACTCCGGAGAAGGATTGATATGAAGATAGCGGTTGCGCAGATCCCACCGCTCGCCCAGAAGCAGATTCCGGAAGAAACGCTCCAGATAGACGGGGGAGTAGTCTATGCCCTTGACGAGATTCTTATAGTTCGCCCGGACGAGAGCGTTGCGGAAGTACCAGGCGTGGTCTGCGAATAGGCTGTTGTCTATGTCGAAGCCGGCGCTGCGCAGGTATTGGATGGTAAACACGGCCGTCGTGCGGGTGTTCCCTTCCCGGAAAGGATGGATCTGCCAGATTCCTGAAACAAAACTGCTTATGTGGGATATCATCTCATCCTGCGAAAGCCCCTTATAGCTGAAAGACCGTTCTTTCTCGATGTCATATTCCAGCGCACGCCGCAGGTCTTCCCAGTTCAGATAACTCACGGAGTCTCCCTCCAGCACCCATTCTTTCTTGGAGATGTCGTAATCCCGAACCTTGCCGGCGTGTTTGAACACCCCTGTGAAAATTCTCCGATGCAGAGAGACAAGCCCTTCGACGCTGAAATCCAGAGTGTCTGTCGAGAGAATCTTTGCGATGTTCGCCGACACCTTGTCCGCCTCCTGCTTTTCATCCTCGTCCGGTTCGCGGTTCTGTTTGGACTGGTAGTAGGATTTAATCAAGTCCCGTGCTTCGTCGATGCTGATTTCTCCTTCGATGTTTCTTCTTGCCGTGTCTTGAAGATATTCGGATGTGGTAAGGCCGTCCACCGCCTGCAGCCCGATGGCCA
>CAVLBF010000083.1:0-2550 GCA_963661285.1 Bacteroidaceae bacterium | reverse complement strand
AATTCGAAGGCGGCGTTTTGCGGAAAGTGGTTCAGAGTTAGATTTGTTTGCATTCTTAATAAAAAAGGCCTATCTTCGCCTTTGAAAAATTAGTAAAATTTCAAAGGTCTTATGGCGAACCAAGATACATCGAATGCCGGCGAAACATTGAAGGAGCGAATAGAGAACCTGCCGGAAGACAGCGTACTTTTCCGCTCGGATTTTCCCGATTATCATTGCGAGTTCGTCGGGAGCACGCTGGCGGAGATGGTGAACGCTGGGACACTGCAAAAAGTGTCTCAAGGAATCTATGTGAAACCTCGGATGAGCCGCTTCGGCCCTGTGCTGCCATCGGTCGACAAGATTGTACAGGCGATTGCGATTCGAGATAAAGCACAGGTTCTCCCATCAGGAAACACCGCGCTGAATGTGCTTGGTTTGTCCACTCAAGTTCCTGTAAATTACACCTATCTCACCACCGGAAGTGAACGGACCATAACGTTAGACAGCTGTAAGATTGTGCTGAAACGCGGAGTCCCCAAAAACTTCTGCTATCGTACCCGTCTGGCGGCATTGCTTGTTCAGGCTCTCAAAACTCTGGGACAGAACAATGTAGGAGAAGAAGAACTGCAGACCGTGCGAGAGCTGATCTCAAAAGAGACGGACAAGAGCGTTTTTTCCCAGGATGTGGCCCAGATGCCAATATGGATGAGAAGAATCTTAAAACCTATAATCTCCAAATAGCAAGCAATATGGGTAAATTATGGCTGCGCAACAATGTGCTTGACCGGCTGGCGATGTTACAACAGACCGAAATCGGACATCCCGGAATCAACCAGACGGCAATAGAGAAAGACTGGTGGGTGACGGCGACGCTCAAGGCCTTATTCCAAACCGAGTGCGGTGGTTCGCTGATTTTCAAGGGCGGTACCTCGCTGTCCAAAGGCTTCAACATCATTGAACGGTTTTCAGAAGATATCGACCTGGCCCTGAGTCGCTCCTTCTTCGGGATTGAGAAAACCAGCAGGAGCCAGCTCGAGAAATTGCGCAAGAGTGCCAGAGCATATATCCACGAGACGCTTTCTCGCCAACTGGAAGACAAGCTGAATGAAATGGGCGTTACCGGTTTCACGATTGAGAATGTAACGCAACGGCTGGGAAAGGACGGCCAGATGCATCCGATAAATTCCGACAAAGACCCTACTGTCATTCTGCTGCACTATCCATCCATCGTAGAGAATCCGATAGGGTACATTTCGACTCGCGTCAAGATTGAAATCAGCGCGCTCTCAATGGACGAGCCGTGCGAAGTACGTGATATTCATTCTTTTATTGAAGAAAGTTTCGCCGGGGAGGATTCCGATACAAGTAGCAAGATCCGGACAGTCTTACCGACACGAACCTTTCTGGAGAAGATATTCCTGCTCGCAGAAGAGTTCCGTAAGGAAAAGCCAAGAAGCGTCCGGATGTCACGGCATCTCTACGACATAGAGAAACTTATGGACACCGAATATGGAGTTGCGGCGTTGTCCGACAAATCTTTGTATAAATCCATCGTGGAACACCGCAAAGCCTATTACGGTCTGAAATATGTCGATTACGACCTTCTTGCACCCGATTCAATAAACTTCAAGGTTCCCGAGCCATTTGTCGAGGAATGGGAAAGTGACTACAATGCGATGCGTAATTCCTTCATATATGGGAGGTCACTGGACTTTGACTCCCTTAACAAAAGAATCGAAGAATTGCAGGCCAGGATTAAGGCAATGTAGACAATTGAAAAGCATAACGATATGAAAAGATTTGGAAAGAAGGCGTGGCTTCTGCCGCAGCCGGTGCTGGTGATAGGCACATACGACAAGGACGGTGAACCGAACGCGATGACGGCGGCGTGGTCCGGGCAGTGGGATGCCGGAGAGATAATGATTTCGATGGGCAGTCACGCCACCACAGAGCACCTCAATGCCTGCGGCGAGTTCACAGTCGCATTCGCCACTACGGGGACTATGGTCGCCACCGATTATGTGGGCATTGTGAGCGCGAAGGACAATCCGGACAAGATGAAGAGGACCGGCTGGACGGCGGTGATGTCGGAGAAGGTGAACGCGCCCGTGTTCACGGACTTCCCGATGACGCTCGAGTGCCGCATCGTGAGGAAGATTGACGAGAGCGAGACAGGCTATTACATCGTCGCCGAGATAGTGGACATCCTCTGCGACGAGAGCTACCTTGCTGCGGACGGCAAACCGGATGTAGAGAAGATGGAGCTCATTACATTCGACCCCGTCCACAGCGGCTACATCCGGCTTGGCGAGAGGGTCGGTGCGGCCTTCTCAGACGGCAAGAAGCTTAAATAGCTATGAGATGCTCGCGACTTCCACAAAAATCAGGAGTGAGAGCACATTTAATTACATTATGCAATGAAGATTCTAGGAAACATACTCTGGTGGATATTCGGAGGTCTTGAGGCCGCCGCGGGCTACTTCGCCGGCAGCCTCGCGCTGGCCGTCACTATAGTCGGCATACCCTTCGCCCTTCAGACGTTCAAGATAGGGCTGCTCTGCCTCTGGC
>CAVLBF010000082.1:0-2729 GCA_963661285.1 Bacteroidaceae bacterium | reverse complement strand
AGACAGCGTCTGATTTCGGACGTGGTGACCGGTCAGATAAATGTACAGAACGAAACAGAATAGCCTATGCCGCATACAGACACATCCGAAAAGGGTCTTGAGACCATAATGGTGAACTGCCTTCGCGACCGTCAGGGCTACGAAGAGGGCAAGAGCGAGGACTACAACAAGGACTACGCGCTGGATGACGCCCGTGTGGAGCGTTTCATCCGCGACACCCAGCCAGGCAAGGTGGCGGCCTCTATGTGCTTCATCACCCCGAGCGAGCGCCACAAGTTCTTCAGCCGCCTCAAGGACGAAATCGCCAGGCGCGGGGTCACTGACCTGCTCCGTAAGGGATACCGTTTCAACGGCAGCCTTTTCGATATGTATTATCCGCTGCCTTCGGAACTCAATCCCTTCGCGCTGGAGATGTACGGGAAGAACATCTTCTGCGTCATCCGCCAGATGCACCACAGCATCTTCAATGCCGATGATGCCGTGGACGTGTGCATAAGCATCAACGGTCTCCCGATAGCGACCTTCGAACTCAAGAACCACTACACGGGCCAGACCGTTCAGAATGCCGTGAAACAGTACAGGCAGGACCGCAGCCCGAAGGATCCGATATTCGCGTTCAAGCGCTGCGCAGTCCACTTCGCGGTGGACGATGACGACATTATGATGTGCACCCGCCTCTGCGGCGAATCCAGCTGGTTCCTTCCGTTCAACAAAGGCGTGAACGGCGGCGCCGGAAACCCGGTCAACCCTGACGGCGTGAAGACAGCCTACCTCTGGGAAGATATTCTCTCGAAGCAGTCTCTGTCAGACATCGTCGAGAACTACGCTCAGGTCGTGGTAAAAAAAGACCCGAAGACAGGCAAGGAGAAAGAGAGCGTCATCTGGCCGCGCTATCATCAGCTGGACTGCGTCCGCAAGCTGCTCGCCGCCACCAGGGAGAACACTATGGGGCAGCGCTTCCTCATTCAACATAGCGCCGGGTCCGGCAAATCGAATTCCATCACCTGGCTGGCATACCAGCTCGTGACGCTTGTGGAAGATGACGAGAACATCGTGGACTCGGTGATCGTAGTCACGGACCGCGTGAATCTCGACAAACAGATCCGGGACAACATCAAGGCATTCAAACGTCTGGATAACACTATCGCCTGGGCCGAGGATTCCTCCACTCTGAACGACAGCCTCAAGGCAGGGAAGAAGATTATCATCACGACCGTACACAAGTTTCAGTTCATCCTTGAGGCGATAGGCTCCTCATTGAAAGACAGTAATTTCGCCATAATCATAGACGAGGCGCACTCCTCGCAGAACGGTTCGTTGTCCGCCGATATGAACATCGCGATCTCCGGCAACGCGGAAGACGAGGATGAGAGCGTGGAAGACCGCATCCTCAAAATAATCGAGGGACGCAAGATGGCGACGAACGCCAACTACTACGCGTTCACGGCCACCCCGAAGAACAAGACCCTGCAAATGTTCGGCACAGGGGTTCCCGCACCGGACGGCGAGACGGCGCACGTTCCTTTCCACGAATACACGATGAAGCAGGCTATCGAGGAGGGGTTCATCCTCGATGTTCTGGAATACTATACGCCTTACCGCAGTTATTACAAAGTGCTTAAGGCTACGCAGGATGATCCTGAATTCGACAGGAATCAGGCATCAGGGAAGATCCGTGCATTTGTGGAGCGTCAGCCTGAGACCATCGACCAGAAGGCACGCATCATTGTGGAGCATTTTCTCTCGAAAGTCATCGGAGCAGGCAAGATTGGCGGGCAGGCCCGCGCGATGGTCGTGACATCGAGCATCGTCAGGGCCATCGACTTCTTCTATGCCATCGGCAAACGCCTGGAAGAACTGCACAGCCCGTACAAGGCTATAGTGGCGTTCTCCGGCGAGAAGGAATATGGAGGAAAAGTCGTGAACGAGGCTTCCATAAACGGCTTCCCGTCATCGGAGATCGAGACCCGCATCGAGGAAGACCCGTACAGGATTCTTGTGGTGGCCGACAAGTTCCAGACAGGCTATGACCAGCCTCTGCTTCATACGATGTATGTGGACAAGCAGCTTTCAGACGTGAAAGCCGTGCAGACCCTTTCCCGTCTCAACCGCTGTCATCCCAAGAAGAAGGACACTTTCGTCCTGGACTTCGCGAATGACCCGGAGATGATCCAGGCTGCATTTCAGAAATATTACAAGACCACCACGCTCACTCGCGAGACAGACCCGAACAAGCTCAACGACCTCATCGGCGAAATCGAGAAGTGCAATATCTATACTGAGACGGATGTGGAGAGGTTCAACGAACTCTACTGGAGCGGAGTAGAACGCGATGCTCTGGACCCGATAATCAACGTATGTGTGGAGCGGTTCAAAAATCAACTCGATGACAATCAGCAGATAGACTGCAAGAGCGCCGTGAAGGGCTATGTGCGCTTATATCCGTTCCTTGCCGCAGTGATGCCATTCAGGAGCGTAGAGTGGGAGAAGCTGTATCATTTCTACTATTTCCTTGGCTTGAAACTTCCGAAACTGAAGATTGATGACTGGACCGAGGGGCTGATCGAAGCCATCGACTTCGACAAGTACCGCATAATCGACCAGGGCGAAAGACAGATAGTGCTGGAGAATGCTGATTCCGAGATAGAGCCCGTGCCGGTAGGTAAGGGCGGCGGCAAGACCGAGCCTGATATGGATTCACTCAGCAACATTATCGAGGAGTTCAACAC
>CAVLBF010000081.1:0-2747 GCA_963661285.1 Bacteroidaceae bacterium | reverse complement strand
GTCTTGCGCAGCGTTTCTCCGGCGGAGAGTCGGCAGCGGGCGCTCCGGACGTGCATTGGCCGCAGTCTGCGGCCGCTTCGCATAGAGATTGGCCGCGCATCGGGCGGCTGCGTGACAAAATGTCAGTGCTTCCCCGCTTGGCACGGGCTTTGATTTTCTCTCTGCGCCTCCACCGGGCCTGCGGCGCGGCGCAGAGGTTAAGAGATAACAACAATTAAATAATATCATTATGATTAAACCATTGGCAGACAGAGTGGTCATCGAGCCTAAGGAGGCCGAGACCAGAACAGCTTCAGGCATTTACATTCCCGATACGGCGAAAGAGAAACCTCAGCAGGGTAAAGTTGTGGCCGCAGGTCCCGGAAAGAAGGACGAGGCGATGGAGGTTAAAGTCGGCGACGAGGTACTCTACGGCAAGTATGCCGGCACGGAAGTCACCCTCGGCGAGAAGAAGTATCTCATCGTGAAGCAGTCGGACATTCTTGCAATCATATAATATATATAGTATAGGAGACAGAAATTATGGCAAAAGATATCAAATTCGATGTGGACGTACGCTCCAGAATGAAGGAAGGGGCTGACGCATTGGCAGACGCAGTGAAGGTGACGCTCGGACCGAAAGGCCGCAACGTGGTTATAGAGAAGAAGTTCGGTTCGCCTCAGGTTACCAAGGACGGTGTCACCGTGGCTAAGGAAGTGGAACTTGAGGACCGCTTCGCGAATATGGGCGCGCAGCTCGTGAAGGAAGTCGCTTCGAAGACTAACGAGCAGGCGGGCGACGGCACCACTACGGCTACCGTGCTTGCGCAGGCCATCATCAACGTGGGTATGAAGAATGTCACCGCCGGCGCCAATCCGATGGACATCAAGCGCGGTATCGACAAGGCTGTGGCCGCCGTGGTGGAGAACCTCAAGGCGCAGAGCCAGACCGTGGGCGACGACTACTCGAAGATCGAGCAGGTCGGAACCGTATCCGCGAACAATGACTGCCGTGTCGGCAAGCTCATCGCCGATGCTATGTCGAAGGTCAAGACCGACGGCGTGATCACCGTCGAGGAGGCCAAGGGTACCGAGACCGAGGTCAAGGTCGTAGAGGGTATGCAGTTCGACAGAGGTTACATTTCCCCTTACTTTATGACGAACTCCGACAAGATGGAGGCTGTCCTGGACAACCCTTACATCCTGCTCTGCGAGAAGAAGATTTCCACTATGAAGGACCTTCTCCCTATCCTCGAGCCTATCGCCCGCGAGGGCAAGGAACTCCTCATCGTGGCTGAGGACGTGGATGGCGAGGCTCTTACCACTCTCGTGGTGAACAAGCTCCGCGGCACGCTCAAGATTGCCGCCGTGAAGGCTCCGGGCTTCGGCGACCGCCGCAAGGAAATGCTTCAGGACATCGCTGTCCTCACCGGCGCGACCCTCATCTCCGAGGAGAGAGGCTACAGTCTTGAGAACGCTACTGTCCAGATGCTCGGAAAGGCCGAGAAAGTCACCATCTCGAAGGAGAACACCACCATCGTGGGCGGTGCCGGAGACAAGGCCGCGATCGCTGAGAGGACCGATCTTATCCGCAAGCAGATCTCCACGACCACTTCCGACTACGACCGCGAGAAGCTTCAGGAGAGGCTCGGCAAGCTCGCCGGCGGCGTAGCTGTGCTCTACGTGGGCGCTGCGACCGAGGTCGAGATGAAGGAGCGCAAGGACAGAGTCGAGGATGCGCTGAACGCCACCCGCGCAGCTGTCGAAGAAGGTTATCTCCCCGGCGGCGGCGTAGCGTACATCCGCGCAGCCGAGGCGCTCGAGAAACTCAGCGGTGAGAACGAGGACGAGACCACAGGTATCCGCATCGTGGAGAAGGCCATCGAGGCCCCGCTCCGCCAGATCGCGGCCAATGCGGGTGTCGAGGCCAGCGTAATCATCCAGAAGATACGCGAGGGCAAGGGTGACTTCGGTTACAACGCCCGCACCGGCGAATATGTGAATATGTACGAGGCCGGTGTCATCGACCCTACGAAGGTCAGCCGCGTGGCTCTGGAAAATGCTGCAGGTGTGGCGGGTATGTTCCTCACCACCGAATGCGGCATCGTGGACATCCCTGAGCCTGCTCAGGCGGCTCCCTCTATGCCGCAGGGCGGTATGATGTAGGCCCGAAAAATTTTCTAAAATTTTTTGCAGAAAAGTTTGCGGGTTAAAAAATAGTTGCTACCTTTGCAATCCCGTTCGCGAGGCGAGCGGGATTTTTACGAAAAGTTCATTGAAAAGACTGAAGGAAGTACAAGCAAGTACCGAGAACAAGATAAAGAACGAGAGCGTTGATTTCTTTAGGAAATGAAGGCGTCAGGATCGGGCGAGAAGTATATAGATAATATACAAAGAAGAGTTTGATCCTGGCTCAGGATGAACGCTAGCGGCAGGCTTAACACATGCAAGTCGAGGGGCAGCACGGGGAGCAATCCTGGGTGGCGACCGGCGGAAGGGTGCGTAACGCGTGAGCAACTTGCCCGTATCTGGGGGATAACCGGTGGAAACGCCGACTAATACCCCATAACATATCGAGTGGCATCGCTTGATATTGAAAGGTTCGCTGGATACGGATGGGCTCGCGTGACATTAGCTAGTTGGAGTGGTAACGGCACACCAAGGCGACGATGTCTAGGGGTTCTGAGAGGAAGGTCCCCCACACTGGAACTGAGACACGGTCCAGACTCCTACGGGAGGCAGCAGTGAGGAATATTGGTCAATGGGCG
>CAVLBF010000080.1:0-3017 GCA_963661285.1 Bacteroidaceae bacterium | reverse complement strand
GACAATATCGACAATATTGTCAGAATGCGCAGTATTGACAGTTTGTGCGGATTGAGGATTTCCGCCCGCCGGGGATTGCGTCTTCGGATATGCGCACCGTGTCAATTTTGTCAATTCTGTCGATTCTGCGCATTTGTCGGCGGCGAGGCTTATGCCGTGCTCCTTGGCAAGTTGAAAGAACGTGCGAACGGTAATGCCCGTGCCGTGGGCGTGCAGGCAACGGTCATACTGCCTGTCGCATTCCTCTTTGATGTAGCCGCCGTTGAAGCGGCTGACGCGGTGGTAGATGGAGCGTCCTTCCTCGCCCAGGGCGTCGGCAAGGGCGAAGCCGATGTCCCGCCAGTTGGCGTAGCCGGCTGTGATGTCGGTCTGTGAGGATTCGATGCGGCGGGTGATGAGTTCAATGTCGTTCTCCGGGGCGGAGTTTCCGGACGGTTGCCCTGGTATTGGTCTGATGTCCGAGGGAAGCCAGTCGGAGGGTATGAATGATTCTTTCTGCATATTCTTATCTGTAGTTGGGGTTTATGAAAGCGGTGGGGTCGTGCGGCAGAAAACAGGCTCTGGCGATGTCCTTTCCGGATTTGTCGGGTTCGATGCCGTAGGCCTTGGTGATGTAGCCGGCGACGGCGCGAAAGTAGTCGGAGTGGGATGTCTGCCCTCGGCCGGCTTCGATTATCCATTTGAGGCCGTCTCCGGATGGGCTTCTGAAGAGCAGCGCCGTCTCGAAGTAGCGGTCTTCAAGGAGTCTGCGGAAGAGTCCCTCGACATCGGGCACGTGGTCGAAGTCGATGCAGAGAAGACCCGACTCGGCGGTACAGGCGGCGTTGCTCCGGGAGGAGAATTCTCCGCTGAAGGTGGCGTAGTCGAAGTTGGCCGCCTTGTATATTCTCGCCCTTGATTTGTCGGCGATGCTTCGGAGAGTGCTGGTGCGCTCCTGCGCATATCGGCCGGTGATGTAGTTCCAGGCATCGAGGACGGTGATGCTCCTGTAGGGACGGGTGTTGCTTATCGGAGCCTTGAAGAACGAAAACCTCGGGCCTTTGACGGTCGGGAGCGGAGGAATGTTCCGGTATTGGCCGTTCGCGCCGTCAAGGTGGAGGTGCATCTCTCTGTTAAGGGTGTCGAGGAGTTCCTGTCCTGTTTGACGGTAGTACATCGATGCGAAGTCGAGCGCGTCGCCGTCGGGAATCGTACCGGAGAGGTCGTGATGTCTGGCGAGTTCGTCAGAGAGTCTCTGTTCGGGATGGAGCTTGATGATGCGGACTTGGAGTGTCTCTCCGCCTCCGGCGTAGGGGTTGCGGACGTTGCCGCAATCCCTGCCCGAGACGCGCATCACGGTTTCGCCGGGGTAGAACTTCCGGAGTATGTGGCAGTAGATGTCAGCTCCCCAGAGGGTGTGCCGGAGCACTGTCTGCCTGTCAATCGTCCTTTCCATAGCGCTCGCGTATGTTGTGCATCACGTAGTTGTCCTTCAGAATCCGCTCTATGTCGCTGCGGAGGTAGTAGATCTTGCGGCCTATGCGCGTGAAAGGCAGCGTGCCGTTGGAACGGAGGGTCTGGAGTGTGCGCTGGCTTATGTGGAGCCGTATCATCACGTCCTGTCCGTCGAGGAGGGTGTCGAGGATATTATCTCGTTCTCTTTCGCGTCTGCATTGGAGGACTTCTTCCTCGGTCATCCTGCCACGCTTCAGGAGTTCTTCCTGGATGAACGGGCATTGGCGCAGAATCTTCGAGTATGGTTCGGCTGGGTCGGCGGCTATCCTGAGGATGACTTCGCCGATTGGTTCGGGTTCGCGGCGTGTCATAGCTCCTCCCTTTGGGCGAAGAGCAGCATCGCCTTGTCCACGTCTATGACTATCTTCCTGCCGTTCTGGATGATGGCGTCGCGGAGGAAAGTGTTCTTGTACCTCTGCGCCGTGGCGTGGGAGCAGCCGAAGATGTCCCTTATGCCCTGGAGTCCGTAGACGTAGCGTGATGTCTTCGGCTCCGTCTGCCGGGGCTTGTCCGTGGTCAGCCCCGTGATGAGGGCCTTGAGGTCTGCGACAGTCAGTGCCGCTATGGGTGTCGTGTCATCGTAAAACATAACTTTACACTTTAATGGTTTTTACTGATGACTCAACCGGTCGGGTCGTTGTTGTTAGTGATATATCCAGTGGCAAAGGAAAGAATAATCCCGATGCCGTCAAATGGGTGATATTCTTGGTTTTACAGTTATGTGGCTTTCTCTTCGGCGTATGGTAACATCCGGTATCATACGGTATGAAAGGAACGGAGCCACTTGACACTTTTCATCGAAAATCTGAGAAAGTGTCAAATGGTCGATATTATTTGGTATGTTTTTGTTCGCTTTGGTTCGGGAGCCCGTCAGTTCTGTCCAATGAGGTGCAAAAGGAGTTCCCAGAGGAGTGCCGTGTCGCGGGTGCGGATTCTGGAACGGTCGGAGGTGAGAATGAGCAGACCGCCGTCCATCCAGTTGTAGATGGTCTGGCGGCTGACCTTGAGGTAGCGGGCGAATTCAGCCTTCTTCATCTCGGGATGGAGGTCGGCGGTGCTGCGGAGGCGTGAGATGTCCTCTGCGGTGATGCCTACTTTTCTGATGGTTATGTCCACGAGGTCGTGGAGTGTTATGTGGCTGTAGCCCTTGTCGGAGAATGAGCGGAGGAACGGCAGGAGTCTGTCGGTGTCGAGCCGTAGCCCGAGGAGGGCTTTGAGCATAAGGGCGGTTTCGGGGTGTGCCGGCATAGGCATAGTCATTTCTTGAGGTTTTCGTCAAAGAGGCTCATCGCGGCGGCCTTGGTCTTCTCGGCGATGTCGATGTAGGGGCGCATCGCCTTGTAGTCGGAGTGTCCGGTCCATTTCATCACGACCTGCGGAGGGATGCCGCTGGCGAGGGCGAAGCAGATGAATGTCCTGCGCCCGGCGTGGGTGCCGATGAGCGCCCACTTGGGATAGGTCTCCTCGACTTTCTGGCCGGCGCGGAAGAAGACTTTCGTTATCGGGGTGTTGAAGCCGCAGAG
>CAVLBF010000079.1:0-3330 GCA_963661285.1 Bacteroidaceae bacterium | reverse complement strand
AATGCGTGATGCGTTCATCCGCATAGCGGAGGCGCAGAAAGAAACTCTCCGCCAGTGTCGGACAATGCTTGCCGGCTTCAAGGCCACGAAAGAGAAGGACCTCGACTATATGGACAGGTATATGGACCGCCTGTTTGACTTTATGGATCAGGGGTCCGACGAGGAATTCCTGTACCGCAAATATCTGGTTCATATCGAATCTTTCAATCCAGAGGAATCGCGCCACCGCTTTGAGAATCTGGAAAATGACCTCGGCTACTGGTCACCGGTGGTGTATGCGGCGTATCTCACCGCAAAGAAAATACACGAGGGACAGCTTGACAAGGGAGGCAACGATTATTTCACTTCCCACTCGCTCAAGGTCGGCTCAGCCGGCTTCGACTGGAAAGAGAAGATGGTCGGACTGCTGCACGATGCCGCAGAAGATACCGAATACGATGAAGACGCCGTCATCCTTATGATTAAGAAACATCTTCAGAACTTTTCGGAGAAACTATCGACTCTCTCCTGGGAAGAAATCGTGCCATTCGAAGATGCCCAGGACTTATGTCCCTACCCGCCGAAGTCAATTTTATTTCCCACCGAAAGCCAATGGAAAGAAATCGATGATGCCCTCAAACTGATGAATCATCACACCGCCGGAAGCAGAGAAGAATATATCCGCCGCTTCGGGACGAATATGCTCGCTCTTAAAGTTAAGCTCAATGATTTGAAAAACAATATGGACTTGTCCCGAATTCCTGCCCCGAAGCCCGAGGATTACGCTCGCGTGGAAAGATATAAATCTGAGCGTTCCGCCCTGTTGGAAATGCTGGACCGTCTTCTCAGACGATCTCCTCGAACTCCATAATGTCCAGCATCGAGAACAGGATGTTGTCAATCTTTGGAGATTGCCGACCTCATATAATTCCTATAAATATTGCCGCATTTCTTTATTTTTGTTTATCTTTGCGGTAATAATTACCGCTATGGCGACTAAAATCAAAGAAATACTCAATCTGGTACCGCAGGACTCCGTGCTTTTCTCCTCTTGGCTGGCCTTTCGTGGAATGGACCGCAAGGAGCAGACACTGTATGTGCGCAGCGGTTGGCTGGAAAGAATCGCGAAAGGCGTTTACAAGATAGCGGGAATCAATCCAACACTATATGGCGCTGTCGGATCATTCAATGCGCAGCTCGGGAGACACTGCCATATCGGAGCCTCGTCCGCTCTGGACCTGAGAGGTTATACTCATTTTGTCGCTATGGGCAAGCCCCGGGCTTTTCTGTTTACATCAAATGAACAGCGGCTTCCGGGCTGGATGCTCACCTCCGAGTGGGATATGATGGCAAAATATTTTACCACGTCAGTATTCAAGGGGGACACCGGATTGGAGAAATACGAGTATCGAGGTCATCAGCTCCTGATATCCGGGCCGGAACGCGCATTTATGGAGTGCCTGCATCTCGCTCCGTCGAACTTCTCGCTGACGGATGTGTACTATGTGATGGAGATGCTGACGACTCTCCGCCCGAAACTTGTTCAGCGACTGCTTGAGGAATGCTCGTCGATAAAGGTGAAGCGCCTCTTCCTGTATATGGCGGATAAGGCCGGACATCAGTGGTTCAGGGCGCTTGACTTGTCAAAGGTGGATTTAGGTAAAGGCGACCGTATGATTGCCGAAGGTGGCCGTTACATAGGCAGATATGGAATAACGATACCGACGGAACTTGCTGAATATGAATAGCGAATATGCAAAGAAAGTGGAAATCCTCCTGAGGATGATTCCAATCGTGACGGAAGAGGGAGTATTTGCCGTCCACGGAGGTTCAGCAATCAATCTGTTTGTAAGCGACCTGCCCAGGTATTCAGTAGATATCGACTTGACCTACATTCCGTTGGAAGACCGCAACTCAAGTCTTCTTCACATCAATGAGCATTTGACCTCCATCGCCGCCAAAGCCAAGAAGGCTTTTCGCGGTATGCACATTGTCGAGAAGCCAGACATCTGCAAGCTGCTCTGCGAATATCAGGGTCGTCAGATCAAGATCGAGGTCAACCAGACAAAGAGGGGAGTTATCGGCGGCGATGTCATTAGGAAGCCTGTTTGCGAGAAGGCGCAGGAGGAATTCGGCCTATATTGCGAAACGGACATTGTACCGATGACATTGCTTTATGGCGGCAAGATTGCTGCCGCTCTCTCACGCCAGCATCCGAGAGATATGTTTGATGTGAAGTATATGGAGTATCCTTTTGCGCAGACGAGGGAAGGACTGTTGTTCTGCCTTCTTGGCAGTGACAGGCCAATCCGCGAATCGTTCTCGCCAAGTCTTATAGACCAGAGCGATGCATTGGTCAATCAGTTCGAGGGAATGACCGACATTCCGTTTTCATACGAGGAATTTGAGAAGACCAGAAACGAACTGATCCGCGATGTCAATGCTTTGGTGACACCGGAAGACAAGGCGTTTCTGCTGAGTTTTGAAAGTGCCAAACCGGACTGGGACAGTTTTGAGTTCGGATATTTTCAAAATTATCCGTCAGTCAAGTGGAAACTTCAGAACCTCCAGAAGCTGAAATCACAGAACCCGGATAAACTTGTTGCCGAAGTGCGGAAGCTGAAGTCATTGTTTAACCTATGACAACAAAATTCAAGTTATTTACGCAAAAAACTTGACAAATCTTTTGGATATATCAACGCCCCGCCACCGGAGACCGCCGTTTATGACGTTGATTCCAATGACGGGGCGATGAATTGATGACCGCTACAGCGAAATCTCCCCGAGCACCTCGCCGGACTTCTCACCGGTCTTGGTGTTGATGAAGAAATACTTCAGGAACACTTTCGGTGCCGCTGCGGTGACTGCGCCGTGAGTTGCCTCGTACCCGGTCTTGAGGTCGATGGCGGTGTCAACCACGGCTCTCGGCGAGCCAATCATCACGGCCTTGCTGTAGGCGCGGGTCACGCCGTTGCTCTGCGGGGCCGAGGCCATAATGACGAACTTGAGGTCGGTGGTGACTGCCGGAGGGTCCGGAAGCTGGAAGGTGAACTGGGTCGCGGTGAGCGAGAGGTCAGCCTCGCAGGGAGCGTCAACCCCGACAAGCACCGGCGGCGTGGAGAGAGCCGTGCCCCCGGCCTTGACTATCCAGAAGTTCAGCCTCGAATAGAGGTTCGCTCCGGAAATCTTGCTCGAAGTTCCGAGAACGGACTTTCCCTTCTGCGAGTTTGCGAGCGAGTTCCGTTATGGCTCACCTGCAAATCTATGGGTATAAATATTTGTAGAAAGCCTGAATTAAGGGTACCTTTGTGTGAAACAAAAGCCCTTGAACATGTCACAGGAACTACAGAT
>CAVLBF010000078.1:0-3367 GCA_963661285.1 Bacteroidaceae bacterium | reverse complement strand
ATCGCCGGTGTCTACTTTGGAAAATAATAACATCTAAAAATTATTTTCCGTGTCTACTTTCCGCGTCCGGTACAGGTGTCGGAACAGTTTTACGCCGAATTACTGAACAAATTGCCGCCAAATTACTGAATTTACCAGAATAAATATTATCTTTGCGCAGTTAAGACATTAGATTATGGACGGTTACAGGAAAAGAATAATGGATGGCTTGCTGGAGAAGAAATTGCGGGCCAAGGGAGCTGTCCTCATCGAAGGGCCAAAATGGTGCGGAAAGACCACTACGGCCGGGGAGTCGGCAGGAAGCAAGATCATGCTGGCAAAAACCGACACTCGGGAACAGTTCCGGCGGCTTCTGGAAATCGATGCCGACACGGCTCTTTCCGGTGAAGCGCCGATGCTTCTTGACGAATGGCAGACCGTCCCGAAACTTTGGGACTCGGTGCGCTATGCAGTGGATTCGCGCCGAAAGATGGGACAGTTTATCCTTACCGGCTCAGCAGTTCCCGACAAGGAAGCTGAGCGGCAGATTGAGCACTCCGGAGCAGGACGCTTTGCGTGGCTCACGATGAGGCCGATGTCGCTGTTTGAGTCCGGAGAATCAAACGGGCTGGTCAGCCTTGGCGACTTGTTTGCCGCACCGGAGAAAGTTCTTGCAAGGAATGAACTGAAATTGGCGGACATCACCTTCCTCATCTGCCGCGGCGGATGGCCTATGGCCGTTGACCTTCCCCGTAAGGCGGCGCTGGAGCAGGCTTTTGACTACTATGACGCCGTCACTAAAGAAGATATCGTGAAGGTTGACGGTGTGAAGAGGGCTTCGGAGAGAGTCCGGAGGCTTATGAGGGCGTATGCAAGGCATCAGGGGACGCAGGTCTCCGTGGCCACATTGAGGGATGACCTGCGCAGCAATGATTCCTCGACGCTTGACGAGAACACCATCGCATCCTACCTTGACGCACTGAGGAAGATATTCGTAGTCGAGGACCTGCCTGCCTGGAATCCGAACCTCCGTTCGAAAACCGCCATCCGCACTGCCGATACCCGCTATTTCGTGGACCCGTCCATCGCCACGGCCGCTCTCGGTCTGGAACCCGAAGACCTGATGAATGACCTTGACACAATGGGATTCTTCTTTGAGGCGATGTGCATAAGGGACCTGAGAGTGTTCGCTGACGCTCTCGGCGGGAATGTTTACCACTACCGGGACAAGAACGGACTTGAATGCGATGCCGTACTTCACCTGCGCGACGGACATTATGGCCTCATCGAGATCAAGCTCGGAGGTGAGACTCTCATAAACGACGGGGCAAAAAGCCTCAATGCTCTGGAGGCTCAGATTGACACTTCACGAATGAAACCGGCATCGTTCAAAATGATACTGACCGCCGTCGGAGAATACGCCTATCGAAGGAGTGAAGACAATGTATATGTCGTGCCTATAGGTTGTCTGAAGCCATAGTGGCAATTCTTCCAAGCTCACTGTTCTCGAAGGTGATGAGTTTATAAAAGGATACCGTCAATTATGGGAAAAATATCCTCTTCGGTCTCGTACGGGTGGATGTGGAAGTACTTGTCGCCGGTGAGCATTGCAGAGAGATTGCTGCCCGGTTTGCGGTAGAAGATGTGGACGGGGATGCCGTGGGCTTCGGCGTACGCCAACTCGTATCCTACGCCGAGCGACGGCGTACTGCTCTCGGCGATTACCACATCTGCCTCCCGAAGCCAGGCGGTGTCCTGCTCATAGATGGCTACATCACGATCCTTAAGGCCTTCGGTCTTGCTGAGCGACAAATCGCCCACGTGCTCGGTGAGAACGATGTGTTCCCTTTGAATATACCGGATGATGCGCTTATACAGGTCGGCATTGGCCCTGCCGCCGCGGATTGAACCTGCAAAATACACTTTCTTGTTCATCTACTTCAGATCTTCGCGTAGTTGTCTAAGTTCGGCAACAAGAGCTATGCCGTCTGTGCCAAGTTTTTTGGTCCCGAGCCACGAGTTACCGTAAGTCTTGGTATCATATCCGTGTGTTTTTAGAATGTCTCTAAACTTGTTTTCATCAGGATAGCACTCCTTATTCTCGTCATAGTTAGGACCATTCTCGAACCCGATATGTCTGATATGGATTTTCCCTTCTCCCGGTTTGACGGTAAGTCCTATCTCATCCGTCAGTTTATACCGCCACTCTTTCCCGCCATATGTCGGCAGTCCCTTTAGGAAATTCTCCTTAAGATACTCATATACGGCATCGGCTGCTTTACCGGACGACGATGCTCTATTCACGGCGCATCTCTGTTCATAGGCGGCAAGGCGGGGTGCAATCAGGTCGTTTCTCTTTATACCTTCAATATCAAGCTCTTCCAAAGAAGAGAAATTATCATTGAGGTATGCGACAGTACCTGCGACAAGGTCGAGCAATTCATTTGATTTGAATGCCGGATGCGGCAGGCAATAGCATTGAATTTCATTAAACCGGCAGATATAAATGCCGTGATACAGTTCCTTTCCCGTAAATCTGAATGTGTATTCCCCCGTCAGGCAGCGACTCATTTCGCGAAGACGGTCAAAACATCCGGCCCCGAAAAAGGCGATACGCTCAGGTCTCAGAATCCGGACAAGTTTGATGGTAAACGGAAGCGTTTCCAGCAGCAACCTTTTTGGTAGAGCATTGGCCTTCTTCGTAGCAAAGAAAGAGGCATTCGTCAGGACAACTTTCGTCGGATCTTCCCATTCAGCCTCCGGAACGATTCTGCTGAAATACTTCTTGAGCCCTCTCCAATAATTCCATTTCTGCCGATGTTCCCAGACTGTCTGCCCGTCATTCTGACGACAAAAATTCCCCTTTAGCAGATGTTTGCCATCCATTCCCTTTTTTATGTCCCAATTCGGGTTCCCTTTCTGCGCCGTATAGCTGCCATCGGAACCTGGATTGATTCCGGCAATCAGCAAACGGGGGTTTTCCGAAACGCCATCGAGCGGTGATTGAGTGTAAAATGGCAAGTCAACCCGTTCTGTTGCAGATCTGTCTGAAGCAATCTTATCATAAGCCTTGGCTGTCTCATCAGCCCAAGCCTCCAGTTTATCTTGGAGGTTTTGTTCACTTTTCATAATCGTCGGCATCTTATATCGTATGCAAGGTACTAATTTATCCATATGGCAGTTTTGTTTCCGGTGGATTGGTGCTCTGTCGGACAAAATGGTCCTGGTCAGCAAAGACGTGGAGGCGTACAAGGAGAAGTGACGGACGCTCTCCTGAACAGCCTCTTGTGTCGGTGTCCCAAAGGTCCGCTCTCGTAATAGGCGATGTCCACGCGCAGCTCCTCTCCGCAGGACGCGTCCGATTTTATGCAGATGCGGTGTTCCCCGC
>CAVLBF010000077.1:0-3420 GCA_963661285.1 Bacteroidaceae bacterium | reverse complement strand
GATAGAACTTACGGGAGAGAGTATGCGCAAGATAAAAACTGGTCGCAACTCAAAGTAATCTAAATTAAAAATGACCCCGTCGGCCAAGACTTTTAAAGGGTCAAAAATAAAAATTTTTCAGGGGACAATTGATTATCAGATTTGGGGGTCAATTAGCATCAGATTTTCCAGTGCCGTTGGATCTGAGCGTCTGGAGGGTGCGGGGGCTGATGTGGAGTTTGCGCATCACGTCCTGTCCGTCAATCCAGTCTTCGAGGAAGGCTCTTTCGCAGAGGCTGTCTATCTGCCCGTCGGAGAGGTCGTCGAGGCTGATGATTTTGCGTCGGAGGAGTTCCGCCTGGATGAAAGGGCATTGGCGGAGTACTTTGCCGAAATCGTCTTTGGGGTCTGCCGCAATCTTGATGATTACTTCAGAGATGTGCTGCGGCTCTTTCATCTTGCGGTCCTCCTTCTGTTGATGTAGTCGGTAGCCTCCGCTTCGTATTCGGAGTCGGTTTTCTGCCGTCCGTCGTTGAGCCAGGCTTCTATCTCGCTGCGCTTGAAGAAGAGTTTCTTGCCCTTCTTGTAGTGGGGGATGAGGCCGTTGCGCACCCAGCCGTAAACGGTGGTGGGTGCGGGATGTTCGGGATGAAATGCGCGGAATTCCGCCATCGTCATCCAGACGGGCTGTTTCTCGACCGGAGCGGTCGAGGCGGTGGATTCGAGAAGCGTCTCGAGGCGGTCGATTTTGTCGACGAGATATGCCAATGCTGCCGGCATATCATTGAACGAGAGTTCGTTCACATTAAAACGTTCTGCCATATTCTAACGTTTTAGTGGCTGTGAAACTCTTCGTGTGCCAATAACGAAAAGCCGCAAATCCGTCTATCGGACTGCGGCTCAAAGAGAGGGTAGGCATTTTACGGCCTCACTACGCGTATTTTACATTTGATGCGCGTGGATTTAGTGGCATTGCTGGTAATCAGCTATTTACACTTTAGACGTTGATAGTCATCCTTTACGATTTCTTTGTAACTGTATGACGTGTAACGTTCCATATTGTCCTTGGATTCCGGATTCAACACATTAAAATTGCCCTCCACAGATCTCTTGGATTTAGTGTTTGTGGCAATTTGCACGTGCTTGTGAATCTGCGTCATTTTTAAGTTATAATTCAATTTGAGATAAGCCGGGTATCCGAGATAATCCAACATAGCTACCACATATGGCAGTGGATGAGCGGCAATCTGTGCTATCAGAATCCTTCTCTTATTCTCCGGTAATTCAGCAAGCTTAGGCAAAGCTGTAAAGTTGTATTTTGACACCTCTTCGTAGAACAATTCAGCGTTGGTCGGCATCTTGTCTTCTTGGCACTCATTCAAATCAAGATGGATATCGTCCGTTTCATTCTCAACAACCTGTATCGACAGGTTTTCAGGAACTGCCATATGGAGCATCTCATTATATATCTTCTGAATGGTGATTTGCTTCTCTTCCGGAATCAAATCTATGAAATGGGCCTGAAATTCCAGAACGGAACGAATCGCAGCCTGCTGTATATAATGATAGATGTAGGTGAATTCGTAGTATTCGAGGTCGTCCCTGAAACTTGCCTTCTTCGCGCAAAGTCTTTCAAGATCGTAACCCTTATCGTCAATTACTTCTTGAGAGGTGTTGAGAATGCCTTTGAGGTCACGACCGAGGTGAAGTAATTGGTTCAGAACTCTGTTCTGCGTGCAGCCTTCCGATTGGTTCTTGATAATGGAGTTGAGATGAGCTGTCAACTCGTTGTCAATCCTACGCTTTGCATACTTCACTTTCGTTGACACTTGAGGATAGGGAAATGTCAATTCAGCCAGTTCGTCGAATTCAAACTTGACCTCCTTTTCATCGAAAAGCAGGTTCTTGTATTGGTCTTCGCTTACTCCACTCGGGAGAAGCTTGCCACGTCGCAGTTCACTTGACATATTCATTGTCCTATTCCTCCGTTATCTTGATGGTTTCGGCGGCTTCGCGTTTCTTTTCGTTTACGAGGTCGGCGTAGATCTGGGTGGTGGAGACGTTCTTGTGGGTGAGCATCTTGGAGACGGTGTAGATGTCCATTCCTCCGGCGATGAGCAGTGTGGCGTAGGTGTGACGGAAGCAGTGGAAGGTGATGTATTTGGTGATGCCGGCTTTCCGTAGCCACGGCTTTAGGCGGGAGTTGACCATATTCCTGTCAAGTCCTTTGAAGACTGGGCCAGTGCCGGGCGTGCCGCAGATGTCGAGGGCTTCCCGGCTGATGGGGATGGTGGCTTCGGTGTCGGTCTTTTCGGTGCAGATGCGGACGCATTTGCCGCCGCCCGGGTAGTCGCGGATGTCTTCCCAGCGGAGAGCGAGGATGTCGCTTATGCGCAGTCCCGTGAGGCAGGAGAATATGGATGCGGAGCGCAGGACGGGGCAGTCGCAAGGTGTGTTGTAGAGCTTCTTGAGTTCGTCGAGGGTAAGGTATTCTCTGCGAGTTTCTTTGGACTCTATCTTGTCGAGGTTGTCATTGATGTTGTCGTTGAGGTAGCCGTCTTTGTAGGCGGCGGCGAGGAAGGCTCTGAATGTGCTCCAGTAGGTCGATGCGGAGTTCTGGGAGATCTTGAGGGTCTTGCTGTTCATCCGGTTGGCGGTGAGGAGGTAGTCCCGGAAGCCGTTGCAGAGTTCGACGTCGAGCTTGTCGAAGGTGCATCTGCCGTGGACGAATTTGCGGAAGTGTTCATAGACTATCTGCCATTTCTTGTCTTTGCCGGTAAGCAGGGAGTTGAAGTAGTCCAGTGCGTCGGCGCGGCCTTTGGTCTTGTCGAGGAAGCCGTATTGCTCGTTGATGAGGGAGAGTTCCCTCTGGGCGCGGATGGCTTCGGCCTGTTTGAGCTTGGCTGCGTTGATTTTGCGCTCCGCAGCGGTGCGCGGGCTTTTCATTATGTAGATGCCGAGATATTCCCGGCGGCTTTCGATCCCTGTCTTGGGGTTCTTGATGCCGGGATAGAAGTCGAGGTAGAGCGAGACTTTGCCGCTCGGGTATTCGCGTCTGCGAAGTGTTACTTTTGTGCTGCCCATATTTTATTTCTCCTTTTGTTTTCTGTCTGCAAGGACCGTGTCCACCTCTTGGCGTGGGAAATATACGAAATTCCCGCGCTTAATCCGGTTTATCTTCGCTTCTTTCAGCAGGGTGTAGAGGTGGTTGCGCGAGAGGCCGTATGTCCGGCTTACCTGCAGGATGGTGTAGTAGTCGTCGGTGTCGAAGTTGTTGCCCCGGGCATCGTCCCAATGAAGCTTTGAGACGTAGGTGACGCCGTTCTTTTTCATCTTGGGGATTTTGTGTTCCTTGACGAAGTCGCAGATGGATTCGGTGCGCATTCCCGTGGCTTGGCGGAGGTCGTCGAAGGTGTACCATTCGGTGATGTGGGAATAGTC
>CAVLBF010000076.1:0-3608 GCA_963661285.1 Bacteroidaceae bacterium | reverse complement strand
TTGTCTGCCCTTCCGCGCAAGTCGCTGATTTATGCAAAGATACAATAGGGGGGGGCACATTTCCAAATTTTTCGGAGACTTTTTTCAGGTTTTTTTCAACAGGGTTTTCAACAACGGCGCTCAGTAAGCCTGTGAAACTGTCTTGGCGTGCGATTGCATATATCTTGATGAGAGGGCCTGACGGCTTGGAACGGATATTGATGGAATTGAAAAACGGCTTTGACAAATGACAAAAAATATCGAATAATGTCAGTTGTCCGGAAATTTTGTGTAGATTTGCAAAAATGGGTTTGTTATGGCTGTATATGTAAAAGCGATTCCGACGTTGAGAGGTTCAGCAGCTGAACGCTTCGTCAAGATGTCCGAAGAGAACCTTCGCAGACGTGCTTCTGTGGATTTTTCCAAGGAGGCAGCCAACTCATATGCAATACTGAAGAAGAAAGAGGGGAAGAGGTAAATCGTGGGGTATCTATTGGAGTCGGTATCTGATAGTCGATGCTTTGAACAGCCCGGAGGTCATCGGGTATTACAAGAGGAATGGTTTTGATTTCGTCGTACTTAACCAGACAATAGACTGAACACAGCCGACACCGCAACTGTGAGGGCGCCGAGCGCGTGGGCGTTTTCAGAAAAATGATTTCTGAGGCATAATTCGTTTTTCTAAAAACGAATTATTATATTTGTCCGACTTACCGCAAAAGGCCAAGATATGGAAATAGCAGAAATCCAGCCGCTTGTGGAATTCTACCACAGCAAACTCGCGCAGACCGGGCTCGGGTTCAAACGCTACCTCTACCGGAAAATCAGCTGGGACTCCCGTGTGGTCGGGATCCGCGGGGAGCGCGGTGTCGGCAAGACAACGATGCTTCTCCAGCGGATAAAGGAGAAATACACCGATCCGGACGAGACCATATACATTTCTCTCGACCACTATTGGTTTAGGACGCACCGTCTTGAAGAACTGGTCGGTCTGCTGTACAACAGGGGCATCAGCGAGTTCTATGTTGATGAGGTGCACAAATACGAAGGATGGGGCTGCATTCTCAAGACGCTTTATGACCAATACTCCGGCCTGAGGATTGTCTACACCGGTTCCTCGATGTTGAAAATGGACGACGCATCTGCAGATCTGGCGCGGCGGCAGATGACATACACTCTCAAAGGGATGTCATTCAGAGAGTTTCTGGAATACAGGAAGATTCTGAGCATTGAAGCGATAACATTGGACGACATTCTGCATCGGCACAACGAATACGCCGTCGAACTTATGTCAAGGGTGAAAATTCTTAAAGAGTTCAACAACTATCTGAAATACGGGTTCTATCCGGTCCATACGGATGCCGGCGCGGACTTCCTGACCATTCTGCAGAATGTAGTCAACCTTGTGATAGAGAGCGACCTGCCATCTGTAGAGAACATCTCTTACCCCACTGTCGACAAGTGCAAGAAACTGCTGATGATAATCGCGGAGAATGTGCCGCTGCAGCCGAACATAGAAAAACTTGCCGCATCAATGGGCACCACACGAAACACTCTGCTGATGCTTCTCTATCGGCTTGACGAGGCGGAAATACTTGAACTTCTTACAGTTGAACTGAAGAACTACAAGAGATTGGTGAATCCGGAGAAGATTTATCTGGGCAACACCAACCTTATGTGGGCATTCTCCCCCGAGGGCAACATAGGCACGATGAGAGAGACGTTCTTCGCCAACCAGCTTTCGGTTTCACACACCGTGCAGATGCCTCCGAAGGGAGACTTTCTGGTGGACGGCAAGTATCTCTTCGAGATAGGGGGCAACGGCAAGGATTTCTCGCAAATTGCAGACATCCCGGACAGTTACCTTGCCCTCGACGATGTGGAAAGCGGCTATGGCAAGCGCATCCCGCTGTGGATGTTCGGCCTGTTGTATTAAGAAAGATTGTATCACCCGCTCTCCCCGGAAGCCGTGCGAAGTCGGCACGCGCGGCCATCAACGGCAGCTTCTATGACGAGATGTAAACAAACAAAGGGGCTGGCTAAAAAGTATTTTAGCCAGCCCCTTTCGGGCTTCTTAACCCCCGCAGACTATCGTCTGCGACCCCTATCAGGGGTATTTCGCTCCTACGTCGCGGTCCCTGCGGGACTTATCAGTCAACCCCAGATTTGTCTTCGCCGGGGCTGAAAGCCGGACTACTTGAGTTCCTTGACTCCCTTGACTCCCTTGAGGGTGTACAGATAGCCCGGGGAGAAGGTGATGGGGGAAGTAGTGGTGGCGGTGTAGCTCAGGGTCTTGCTGACTGAGGAAGCGTCGAGGCCTGTTGCCTCGATTGATAAAGTCTTGCCGGCAGAGATGTTCTTGTCGAATCTAGTATGGCTCACCAGATATACCGTGACGCAGCCGTCAGAGTCCGGGGCTATGCCGGACACATCCTCGCCTGCACTAGGAGTCCCCAGTCGTGTGGTCAGCGTTGATGTGCCACTCTGCCCATAAAAAGTAGACCAAGTAAAACGGCCCCACTCCCCTAATCTAACGGCAGATGTGTTAGTATCCAAGGACACTAACTTCACTGTCGCAAGGCCTGAGACCTTGACCTTCATCTTGACTATGTAGTTGTGCAACTCGAGGCTGACGGAGGCGCTCCCGGACTCGAGGGCGGCAAGGTCAGTCGTATTGCAGAACATCAGCGTCACGTCCTTGAGATTCGGCAAGATGCCGTCCGCGGACTGGAAAGTCATATTGCGAACATCTCTCATTGTGGCATAGTTAGTGTTGATGTCGCCGCTTTCGACATAGAACAGTTCGGTGCCGTAGCCCCCCGTCCTGGACTTCCAGCTAGCAGGGTCGACCGCAGGATAGACCACGGTGACGGACTTCGCGTTCGCGTCCCTCGTGAAAGTCCCCTCGAAGTCAACCGTGGTACCCGCCGTCTTGGCCGTGAAGGTCTCGGCCTTGAGGGCCTTGCCGTCCTTGTCGAGCTGGACGAGCGATATCTGGTCTCCCGCCTCCCAGCTCGCGCTGATGGAGGTGACATTGTCTGTGTAGGTGACCTTGGTGTCCGGCGCGTCAGGCACTGCCGTGCCGACCCTGAGGGTCAGGCTGACCGGCCCGGAAGTCTTGACGGCTTCTGGGTTGAGTTCCGATTTCTGGCAGGAAGCGAGGGCGGCAACTCCGGCCGCCAGCGCAAGCGTGGTGATGAGTCTTGTCTTCATTGTCTTGTCCTCCTTGCTTTAAAAGTCGAATTCTCCTCCGTTCCCGAATCCCGGGGCTGGCAGTCCGCTCAGTCCGCTCGCCGTGAGGAACGCGCTCTCCGGAGACAGGTCGAGCGTTGTGCTCTCCGGCGCGGTGTAATAGATTTTCTCCATAATGTGCATATAGTTCAATACTTCGTTAAAAATTTAACAATTATATAATTTTCAAATACTTACAACAACAATAGCCCGTATCGGAGTGCCTTGTGGCACCTCTCGAACGGCATAGAACAAGAGCCGAAAAAAGTGTTAAAAAAGGATGAAAATAATGCTTGAAAAATTAGGATAAGTGCTTGATTTTCAGTAACTTAGTAATCACAACACAACTAGTTACAGATATGAAAATCAAGCCACTTACCCAGCTCAGAGAGTTGATT
>CAVLBF010000075.1:0-3714 GCA_963661285.1 Bacteroidaceae bacterium | reverse complement strand
CCTTGCTTCCAATCGCCTGCGACAGCATCCGAGGAAGCGTCGCACTGGCTCAGGCCGTTGTCGCTCAAGAATCTGCACAGCTCGTCGATCTGCTTCTGGGTATTGCCCATCCGGACTGCCCCGGCCTTGTGGGAAGCAAGTTGAGGTGCTACACCTTTCAGGGCCGAGAGTGCCGCCACGGTGACGATTTCCCTGTCCGCCGCAGAAAACTGGTCGCCGGCGAATATGTCACCGAACAAGTGCGATTTGAGATAAAAGTCATCTTGGGGACAGAATGTGTAGTCAAACGGTCTTCCGGTGAGCCGGGTCTGAACCTCAGTTCCGAGTTTCAGCCCCGCATCGGCATCGTCCCACACGGACGGACGCGTCCAGGGCTTACCTTCATTCCAGGATTCTTTGCCGTCCTCAAGCACCTTTGACAGCACTCCGAGCGCATTAAGAGAACGCGGGAAGCCGGTGTAGGCGTACAGCTGCGAGAACGCTTCCTTCAGTTCATTGACGGTGACCCCGGCATCCAATGCGGCACGCACCGCAGGTTCCAGCCTGACGAGGTCTCCCTGCGCCTCCAGAGCCGCGCAGGTGGCAAGGTGTAACTGACGCTCAGAAAGACTCTGAGCGGAAATATTCATAGACATGACCAATGACGTTATAAAGAGGACGATATGTTTCATCATAGAACTGTTATTTGAGAGATATGACCTGAGTATCAAGAAGTTTTGCGATATTCCGACGGCGTCACTCCGCTATGAGCCTTGAAGAAGCGGACGAAGTGCTGGGGGTATTCGAAACCTAGCCTCTGACTCACTCGCGCGATGCTAATCGACTCGTCTGCGAGAAGCTTCTTGGCGGAAGCGAGAATCCGGTCGTTGATGAAGTCCCTTGCGGTGCGTCCAGTTTCGGTCTTGACCAGTTCACCGAAATATTTTGTCGAGTAGCAGCATTTGTCCGCAAAGAAAGCGACCGTAGGGAGACCCTCACTTTCGGCGGTCTCAGCCAAGTACGAGTCCAGCAGGGACGAGAATTTCCTGATCACGGCGTGGTTTATTTCCTCGCGGGTAATGAACTGCCTGTCGTAGAAGCGGAGGCAGTAGTTCAGAAGCAGTTCAATGTTGCTGACGATGAGCTCCCGCGAATGCTTGTCTATGCTACGGTGCAGTTCCTGATCAATCAGATTCAGAACGCCTCTGAATATTCCTATCTCTCCAGTGGAAAGGTGCAAAGCCTCATCGGAAGTATATTCGAAAAACTCGTAGCGGCCCATATCCCTGCCGAGCGGAGTACGGGCGAGCAGGTCCGGATGGAACAGCAGAGCGGTCCATTTCGGATACTTCACTTCCGGATTGGCCTCCACTTTGACGCTCTGCCCCGGTGCGAAACTGGTCACCGTCATCTCGTCGAAGTCATATTCAGTGAGGCCATAAGATAGTTTGCATCCTTTGTTCTCCTTCAGGAACAGGGCATAAAGCCCGTAATGATAGACTCCTTCCGTTATCTCGTGCTCGCGGTCATAACGCACCACGCTCACCTGCGGATGCAGCGTTTCAAAACCATAATAGTCGTTGAACTCCTGTACTGTATTGAAATAGAACTCTTTCATCTGTGAATATGATTTTCGCGTTCAGGCAATCTCAAATTGCGGGAAAACACGCGGGAGATTGTAGTCTGCAAAGATACTTATTTCTCGCTGATGGCAGTCATTACATCTTCGGCAATCTGCTGCGGAGTCAGTCTGTCCTCTCTCAGTAGTTCTTCAACAATATAATGATCCTCAAACTGTTTATGCTGTCCCCTGACCAGAACTTTGATGTCGCTGTCGCCGTAGTAACGTGCAATCTTTTCTCCCCATCCGCCATCGATCTGCCCATCCTCAAGTGTCACTACAAGTTCGTGGTCGGATTTCAGGGCTTCAAGTGTCCCGGCATCAAGCGAAGTGATTATCCGCGGATTGACCAATGTCGCTTCGATTCCTCGTGCATCAAGAAGTCCGCAAGCCTTTTCTCCGAGTTGATAATAATTACCAAGACCAAGAATGGCTACCCGACTGCCTTTACGGGTGATTTCATACGCAGGGACAGACCAGTCCACTCCTTCTGTCTTGACATCAGTTCGGGAAACCACACCTCCCACAGGCACGCGGATCGCCACCGGATGCTCCCTGTAACCAATCGCCCAGTCAAGCATAGCGAAATATTCCTCACGGCAGGAAGGTGCCAGATAGACGAGATTCGGAATATTCGCAAGCAGGGAAATGTCGTAAAAACAAGTGTGGGTCACATCGTTCATGCTTTCGATTCCTCCCCAGAACACCAGCATCAAAGCAGGATTGTCATTGATGCAGAGATCCTGCGAAAGCTGGTCATAAGTCCTTTGGATGAATGTGCTGTAAACTCCCCAGACAGGTTTGCCTCCGCGCTTTGCGATTCCGGACGCCATCGCGACCGCCGTTTCCTCGGCGATTCCGACATCCACGAACTGTTTTCCGGCCTGTTCCCTGCGCGGCCTGGTGAATCCGAACACAGTCGGCGTGCCGGAAGTGATGGCCACAAGCTGTGGGTGAGAAGGCATCTTGCCGAGAAGATACCGGGCGGTGAGGTCTCCGTAATCCTCGCCCCAGGACTTGTGTTTCGGCTCACCTGTCTCAATGTCGAACGGCGCTCCGTAATGCCATCTCTCCTTATTCTCCTCGGCGTATTTCAGACCTTTTCCTTTGAGGGTGTTGATGTGCACCACAACGGGCTTGTCGCTATCCTTCACCTGCCGGAAAGCGGCAATTAAGGACGCTATGTCATTCCCTTCCGCTACATAGACATATTCAAGTCCCATCGCTTTGAAAAGGTTGTTCTCCGCCTGTCCGCCAGTTTCCCTGAGCAGCTGAAGATTTCTGTACAGGCCGCCGTGGTTCTCGGCGATGGACATCTGGTTGTCATTGACGACGATGATGAGGTTGCCGCGGAGCTCCGCCCCGGCGACATTCAGACCCTCAAGGGCTTCTCCTCCGCTCAGAGAACCGTCTCCGATGACCGCTATGACATTTTCCTTGCCTCCCGCGAGATCGCGCCCCTTGGCCAGTCCGCAGGCGAGGCTGACGGAGGTCGAGGTGTGGCCGATGACGAAATGGTCGTGCACGCTCTCCGACGGCTCACTGTAGCCTGTCACATCGCTGTAGTGTGCCGGATCCGTAAACGCCAGTTTTCTGCCTGTCAGTATCTTGTGCGCATAGCTCTGGTGAGAGACATCGAAGACAATCTTGTCAACGGGGGAATTGAATACATAGTGCAGGGCGACTGTCGCCTCCACCATTCCAAGATTAGGACCCACGTGTCCGCCGTAATTGCTCAGTTTCTCTATCAAAAAGTGCCTCACCTCGTCGGCAAGGGCATTCAGCTGTCCGATGTCAAGTTTCTTGACATCCTCCGGACCGTTAATATTCTCAAGATACATATCGTGTTATGTTTTATTTGCATCCGGACCCCGATGGAATCCGGATGCAAATATACTCAACCGCAGCAGACTGCCCATTACCGGCAATCCGGAAGATGTTACCGGAAATCCGTTTTTAGTGATGATGAAAAAATAAATTTAGACCAAAAAGACGAGCAAAAGCACCAAGTTATTTTTTATGAATCACTTACAACTTTTTGAATTCATCTATCTGGGCGAGAATGCGATTGATGCGCTTTGCCGAATCAATGAGATAAGCCGTTCCGAGGATGG
>CAVLBF010000074.1:0-3717 GCA_963661285.1 Bacteroidaceae bacterium | reverse complement strand
TCGGATGAGGACGGACAGTATTACATTGGAACGGCGAAATTGAGCTGAGGTTAATCTGTAGCCTTCCCTAAAAACGGGAAGTTCTGCGTTCTGGAGAATGCCCGCATAAAAGTGTTCGACATTGACGATACTCACAAATGCTCCCAATTGGATTTGACCGGACTTAAAGACCCGGCGGATGCCGTGTCTGCCACGACAGACGGAAAGTTCTATCTGTAGTCTGTAGTCTCTGGCGGCAACTGATTTTTTTTATTTCAAATAAAATTCATATATTCGCGAAGCTTTGATTTTTACTAAAACAGTTATGAAAAAGTATCTATTTGTTATTGTCCTCGCCGCTGTCTTTGCGGCCTCTGCCCTTGTATTGCGAGTGGCTTTTATATCAAGTGAAAGTGTTTCCATTGCTGAGAACCTTGAGGCCTTGATGGAATCAGAATCCAGGCCATATTTTCACGAGCCCGTATGGGTTGTGGCTGTTTGGTATCACGGAGAAACGGGTGAAATTGATGTGAATTGTTGTATTGGCGGGAAACACGAGTGCCCTATGTATGATTCAACTCTTCCTAAAGTATAGCCATTATGAGAAAAGCAATTATAATTACATCGGTTATTATTATTGTGTCTTTTGTTGTTGCCTACCGAGCGGTTTCTTTCCGGTCATTTTATATGAATGAGAATATAGAAGCCCTTATGGATCCGGAGGTTGATACCGGGAAACTCAAAAGAATGTTTCTTCAGCCAATATGGGAGGTGCGTCTTGTGTACGATCCGCAGAAAAATGTTACCGATACTTTTTGTGTCTCTGAGGGAAGCTTTGTCTGTCCGATTCAATAGTTTGTTAATATGAAGAAAGACTTATTCTATATTCTGTCATTCTGTCTTATGGTCTGGTCGTGCGCCGAGAATGCAGATAAGGCTCTACAGCCAATGAAGAGCGTAGACGTGTGCCGGTTGGATGAAAATCTGTGTTTGCTGAATGCTCCTAAATCGCTTGGTGTCATAGATGGGGATAGTTTTGTCATTGCGGCGGGAGATAATGTCTTCGTTTATGGGCGGGACGGACAGCAGAAGTCATTCTTTAATCGTAAAGGTCGTGGACAATATGAATATCAAATACTTGCCTATGTGCGAGGATGCGAGGACAAGCTTTTTGTCTGGGATTCCGGCTCCAATAAATTCATCGCATATGACAGGGACGGGAACGGTATCAAGGAATATCCGTACAAGAGTGCCATAAAAGACTTCTTGCCGTTTGGAGACAAATTGTATATTTACAGTGCCGGGAAACGTTCCGATTATACCGTCGATGTGCTTGATCTGGATTCCGGAATTGTCGTGGATTCGCTGCTTAACACTACTGCGGAGCATAGACTGCTCCTCTCGAATGAGTCCGCGGCACCGCTGTGCATATATGACAAGCAGCTTTTCTTTATGCCGAGAGATGCAATGGACATATACAAGTATTCGATTGAGGGCGGGGAACTTGAAAAGGTAAGGTCAGTGGAATCAGGGACATTCAGAGTAGAGAGCGTTCCCGACAACAGCATCATCGCAAGCGATTTTATGAAAGCGGCGAGGTATCTTTTCTCGAACTCATATACGGTGGCAATCGGTGTCGGAAAGCGGAATTATGCCGTATTGACCAATGAGGGGAAGGCGGCGTTGGATAACAGGATGCAGGTCACGGACAATGAACTGACAACGAATTATTATTCGCTTGACGGCAGGGTGAAGGAGTATTCGTCCGAAAGAAGTTTTGACACCCGTCTGGTGTCTTCCTATGCCGGCGACATCTATTTCATTGACCATAGCGTTGTGGAAGAGGATGACTGCTATATGCTCAAGGTGCTTGGCAATTAGTCTGCTGTTGCCATTATTGTTTGTGTCGGGATGTTCTCAATATGCTGTCCGTCATAACATTCAGAAGATGATGCATCATAAAGTCACTTTCCCGACAGAACTGGAGCTTGGGCCTATGACGGGCAGGCCCAAGCTGGTGTTTCACTATATGCCGTCTGATTGCGCAACCTGCAAGATCAGTGTCTTGCCCCATTACTCAGAATTCTTTGCCTCTATCAATTCTGAAGTCGATATTGTCATATTGTTCTCTACGACAGAAATGAGTTATGAACGGGTAGCAGATGCGGTGGCGCTATATGATATTGACTTCCCGATTTACTTTGACAGGAATGATTGTTTCGGCAGGATGAATACCTTTATCCCTGCGCAGGCCATGTATCATACATTTCTTTTGGACAAAGACAACCGTATAGTGTTCATTGGAGATCCTTTGGTGAATAATAAACTGATGGCTCTTTTCCGGAAGTCATTGGCGGGGATAGCCGTTCGGTCAGATGTATCCTGTTTTCTTCAACCGTGAGGAAGAAGTTGACGATGGACAAGCAGCTATTCCTGCTGCATAATCTCACGCGGGCAAGGTAAAGCACGAAAATGAAGCTCGCCCAGTGCTCCGGAGGGCGATGTCTATAATTAATGATTTTACAATTTTTATGAAAAAAGCAATCATCGCGACATCGGCCGCAATCATTCTGGCCGCAGTGCTCCTCGTATCTTGCGCGGGGAGCGGGTCATTGGTCTTCAGCGATGCGGAGAAGGTCGGGACATTCCCGGAGCAGCACGACCTTAAGATAGATGAGTCGGAAATCGTTGAGATTGACGCCCCCGGGATGACAAGCGTAATCAGCAGCGGCCCAATCCTTATGGCTCTGTCTTCTATGAGTGACCCGGCCGTGGCGCTTTTCGATTATGAGACACTTGAACCGAGAGGCAAGTATCTCCGTCACGGCAACGGTCCGACGGAACTGCTTCCTTTCACGGGCCCGTCCAGATCGAATACCCTGTTCCGTCATTCCGGGGATTCCCTATATATGGACATACTCGGCGTCAACAAGAACCTTCTGCGGTGGAATGTGTCGGCTGCGTTCTCGGACGGGCGGGAAGAGATAGAGGCAGTACCCGCATTCAAGGACCTGAAGAGCATACCGTTCAAGTGGATGCTGAATGATTCCACGGTGCTGTGCAAGAAGCTTGAGGACAACAGCCGCAGGCAGGTCAGGGAGCTGTATGTGTCGGGCAAATTGCAGGCGACGCCAAACGTGAAGGAACTTGACGATGTCAGCATAGTGACTCCGAATGACGGATTCCTGTTCAATGTGCTGACGACAATTCCGGCGTATAATCCGGAACGGGAGATGATTGCGGAAGCATCCCTTTTCTTGAATGTCATCAATATCTATTCGCTGCGTTCTGATTTTCGCAAGTCGATAGTCTTCGGTAAGGCCGCATCTGTACGAGAAGTAGAGAAAGAATTCAAATCCACGGGAGTTATGCGCCAGAGCATTTGGACCTGTATCCCTTTCGGAGACTACTTCATTGTCCTTTATGGGGCAGAGGGGACAGACGAGCGCGAACTGCTTGTATTTGACTGGGACGGCAATTCTGTCTGCAAGTACTTTCTTCACGAGGGAGTTGACGCGATAGACATCAACCTCGACTGCCGCACATTGCTCACATTTGATTCGGAGACCGAAACTCTCAGAAAATATAAGCTTTAAGACAATGGGATTCAGGTGTTTTCCGGTCCTGCTGGCCACGATGGCCGCATTCGCCCTTCTTCCCTCTTGTGCCCGCATCGGGCTCAGGAGGGAGATGAGGCGTTTTATGGCATCTGAAATCGTGTTGCCGGAGAGGATGGAG
>CAVLBF010000073.1:0-3800 GCA_963661285.1 Bacteroidaceae bacterium | reverse complement strand
GGCGCGACCCTTTACTGCGGCAATTCTCCGGAATCGATGCGGCAGATGTCCGGACATATCCAGAATCTTCCGTGGCGGGGTCTGAGGCATCTTCCTATGAGGGCATAATCTATTTTAGGTTCACCAATTCGCGTGTCTCTGACATATATCTGTCAAGCAGCGAAGCTCCCGAGGCCGCAGAGGCTTTCTTAGAGAAGTTTTAGCGAATGGAGAGGAATTTTATGGTAATCTAATATTTATAAACTTTTTTTAATCAAGTAATTATGAAAAAAGCGATCATCGCGGCAGCGGTCGCAATCATTCTGGCCGCAGGCGTGGCCGCCTGCTGGACAGTGTACAGCGGAAGTGAGAACAAGTTTTTCAACGAGAATCTGGAGGCATTGATGGATCCGGAGATTCCTCAAGAGGAGAAGGATGCTTGTGTTACCGGTGAAGGCCGATGCGTCTACCATTTTGACGGCGCTTGGGTCTCTGTCGAAAAACACATTGATAAGAAATAATCTCGATAATGCGAACGACATATATTGCTCTGTTAGTCCTCCTGATGCTGGCTGTATCCTGCCGGAGAGAGGAAGCGCACAACAATGAGCGCAAGACGGTAACCGAGGAGTTGAGCGGAGATGTGCTGCACAGCAAGAATCTGCCAAGTTGTTTCCTGCTCGCCGCATATAAGGACTGCCTAATATGCGACACATACGATAATTCGGCCAAGATTGCCATCTGCAGGGTAGAGGGGGACTCTCTCGTGCTTGTAGACAAGGGGATAAAGAAAGGACGCGGGCCTCACGAGGTAATATATGCCAACTATTGCCAGAGCGGGGACAGTCTTTTTGTCCTTGACTCAAATCCGATGGGATTCAATACACTATATGGCATTCCGTTGGGAGAGGAGGGAGCGTTGTCGGACTATGGCAGATGGAAGGAATATCATTGCGGTGAAATGCCGCAAATGATAACGACTGGATATTTTGCAAAGATGGCTCCCGGCAAATTTTTGGTAAATGCGGCAGTCCCCGGCACAGAGCATATTTTTACTGTTTTGGACTTCAAAGACGGCAGCAGCACTTCGCTTGAGTTCTGGCCTGAGGATGGCAACGAGTGCGAGACTGAAGTCAAGCAGATGGTCTACATAAATGCCCGGATTTCCGCTTTAGGAAACGGGAGCTTTGTGTACGCGGCCGGCACGGGCCGTTACCTTGCGATAATGGAGCCGGAGGACCTGACGATGCAAGAAAGGGACGTGATTTACAGCGTCCTTCCTAAATTCACATCCAAAAATCATAATATCAGCTATGAAAAAGGACAGTATCAGGGCATAACAATGAAGTCCACGGAGAATCGGATCTATGTGAAGCTATACCCTGATGACTGGGGCGAAATCGATGACTACAAAGGATATCCTTCGAACTGTTTCGACGAGATTGAAATTTATGATCTGGACGGGCGCTTCATAAAGTGCGTCCGCACAGACAGGCCCTACAGCACATTCTGTCCATCGTCAGATGACAAGTATCTCTATACGACTACGTATAACCTTGAGACGGGCGAGGATGTCATTGTCAGGTATGATCTTGGGTTGATATAATGACGCTGGACATTATGAAAACGATAGATGTACTCTTGAGCGTATCAAAGATTAGCGCCCTTTTGATTCTTGCCATATCTTGCTCCCGCTATTCACCGGACGTTGAGCGCACATTGCGTTTCGCAGGGGACAACAGGTCTGAACTCGAGAGGGTGCTCGAACGGTACAGGGTGTCTGGCGACAAGGATAAGTACAGGGCAGCCTGCTTCCTCATAGGCAATATGGGCGGCCTTTCATCGAAGGTCGGGCCTGCACTTGATGAATACTATGAAAGACTGTCCGCCTTTTACGACAGGCCGGATGCTGATGTCTATTCTTTGTATGATTTTCAGGACTCCCTATTCGCCGCGCTCGATTTCTCCGGACTGGAAACCTTTTACGATGCACAACGCATAAACTCGGACTATCTAATAAAGCGAATCGAGGATGCGTTCTCCGTCAGGGACTCCAAGTGGGCGCAGGGACTGAACTTTAAGGATTTCTGCGAATATGTCCTGCCCTACCGTGTGGGCAACGAAGTGCTTGAAGACTGGTTTTCTGATTATCGGTTGACTTTCGGCCCGTCACTTGACACTCTATGCCAGAGACCGGCATCTTCTTTGGAGGACTTCTGTATCGCGGTAAACGGCCTGTTTCCGGAGCCTCACAGGAGCTATACGGGATACCCGTCATCGAAGCCGTCGGCAAGTCCCTCTTCGCTCAAGAGGATTGCCGGCGGAACCTGCGAGGACTACCTCGGCCTTTTCACCTATCTCGGCCGAAGCTATGGAATACCTGTCGCCACGGACTATACTCCTCAATGGGCCAATCACTCTAAGAACCATTCGTGGTGCGGGGTTATTCGCGGAGACAGCACGTATCATTATTCTGTCGGCGGTTGGCTCTCTCCTGTAAAGGAACGCAAGTTCTCATATAAACTTCCGAAAGTGTACCGTCGGATGTTTTCGGTGCAGAGAGAAGCGCCCGGAGCCCGCGAGAGTCCGGAGAAACTGCCTCCGACCCTGCGGAGCGCACGAATCAGAGACGTGAGTTCAGAATATATGCCGGTAACGGACGTGTCCCTTTCGGGCCTTTTCCGTGAAGGCCGTTCAAGGTATGTCTTCCTCTGCTGCTTTGACGACAAGAACTGGGTCGCCGTATCCGGAGAGAAGCGGAGAGGCGCGGAAGTGACGGTCTCCGATATGGGCTATCCGGCGGTGTATCTGCCCGCCTATTACACGGGCGGGACCTTGATTCCGGCCCAACATCCCGTATTGGTAGACAGCTTGGCGGGGCAGATTATCCTCAAACCGGATACCGGCAGCTTGAGGACAGTCCGTCTGAAGAGGAAGTTTATGGACTTGCGCGCCCGGCAGTTCGCCGACAAGATGAAAGGCGGCCGCTTCGAGCTGTCGAATGATTCGGACTTCAGGGATGCGCGGGTGATTGCACTTCCGGACAGCGTCGGGTATAATTTCCAGACCCTTGAGATTGGAGGAGACCGCTTCCGCTATGTGCGTTACGTCCCGAAGTCAGGCACGACGGGAGACATATCCGAGATGGAGGTGTATGGCACATCCGCACCATTCTCTAAACTTGAGGGGAGAGTCATCGGCAATTATCGTTGCGCCGACACGAAGCATCCGATGTCCAACGCCCTTGACGGTGACGCTCTGACTTATTCCACCTGTCTCAAGAGCCAGACCGATGCCTGGATAGGCGTAGACCTTGGGAAGAGAGTGCCTGTCGACAAGATATGTTTCCTTCCGCGCTCGGACGACAACTTCATCCGTGGCGGCGAAGAGTACGAACTCTGCTATTGGGACGGCCGCTGGGTGTCCCTTGGTCGTCAGACGGGAGACCGATGGAGTCAGGAGCTGATATTCGACAATGTTCCGGAGAATGCTCTGCTCCTGCTGCATAATCTCACGCGGGGCAAGGAGGAGCGTATCTTCACATACGAGAGCGGAAGGCAGATATGGTGGTAAAGTACGAAAATGAAGCCCGATGGGTGCTCCGGAGGGCGATGTCTATAATTAAAAAATTTGAATTGTTATGAAAAAAGCAATCATCGCGGCATCTGCCGCAATCATTCTGGCCGCAGGCGTGGCCGCCTGCTGGACAGTGTACAGCGGAAGTGAGGACAAGTTTTTCAACGAAAACCTGGAGGCGCTGATGGACAGCGAGATCATCGTCGGGGATCTCTGTATGGTATGTCCTAATGCTGCTTGCACGA
>CAVLBF010000072.1:0-3804 GCA_963661285.1 Bacteroidaceae bacterium | reverse complement strand
TGTTTCTTATACATAGATACCCCATTTCTTTGTCCAACTTTTGGGGTTCACCTCAATTGAGGCGGAGAAAGTGGCCGCCATACGGGCATCAATTGACACGATAAATCAAAATACCGGGCTGAACATCCAGCTGGTGACAGAAGAGCCGAAAGCCTTTGCTTCGGGCATATGGAAATACGGCAGTTTCTCCGGTGTCAAAAACTATCTGGTGATGGCCGGAGCGAGGGGCGATATGGTCGGAGAGCGGCTCGGATACTATGGAGAGCAGGTAGTGCTTCTGGCGCAGACCCTCGGACTCAACACCTGCTGGGTGGGGTTGACTTACAAGAAAATCCCGGGGGCTTTCACGCTCCGCGACGGAGACACGGTGCGCTGCGTCATCGCGCTCGGCTACGGAGAGACTCAGGGTGTGCAGCATCCCCAGAAGAAAGGCATAGAAGAATTCGTGGAGGCGGAAAGCGTTATGCCTGAATGGTTCAAGAAAGGAATGGAGGCAGTCCTTATGGCCCCCACGGCCATCAATCAGCAGAAATTCAGGTTCATCCTGCACGAAGGGAATGTGGTGGAGGCAAAAGCAAACTTCGCGCTTAACGGCTACACTGACATAGATCTCGGCATCGCAAAATGCCACTTCGAAATCGGAGCCGGAAAGGATACTTTCACTTGGAAATAACCGGGCGGCAATTCCGATGCCGCTATGGATTATCCGAATTCAGCGCAATGGAGGAAGAGTTGCCAGGGCGTTTGAGATTAGTACGGCGTGGTGTAGTTGCAGCGAGGGTGGTTGGGACTACAAATCCAATAGTTCGCTGTCGTTCAGGCGGTCAAAGTCGGATTTAAAGAGACGGTCTTGAATAATGCGATACTTTTCGAATTCGGATTCGGCGAACGACTTTGCGAATTCCGCCGTCACTGTGCGGCATTTACAAGACGCTCGTGCACCACTGACGGAACTGTGTCGCACGGATTGAATTGATTCGGTGGCCGACGGAGATGATAGCGTCGAGGCTGTAGAACATTGTGCTTCTGGTTACATTCCTGCCTCCTTCTGATTGAACTGCCGAGATTTTCTCGGTAGTTCGTTCTCTGTCCAGTTCACCGCTTTCGTAGATATTCTTCAGATGCAGGCCTATATTGTCCGCCGAGCAGTCGAAAAGCATTGACATCGCCTTCTGGGTCGCCCAGATGCTTTCGTTTCTGTACAGCACCTGTATCCCGTCCTCTTTTCCTTCCGCTATGAAGGTGAGGAACTCGGCGGTGCTATTCCGTATCATCATATTCTTTTCCATCTTATCCTGCCTTTAACAACTCGTTCTTATTCATTACCTGTGCGTTTCATATACGTTCAAAGAAGTCGTTGTAGTCTTTGTCGAGAATCTTCCAGATGCCGTTTTTGCGTCCGCCTTCACGTGTAATCAGGTTCAGGTCGGCAAGTTGTTTCAAATACCGTTGCATTTGTCGTAAAGAGACATTCATTTTTTTTGCCATTTGGGTGGCGTTAATTTGTGGATCTTGAGATATGTATCTGAATATTAGCCTTTGAGCTTTTGTGAACTCTTTTGTGAACTGTGGCGGTTCTTTTACGACATCTTTTACGACATCTTTTACGACATCAGATGTGTCGTTAGCGTCATCTTTTACGACATCCGCGCCGTAGTTGAGATTCCAGAGGGTTACGTGGAACTCGGTGGCGTTGGAGCGGAATTCGGGGGCGTGGTATTCTTTAAGTGACTCGAAGCGGGCATATTCTCCGAGAATCTTCTTCATTCCGCTGCCACGGCGTTCCATAAGGTCAAGACGGCTGAAGAAGTCGGCAAGGAGAGGATTGCGGCGTTTGGATGGGACGGAGAGGGGATTCAACTGCTGAATCAGACGGCCGTCAATCATTCCGCCGGGGGAATAGACTTCCATCCGGTCATTGTACATATCAATGTGGATCTCGCTGCCGAGTTCCTGGTAGCTGCGATGAATGATGGCATTGCAGATCACTTCTGTAACAGCACGTTCCGGATAGTCCGGAAGTTCCTCACGGTGGTCTGACTCCTTCCACCAGCGTTTGTGGGAATTGTTCCTGACAAAGGCGACGGCATCCTGCAGCTGGCCGATAACGCTGCCCTCCAGCTCGGCATCGTCGAGAGCCTCGCCAAGTCCGCTTGTCATCGTCAGGCCGTTCCACCGGGTACAGAAGATTCGGGACTGGCGAACAGGGGAGTCGTCCGCAAGCAACGCACCGGCGTTGGTCAATGCGCCGTTTTCGTCGATGATGCCCCACGATGTGAACTCGCCCTCGTCGAATGAACGATGAAGCCTCTTGTAGCAGGCGGAACGCAACTGGGTGAAAGCCATATCGGTGAACCTGTAGGGCGACGGAAGCGCATCATAAGTCCTGCCGGAACCTTTCAGAACCAGTGCCTTCAGCTGGAGACGGTCTGCAACGACAGATTCATTGCCTATGCGGACATAGGCAATGCGCTGTTTGTCACCGATGTAGTAATATGGAGTTTCCGCACCTCCGCTGACGTGCAGCAAAATCAGTTTCTTACCCTCGACCGCCCTAAATTCGAGCCGGACATCCGGAACCGGGTCAAGCTTGGACTTGACGCACTCGCTGATAACCTCGGAGTCGCTTTCGGCATCGGCAAGACCGACAATCCGGTCATCATCGCTGATGCCGAACACCAATGTCCCCCCGTCGCCGTTCGCGAATGCGGAGACGCTCTTGAGCCAGCTCTTTGGTCTGCCGGCTTCAAGCCTCTCTTTCTTGTCGTAGGCTGTCGCCTCTCCTATAAGGTCTTGCAGTTCCATATCAATCGTTATGACTTATCATTACAAAGGTAATAATTCACAGTGGATTTTATAACCTATACGACGAATGAGAGGAATGATCCTGATAGCTTATTTTATGTGAATGAGCAATTTAAAACTATCAGGATATGATTTATGGTTACATTAGGGTCAGCAGCGACAAACAGACTGTTGAGAATCAGAGGCTTGAGATTAACAATTTCTGCCGGAGAAACGAGCTTGTGATTGACGGGTGGATTGAGGAGACAATCAGCGGAACGAAGGCTTACAACAAACGGCAGCTGGGGAGTCTGCTCAAGAAAGTGAAGAAGGATGACCTTATCATCTGTGCGGAGCTTTCCCGTCTGGGGAGGAATCTGTTTATGATTATGGAGATTCTGAACATCTGTATGACGAAGGAGTGCAAGGTGTGGACCATCAAGGATAATTACCGGCTCGGCGAGGACATTCAGAGCAAGGTGCTGGCTTTCGCTTTCGGACTGTCTGCGGAGATAGAGCGGAATCTGATCAGTCAGAGAACGAAAGAGGCGTTGGCTCGCAAGAAGGCGGAAGGGGCAAGACTCGGCAGAGCCTATGGCAGCAAGAATCAGCGGCACAAACTTGACGGATGCCGGGAAAGGATAATGCAGATGCTGGATAAGGGGTACTCGAAGGTCAAAGCTGAATTGAAGGCACGAATACGGAAGTCGGAGAGCAAGTCTGGGGATTTCCGGAGCGGCGGCGGAGGATGTCCGCAGTCTTGCCCGACTGGAGCGGAATTAGAAGGGTCGCAGGGCTGGCGGTTGTGGAGCGCGGCGCAGCAACTGACTGCCGTCCGACACCGCTTCGGTTGTTCGAGCGCAGCGAGTTAGATGAGAAACACTCTATGCTGCGAGGTCATTTTTGTTATTGCCGTGCGAGTTATCTTGAAGTGTCCGAAGTGATTGTTACTTATGTCGGTAAAATTTGCTAATTTTGCGAATTGGCAAGATTGATGACAGGTAATGAACAGCTTTACGG
>CAVLBF010000071.1:0-3926 GCA_963661285.1 Bacteroidaceae bacterium | reverse complement strand
ATTAAAGATCTACAGTCTGGTTGACAAGCTTCCAGGAGAGGATGTTGACCTTGGCGCCGACATAGTAGTTCTTGACATCCTTGTCGTCAGGGACGATAGGCTCGTCAGCGTCGTAGACCGCCTTGCCGAGATTCTTGATGGAGTTGACCGTGAGCATATAGTAGTGGTTGCGGACTACTCCGTAGTTGGCCTCCTCGTTCTTGGTGCTGAAGTCGGTGTCGGTGTATTTCGCTCCATTGCGCAGGTGCTCGATCGGAATGTTGTAGTACATCTTACCGTCGTTGTAGAAGGAAGCTGTGGTGTCCTTTGTCGTGGCGGTGCCGTTGATGAGCTCGTTGACTTCGTCAAGGGTCTTTTCGGTGTAAGTGGAGGCCCCGTCATAGAGGCAATACCCGTAGCCTGTTCCGAGATCCTTGAACTCAAGATAGACATTGCCGTCGTAGGCGTTCTTCACTTCGAAATCAGTGATGGCGGCCTCTCTGTAAGAAGCCGTGCCGCTTGTTGCGTCCTTGACGTAGATCTTGGCTCCGGTGTGGTTGTTCTGGTAGTCGGTGAGAACCTTTGTCTTGTAGTTGTCAAAGGTGTAGAGCATCTTGGCGTAGTTTACAAGATTCACGGCGGTTCCGGAAGCGTCAACAACCTGTGCCTTTAAAAGGACGCTGGTGACGGCGGAGGAGAAATGACTGGCGTTGAACACGTCGACGGTGTTGGTGTTCTCGCGGCAGTAGGCATCCTTGCCGACAGAGACCTCGAGCTCATTGTACGAAATGTAGTTGAGAGGGATGGTCTTGGTCAGTGTAGCTTTATATTGCAGGCTGTCAGCGTAGTCCTGAGGGTAGTAATTGGTATTCACGCCGTAAACCGTGGACTTGCCCCAGTAGCTTCTATGGTTGCTTGCGTCATCCCAGGTGAAGGCTGTGCCGGAGGTGAAATCCCAAGCCGGGTCGATGTTCTTGAAAGTGTAGGAATCCTCGGTTGTGGCGTTGAGTCCCCAGCCGAAAATCTTGCAGTAGAGGTCCGTGCTTGTTCCGTTCACCTCGAAGGAGCCTATCTTGATCTTGTCAGTGGCATCTGCTGTGACGGCTGAACCGAGTTCAAGCCTGACCTTCGCGGCAAGTCTCTCGACATAAGCCGTGACGGCGTGGGCATCGTCCTTCGCGTCCTCCGCGTTCTCCTGGAAGTTCGTAGGCACGAGATGCTCGCAGAAATAGCCGGAAACGGCATTGCCGTTGCCATAGGTCGAGCTGGTCATCACGAATTCCGTCCAGTCGGTAGAGGACACGGTAGTCCCTTGAGTGGCGATGGCGTTGATGAGGTAAGCCTGAGCCTCGGCAATGGTTTTGCCGTGAAGGTCACTGACCATCGTGCCGTTCGCATTGAGGACGACGGACATATATGTCGGGTAGTTGGTTGACTTAAGTCCTTCGAGGACAACGACTCCCTGACCGACGCTCTCTATGCTTTGGTCTGTTGACCCAGTTCCGCTTGCCGTCCAGGTCAATGTTTTGGATGAATGGGTCGCGAAAGTGCCGTCGGCGTTGTAGAAGAAGAAGTCAGCACTCTTGACCTCATTCTCCTCGGCCGTACCGTAGTAGAATGCCGGTGTGGCGGCGGATCCCTTCGTCTGAGGCGAAGAGTAAGCCAGCTGCACATTGATGTAGGCTTTGTCACCCTTGAAGACAGAGTCGTCTAACCCCGTCTCCTTGCTGCAAGCTGCAAGCGCCGAAAGCGCAAGAGCTGCGAACAGAAAATGTTTTGCTTTCATAAACGAATGATTTATTGATTGTTTGTTGTATTGATTTCTTTCAGATAGGTCTCATAGCTTGCAGCCGCTTCTGCTGCGCCCGCGATGCCTAGGCTGGCCGCCTTGCGGAACTGCTCCGCCGCTGCGGCGTAGTCCTCGTTGCGTGCCGCCAGGACTCCTCTCGCCCAGGCCGCCTCGCCGTCGTCACCCGCTTTCTCGAGATGGCGTGCCGCTCGCTTGAGCTCGTCGCGCTCGATGGCTGCTGAGGCCGCGTTGAGGTTGGCCACAGGGTCGTCAGGATAGATCCGGGCCGCCGTCTCGAAGACTTCGTTGAACTCCTCGCTTCCCGGCTGGAGGCTGCTTGCCGCGAGGAAGAATTCCTGCATAGAGAGCTTCTGCGGCTGTGTCTTCATTATCTCGAGCATCTCCTTCGGGTCGGAGAAGCTGCGGATGGAGTAGTCGATGCGGTATTCGGTGCGGCGCAGCGTCGGGAAGAGGTCCTTGACTATGCCCGCATAGGTCTTCGGCGCGAGTTTGCGCAGCCTCTGCTCTTTCTGGTCGGGGGTGAGGGTCTCGGATGTCGCTATCTCCAGCATCTTGTCGCGCTCGGCGAGATTGCTCTCCTTGATCCAGGCGATGAATCCCTCCCAGTCCTCCGGGACGCAGTCGGTGTGCAGGATGCTCCTGTCGAAGTCGGCGAAAGTGAGGATGTAGTCGCGGATGGCGTCGGTACGGCCGCTGGCGAGGCGCTCGTTGCTGCTGTATCGTCCCTCCGGCGAGGCGTAGCCCTTGAGGCTGATGCTGGTGACGGTGATGTCTTTGTCGAGCCGGATGGAGTCGATGCTCGCGCGTATCTTGCCCAGCTCGGCGGCGTTGTCCCCGAGATTAGGGTAGATGGTGACCTTGTTGACCGGGAAGATGACGTTGGCCCTGCCGTTGACCTCGCGGCTCTTGACGACCTCCGCCTTCGGGCTCACGTAGCGCACGCCCGGGGTCTTCGGGACCGGCGGGACATAGAGCACGCGGCTGAGCAGGCTCTGCTCCTCGCGGCCCGTCACCTTCTCGCAGCAGGAGTAGTCCCTGCGGATGAGGATGAGTTCGCAGCCGTTCATCCAGTCGCTGTATTTGGCGGTGCTGTGGTAGGGGATGAGGTTTTCGCGGCTTCCGTCGCGGAGGGTGGTCTCGCCGCTCCCGGAAATCATATTCCCGTCCTTGCGCATATAATAATAGTAGCGCTGGCGGCCGTAGATGCCTACTGAAGGCAGCGCGAGTGAGTCGGCGCCGTTGACGATGCAGGGGGTGAGAAGCACTGCGCGTGTGCTCTTGAGCTTGAGCGCGGAGAGGTCGAGCGTCATATCCACGACCACCGACGAGCCGTCGCGGCTGACCCGCGCGTCGCTCGCCGCGACAGAGTCTATCTTCTGGGCGTGCAGTGACAGGGCCGCCCCGAGCAGGATTATTGCTGATGCGCTGATTGTCTTGATGTCCATAGTGCTTCTAGAATAAGTAAACGAGGCTCAAGGCCAGTTTGGTCGGCCCGAACCAGTCGTGGATGTTGCCGGTGGCGACTTTCTTGCCGCAGCCTGCGCAGCGGAAGGTGTCGTACCAGCAGCGTGTCCAGCCCAGTCCGGCTTCCGCTTCGAGGTTCCAGTGTCTGTTGAGGATCCAGGCGTAGCCGTATCCCAATCCGACTCCCGCCATCCAGCCCTGGTAGCGGCGGTCCTTGAGGACGCTGAAGTCGGTGCCGAGGAGGTTGATGGAGGAGTCTATGCCGCCCACGTTGAACTGGCCGCCCTGCGCGTGCAGGCCGATGAAATGCCCGGCCCAGGCATCGCAGAACCAGAATCTGGCCTCCGGCTGGACCATCCAGTGCTTCCACTTCATATTGTCCTTGAATGTCCAGGCGTTGAGGTTGCCTGACAGGTCGGCAGTCCACCTCGGGGCGAGTTTGAATTCGACTCCGGCGTTCGCAGTGGTGCTGAGGTCGTAGAGGAGATTGCTTTTCACTGCGACGCTTTGCGCCCCCGCGCTGCCCGCGACAAGCAGGAGGAGGGACGTAAGCGTTCACTTCTCCAACCCGTTGAGTTTCAACGGGGATTTTCGTGATTTCGTTTTAACTTTCGTTGATTTACGGTTTACAGCCCGCAGTAGCAGGGCAGGAGGCCGGTCAGGTCCTCTCCGT
>CAVLBF010000070.1:0-4155 GCA_963661285.1 Bacteroidaceae bacterium | reverse complement strand
CCATCTACCTCTCCGACGACAACACGCTCAACGACAATATGGCGGCGGACATCACCATACAGAAGATATCAACCTAAAGACAGCATATGACAATGGAAGGAACAGAGGGGTTCAAGCTCTTCGCGGGAATGGAGAATATGATAAGCGTCATCGTGGTGGCCTGCCTGCTGGTCATCACGGCGATGCTCATAGACCTCGCGGCCGGCCTGTACAAGGCCAAGCAGCGCGGGGAGATACGGAGCAGCTGGGGGCTGAAGCGCACGCTCGGGAAGTTCATCAGCTACATCGGCTCCCTTCTCATCGCCTCGGGCATAGACATACTGATGCACGTGTGCTCGCTCGCGAAGATACTGCGCCTCGACCTGCTGTACGGCGTGCCCGTCATCACCTGCCTCATCGCCATCTTCCTGCTCATCGTGGAGATGATAAGCATCCGGGAGAAGGCGGACGAGAAGACCAAGACGGAGATGTCCCGCGCCGCGCAGGTGGTCGGGAGCGTGGTCAGCAGGGACGAGCTCGTCTCCGCGCTGACCGAGGCCATCGCGGACGCGCTGAAACCGAAGAACAAGGAACAATAAGACAGAATAATTAATGGGAAACATTTCAAAGAACTTCTCCTACCGCGAGTTCGAGGAGAGCGAGGTGGCCGAGTACCACAACATCCGCAACGTCATCACCACATTCGAGGTCAGGGACTCCGTGAAGGCACTCGTCCTGGCCGTCCTCCAGCCTCTGAGGGACGCGGTCGGGCTTCCGCTCGTCGTGACCTCCGGCTACCGCTGCCCGGAGCTGAACAGGGCGGTCGGGGGCGTGCCGTCGAGCCAGCACGTCAAGGGCGAGGCGGCGGACGTGGCCGTGAGGGGGATGACCCCCCGGCAGCTCGCCGTCCGCGTCCGCGACCTCGGCCTGCCGTTCGACCAGATGATACTCTACCCCGGCTTCGTCCATCTCTCGCACAGGCCCGACGGGGAGCAGCGCGGGCAGATTCTCTACAACCGGAGGTACAAGGGGAGGAAGATATAGGCAAATGCCGGCGCCTGCGGGCCGTCAATTCCGCAGGAATGGTTATCAGTTTTAGTGTTATGGTTTTTGTGGCCGGGCCGTCACGTCGCGAGATGCGGCGGCCCTTTTCAAGTAAAAAGGGAAAACGTTATGAAAAGAATGAAACTGAAGAATCTGACGGGATTGGCCGCAGCCGCAGCCGTCCTGCTGACGCTCCCCTCCTGCGGAGCGCTAAGGTGTCCGCGTGTGCCCTCGGTCGGCACGAGGGACAGCGTCCGCGTGGAAGTGCGCACCGAGACCGTGGAGCGCGTGGACACCGTGCTCGTGAGCGTCCCCTACGAGTCCGTCCGGAACGTGACGCCCGACACGCTCTCCGTCCTCGAGACCTCCGTCGCGAGGTCGGAGGCACTTGTCTGCGGCGGACGGCTGCACCATTCGCTGGAGACGCGGAGCGGACGGCGGATCCCCGTACCCGTGACGGTACGCACGGAAGTGCGCGACTCCGTCGTCTGGCGCGACCGCGAGGTGAGGGTAGAAGTCCCGGTCGTCACCGAAAAGCCGCTCACCCTCTGGCAGCAGGTCAGAATCCGGTGGTGGTGGATTCCGTGGCTGCTCGCGCTCTTCGCGTACCGGAAAGAGATATTCAAGCTTGCCGCAAAGCTTTTCGTATAACCCTCTAAAACATCATCGTTATGAAGAATTATCAGAAGATCCTGGCGTTCGTCGCCCTGTTCCTCGCCCTCGTCGGCGCGGGATGCTCCATCGGCTGGCTCGCCCACCTGCACGAGTGGTTCGCCCTCGCGGGCGCGGTCGTGGTCGCGCTCTTCGCCGTCCCGACCTGGCGCGGCCTGCTGAAGAAGCTGCTCGGATAGAAAGGGCGGCGGTCCCTATGCCCGGCACAGCCTCTCCGTCAGAATCCCGGAGGGGCTATGTCGTTTCCTCCCCGGAGGCTTGCCGGATCCGGGAGGAAACGCTATATTTGTGCCGTTTCCGGAACGGAAAATAGAGCGGAAACCGCGCCTTTTCTGCCGTTTTGTTGCTCTCCGCTCCGTCGCGCAAGGCTAAACGATTGCAGGATAAAATGATACTTTGTTCATCGGTTATTCTGCATCGGGAAATGAAAAGGCGTTCTCAATGCCAATCCGAATACAATTCAGATACAAATAAAATCAATTAGAGAGCTATGGGGCACGGACTTGCGAGAGGCCGCGCCCCTTTCACTTTTCGCATAGCTTGTATTGGAATTGTCATAGTTTTGTCGTTTATTTGTTGCCGAAACAACAGGGCAACAACATCAGCAACAAAACACCAGACACTATGACCACCAAATCGAAAGAGCCCGTCAGACTCCGGAGGAGGCTGCAGGCCACGGGGAGGACATCCCTCTATCTGGACATCTACGTGAGGGGGCGGCGGAGCTACGAGTACCTCCACCTCTACCTCGTCCCGGAGGAGACGCGCTCCGACAGGGAGGAGAACAGGAAGACGCTCGAACTCGCGGAGGCGATAAGGGCGAAGCGGCTTCTGGAAGTCCGGAACGGGGAGTACGGCTTCCGCGACCGGTTCAGCGAGGACACGAACTTCCGCGCCTACTACGAGCGGATGTGCGAGGAGAGGCTCGGTGACGAGAGCCGGGGGAACTGGGGCAACTGGCGCTCCTGCCTGCGCCATCTGGAGGCGTACGACCCGAAGCTTGCGCGGCGCACCTTCCGGGACATCACGCCGGAGTACGCGAGGGGATTCCGGGACTACCTCGAGCGCGAGGCCCGGGCGCGTCCGGGCGGACGGGACAGGGGGGACGGACGGAGGCTCTCCCGGAACAGCCGCGTCTCCTACTTCAACAAGTTCAGGGCCTGCGTCAGCCGGGCCTACGAGGAGCGCATAATCTCCGAGAACCCCCTGCGCGGCATAGAGGGATTCAAGCCCGAGGAGGGGACGCGGATGTACCTCACCCTGGACGAGCTGCGGCGGCTCTCCCGGACCCCCTGCGGATACGGGAGCGTCCGGAGGGCGTTCCTGTTCAGCTGCCTCACGGGGCTGCGGCGCAGCGACATACTGAAGCTGACCTGGGGCGAGGTCCACGGGCAGGACGGGTTCACGCGGCTCATCTTCAAGCAGAAGAAGACGGGGGGCCTGGAGTACCTCGACATCGCGGCGGAGGCGGCGGAGCTTCTGGGGGAGAGGGGACGGCCCGGGGAGCGCCCCTTCGGGGACCTGCCGTCCGTAGACTGCACGAACCGGACGGTGCAGGAGTGGTGCCTGAGGGCCGGGATAGACAAGAAGGTGACCTTCCACTGCGGACGGCACACCTTCGCCACTATGATGCTCGACCTCGGCACGGACATCTACACCGTGAGCAAGCTGCTCGGACACCGGGAGCTGGCCACCACGCAGATATACGTGAAGGTCCTCGACAAGAACAAGCAGGCGGCGGTCGCCCGGATCCCGTCAGTCCTCGGGGACCCGGACGCGGAGGCCGGGGGCTGACTGCCGGCCCCCGAACATCTCCCCCTCGCCCGTCAGGAGCCACCGGGCCGACACGCCCCAGTCGCGAACGAGGGCGGTGAGCCACGACAGCTGGAACATATCCCTCTCCGGCTGCTTCTCCTCCGTGAGGAAGTTGCGGCGGTTGATATTGTACCGCCGGGTGAAGGTCTGCACGCCGCGAAGGCGCTTCATCTCGATGAGGGTGCGGACGGCGGCGAAGAACCTCGCCACGACCGCACGGCTTTCTTCTGACTGCATAGGTCTGTTATGGTTTCTGCACAAAAAACGGCCTGACGGCCCGCTGCGTTCTTGGAGTCCAACTGGAGTCCAAGAACTTTTTTTTGATTTTCCCCTCGGCCTTGGGGGACGGTATGGACTGAATCAGCCGGAACATCTGCTCCTGGTCTGCGACATCGGTAAGACGCATCTTGCCGTCAGAAGCCGGCATCTTCAAAGTACTACAAATTGTAGTAGGTTCAGCGCCCTCATTCTTTAGCCTGACTTTCAGAACGCTCCAATATCGTTTCGCATCAACGCTGTCCGTCAGCGCCGCCACTATGTCCACTATCGAGAAGTACCACTTCTCGGCCTCCGCGTCCCACGCGGTGCGTATGCTCTTGTTCTCGAACAGCTGGAGGGAATTGTCTTTGAAATCCATATCTGATA
>CAVLBF010000069.1:0-4226 GCA_963661285.1 Bacteroidaceae bacterium | reverse complement strand
ACCTAACTTCCAATATTTTCAAAGAACTTTTATGATTTTTTACCGGACAGCAGTGCATTAGTAATTTTACCATTGCGGATGTAGCGAATACAGAGAAGTCCGGGTCATAGGTCCCGTAGCGTTCGGAGAGACTCCACTCAGTATAAGTCTTCGCTTTGTGGATGAACAGCTCATACAGGCCGATAGCCCATTTGCTCCGTCCGTTGCAGCGGACAGGGAAATATACTTGTCCTGCGAGGTAGGAGTCCGGAACGTCCTTGAACTTTCCGCTTATTCCGGCGATATATCCGCTATTGACCGAGTGGGCGTCCATCATAACGAGAGCCGAACCCGAAGCCTGCTCGATGTAGAACCGGTCAACCGCCACACCGCTGTTGAGCTCCGAGATGTTGTCAAGGGTAAGCTCATTGCGCGGAGTGTTGATTTCCTTTTTCACTGCCGAAAGCTCCTGACAGATGACCGACACGGCCATAGACTCTCCCGTGAACCCGGTCTCGGTGTCCATCCACCAGAATGAGAGGAAATATTTTTGACCCGCCACAGGCAGGAAACCTATAGTGGAAAGGTAGCACTGCGTGATGTCCGCGTCTCCCCAGTCGGGGGAGAACGCCGGAGCAACTATCACGGTGTTCCCCCAGCCGGAGGAAACGCCCGTGCTCTCCGTCCTCGACATCTTCATCACCAGGCGGTGATGCTCCGACGGCTGATTGAGACCGACGAACACTATCCTCTCCGGAGTCACCCAGAAATCGTCATAGTCCACCTCCGGGACATCGGAGGTATAGACTGGAGCATTGGAGAGAGCCGGCATCCCTGCGAGCGCACGGTTAGTGTTGATGCGGACGAACGCGTTGTGCGCCGTCATCTTCGCCGCCTCCCCGAACGTGGAGATGCCCTTCATATGCTCGGCGAGGGCTGTCCATTCCGCCATCTGGTCATCGCTCAGATTCCTGTATGCGCGGGAAACGGCGGAGAGGCTGTTCCTCTTCGTCTTCTGGGCGGAAGAAGTGACTTTGCTCGGGAACGGACGGACCGTGAGAACAGTGCCGCTCTTGGTGGCCTTTGCGGTCACGTCTCCGGCCGAACCCGAGAAGTCGTTGAATGCAATTGATGGCAGAACTTTCATCTCTCAAATACTTGTGGCAGTAATTCTGAGAGCGAAGATATATAAAGGACAACGTGCTGAAGCAGAAATGGTTTTACCTGCCGCGCTATGCGTTGTCTTGCCGAAATTCGGTGACACCCAAATGGGAGTATGGAAGATTATTCGTAAATTTGCTAAAACTTTTTATGCCACTATGGAGACACAGGTAATCAATGATTTGTTCGAGCGTTTTGAGAACGCTGCATCGCAGGTGAATGGGGTTGAATGTTGGAGCGCGAGAGACTTGTGTCCGCTATTCGGCTATTCACAATGGAGAAATTTTCAGAACGCCATTGAAAAGGCGAAGGAATCCTGCAAAAATGCCACTGGCGATGTTCTGGCCAATTTTGCTGATGTCAGCAAAATAGTAAAAACGGGTATTGCGGAAAAGGAAATTGACGATATCCTCCTCACAAGATACGCCTGTTATCTGGTAGCCCAGAATGGAGACCCGCAGAAGCCGGAGATTGCATTCGCTCAGACTTATTTCGCCGTCCAGACAAGGCGGGCGGAAATCATCACGCAACGCATCCTCGATGTAGAAAGGGTGGAAGCCAGAAATAGGCTTAGAGCCACAGAAGCCAAGCTCTCTGAAATATCCTATGAACGTGGCGTCAATGACAAGGGCTTTGGAATTCTGCGCTCCAAAGGGGATGTGGCATTGTTCCATCTGACCACTGAACAGGCCAAAGTCCGCTTCAAAGTAAAGAAAGGCCGTCCTCTTGCAGATTTCCTGCCTACCGTTGACATCAAGGCTAAAGACCTCGCGGCGGAAATGACGAACACCAATGTCGTAAACAAGGATATACGCGGCCAGCGCGGTATTGAGACTGAACACATCAAGAACAACCAGGCTGTCCGTGATATGCTTATCAGCAGAGGGATTACCCCGGAATTGCAGAAACCTGCTGAGGACATCAAGCAGGTGGAAACGAGACTGCGGTCTGAAGAGAAGAAGGCTCTAAAGGGAGAATCCGTCAATCAGAAAAAGATAAAATAGGCCATCTGTCGCGCTGATGAGCGTCTTGCCGACATCAGCAGAACGTCCAGCCTACAGTCTCACCAGAGTGCTCAAGCTGTGATATTGCGACCTGTAGCCGGTGACGGAGTCCAGAAGGATGTAGCGCAGATGCAGCTGGTATGTGTCGAGCGAAAGCCCCCAAACGCTCCGGCTGTCCTTGACGGGAAGGGCTATTTCCGATATCGCAGCGGACGGAACGGAAGGGGAGAGGAAGTTCCTCATTTTGCCAGGATTTCTGCCGTGTCCCGGTTCTGCGAGCTGAACCTTGCAGAGAACCCGGTATCTGGAGAACTTCTCCGTTCCGCAAAGCGTGAGGCGGAATCTCAACGTGATGTCACTCCCGCCAGGCCCGGAGCATCCGATGCAATCCAGACTGAAAACAGGGAAGGGGACGAACTCCCGAGGCTCCGGCACGTGTTCGTCACCCAGCTGCGCGAAGCCGTGATAGGCGGATACGAACAGATTGTACCCGCTGATGTGGTTCCTGTTGTCGAACGGCGGTCTGTGAGCGGCGACACATCTGGCATTGTTCCTCCACTCCTCCTGCACCTGATATTCCAGTCCCTGCCAGGCACGCAACGCCCTGCGGTGCAGCTCCATATTCTCCAGCTGCTCCGCAGTACCGGCGAACTCCGGATAGGCTTTCGAGCGGAAATAGCAAATCCCGTCACGATGATAGAATGTGACGTTCCCAAAGGAAGCCCAGCAGTCACTGAAGCGTGTGTTCGGATAAAACCTCGGCATATTGAAGTGTCTCCGGGCGGTTACAAGTCTTAATGTCAGACCTATCTCAAAGCAAGCTCGGAGCGTGGACGCAATATAAGAAACGAAACCCAGGCGCAAGATAGCAGCGGCGGCGGAAGCCGTCCGCTGCCCCCTGTTGCAGATTTTTATATAATGGCACACCCTTCGCGCGGGAGAGGACGTCGCTAAATAAGATAAAACTAAATCGTGCGTTCAACCCACCGCTCGAACTTTTACGGGCGGCTGTCGTGACGGCGTGAGCCGTGACGGCAGTTGGACGGAAAAGTTGAGCAGACAAGCCGACAGGCGCGTCAGGAGCCGGACGGAATGAGGTTGGAGCGAGGGAAAAAGGTTCTTCCGGCTCTGGCACTGTCCCACGAATGGAAGCACAATGCCACCCATCTTCGCACGTGAGGGCCGGGCCGGCGGAAGGGACTTGGGTGAGGTAGTGGAGGCGGAGAGTTCGGAGCAGTTCAGGATGCCGAGACCGCAGGGCTCGGCAGACTCTGCGTAGAACTCGCAGCCGCAACGGACGCACCGAAGTCCCTGGAGCATCCAGGCCCGGCATAACTCAAGGCGCAACGCGCCTTACCTTGCCGGAGGAGGGAGTTTCTTGAAGGCGAGGGCTTGCCCGAAGACTTGAAGAAATCACTCCTCAGGCCCGCAGCTTCGCTGCTAAGGCTGGCGGCCATTTCGGAGTTCCGGCCATCTGATGAGAGACTGACCGTCCTTTACGCACTCACTTTCTGACAAGGGATAGACCCACGCACTTCTCGCCGGAAGTTCCGTGCTTCCTGACGGGCTTGGAGCGCGTTAGCCCCTGAAGGAAGCACGCTGTCGCCAGCCGCCTCCGGCTTGCGGGCTACGAAGCACCAAACGGTAGAACCCACACCCACGGAGTTAGTTAACATCAATCTGGGTTGTGTAACATTTTGCGGAGCAAAATGCTTACACAACTGAGGCTCAGATTATGTTAACTCACGGATTAAGAGGGATTTGGCTCGTACTGGCACGAACGGAGCGGGCCGGATTATGGCCCCTGTGGGGCGGTGGGGCAAAGAAAGGTCGAGTCTTCTGGCTTTCGGAGAAAGACGGAAGTCTCGACACCTATTCTTCAGTAATCCGGCGGCGGAAGCCGCCGTGTCTCTTCTTGGCGGCGCAGCCGGCATAGAGGAGACTTTTGGCCGTGCAAGGAGTCTGACGGCCGCTTGCGGACTTCAGTCTCCGCAGCAGGCCGCCTTTGGGTGGCGCACATCGTCAATGAAGGCACGGAATGCGGAAGTCGGAAAGCAAGTCTGTGGATTTCCGGAGCGGTAG
>CAVLBF010000068.1:0-4252 GCA_963661285.1 Bacteroidaceae bacterium | reverse complement strand
GCCAAGGTCAACATCCTCTCCTGGAAGCTTGTCAACCAGACTGTAGATCTTTAATAATCAGAAAATTTGCTTTCAGACTGACTGCCGGGCACCGGGATGCCCGCTGCCCGGCGGACAGTTCTTTCAGCACACGGAAAACAGTATTGTCCCGGGCAGACTCCGATCTGCCGGACATTCAACAAGAACCAGATTTATGCTGTCTCGGATCAAAGCTACGCTTCTCCGTCTGCTCGCCTCGGTACTGGCGTGCAGTGCGGCTGCCGCGTGCAGCGGATTCATCTTCGAGGACGAGGGCGACTGCTCGGTAGTCTACAGGGTGAAGTTCCGCTATGATATGAATATGAAGTATGCCGACGCCTTCTCGCACGAGGTTCGCGCCGTCACACTGTATGCCCTCGGCGAGGACGGCAGCATCGTGTGGAAGAAGAGCGAAAGCGGCGCCGCGCTCGCGGCGGAGGGCTACTCTATGGTGGTCGATGTACCTGCCGGCAAGTACAGTCTGCTTGCCTGGTGCGACGCCGACGAGTACAAGTCCTGGAATTTCAACTCCGCTGCGGCGAGTCTCTCCGAGCTCGGCTGCAGCCTCAACGTCAAACGCAGCGATGACGGCACGGCCTACACCGACAGCCGCATCGACGATCTCTACTACGGCTGGAGTCCGGATGTGGACTTCACCTCCGACGAGGGCGTGACGGTGACCACCGTCTCCCTCACCAAGGACACCAAGCAGTTCAAGGTCATCCTCCAGCATCTCTCCGGAGAGGCGGTGGACGCGGAGAAGTTCGAGTTCCTTATCTCGGCGGACAATGCCGTGATGGACTCCGGCAACGGTCTTGTGGGCGAGGAGAGTGTGGAATACCGTGCCTGGGCCGTTTCGACCGGCACCGCCACCACCAAGGCCGACGGCGAGCTGAACCTCGCGCTTGCGGAACTCTCCACCGGCCGCCTTGTCAAGGGCCGCAGCCCGAGGCTCGTCGTCCGAGCCAAGGACAGCGGAGCCACGGTGCTCTCCGTCCCGCTGGTAGACTATGCCCTGCTCATCAAGGGCCACTACAACTCCGGTCTTGACGACCAGGAGTATCTCGACCGTCAGGACGAATACAATATGATATTCTTCCTCGACGAGAACGACCGCTGGATCAGCGCCTACATCTATATCAACTCCTGGAAGGTAGTCCTCCAGGACACGGAACTCTAAGGCCTTGAAGAAGATACTGCACATATTCGCATTGAGCGCCCTCTGCTGCGCGGCTCTGCTCTCCTGCGGGAAGATTGCTCCCGAGGAGGCCGGGACGGGTGACGGAGTGGAGGTGTCTCTGCGCATCTGTGCGGGCGAAAGTCCTCTGACCAAGGCCATCACGGAAAGCGACGAGAACGGCAGCGGCTGGGAGAACTATATCGACGTCGAGCGCCTGAGCATTCTGCTCTTCGGCACGGACGACAAGTTCATCCAGCAGTTCACCCCGTCCTATATCCTCCCGGTGGACAGCAGCAAATACCCTCAGGAGTGGGAGCTGCGGGGTCCTATCTACAACCCGCCGGCAGGCGGATTCAAGATAGTGGTCTTCGCGAACCTCCAGAGCGCCCCGAGCGGTCTCACGGAAGGAGTGACCACCATCGAGGATGTGTGCAAGGCCGACTGGACGATGTGTTCCGGCTACACATTCCCTTACTCTCCGGACAAGAGCCAGCCCGTCCCTATGTACGGGGTCAAGACCATCGGCGCGGGCCAGACCTGGCGCTCCAATATCATCACCGACCTCGGGCAGATAGACCTTTTGAGGGCCTTCACCAAAGTGAGGGTTCACCTTGCCACCGCCTTGAGCGCAAGCGAGAAGCTGGAGTATGTGAAGCTCAAAAATTATAACTCCAACCTCGCAGCGGCACCGCTCGGGATATATGTCAACACCGAAAACATCAGCTACAGCGGGGCCGTCCACCTCTACAAAAATGCCGACGACAACAACTCCGCCGGTGATTTAAATCCGGAAGTGAGCGGCGGCAAAGAGTGGAAAGTCTATGTCCCGGAGTACCGCAACATAGACCCCGACACCGGTAAGGCACGCAGTGACCACTCATATATCGAGCTGAAATTTAAGGCCCACGACAGGGTTTACCGCATCGACTTCCGCGACTACTCCGGCGGCTCGGAAGAGGGCGCGAGCTTCAACCTCGTCCGCAACCATATCTACGACTTCGAGGTCGCGAGCATAGACAACTACAAGCTCGGCCTCACCCTCACGGCACAGCCTTGGGAAGCCAAGAGCTTCGACAACGACTACAAGAAGAACGTGGGAGTAAAAGACCAGATTAACTGGACAGACTCCAATCACGTCACGCCAATAGCCGAAAATGTCATCCTCGCGAAGAGCGCCGGCGACCTCGTATGCACCTTCACCATCTCCACCCCGCTCGGAGCGAGCTGGTACGCGCTCTTCGAGGAGAAGAGCGGCGACTACGACCACTTCAAGTTCTACGACGGCTCTTCCGAGCTCGACTCCATCTCCGGCATCGTGGACGGCAAACGGGTGACGCTCACCATACACCAGAACCCCGCGACCGTGGGCTCCGCCAAACTGGTTATTTATGCCAAATACGGCAACATCAACTTCAACGCCGACTCGGCTCTCGGCGGACCGTATGTTCTCAAGAAAGACTGACAGATGAAAGGCAGAATATCAATATTCGCGCTTGCGCTCCTCTCCGCACTGACGCTCTCCTCCTGCGTGAAGAGCGGCCTTGAGCCGCTGACGGGCGAAGGTACGCTCAGTCTCAGCCTCGATCCCGGCAAGATGGGACTCACCAAGGCCAGCGAATACGGCAGCGACAGCTACAACGAGAACGAAATAAAGAGTTTCCGGCTCTACTTCTATACAGCCGGCTCGGACGAGGATGCGTCTGCGGCCTATGTCTGGCCTGAGAGCGGATATGCATCGGTCCGCGACAACTCCGCGGCTATCGAGTCCGGTGCGATAGGCACGGAACCCGCCACCGGCAAGGTAAGCGCCAGCATCAGCCTGAGCAAGACCACCGTGGAGTCAATCTTCCCTTCCGATGCCACGACCTGCATCGTCTATGCCGTGGCGAATATTGACGGCGCGGGCACTCTGCCCGGCGGAAGCCCAAGCAGGAGCGAACTCAAGCAGACGGTCGTCACCGCAGAGTTCGGCCCCACCACCGACACTGATCCATATGCCGAACCGCAGAGCTCGTTCGTGATGGACGGGGAGGGGACTCTCACCCGCAACGCGGCCAGCTTCAGCATCAGCGGCAGCGTGAAGATGTATCGCGCGGCATCCAAGATTACTTTCACCGTCTCCAAGGTAACCAACGAGGGAGTGGAGGACAGCGACGGTGACGGCTTCAAGGACTGGGAGCCGCTGACCGACAAGATGCAGGTCTATTATGTGGGCGGCATCAACCGGGGCTACCTCAACGGCGCTATGCCGAAGGCCGAAAGGGAGAGCAATATGTTCAACTATAAGTTCAGCGGCAAGGGCCGCGCCCTTTCCGGCGACTCCGCCTCCGGCTGGACTCACGGGCTGCCGTTCTACTCATACTACAACTATTGGCGTGCTTCGGACGGCACCGTCACCGGCGACGAGGGCGACGCTCCGTACCTGCTGCTCTCCCTGCCTTGGAAGCACAGGACCACCGCCAGCGATCCGGCGGCATATGACCGCTACTTCACCTGCTGGTATGCCGTGCCGTTCAACACCATCACCGGCCATCTGGAGCGCAACGCCTGGTACAAGGTTTCGCTTGCGGTGAGCATCCTGGGCAGCGGCGACCCAGACAATCCGACGGTCATCACCCCGTCGTATATGATACTCCCCTGGGGCAACGAGACCGTCAAGACCAACGCCGAGCTCCTCCGCTACCGCTACCTGATGGTGGACGACAACGAGTATGTGATGAATAATGTGAATACGCTCAGCGTCCCGTACTATTCGTCACATCCCGTCAAGGTGGTCAGCTCTTCGATGACCCGTACTGTCCTCAAGCCTGATTCAGGATATAAGCCTTACGAGCAGACGGTTTCGGCATCATCATATACCCTGACGCCCAACTCCGACAATACGGCCCTCGTGTTCACCCACAATCTCGTCAACGACTATTCCTCCGACTACGATGTCTCTGCCTATACGCTGACGTTCACGATTCAGCACAGCGACGACGCTTCGTTCTCGGAAACCATCACCGTGACCCAGTACCCGGCCCTCTATGTCGTGGCGGAGCTGAATTCGGACTG
>CAVLBF010000067.1:0-4266 GCA_963661285.1 Bacteroidaceae bacterium | reverse complement strand
AAAATCACACTCTACCTGGACTATTATCCTCCCGTGCGGGATCCACGCACCCGCGAATATGTGCGTCACGACTACCTTGGAATCTATCTCGCCAAGAATCCGCGCGAGGGCTATGAGAAGCGTGCCAACAAGGAAAAACTGATGCAGGCTGAGGCCATCCGCTCCGAGCGGGAGGTCTCGCTTATGAAGGGACAATACGGTTTTCTCGACAAGAATGTGCGGAAGATGGATTTCCTGGAATATTTCCGCAATCTGCTTCCCGACCGCGATCAGAAGTGGATGAGGGTGTATGACCACTTCGTCCTCTACTGCAAGGGGCATTGTCTGATGGGAGAAGTGACCGTGCAGTTCTGCAACGGCTTCCGGAAGTACCTGATGGAGGCGAGACAGCTGCGCAATGGGGACAAGGCTCTCACGCGCAACTCTGCCGCCGGTTACTGGAGCACTTTCCGGGCGCTTCTGAAAATCGCTTACCGGGACAAGTATCTCACTGAAAACCTCAACGACGACCTTGAGAGAATAGAGACAATCGAGAACAGAAGAGAGTACTTGACATTCGATGAACTGAAGGCTCTCGCGCTCACGCCCTGCGGCGAGCCTGTGCTCAAGGCTGCATCCCTGTTCAGCTGTCTTACGGGACTGCGGATCAGCGACATTCTTAAGTTGAGGTGGGAGAATATTCAGAAATCCCCCGACGGAGGATGGTGCATTCGGTTCCGCTCCGAGAAGACCGATGCTGAAAGCACGCTTCCTATAAGCGGTGAGGCTTATAGGCTTTGCGGCGAGTCTGGAGAGGGGCTCGTGTTCAAGGGACTGACCCGACAGATGACGCAGCACAAGCTTCAGACTTGGCTGAAGGAGGCCGGAATCGACGGAAAAAGAATTACATTCCACTGTTTCAGGCACACATTCGCGACTTTGCAAGTGGCATCCGGGACGGACATCTACACTGTCCAGCATATGCTGAGCCACGCAAATGTCTCCACCACACAGATTTACGCCGACATCGTGGACTCCAGCAAGCGGAAGGCTGCGGAGAGATTGAGGCTTGACGGAACGAACAAGGAGTAAGTTATGCTGATTCATAGAGCTTTACGGGCTCTGGCATCTGCAAGGCGGATGTCGGAGATGCAGTTGCGCATAGACACTCTTGAGAACGAGAACGCCCGGCTCAGGGCAAGACAGGACGGGGAGCGGTTTCTGAAGATATCAGACATTATGGTCGAAATCAACAATTATCAGACTTCCGTCCAGCTACAGATGTTCAATCTGCTGCGCACGCTCGTTGCACGTCAGGACAATAACTGGATTGAGAAGATAAGGGCTGCCGAGGAGAGGATGACGGCTGCGACAGTTTCCGTCTGCGAGACTTCCGGCAAGAAATACCTGTGTCTTGGCGTGGCGACAGACCTTCTGCTCATTCTTCTGAAGAAGGCCAACATCGCCGGTTATGCCGACAATACAAAAATGGCGGCATTGATTTCCCTGCTCACCGACTATTCCAGAGACAAGATACGCCAGAGGCTTTCTGACAACTCTCCCCTGTCGAAAAGACATCAGGCGGAGATTGACAAAGTGAACCTCACTCTGGAGAGTCTCGGAATAGAGGACAGACTAAGCGCCGGCATCCGATAATCTGTAACCGGTTACAGGACCGGTTCAAGTTCCGCTTTATGCCACCTTTGTACCGTCAGAATGCGGAGGCGGAAAGTATGCTGCACACCGTCTCCCTTTTGAACCCCGCAGGGACCGATATGCAGCGAGGTTATTCCGTGCGGGGATTATGGATTATGACGGACATTACTTTCGAGACACTGCCGAGCGCGGTGTCAATTCTTCTGGAAAAGGTGGAGAAAATCGAGAACAGCCTTGCCGGAATGAACAGCCGCTCAGACGAGCCTGACAGATGGATGAACATCGATGAACTCAGGGACTACCATCCGGACAGGCCGGCGAAAAAGACTGTCTATGACTGGGTTACTCTGCGCAGAATCCCCTATCACAAGGACGGGAAACGGCTACGCTTCTTGAAATCGGAGATAGACAGCTGGCTTATGGGGGCATACCACAAGACCGGCGAGGAACTCTATGAGGAGAGCGTCCGCTTCGTCAATTCCAAAAGGGAGGGACGAAGATGACAGCGAATATGGAAGACAGCCCGGTGGAGAGAATCAGAAGCGAGGTGGAAGCTAAGGTCGGAAGCAAGGATTTCGGAATGCTGACCCTGCGCTCGGCCAACAGAACCTTGCAGGAGGCGGCCTTACGGCCCGACCCTGTGAATCTGTATCACGAGCTGTGGTACGAGGGCGAGGTCTGCTGCCTGTTCGCCGACTCGAATCTTGGCAAGAGCATCTATGCCGTGCAGATGGCGGATGACATAGCGCAGAGTCAGAATGTGCTGTATGTGGACTGCGAACTCTCTGACAAGCAGTTCCAGCTGCGTTACACTGACCCGGCCAACGGAAAACTCTATCAGTTCCCGGAAGCGCTCACCCGCGCCGAAATCAATCCGGAGAAGATGAATCTGAAGAATTTCGAGGAGGAAATCATACGGAACATCGAGGAGGCTGCGCTTTCCACGGGGTCAAGGGTCATAATCATCGACAATCTAACCTATCTCTGCAACAATTCGGAGAAGGGTGACGTGGCCGGGCTGTTTATGATCAGCCTGATGAACCTGAAGAAGAAGTACGGCTGGAGTCTGCTGATAATAGCTCACACGCCGAAGCGGAGTCTGACAAGTCCGATAACGCAGAACGACCTCGCCGGCAGCAAGAAGCTCTACAATTTCTTCGACTCCGTGTTCGCCATCGGCAAATCAGCGCGAGACGAAAGTCTGAGGTATGTCAAGCAGGTCAAGGTCAGGGCCGGAGCATACAGGTACGACGGCGACAATGTCATCCTCTATGAGATTGTCCACGACAGGGAGAACGTGCGCTTCGAGTTCAAGGGCTTCGCCAACGAGAAGGAGCATCTGAAAGAGTCTGACGACAAGGAGAAGAACACCCTGCTGGAGAATGTGATGGCGCTTGTCGATAAGGGAAAGTCCTACCGCGACATCGCCCAGGCTTTGGGCATAAGCAAGAGCCTTGTCGGCAATCTGGTGAAGAAATCGGCGGTGTCCACGCCGTCCACGGTGTCCAGTCCCGTGGACGGAATGGACAGTGTGGACAATAAAAATAATGAGGTGAAGGATGAGACGCTGTTTTAGTCTTCAGAAGTATGCCGGAATCAGGACGCGGCACACCTGTCCTTCTTGCGGAGGCAAGAGGTGCTTCACCCTGTATGTGGATGAGGCCGGAGAGATACTTGCGGAGAATGTGGGCAGGTGCGACCACGAGAGCGGATGCGGATATCACTACACGCCGAAGGAATATTTCCGCGACCATCCGGAGGCTGACGGAAAGGATTGGCGCGAGACTGAACCGGAATGGCTGGAGAAGGCTTTGGAAAAACGGAAGCGGGAGAAGCAGAAGCCTCTCTGCTTTATCCCGGCGGAGGTGGTCGGGCGGTCGGTGCGTCCGGAAATACCCAGTTCATTCACTACATTCCTGCTTCATCTGTTTGATGATGTGACCGTGGTCAAACTCGTGACTGACTACCGTTTGGGCGTGACCAAATCCGGAGATGTCATATTCTTTCAGATAGACAGGAACGGAAGATGCAGAACAGGAAAGATTATGAAGTACGACCCCCAGACCGGACACCGCATCAAGGATGAATATACTAGGGAACGCATCAACTGGGCGCATTCTCTGATGAAACGTTCGGGAGCGTTGCCCCAGGACTGGCAGCTGACGCAGTGCCTGTTCGGAGAGCATCTGCTGACGGAGCATCCGGACAAGCATGTGGCCCTCGTGGAATCGGAAAAAACCGCTGTAATCTGCGCTGCGATGATGCCGGAATACATCTGGCTTGCCACAGGCGGCAAAAGTCAGTTCAATGAGAGGCTCAATGTCCTGGAAGGCAGAGACATCGTGGCGTTTCCTGATGTGGACGGATTCGAGACCTGGACGGAGAAAGCCGACCTGCTCCCCCACCTCGGCATCAAGGTCAGCAGCCTCCTACAGAAGAACGCCACCGAGGAGGAACGGGAGCAGCACATCGACATCGCCGACTGGCTTGTGAAATGGAAGTTGGAGCCGAGACCCGCCACATCCGAAAGCCTCAACAGCACGTTCCGTAAGGTCGCAAAATATTTCAGTCCGGAATACCACTCCGAAATCCTCGCGCTGATTGAAGACTTCGAGCTGGAGGCGTGGTGGT
>CAVLBF010000066.1:0-4368 GCA_963661285.1 Bacteroidaceae bacterium | reverse complement strand
TTTCCTGGTTCACCACCCTGCGATGCCGGGGTTATGTCTTCGACCCGTCCAGGGAGGCGAGAGGCGGAGTGTGCTGCGACTATATTTCCCTTGACCAGTGGGCCACAATAGTCAGGACTCCCGTCACCGACGGCCTGAGAATCGCGGCGTGGGACGGGTTCAAGCGCGAGAACCTCGAGAAGCAGAACTCCAGCCGCTGAACTCCCCGAGGACCGCATCGAGGGCAGGTCTCAATATTTTCGGTCAATGATATGGTCATCTTCCAGAAGAAATGGGATCACTCCGATGTAAATGACCCCGTCTTCGTCAACCCATCTTTTCCGGCTGCCGTCGAGGATTACCATCTTCTTGAAGAAATCTCCCGTATGGTGAAGCGAGAAAGTCTCCTGGGCTTTCTTTTCGGGCGTATCCACATTCAGGGCCGACTGGACTTTTCTATATTCCACTGCAAATTTAGTCGTAATTGCGACAGTTATTGCAGTGCAAATATAGAAAGTTTCATTTAAACTGAGAATACCCACCTTCGCTCACCGATGACGTTGAGCGTCGTGACCTTCCCTGAGAATGGTTGACACTTTAGAGGTTGTTTAACTGATCTTCTTTACATCATCTCTGAACTGGTTCACATCCGTTCTTCGATTAAACTGTTTTTCTTCGTGGATTTCCCCGACCCGTTGGAGCCGCAGAAGATGGTTATGTCGGAGAATTCCACCTCGCTCAACCCCTTGCCCGGAAAAAACTGGAACGGATAATAAGATGTGTAGTAATTGCACATCGGCCCTCTAAAGTAGTCTGATTCGTCTTTAGGGAACCTGAATTTTTTAAGATAAATCATAACAAAAAAGTCAGCAATGAGTGATTTGATTTGTTTTGAACCGGTCAGACCTCACATGCCTGTCATAGGGCAGCGGGCGGGAGAAGGGCGTACCTGCTTCCCGGCAAGGCGGCTATCCAGCGGCAATGCTCCGGAAGTGTGCGGGAACCCTTCCGGTAGGCTCCGTTGTCATACAGCATCCAGAGGATATGCCCGCGGAAATGCGGCGGGAGTTTGGGCCTCGGGGCGCGTCCGTCGGTGATCACGACAAGGCCATCATAGCGGTGCATCAGATAGCAATCCACCGGAGCCTGAAAGTCCGTGCCTCCGCGTCCCTCTATCCGCAGTGTCTTGCGGGCCTTGTTCAGGGACTGCGGTTCCCCTTTAAGTCCGACATCGAACAGTATCAGGTCCGCAGTCTCCACTCCGTAACTGAAGAAACGGTTCACGATGGACAGTGCCTGCGCCACTTGACGGTCATTGACCGAACCGCTTACGTCGATGGCGACCAGCAGACGGGCGGCGAGGTCGTTCCTGCTGCCCATATACTGGAATCCGTACCTCCGGTTCCGCTTCATTCTCGAGAGGCTGCGCTTGGATGACAGCACGGACGTCCGGAATCCCGACATCGCCGTCCGGTAGTCAATGCGGACAACGACCGAGGCCTCTATCTCGTCCCTGAGGCATCCGGCGATCGAACCCCATTGACCGTTCCGCACGGCGATGCCGACTTTCTCTCTTACCTGTTCCTCCGCCAACCTGTCTTCCTCCCATAGTTCCGAAGCCTCCGCTGACCTCCCCGACAACGCGGCAAGACGGCCTTCATCTCCGGTGACTTCCTTCTCCGCACCTCCGCCTTCCTCCTCCCCGTCCGCTGCGGGAGGACGGTCACGGTTAAGATAGTCCTCCGCCATGGAGTAGTACTCCTCGAAGCAGAGTCCCCTGTCGAAGCGCAGGTCTGTCGGCAGTTCGATGGTCTTTACCCTTCGGTAGTGGCTGACGAGCGTGATGTCGCTCGCGAGTCCGAGGGCTTCTTTCCTCGCCCTGTACGGCTGTCTCTGATAAGGATGTCCAAGAAGTATGCGTATAACCTCAGCCCTGAGCCGCTCCTCGGCCTCCCCGTCCGTCCAGTCCCCGATGATGTCGGGATTGTATTCTATCCGCATCCTCCCCGTGCGCATCGGCACTGACATCGCCCTGTTCTCCGTCAGCGCGTGGGTACACCATACGGCGAACAGCAGCGGCTCGGTCAGGAACCACTCTCCGGCGATATGAGACAGCGACTCTTCCATCACAGGCCCTGTATGAAGTCCTTGATGACTCTGAACCCGCCGGGAATCCTGTTCATGAGGAAAGCGTTGGCCCTCGGATATGAGCCTCCCTCGAACACCGAACAGAAATGAGCCATGGCCTCGCGTCTTCCTGTCTCCGTGAGCCAGCACATATACTTCAGAAAATTTTCGGCGGCCCCGTCATTGGGTCCCTGCTTTCCGTTCTCTATGCAGCGGAACAGGCTCTCGCTGACTATTGCCAGGTAATGGACAGGATACCTTTCGAGAGCTGTCCTGTTGGAGTCGAAGTCCCTGAACACCGTCTCGGCACTGATGACCGGGCTCTGGCCTATGCTCCCGAAGAACACTGCCGCCGCTCTGGATCCGATGATGCCGGCAACCGCCTTGCGGGTCGTCGCGGTAATCTTCTGCGAACACTTGAGTATGTCCGAGACCCTCTCCCAGCCCCTGCGGTCGGGAGTCTTCTCCAGCGGAGAGGACGACTCCGCGGCGGAGCCGTCGCCGTCCAGCATCCGTCCGTTACCCTCTATGAATCCCGTCACGCGCGCGTCGATCCCGTTCCGCGTGGCCCAGGCTATCCATTCCCCGACCGTCGGACTGAAGTTGTAGATGTTGAATCTTGAGACGAGCGCCGGGTCGAGGTCAGTGAGTTGGTACTCCTCCCCGTCGTTGACCGCGGAGACGATGCGGCTGCCCGGCGGGAGTTCCCGTCCCGCCAATCTGCGGTTAAGGCACAGGTCCATCACCGTCTGGAGAATCTCCGGCCGGGCGCGGTTCAGCTCGTCGAGGAAGAGGACCACCGGTACGCCGTCCGTCGGGAACCAGTACGGAGGGGCGAAGACGGTCTTCCCGGAAGCCTCGTCCCTCGACGGCAGACCTATCAGGTCACCCGGGTCGGACATCTGGCCGAGAAAGAGCGTCACGACCTTCTGCCCCTTCGCCGTGAAGAAGTCTGTGATGATTCTCGACTTGCCTACCCCGTGTCTGCCGGTCAGCATTATGTTGTGGCTGGCCGGAGTGTTCTCCAAGAGGCTTTTCAGTTCTTTTGTGTTGATGCTTATGGCCATCCGATTAAGTTCTTATCGATTCCTGATACATCCTTTCCAGCGCCTGCAGCCGTCCGGACTTGATGGTCTCCCGCTCAAGGTCTGCGCTTCTCTCGCGCCAGGCTGTGAGCGCCCCCGGGAGGATGCCGCTTATGAGGTACGAGAGCCAGTCGGCGATCTCCTCCCTGTAGCGGACCGCGACAAGGCGCGGTCCGATCCTGAGGTTCCATAACCCGTAGCTGACAAGCACGGGAATAGGGGTGCGCAGGATGATTTCGTAGCCCTGGAACACCAGGCCGCAGTCAGGCGGGAACGTGACGCGCCCGATGACATCGCTGCGGACGCTCATCAGCGTGAAGTCCTGTGTCTTGCGCTCCACTTCGTCCCAATGGGCGGAGATATGGGCAATCAGATCCCTGTACATCTCGTCCGCCAGACTGTCGGAGCATTCCTCTGTCAGTGGCTTCCTGTTCATTTCTTCCGACAAAGCAACCGCTTCATTCCCGCAAATATCCTTGTGACAGCTCTCCATATCCGCTTCGCGACGCAGTCCTTGTGCCTGTTGATGTCTTGGTCGATGTGTGCTGTCGGAGCGTTGAGATAATCCCAGAACTTCATCCGGCTGTCCCGGTCAGCGTCTATGAGTCTGTTGCAGATTACATCCAATATGTCGTATTCTACGGATAACTCCTGGACATCGCCGAATGTCCGGTCATAGGCAGTGAGGACTTCGGCCGCAAATCTGTCGGCAAGATAAGCCCTGAGCTGGCCTGAGTAAATAAGCATATCAATCTCGGTGAATTCCATAATCATCCTCTTCTAATCCCACCAGTCGAGCAGGTTTTCTTTCAGAATTTTCCAGAGAAGGCACCAGGCCTTGTGGAATCTTACCCTCTGGGACTCGCCCTTGAGGTAATAGCCGTCGTCGCAGCTGAAGCCGTTGAAACGGTCCCGGTTGCGGGTATTCACATACGGTAGGGATTCCGTCTCAGTGTCGTCAAGTCCGTGGGCGCGGATGATGTCAATCAGCCTTATGGCCAGTCTCATCTGCGCCGAGCGGTATCCGCCGTTCTCACAGTGGCCGAAATTGTCCCAGTAGAAGACCATCCACTTAAGTTTGAAGCCGAGGATGCCGAGCAGGTAGTCGCAGTCATAGTCCGAGTCTCTCATCATTATGTATTCCTTCCAGAACTCCGCCCGCTTGCTCTGAATCTCC
>CAVLBF010000065.1:0-5059 GCA_963661285.1 Bacteroidaceae bacterium | reverse complement strand
TCCCACTCGATGGTTGCGGGCGGTTTGGAGGATATGTCATAGACTACGCGGTTGACCCCCTTGACCTTGTTGATGATGTCGTTGCTGACCTGCGCGAGGAAGTCGTACGGGAAACGGAACCAGTCGGCGGTCATCGCGTCGGTGGAGACCACGGCGCGGAGGGCGACCGGATTCTCGTAGGTGCGCTCGTCTCCCATCACTCCCACGCTCTTTATCGGCAGGAGGATGACCCCGGCCTGCCAGATGGCGTCATAGAGGTTCGAAGCCTCGATGCGGGGATCCGAAGCGGACGGGAGGTGGAGGGCGGAGCAATCATATTCCCGAAGCCCTTTTATGAATATGTCGTCGGCCTCGCGGAGTACATTGAGCTTCTCCTCCGTGATGTCGCCGATGATGCGGATGGCGAGTGAAGGCCCCGGGAAAGGATGCCGTCCGACAAGTTCCTCCTTGATGCCGAGGGCGCGGCCCACCCTGCGGACCTCGTCCTTGAAAAGGGAGCGCAGCGGTTCGACAATCTTCAGGTTCATCTTCTCGGGAAGTCCTCCTACATTGTGGTGGGACTTGATCTTGGAGGCGATGCCCTCGATGCCGGCGGACTCGATGACGTCAGGGTAGATGGTTCCCTGGGCGAGCCAGCGGGCGTTCTCTATGGTGCGGGCGTACTTGTCGAAGGTCTCCACGAAAAGCCTTCCGATGATCTTCCTCTTGGCCTCCGGTTCGGTCACTCCGGCGAGAGCGTCAAGGAACTCCTTGGAGGCGTCCGCTCCGATGACATTGAGGTCCATGTCCTTGTACGAGGCCAGGACATCCTCATATTCATTCTTCCTCAAAAGGCCGTTGTTGACGAATATGCAGGTGAGGTTGTGGCCGATCGCCTTGTTCAGAAGCACGCCGGCGACCGTCGAGTCAACCCCTCCGCTGAGGCCGAGGATGACCTTCCCGTCCCCTATCTGTTCGCGGAGGCTGGCCACCGTGGTCTCGATGAACGAGGCCGGGGTCCAGTCGCCCTTGCAGCCGCATATTCCCAAAGCGAAATTGCCGAGAATCTTCGTGCCTTCGGTCGTGTGGAAGACTTCCGGATGGAACTGGACGGCGTAGGTCTGCTCGCCCTTGATGTGGAAGGCGGCGTTGGCGACGCTCTCGGTCGAGGCGATCACCTCCGCTCCCTCCGGCAGACGGGCGATAGTGTCCCCGTGCGACATCCAGACCTGAGAGCGGGCCGAAACTCCTTTAAGCAGAGGCGAGCCGGAGTCAACGGCATCCATCATCGCGCGGCCATATTCCCGGGCAAGGGAGCCGAGCACCTCGCCGCCGAACTTGTGGGCAAGGTACTGCGCGCCGTAGCATATTCCCAGAAGAGGGAAGCGGCCTTTGATGCCGCCGAGGTCGATCTGCGGGGCGTTCTTGTCACGCACCGAGCAAGGGCTTCCGGAGAGGATGACGCCTTTGACGGTGGAGTCCAGCTCCGGCACTTTGTTGAACGGATAGATTTCGCAATAAACGTTCAGTTCGCGGAGCCTGCGGCCGATGAGCTGCGTGACCTGCGAGCCGAAATCCAGAATGATGATTTTTTCTGTCATAGACGGACGGAGAATTTAGGCCTCAAAATTAATCCATTTTTTCCGATACGGCAAGAAATTGTTCTGTGGATTCTATTCGGGAATCTGTTTGCAAAATACTTACGATGCAGATTCCCTCATTTTTTTGTTTTTTTTCCCGGGGAAATCATCACAATAAATTCTAGGGAACTGTCAGGAAACCTCAAAGTTTTCCGTCAGCTGATTGGTATTTTTGTGGCATTTTAGTTGGTATTTTTGCGCTAAACGAGAGCAAGCTGACCGGACTTCTTGGAAGCGTAACCGGAAAAAAACTTTCCGCGGCTGGTACAGCGTCTGGTACACAGGGAAGGTCAGCGTTGGCACTTTCGCCCCGACCTTTTACATGACCTGGCGTATTTTCGCCCCCACTTTTTACAATTTTTTGCAGTTTTTCGCCCCTACTTTTTACAGAATCGCTATATTTGCAGAAAACTTCACTGGCAATCAGAAAATTTCTTCATTCCAGAGCGCTTTCAGGAAGTCTTCCACATAGAGAAGTTCTATGTCTCCGGATGTTCTCGTAATCGGGTCCAGGGACACGAGAATCAGACGACAATCCGGGTGTTCCTCCTTGAACGCTTTCAGCCCATTCTTGTGGCGGGATTTCACTTCCTCGGCGGATTTGATTTCTATGGCCACCTTGGCGTCACCGATTATGGCATCCACTTCCTGATTGTTGTAAGTGTGCCAGTATGAAATCTTCTCGCGGCGGCGGAAATAACCGCGATACGCTATAAGCTCCTGCATAATAAAGTGCTCGAAGGCGTGTCCGTAGTCGTCGGAGCCTCGCCTGAGGTGATTGCGTCCCATCAGGTAATTTACAAGGCCGACATCGAAATAGTAGAATCGGGGGGCCTGCACCACCTTTCTCTTGACAGCTTTCGTATATGCCGGAATCTCATATCCCATAAGCGTATCTTTGAGAATCTGATAGTAGGCCTTGACCGTCTTTGCCGCAACGCCGCAGTCGCCGGCGATATTGGAGTAGTTTATCATCTCGCCGTCGGAAATGGCTGCCGCCTCCATAAACCGCTCGAAGGCCTCGACATTCTCGACCGCCGCTTCATCCCGGATTTCTTCACGGAGATAGACTTCAACATACGCCTCAAGACGGTCCGTGGCATCGTCAACCATATAATGACGGGGTATCATACCGTTCTGCACAGCCTTGTCTATCTGGAAATCAGTGACCTCTTTCCAGACCAACGGATAAAGCGTTCTGGGATTTGCCCGGCCTCCAAGCGTATTTGCTCCGGAGCGTTTGAGTTTACGGGCGCTGGAGCCGCTCAGGATGAAATGGATGCCTCTCCGCACCATAAGCCAATGAACCGCGTCCAACAGCTCCGGGACTTTTTGGATTTCATCCACGATAACCAAGGCCCCGGCCGGCTTGTCCATCAGGGCCTGTCTGAATGAATCCGGATTCCGCTTAAAGGCTCTCTTGACCGTATCAATGAGAAGGTCATAATAGATGGCGTCCGGAAACCGTTCCTGCAACAGCGTGGATTTCCCCACCTGACGGGCACCGAAGAGGAACATCCCTTCATCAAGCCGGTTCTCGATATCAAAAATTCTCTTATACATCTCTCATCAGAATTTAAGGAGTCCAAGTCCGATTTTCCTATGAAATTCGGGAGTACGGGTACGAATTTAGTAAGTTTTGTTTGAATACCAAAATCTTTGCAGGCGCAAACGGGGTAATGTTCCACCCCTTAAAAGCCGATTTTTCAGCAAGTCACAAGCCTCCAGGCACACAAGCCCGGGGGCTTTTTTGTGTGACAGTGCATCTGAACAGGTCGGTGCCGGACTCTTCCGGCCGGATGTAAATGTACTCATATATTTATGATTTCCGGAAATTTGATTACTTTTACCGTAAATCTCGTCATAACATACAAGAATTGATATTTATGACGACAAAAAGGACAATATGACAGTGTCAGAATTCATACGTGAACGAGAAATTCGCGGACAAGTGACCTTTCCGCTCAATGAGGTCAGGGAAGCTACCGGATTGTCAGCGAAGACCGTCATCACCGAACTCCAAAGACAGGCTTCGCGAGGGCGGATTACGATTCCATATCGCGGCTTCTATGTCGTTATCCCTCCACAATACGCTCTGAAGGGAGTCGTCCCTCCGACCTACTACATCAACGAACTGATGAAAGCGGTCGGCAAGCCGTATTATGTATGCCTCCTGTCTGCGGCGGCCTTTTATGGGGCTGCCCATCAGCGGGCAATGCAGACGCAGGTGATGACCGTTGCTCCGCGCATCAAGCCTTCCGGGATGAATGCACAGCTTAATTGGAACTACCGCCAGCAGATTCCGCAGGAACTGCTGCTTTCGAGGAATACCGAGATGGGTGTTGTTCTGTATTCCAATGCGGAACTGACTGCCGTGGATTTGGTGCAGTTCGCCGGCCATATCGGCGGCATCCAGCGGGCCGCTACCGTATTGGCGGAACTGTCAGAGACGATTGATATAGACAGGATGGACAAGGTTTTCCAATATACTTCCTCTACCGCCCTGCAGCGATTCGGCTACTTATTGGAATATGTTCTGGAGAAGACGGAACAGGCTGACAAACTATATGATTTACTTAAGGCATCCCATCCCCATCTAAAGAGCATTATGTTGAGCAATGCTGCTCCTGATAACCCGAATGCCATTGAAAACAGGTGGCAAGTTGCCGTAAATGTTGAAATAGAACTTGACGAGATATGATTGACAGAGCATCAATAATGGCCTGGAACGAGCAGGCTTCTTGGACCGAACCAGCTATGGTAGAGCAAGATTTGATTATATGTAAGGCGCTGGTGTGTATTTTCAGTGATGACTTCCTTGCGGAGAATCTGGCCTTCCGTGGCGGCACGGCTTTGCATAAGTTGTACCTTCAACCGCAGGTCAGGTATAGCGAAGATATTGACCTTGTGCAGATTAACCCCGGTCCCATCAAGCCAATAATGTTCCGCCTCGGAGAGGTCCTTTCCTGGATGCCTGATAAAGTGACCAAGCAGAAGCGGTACAACAACACCATACTGTTCCGGATGGAATCGGAAGTGCCGCCGGTCCAACCTATCCGCCTGAAAGTAGAAATCAACTGCTTCGAGCACTTCAATGTGCTGGGCCTCAAGAAAGTGCCTTTTTCCGTTGACAGTCCTTGGTTCAAAGGACAATGCGAATTGACCACATATGAGTTGGACGAGTTGGTGGGCACGAAATTACGTGCATTGTATCAGCGGAAGAAAGGCAGGGACTTGTTCGATCTGCAGATAGCGATTGGCAGCGGAAAAATCGACGCGGATCGAGTACTGGAGTGTTATCGCCGATACATTGAATTTGTAGTGGACAAGCAACCGACATACAGGCAATTTGTCCAAAACATAAATCTGAAGATGGGGGATTCTGGGCTCACCTGCAAACTTCCGTGTGAGGCTATCCAAAGATTTTGCTTAGTCTGAAC
>CAVLBF010000064.1:0-5378 GCA_963661285.1 Bacteroidaceae bacterium | reverse complement strand
CCGTCTGCGACCCCTATCAGGGGTATTTCGCTCCTACGTCGCGGTCCCTGCGGGACTTATTAGTCACCCCCTCTTTTGTTGCCTTAACCCCCGCAGGAACAGCCGTCTATTTCATTACGGCTATGTCCGGGATGCGTCCCGGAGGTATCATAAAAAAAGAGGACAAACCTCTCGGTCTGTCCTCTATGGTAGCGGGAGGCGGACTCGAACCACCGACCTCCGGGTTATGAGCCCGACGAGCTGCCAACTGCTCTATCCCGCGATGTTGGACTGCAAATGTAGGGCTTTTTTCTGAAAAATCAAAATTACTTCACGCTAATGTTCCAGTCCATTCTGGCGAGCACCTGCGGCGAGCGCATATTCTTGAGCGTCCCCAGCAGCACGTCGTAGCTGTCAGAGCCGCCCTTGCCGATCATCGAGAGGACTTGCTCCATCTGGCTCTGCGGCACAGGATAGCCGCATATGTTCCAGTCGGAGATCTCCGGGTCGCCGGCGAGGGAAGCCGCATAGAGCAGCGCGTCCTCGAGAGTGCCGATTTCGTCCACGAGGCGGATGCCGAGCGCGTCCGCTCCGGTCCACACGCGGCCCTGGGCGATGGAATCCACATTGTCCCGGCTCAGCCCTCTGCTTCCTGAGACCAGCGAGACGAATCTGTCGTAGACGGCCTCGATGGCGCTTGTCATATATCCGTACTCGCTCTGGTCAAACGGTCTGGTGAAAGAATACATATCGCCGTGCCTGTGCGAGCTGACCGTTTCCACCCCGATGTGAAGCACGTCCTTGGCGGTCTTGGAGAAGTCGGGCACAAGACCGAACACTCCGATTGATCCGGTGAGGGTGGTCGCATCGGAGAATATCTTGTCGCAGCCGTTGGAAATCCAGTATCCGCCGGATGCCGCATAGCTGCCGAATGAGGCCACTACCGGCTTGGTCTGCTTGAGGCGGTCGAGCTCGGCGCGGATCTTTTCGGACGCGAGCACGCTTCCTCCCGGAGAATTGACGCGCAGCACCACCGCCTTGACGGTGGAGTCGGCGCACACCTTGGAGATGAGCGAGGCGAACCTGTCGCCGGCCACCGCAGTCTTGCCGTAGCCGTCCACTATGTCGCCGTCGGCATAGATGACCGCGATGTCGTCCCGTTTGGTGTTGTATGCCGGGATGTTTGCCGCCACATAGTCCGCGAACGGAATCATGCTTACATCGTCGAAACTCTCTTCCACCGCAAGCACTGCCAGCTTGTCCTGCAGCTCGGAGCGTGTCAGCAGCTCGTCGACGAGTCCGCACTCCACGAAATCCTGAGGCAGATTGAGTTTAAGGCTGCTGATGGCCGCGTCAAGCTGCTCCACCGTGAGGTCGCGGCTCCCGGCAATCTTTGCGGCCATACTTTCCCACATCGAGTCTATCATCCTCTGGTTCTGCACCCTGTTCTCCGCGCTGGAGCCGGAGCGGGTGAACATCTCTCCGGCCGACTTGAATTTGCCGTGGCGGATGAGCTGTACGTTGACCCCCAGGCGGTCGAGCAGGTCGCCGAGGAAGAACATCTGGGACGACACTCCGGTCAGCATACTGGTTCCTCCTATGTGAGAAGTCATATATATCTTGTCGGAAACGGAGGCGAGATAATACCCTCCGGTGGTCGGGGCTTCGATATATGAGACTATCGGCTTGCCGCTCTTCTCCCTGAAGAGGGAGAGAGCGTCGCGCAGCTCCTCCAGAGCCGTGATGTCGCTGAGCGAGCCGTCGGTCTTGAGATAGATGAACTTCACTCCCGGGTCAAGCGCGGCCTTGTTGATGGCCTGCACCGCGTCCCAGAGCCCGACCGTGCTCACTTCGCCGTTGCCGGCGATGGAAGCGAGAGGATTGGCCTGCTTGCTCTGCTCCCCGATGACGAAGCCGGACATATCCATCATCAGAACCCCCGACTTGGGGATGACAGGGGTGGCGCTGCCTGCGGCAATCAGTGCCCCGATTACCCCGAATCCCAGGATAAAGGCAATGACGGCCATAATGAGCAGACCGCAGACCACGGCTAGAGTCATCTTGACAAAATCTTTCATAATAACCAATGTTAAATCCCTCAAAAATACTAAATTCGCAAGATAATACAAAAGGCAATGGCACAGAAACCGTCAATCCCGAAGGGCACCAGAGACTTCGGCCAGCAGGAAATGGCCGGAAGAAACTATATTTTCGACACGATCCGTTCAGTGTTCCGCTCTTACGGCTACTCGCAGATTGAGACTCCGGCGATGGAGAACCTCTCCACCCTGCTCGGCAAGTACGGCGAGGAGGGGGACAGGCTTCTTTTCAGAATACTCAACAGCGGGGATGCCTTCGCTTCCGTTGACCCTTCCAGGCCGCTGACTCCACAAGTGTGCGAGAAAGGCCTGCGCTATGACCTGACAGTGCCGTTCGCCCGTTATGTGGTCCAGCACCGCGACGAGCTGTCGTTCCCGTTCAAGCGCTTCCAGATACAGCCGGTCTGGCGGGCTGACCGTCCCCAGAAAGGGCGTTACCGCGAGTTCTACCAGTGCGACGTTGACGCGATAGGCAGCCGCAGCCAGCTCTGCGAACTCGAGCTCGTGCAGATTGCGGACGAGGTGTTCCGCAGGCTCGGGGTCAGGGTGCTGCTCAAGATCAACAACCGCAAGGTCCTCACGGGACTTGCCGAGATATGCGGATGTCCGGACAAGGTGGTCGACATCACAGTTGCGATTGACAAGCTCGACAAGACAGGGCTCGATGCCGTGAAGGCGGAGATGAGCGAGAAAGGCTTGAGCGACAGTGCGATAGCTATTCTGGAGCCGGTGCTTACCCTCAGCGGCACGACTGCTGAAAAGATAGCGAAGATGCGGGCGATGATGAGCTCTTCCGAGACCGGGCTCAAGGGACTTGACGAACTGGAGGAGCTTTTCGGCTACATCTCCGCAGCCGGGGTAGGCGTCCCTGTGGAACTCGACCTCTCGCTTGCACGCGGGCTCAACTACTACACCGGGGCCATCTTTGAAGTCAAGGCGCTTGACTGGCAGATTGGCAGCATCTGCGGCGGAGGCCGCTATGACAACCTCACAGGCATCTTCGGGCTTCCGGATATGTCGGGTGTGGGTATCAGCTTCGGCGCGGACAGAATCTACGACGTGCTCTGCGGGCTGGACAGATTCCCTGAAGACCTGCGCAGCAGCACGACCCTGCTCTTTGCCAATATGGGGGTCTCCGAGGTGGAATATGTCCTTCCTGTGGCGGGGGCGCTGCGTTCAGCGGGCATCGCCGTGGAGATTTATCCGGACTCTTCCAAACTGAAGAAGCAGTTCGACTACGCGGAGCGCAAGTGCATCCCTTTCCTCTCCATAACCGGAGGCTCCGAGGCCGAAGCGGGCGTGGTCAACCTCAAGAAGCTCTCTTCCGGGGAGCAGAAGAGCTTCGCGAAAGACGATATTGAGGGGATGAAGGCTTTCCTTCTCTAGAGCAGCAGCATCACCGCGAACACATACAGCAGGAAGGCTTGGAGCTTGAGTTTCGGGCTGTTGTTTTCCGTTATCAGCGACTCGGTCGGATTGGTCTCGTAGAGCGTCTCGAGCTTCTCAGTGGACGGAGGCCGGTTGATCGACCATTTGGAGACAATCTGTCCGTCCGCGACGAAAGTGACTCCGCCGTTGGACCGGTTGAGGGTCAGAAGTGTCTTGCGGTCAGCGAAATAGGTGTATTGTAGAAGTTCCGGCCCGGCGAGGGAGGCAATCTCCTCCGGATATGAAGCCGTGAGCACGAGCGGGGTGAATCCGGCTGCGGCCGCCTGCTCCATCAGGGCGGAGATTTTCTGCCATTTGCGCTCCGGGAGTCTGTCCGGATTATAGACCGATGATATCAGCACCCTCTCCCCGAGCGCGAGCGAGTCGGCATATTCGCCTCCGGCATCGCTGAAAGAGAGCTCCGGAGGGTTGAGCTCGGCTCCGGGCTTGTAGTCGGTGAAGTCAATCAGAGGAATGGACAGGGCGGAGTAGAGGAAGAAGAGGCAGAGCGAGATGCCGGCTATCGAGAAGCTGACATATTTCACCTTGCGTGTCGGTTCCTGCGAGTTCAGAGGTATATATGCCACGGCCCAGAGCACCAGCAGCACCAGGTTCTTGATGAAGCTCTGCAGGTGCGTGAGATGGATAGCCTCCCCGAAGCAGCCGCAGTCCATCGGGGGATTGAATATCAGAGTGACGGCGGTGAGAACGGTGAAGAATCCCAGCACGGCAAGCGTGACCACGGCGCATATCCGCCTCCATACGCCGCATATCAGCGCGACTCCGAGCAGAGTCTCGAATATCGCTCCTGCGCTGCCGACAAAGCCCGACACCGGACGCAGTAAGCCGAGGTGCAGAAACTTGAAATACTCCTCCACCACCAGCCCCGCCCCGACCGGGTCCATCAGTTTGAGAAGCCCGGCGAAGAAGAACACGAAGCCGATGATGACGGCACTAATCCTTTTGACTGTTCTCATATGTGTTCCTGACCTTTTCGAAAATCGCATCCGGCGGCAGCATCGCCCCGTTCCCGTCCCCGCAGTCAAGCGGGATGAATCCCGGGTCTTCCGCTGCCAGACTGCGGTACATCTCCCGCACGCGCTTCTGGAACGCCACGTCGGCTTCGTGGATGTCGTTGCCGCCGTGCAGGTATCCTCTGTCGCCTCCGTCGCGATGTGAGGAGAGGTTCTTCTCGACAAATCCGATAGGCACGTCGAGGAAGATGTTGAGGTCCGGGCGCGGTAGGGAGAATGTCCCGTACTCGGTGTCGAGAATCCAGCGTTTCAACTCTTCCGCCTCCGCCCACGGCTGCATCTTGGCGCACTGATAGGCGATGTTGGAATACACATACCTGTCAAGCAGCACGGTGGCCTCCGTCGCCAGCGCCTCCCGTATCGTCGGGGCGGCTTCGTGCCGGTCCTCCGCGAAGAGCAGAGCCACAAGCTGCGGGTGTACGGCCTCTATCGAGCCGAAATCCCCCCTGAGGAAACGGCTTATCAGTTCCCCGTACACGGGGGCGTCGTAACGCGGGAAATGTATATATTCGACTCGCGGGCACACGCTCTCCAGATGCTCCCTGAGCATCCTGACCTGCGTGGATTTCCCCGCTCCGTCCAGTCCTTCAAGTACTATCAGCATTCTGCGGTGCGATTGTCATTATGTTCCGGCTCTGTCAATTGCCGTATCCTTTCACCGTCTCGACGGACAGTCCGGTGGCCGAGGCTATGGCCTCGGCGCTGATGCCGGACTCGAGCAGCTTGGAGACGATGGCAGTCTTTTCTTCTTCTCTGCCTTTTGCCTCACCTTTTGCCTCCCCTTCCCCGAAAGCGTACTCGCATTTCGCGGCGATGTCACGTTCTGAAATCATATCCT
>CAVLBF010000063.1:0-5451 GCA_963661285.1 Bacteroidaceae bacterium | reverse complement strand
TTGGTGTTCGTATCCATAGTTGCAAAGGTAAGGACTTGCCTTGACTATGGACTACATTTATGATCTAAACACGGAAAATTTCAGGTGAGCCAAAATTCCTCTCCTTGGGATGTGGCTTCAGTCTTGAAATGCCAGAAGTGGATGTTTGTCAGCAGAAAATCAAAGTAGTATTTATCATCGTCCTTGAATATCTTTTTGATGGATTTCAACGCCTCAATCATAGACATTACGGTCGGATCTTCACGATAATCCTCAAGAAACCAATACGGACCATCCTCGTTAATATTATTGACAAAATCGAAGGCTGATTTCCCATATTGACGGGCATGCCGTATTAACTGAAGAACGAACTGTTGAGTAAGGTTACGAACCTTATAGTTGAATCCTATCTCGGATCCCCCATTCCCTGCGCGGAAAATTGCTTCAAAATCGTCCATTCGTCCTTCAACGGAAGCCCTATACAGGAGCAGCAGGAATAGTGTAGTGATTCGTTGCTGTCCGTCTATCAGATACTCATCCAGTATTCGTTCACTTTCATATTGGACATATGAAGGCTTGTAGGAGTAGAGAAATCCGACGTTAATGTTTTTGTTAGTGTGAACGTGATGGCACATCTCGCAAGGAGAGGCTTTCTTTTCCAAAGAATCAAGAAATCTCTCGATTACCTGAGGATTATTACCCCAAACATATTCACGTTGGATTTCAGGTACGATAAGGTTGTTGAGAGAGAATAGTGTCAGAAGATTCTCGTCTCTGAGGTAAGCTGTCTTGTTGGCCATATCTTTTAATTGAGGAACTCTTTGATTTGTTGTATGATATATTTTCTCCTTGATAAAATATCATCTTTATCCCATCTTACCATCATCGTTGTGTCGATATGGTCATCCCCCCTCTTAAGGAAAATCTTATTGAATGCGGCATAAACATGGGGACGAATGAAATGACCATCCTGTGATTTGCGCATTATGTCGATTCTCTTCTCCAAAAAGAAATCGTTGCCATACCCCCTATTGACCGATTCATCCAAAAGGCAGAGATTCCCGAGGGAGTTGATAGGGATTATGCCGTCTAACTTCTTCTTGATGAGAGCCTTTGTCTCCTCTTTCCATTCTTGGTCATCCCAGTTGATAGTGTCTGGCTCAATCTTGATATGTTCTTCCTCGTTTTCAATGTAAAAATTTACAATCTGCAAGTATTGGTTCAAAATCTGCGTTTGTTTGGACTTATCCTTGATTTTGTCTCCTATGGGCGTCTGGGGGAAGATATGTTCAAAATCTTCCTTGTTAGTTTTGAAATAAGATACCGGTAATTTTGAGCTGAGCATACTTGAAGATGTGCCGGACACTAGTGATATGATATCCAAAAGAACAGATACTTCCGTTAATTTATCGTCATACCAGTTTTCCTTAAATGCAATCGGTTCTTCTTGATTATTGTCATAATGCTCTTCCAGTATAGATTGAATGGACTCGATTGATTTAATGCGAGTTTTGAGATATTCTATGAAGCCTCTTCTTGACAAAGATTTCCATTTAGAACATAACTCTTTGAAACTTAGTCTATTAATATTGCACTCTTTCTTCTCGACGCCCGCATAGATTTTAACAAAAAGGATGAGGTGATAAAGTAGTGGGTCACAATACCAATCTTCTATGGTTCGTTGTAACAGCTGAAGCTCGTTCAGGAATTCAGGCTCCTGAGAAAGTTTCTCAAACGAATCCATCTGGATAGTCGCACCATCTCTTGTAGAAATCAGCAATTTATAAAGATGATTGATTGGGTACACATCTTCATCGAAAGCGACACTGCTACCCTGCGCTACCTTGATATCTTTGGTGAAGTAGGAAAAATATTTCTTCCTGTTTCCATCCATCCACCAAAGGTTTATCCTGTCCAGCAGCAGTCCTATTCGGACTCTCCTCTCGTTCATCAATACATTGCGTTTTACAACATCGTCCTCATCGTTCACTTCTCTCTTTGCGACCCGGGTGATAATCAGTGCGCGAATAAGGTCTGCGCCATCGAGAGGAACTCTTTTCCCATTAAGATTCTCAAAAAGTTCCTGTTCCTCGACCCCGTGGACAAGATTTACGATAAGTTTAACATTGTTTAGAATCTTAATTCTCATTGGCTCTTTGTCGGCACGATGTTTATCGAACCACCTTAATACAGTATGGTATGCTTGAAAGATATAGTAAATATCTTGAAAGTTATAGCCTTCCCCCTCAGCTTTTAGAAAGTCATCCCAATGCTGATAGTTCGCAAGGTCGTCGTCTCCCTTGAAGATATATTCCTCAATGAATTTTTGGGTCTCCTCGCGAACCGCATAGCATATCTTATCTTTGATGAGATCGTATTCTTTGAGATATGATAAGACTATCATCAGAGTGGTTAGGCGTTGTTGCCCATCCACTACATTATATCGTGTCTCATTGTCAGGTAGAACAATCGTTATGTTTTGAAGACAATAGAACAGGTCGAGGTCCTCGTTAGGCGAGAACGCATATATATCTTCAAGAAGCTGTTCAATATCCTTAGTCTCCCATTTATATCCACGTTGGTATGGGGGAATTTTAAAGCACTTATCCTTGAAAATCTCGGAAGTAGAGAATAATAATTTTGTGCTCATGTTGTCTGCTTGTTATATTTTGTATAAGTGTGTAACTCTAAATAAGCCCTTTAGGATTTCCTTTCTGTCACCTTCTTCTGCGCCAGGTGAATCCGTATCTTCTCCATAGTACCGTGTCTAGTCATCTTGAAGCACCTTTCCGAGCCGCTTCCTGTCGTAAGCTTTCTTCGACCTCTGGAGGGTCTTGCGGAAGGCTATCTGCTTGCCGTGTGCGGCGATCTCCTCCTCGCGGCTGGCCTTGCGGTTAGCCTTAAGGAAGTCCTTGACTGTTATGCGGTACTTCGCTTTCATCGCGCCTTACTTGTCCTCCTTCTGCATCCTCTCGTATTTCCCGGCATCGAGCGGGCAGAGCGAGCCTACCTTCTTCCCCTGCGAGAGGGTGTAGGCAATCTCCCTTGATGTGCTCTCGCCCACATAGCCGCCGGGGTTCACGACAAAGATCTCGTCCGCCATATCGATCTTGCTGAGGTGCATCTCGTCGAGCATCTCCTTCGTCCCTTCCGTCCAGACCTCCTCGTCGCCGCTGTGGCCGAAGAGGCCCACGGAGATGACTATGTTGCCTTCGAGGGTGAGACGCTTCTGCGCCTCCATATATTCGTCTCTGAAGCGGGTGCTGCCGCAGAGGGTTATGACTTTGAATCTGCCTTGCATAATGTGTCGTCGGTGCGTTAAACAGTTTCCGGTCCGTCCTTACCGATGTCTCCCAGAAGCTTTATGGAATCCAGGTAGTCCTGCTCCATATCGCTGATGAGGCGCTGTTTGTATTTGCGGTACTCGCAGGTGGCGTGTTCCATAGCTTCTGCGTGCGAGACGGAGCCGGTGCCCCGAGGCGTTTCAGCCTGTCGTCATCGAGGGTGAAGCCTTTCTGCATATACTCCTTGAGCTTCAGCGTCGCCCATTGACGGAAACGGGTGGCTATGATGGACCGCACGCGGTAGCCGAGGGCAATAATCATATCGAGGTTATAATAACTCGTCGAATAGGACTTCCCGTCAGCGGCAGTTGTTCGGAATTTCCGAACAACTGACTCCGCCGCCAGTTCTCCATCCTCAAAGATGTGTTTAATATGCTCGCTGACATTCGACTTACTCGTGCCGTACAGCTCGCACATCTGCGCCTGCGTAAGCCACAGCGTGTCTTCTTCCAGCCTCACCTCCACTTTCGTCAGGCCGTCGCTGCCGGTATATATCAGTATCTTGTTGTCTTGCATAACGACTTAAATCACTTTGAACTCACATACTTTTTGTTTCTCCGGATTCCCGGAGTCATATCGGTCAGAGCACCACAATCAAGCAGAGCCTTTATATAAACATTGTAGTGCTTCGCCTGTTTGCCTATTCCGAGATGTGCAAAGATTTCCGATGCGGTATGGGCTTCCGACCGGCAGTAATCCAGAACAAGAAGTTGGCGCTTGGAAAGAGGGTTCTTAGTATTACCTTTCGCGAAGTTGGTATTACTTTTAGTGGCGTTAGTATTACTTTTCTCCACTCTCTCTATCACGCAGCTGTGCTTCTTGGTCTTTCTGTCATAGTTGATACCGACCAAAATGACCTCACCGAAATATGACCTCAGAGCCTCGCAATAGTTCTGCCGTTTGATCTGACTGATAGCCGTATCGGCATCGAGATTGTATTTCAGCTCAAGCACAATCGCGGGCGCATCCACATTGCGATGCGGCACCAGCACCAGATCGGCGAAGCCCTTGCCCGCGGGCAGCTCGCGTATCATCTCATAGCGCGACCGCGCCGTGTAGAATGCAAGTGAGAGTACACAGGAGAGCGAGTTTTCGTCATTATACCGGAGGATGCCGGTATTCCGCTCGTGAACCATATCGACTCCGGCAGCAACCGCCTCGGCATCTCCATTAAGCGCATCCGATAGAAGCCGGTCTGCCTTAGACAGCGCATCCGTCACTTCGGCCCAGCCGCTGTCCGCGATGGCCGTCTCGAACTCCTGCCTGACTTCGTAGTTCGGGATGACGGCACACTTGGTCTCGTCGTTGAACGAGAGATAACCCAGATGGCACAGAAGGGTCAGCACATCATCTTTGCAATCTATCTCGTGCATATCATTGCTGAACCTCAAAGAGTTGACTCTTACAGGGATATCGTTGAGAGCCGAGACGATTTCGTCCTTCAGCCCGTCGAAATTCATCGTGATATACCTCCGAAGGTTCTCGAAAGTGTTCGTGCTCGCCCAGTAGCTGGCGAACGACCTGCGCTTGAGCGCCCTCATAACGGCAAAAGGATTGTACATCGCCTTCTCGGCACCCAGTTCATAGCCGTCGTACCAGAGTTCCATCTGACGGGCATCCATTCCGGAATTATCACAGAGAGCAGACACCTCCGCTGCGGTGAACCCGAAATATGGGGCCATCTGAGCGGGACTCAGCATCGTATATTCCTCGAAATTGTTCAGCGCCGACTGCGTGTTGTAGCGTTTAATCGGAAGAATTCCGGTCAGATAAGCGCAGGCGAATACATATTCGGTTTTACTGCCCTTGAACAGCCTGCGGAGGAAATCCACATACTCGTCCATCTGGCGTTCCCGCCCTTCCCGGCAGAGGGCATCCCATTCGTCAATCAGACATACGAACTTCTCGCCGGTGCGGTCTACAATCCTTACCAGAAGGTCCATAAGGTCGTCATTGAGTCCCATCGAGACTCCTTCATACAATCCCAGCAACTCCTCACAGATGTCCCGTTTCATTCTGTCAACCAGACGGACATCATCCCCGTACTTTGTCACGAAGTCGGTCATATCCAGATGTAGCCTTCCCTAAAAATAGGACAGTTCCGAGTTAGACAAAAGCATTAACTTTG
>CAVLBF010000062.1:0-6272 GCA_963661285.1 Bacteroidaceae bacterium | reverse complement strand
CTGAAATCAATCACGAACCGCAACATATGGCGAGTAAACTTAAAAACACTATATTTGCAGTCTAATCACAGGCTGTCCTAAAAAGGGGAAGTTCACAAAAAGGGGAAGTTCACACATCATAATGATAGCGTACGTCTGGTGTTACCTTGTCGGAATTTATATTCACGAAAACATCAAAGCCATAAAGGTTCTGAAACACGGCAGAAGGGCCGTGAGCCTGTTCAAATATGGACTGGACTACATCTCACAGTGTCTCCTTAACCGCACAGACCGATATAGAATCGATGTTTTCAAATTTTTGTCATATACTTAGCTTATGGATACTTTTATGGAATTGAATAAGAAGTACGAACCAAAAATGGTTATTAACGCTATGAGGCGCCTGATTGGCGTTGGAATATTAGCATGGGGAAAGCCAAAGAGTGTCAACAGGAGTTCGTATAATGACAGAGAACAATGGTGCTATGAAAGCGGCCAGTTTGTTTATGTCAAGGATGGCGTTATCACAGCCTGGTCAGACTAAACTTGATATGTCTAACAAAAAACAATAAGAATATGGAATATAAAGTCATTGAAGCACAGAATTGCTACGATTCAGGGAGGCTTGAAAACGAGATTGTCGCAAATGTAAAAGATGGGTGGGAACTCGTCAGTGTTGCCCCTCATCCCGAGGTAGATAAAGGATTCTTCCTAATATACAAGCGATAATTTTGACTATGGGTCTCGAAGGAAACGTCTGGGCCGGGGATTTGCCGTAGAAGTTCTTTCGCCGGTTGATTTCCGGGACGAAATGATGGGCGATATTGCCGAAATGTCCAAGAACTACGGTCTATGAGAGATTGTACACCAACCCCACCCTGGTCTCGACACCCATTCCTCCTTGCATTCAGCCGTTGACACATCCGTCCGAAGCGCCATATAGTCGCTCAAGTGGGGCAGATGGCAAGTCGCAGGCCCCACTTCCGCTCTGCCGCCCACTGTCCGGCTATCAATTTACTTGAATAACCTGCGAAAGTGTTTCCACAGCTCCCTGTGTGCCATCTCGAATGGAGGCAGGTCTGCGATCTGGTCTTTCATCGAACTATCCCATCTGGATTTGAAAACACTGATCTTGTTCTCCAACTTTTCCTGCAAAGAATCGGGGTCAAGACCCTTGTGACGGGACTTGTCTTCGAATTCATACAAATAATCGGCCATCTCCATACCTTCCATCTCAGACAGATACCAGAGGTCGTAATAATCCCTCGGCTGTGTCCGCGAAAGCAGGGAGCGCATTTTCTCCGTCATCACCTCGCCGAGAGAATAACATTGGATAGTACAATCTTTCTGGTCCGTGTATGTATTGAACATCGGCCGGTTTTCGAGGTCGAAGCGAATAAGTTCGGTTCTGGAGATGTCCACCTTGACCCTTTTATTTGAGCCGAAGCCTCCGAGAGGGCCAATATAGGATATGTAGAAGTCGATGTTCCCTGTTTCGTGAGTGCCAAAGTCATCCAAGGAGAGAGGGATATTGGCTTCCTCTCTGACATATTGGAACACTTCATTGTAGAGGTCTTGTATTTCCTCATTGGTAAGGTCATCATTGACCAAGGTAAAGTCAAGGTCTTCGGAATAACGGTAGTCCTTGAAATAGAACTTTTTAAGCACCGTGCCACCCTTAAAGGCCTGAGCTTTGTCCAGCACCGGGTTATTGGCAATCCCCGTGAGAATCCAAGTCAGGATGTAATCTTTCTCAATCTGTGTGTCGCGTACCCTTTCTTTATTCGCTTTCTTCTGTATTTCTGCTGGAAGTATCATAGCATCAGTTGTTTATAGCGTTAGTAATAGTTTCAATGTCAACATTCTGCCTAATGCTCCACATCGTGGATATTTTTCCCACATTCGGAGCCTCCGTATCCAGGGGAGAAACAGTTGCCGAACGCATCTTGAGAAGGCTGTCGGTAATGCTGCTTTCAATGCCGAGCGTATCAAGAAGATATCCCAGTCGCTTGATTATGACACCGCTGTTGTATCGCTCAACATACCCGAGCAGTTTCTGAAAATCAAGCTTTTCCCTTGCTTCCCACAAGGCTTTTGCCACTTCAATGATTCCTCCTGCATAATCCGGCATAAACAGGCAGTCAAGAATCGTTTTCTCCAAATCGGAGCATAGAACTTTGTTGTATGAATCGATCCAGACTTTCTTGATTCCGAAGAAATGGTCGGGTTTGTGGTATATGAACTGGAATTGAACTCCCTTCAGTACCACCGTCTTCGACTTGCGTAGATCGTATACAATCTGCTCCTTCAATGAAGGTTGAGTAATCAACCCGTGTATTTGCAATGCCGAATAATAGCCAATGTAATACTTGGCATCTCCTGCTAGAGGTTCTGCAAGAAGATGCCAGGAAGGGAGATATGTGGAGACTTCCTGTTCAAACGGGATAATCCAATAGAGTCCTTTCCCGATCACCATTATGAGCCCTTTGTCCGCCATCCGCTTAAGAAGATTCCTGACGGCCCCTTTCTCTTTGTCGGGAAAGATTTCATAAGCTTGCCCGACATCGAACCAAGACTGACCGCCCTCTGACATCTTATTGAGGAGATATCCTTCAAAAGGGGAGACAGTTTTGTTATACTTTGTTCCCATTCTGTTTCAAATAAACTAACAGCAAAGATACAAAATATATCTTTCTTCCCAAAGGCTTCACGGTTTTTGTTTTCGCTGACCTCTTTCCCAAAAATAAAACAAGGCGGCCCGCAACCGGGTCGCCTAAATTATATTACCAAGCCCAAACGGCTCAACAGGAATTACATCGCCTGCGCCACCGCAACCGCTACTGCGACGGTCGCGCCGACCATAGGGTTGTTGCCCATTCCCATAAAGCCCATCATCTCGACGTGTGCCGGAACTGATGATGAACCTGCGAACTGGGCGTCGGAGTGCATACGGCCCATCGTGTCGGTCATACCATAGGAAGCAGGACCCGCCGCCATATTGTCCGGGTGCAGGGTGCGTCCGGTGCCGCCGCCTGAGGCTACGGAGAAGTACGGCTTGCCGGCAAGCACGCGCTCTTTCTTGTATGTGCCTGCGACCGGATGCTGGAAACGGGTAGGATTGGTGGAGTTGCCGGTGATGGAGATGTCCACATCCTCCTTCCACATAATGGCAACGCCCTCGCGCACGTCATCAGCGCCGTAGCAGCGCACTCCCCCGCGCACTCCGTCGGAGTACTTGGTCTCGGAGATGACCTCAACCTTGCCGCTGTAGTAGTCGAACTGGGTCTGCACATAGGTGAAGCCGTTGATGCGGGAGATAATCTTGGCGGCATCCTTGCCGAGTCCGTTGAGGATGACGCGGAGCGGCTTCTTGCGCACCTTGTTGGCCATCTCGGCAATCTTGATGGCGCCTTCGGCGGCAGCGTAAGACTCGTGTCCGGCGAGGAAGGCGAAGCAGCCGGTCTCCTCGCTCAGGAGACGTGCGGCGAGGTTGCCGTGTCCGAGACCCACCTTGCGGTCGTCGGCCACAGAACCCGGGATGCAGAATGCCTGAAGACCCTCGCCGATGGCTTCAGCAGCCTCGGCGGCGTTCTTCACGCCCTTCTTGATGGCGATGGCCGCCCCGACGACATAGGCCCACTTCGCATTCTCGAAGCATATCTTCTGGGTGTCCTCGCACATCTTGTACGGGTCGATGCCCTTGGCGTCGCAGATGGCCTTGGCCTCCTCGATGTCCTTGATTCCGTATTTGTTGAGTGCGGCATTGATCTGATCGATGCGGCGCTCGTAGCTTTCAAAAAGTGCCATAGTCTCTGTCTCTTACTCTTTACGTGGGTCAATATACTTCACTGCGTCCTTGAAGCGGCCATAGCTGCCCTTGGCCTTCTCGATGGCCTCCGGGCCGGTCGCGCCGCCCTTGAGAGCGTCCATCAGCTTGCCGAGGTTGACGAACTCGTAGCCGATGACTTCGTTGTTGGCGTCGAGTGCCATACGGGTGCAATAGCCCTCGGTCATCTCGAGATAGCGGCTGCCCTTGGCGCGGGTGCCGTACATCGTGCCGACCTGGCTGCGGAGGTTCTTGCCGAGGTCCTCAAGGGAGCCGCCGACAGGAAGTCCGCCCTCGGAGAAGGCTGACTGGGTACGTCCGTAGACAATCTGGAGGAAGAGCTCGCGCATAGCCGTGTTGATGGCATCGCAGACGAGGTCGGTGTTGAGAGCCTCAAGGAGGGTCTTGCCCGGGAGAATCTCGGACGCCATAGCGGCGGAGTGGGTCATACCGGAGCAGCCGATGGTCTCGACGAGAGCCTCCTCGATGATGCCGTCCTTGACGTTGAGCGTGAGCTTGCAGCATCCCTGCTGAGGTGCGCACCAGCCGATGCCGTGGGTCAGTCCGGAGATGTCCTTGATTTCCTTTGCGTGCACCCACTTCCCCTCTTCAGGAATCGGGGCGTTGGCGTGGTTGGCGCCTTTTGCAACGCAGCACATCTGCTGCACTTCTTTCGTGTAAATCATATTCTAGTACTTGTAAGTTTTTCGCGTCGCAAATATACTGAGAAAGTCAATATTTTCCAACTTGCTCCCCCTATACGTGTTTCAATTCCATATATGTAGCGCCTATCTGTGCGCCGAACACGCCGCCGATGAATCCGACAAGGTCTCCCTGTGATATCTTGCCGTCCCGGCTGAGTATCTCTATCGACTTCGCGGAGAATTCTTCCTTGTCATTCACTCTGGAGAACGGATAGGCCGTGATGCCGAACACAAGAGCGAGTTCCCTCATAGTATAGATGTTGTAGCACATCGCATAGATGGGAACCTTGGGCCGGAAAGTGGACAGATAGCGCCCTACACGCCCCGTATAAGTGTCGAACACAAGCGCCTTCACCGGCAGCTCGTGGGTTGCGTCCACAAGCGCCCTCGCCAGCACGACGGCCACGGGCTTGACCGCCTTGCGCAGGTTGAGCTCAAGGTTCACGTCGATGGTCTTTTCGGTCTGTTGCGCGATTCTGGTCATCGTCCGAACCGCCTCTTCGGGATACTTCCCGAATGCGCTCTCGCCGCTGAGCATTATCGCGTCGGCCATTTGGAATATGGCATTCGCCACGTCCGTCACCTCCGCTCTTGTCGGACGGGGGTTGTCTATCATACTCTGCAGCATCTGGGTCGCAATGATTACCGGCTTTTTCCTCTCCCGGCAAGCCCTCACGATATCCCGCTGTATCAACGGTATGCGCTCGGCCGGAATCTCGACTCCGAGGTCTCCCCGGGCGACCATAATCCCGTAACAATAGGTGAGGATATCGTCAAGATTGTCGATACCCTGCTGGTTTTCGATTTTAGCGATGATTTTCAGGTGACTGCCTCGGGAATTCAGAATCTCCTGAATCTCGTGCAGGTCCCGCGCGCTGCGGACAAATGAGTGCGCGATGAAGTCTATGTCAGCATCAATCGCCCAGTCGATGAACTTCCTGTCCTTTTCCGTCACGGCGGGCAGGTTTATGTGCACTGACGGGATGTTGACGCTCTTGTGGCCCTTGATTATCCCCTCGTTCATCACCTTGCAGATGAGTTTCCCCGCCTCTTTCCCGATGACGGAGAGGTCCACCGAGCCGTCGTCGATGAGTATGTCGGAACCCACCGGCACGTCATCGGCAAGATGCGGATAGGTCGTGCTCAACACACCCTTGCGGCAGGGCTGGGAGGGGTCGTCGATTATCTCCACCGTCTCTCCCGTCCTCGCGACGAAGCCCGCCTCGTCGGCCATCCGGGTCAGCCGGACCTCAGGCCCTTTCGTGTCTATGAGTATGGCTATCCTGTCGGACACTTTCCTCACGTTGTCCACGACTTTCTGCGCCCCCTCGAGCGTCGCGTGGGCTGAATTGATCCGGACCACATTCATCCCGTTTTCGTAAAGCCTGCGGATGAAATCCACGTCGCAGCGGTTGTCGGCGACGGTGCATATTATTTTCGTCTTTTTCTCAATCATAATCTCCGGTAATTGTCCATTGCGGATTCGGAACGCAAAAATAACAATTATTGGAGATAATTCGCCCAGAAGTTGTTTTGAAATAAAATCCGGGAACCTTTTCGAAACAACTTCTTAGTAAGCGGTAAAAAATAAGTTGGTACAGATTTGCGAAGGATTTTTGAGTATAGATTTCTTTTTGAAGATGGAGTGTACTGGACGTACACGACTGATGAAAAAAGGAATATAGACCAAAAAGACAATCAAAGATTAGGCTCACCTGCAAACTTCCGTGTGAGGCTATCCAAAGATTTTGCTTAGTCTGAAC
>CAVLBF010000061.1:0-6324 GCA_963661285.1 Bacteroidaceae bacterium | reverse complement strand
TTCAGGAAATGGATGAAGGAGTACGCCGACTCTCTCGCCGAGGAGCGGGGGATGAGCCTCGGCCTCGGGGCGGAGGCGGCGAGGAAGGAAGGGACGGAGGTGTCCGGCATCGCGTTCATCCCGAAGGGCACGCCGGAGAACTGGAAGGGGCTGGACGCGCTCGTGAGGGCGGACTCCTCGATGACAGAAAGCGAGAAGGAACGCTACTTCGAGATAGTGAAGATCCAGGACCCGGACGAGAGAGAAAAAACGCTCTCGAAGGAGAGGTTCTACAGGATGATGCGGGAGACGATGTACCCGTACCTGCGCACGGTTGGGTTCAGCTTCCATCTGCACAGGAAAGATATGGTGAAGGACACGGTCCACACCACGGAACTTGACACGGTCTATATGCGGGGCGTGCAGGCGATACGGGACAGGGACTATGCCGCGGCGGTGAAGCTCCTGCGGCCATGCCGGGACTACAACGCGGCGGTGGCCTACTGCCTCACCGACAGGGACGCGAGCGCGCTGGCACCCGTACCTGCGCACGGTTGGGTTCAGCTTCCACCTGCACAGGAGGGATATGGTGAAGGACACGGTCCACACCACCGAGCTTGACACGGTCTATATGCGGGGCGTGCAGGCGATACGGGACAGGGACTACGCCACGGCGGTGAAGCTCCTGCGGCCATACCGGGACTACAACGCGGCGGTGGCCTGCTGCCTCACCGACAGGGACGCGAGCGCGCTGGCGATACTTCAGACTCTGGAGCGGACCCCGAAGGTGGAGTACCTTCTCGCGGTGCTCTGCGCCCGGAAAGGGGATGAGGCGGAGGCCGTGGGGCATTTCCTCGCGGCGTGCCGGGAGGAGCCGTCGTACAGGCACAGGGGCAACCTCGACCCGGAGATAGCCTCGCTCATAAAGGAATACGGACTCGACGGGGAGAAGGAGGAAGAGTAGGGGTGGAAAAGAAGACACACAATCCATAAACGACACAATAACAACAATCCAAACATCAAGAAAAGATGAAGAAGACAATTCCAGTGATGATGGCGGCAGCGGCGATAGCTCTGGCCGCCTGCGAGAAGGCCCCGGAGGCGGTTCCGGAAGCCGGAGAGGAAGGAGTGATAGCCGTGAGCATCGCCCCTCAGGAAGGGCCGTCCACAAAGGCGGTCAGCGCCTACACCGCCGCGCAGACCTACGAGACGCAGCTCAACGGCTTGCAGGTGCTCGTGTTCGGCAGCGACGGCAAGATCAACGCCTACAAGAGCCTCGGCTCGTCCACCTCGGCTAGCCTCTCTGTGACCTCCGGAGCGAAGACCGTGTACGCCGTGGCCAACGGTCCCGACCTCTCGTCGGTGGGCACCTTGACTGCCCTCGAGGCGACCGCGCTCGACCTCTCAGCCAACAGCACCACGGCCTCCAAGGGCTTCGTGATGGCGGGCAAGTCCAGCTGCACGGTGTCCTCCGGCACGACGAACTGCTCCGTCGCCGTTTCGAGACTCGCCGCCCGCGTGGCGCTCCAGTCGGTGACCAACAGCCTGCCAGCGTCCTACGGCGCTCTCAAGGTCGAGAGGGTGTTCCTCTCCAATGTCGTCGGCAACCAGAACGTCGCGGGAAGCGCCGCGGTGTCCACCTGGTACAACAAGGAGGGACGCAAGGACGAGAGCAGCCGCAACGCCGCCCACATCATCGACGGCGGCACCTACGCGGCATCCTGCCCGGAGCTGACCTTCAAGTCGGTGGGGACGGACGTGAACAACGGAGCCTCGCTGACCCCGTCGACCCCGTACCTCTTCTACGGCTACGCCAACTCCTCGACCGTGGCCCCTGCCGGGTTCAGCGCGACGTTCTCCGCCCAGCGCACCGTGCTGGTCGTGGCGGCCACAGTGGACGGCAGGCTCTACTACTATCCTGTCGTTCTCGACTCTTCGACCATCGAGCGCAACACCACCTACACGGTGGGACTCACCATCACGGGACTCGGCTCAGACGACCCTGACAAGCCCGTGGAGAAGGGATCGTTCAGCGTGAGCGTCTCCGTGGACGGATGGAAGACCGGAGCGACATACGACGAGACAATCTAAACCTCAAGGGGCGCGCCCGGCGGCGCGGGAAGTCTGGTTCAAAGACAGTCCTTCCCGTCCGGAGGTCCGACTCCTCCCGCCCCGACCAATCAAAACGCTTACGGATATGTCCGCCGATCTTCACTCCGCGCTGTGGCTTCTGCCCGCGCTTCTCATAATGTCCTCCTGCTCGGTCAAGGAGGACAGGTCGCCCTGCCCCTGCTGGCTCACCGTCATCAGCTCGGACATGCCGAGGGTGTCCGGGAAAGCCGCCCTCACGCTCTGGAGCGGAGGGAGCGGGATAGTGTCCGAGGACATCTCGGGAGGGGAAGACTCTCCCGTGGAAAGGGAATACACCGTTCCGAGGGGGACCGTCACGATCTCCGTGCGTTCCGGGCTTCTTTCCGGCTGGGAGAGTGAAGGGAGGGTGGTCTTCGCCGACGGGCAGCAGGCGGACACGCTGTGGGCGCACGCCTCTGCGGTGGACTGCCGGGGCGAGGAGGCGCGGGACACCGTGAGGATGCGAAGGCAGTTCGCCCGGGTGACCCTGCGTCCGCGGGAAGGCTCGTGGAGCGCCTCCGGCGTGCGTTCGATGGCGGTCTCCACCTCGTGCGGAGGCCTCGACCTCAGAACCCTCGGGCCGCTTGACGGCGGCTGGGGGATGCCGCTCAGTATAGCGGACGACACCGAGGCGGTATTCTTCGTCCCGAGGCTCCTGCCGGAGGGACGGTTCACGCTCCTTACGGACATCGGAGGCGGGACCGAGGAGCGGGACCTTCAAGCCGTCCTCCGACAGACCGGCTACGACTGGGGGAAGGCCGACCTGGACGACATCACGCTGACCCTCGACGGAAGCCTCTGCGTCGTGGAAGTGACGGTAGAGCCGTGGAAGGGAGGATACGGATATGACGAACACATCTGATCGGAAGAATATGAAAGCGAAAGAAATAATAATGTTGGCGGCTATTCCGCTTATGGTCTCCTGCGCACGGCAGGAGCTTTCTCAGCCGGAGGAGGGGAAGACGGTATGCGTGGAAGTGGGCGTGGGGTTCTGTGACGCGCTCTCCACACGCTCGTCCGTAGGCTCCGCGTCCTCGCTGGACTCCTTCGAATCGGTGATGAGGGACATCACGGTATTCCAGTTCGAGAAAGCCGGAGGCTCGTATCTCCTCTCGGACTCGTACTACGCCGACCTCTCCGGGGCGTCGTCCCTGAAGGTCAGCGGCCTGTCGGGACGCGGCTACCGCTTCTACGGACTACTCAACTGCGGTGACAGGCGCTCGTCGCTCTCCTCGGGCGCGGCGGAGTCAGCGCTCCAGTCCCTCAGCGTGGATTGGCCCGTAGGCTCGTGGTCGCTCTCCGGAGGGATGCCGATGTCCTGCGGCCCGGTGGACGCTACGCTCTCCTCAGGCTCGTCGCTGAGCCTGAACTTCAGCAGGCTGCCTTCGAGGCTGGACTTCAAAATCAACCAGGATTTCTCGCACGGGAGCTTCGAGATAGAGAGCCTGAGGCTCAGGCAGTCGCCCACGGTGACCTCGCCGTTCGCCGCCTCCAACGCGTTCACCACATCGCAGTCCTCCCTCGTCTCCGACGGGGACCGGGCATCGGCTTCCGACCTGTCGCTGCTTGCCGGCGGCTCGCCGGTGAGGTACTACAGCCTCGAGAACGCTTGCGGGAAGCTCATAAGCAACAGTTCTTCCAATCACAAGCTGAAGGTCCCCGACAGCGGGACTTCCGTCGGAGGATACCTTCCGACCTATCTGGAGCTGACCGGCACGTACACCGACCTCTCCGGAGGTCTCGTGAGCGCGAACACCTACAGGATGTTCCTCGGAGAGAACGCCACGGACAACTTCGACGTAGCGAGGGGCACGCGGTACACCCTGACCCTGAACCTCTCCGACGAGGGAGGGTTCCTCGAAGACTACTGGAAGATTGAGCCGGACGTGACGGACAGCCGCACGTTCCGCTTCGGAAGCTCCACATACTACATCCCCGAGAACGGCTCCGCCCCGGTATCCGTGACCGGGAACTCGTCCCATTACGGGATAACCTACTCGCTGTCGTCCTCGCTGACGGGAGTGGCTTTCAACTCCTCCACGCTCACGCTCTCGCAGGGGTCGTACACCTCGCAGCGCAACGGCACCCTCACGGCCCGCTACTGGGACGGGAGGATAGCCGACCGGTGCACGGTAGTGGCGCGGGCGAAGGCGGTCGATGTCAGCCCCATCGGTATGGTGAACATCGAGACCGACTGGACCAGCTCGGGATTCCACAGGGAGCATCCGGACGACTGCCCGCTGGGGCACGGGGAGCACAACAGCCTGTGCACTCTCAACCACACCCGCCCGTGGGAGGACGACTACATCGACGTGGACGACTGCACGAACAGGATAGCGGGTTCCACAGACTGCCCGTACTGGGTGCTGGCCCCTTCGAGCGGAGGCGTCGTTAATGTGACTTTCAGCATAGCGGCCAACTACCGCGTAGACAGCTCCGGCAACCTCATATACGACATCCTCACGCCGGGCGTGGACTACGAGCTGACGAGATACGGGCTGCTCACGAGGGACGGGAATGACTCGGACGACAGCGTGAACTACGCCGATCCGGTCATATCGGGGAACACCGTCACGCTCGGGGCGCAGTTCCAGTCGGGGGACAGGACGCACTGGTTCGTGACGATAACCCCTACCAGCTCCAAGCTCGACGGCGAGGAGAGGACATATGTCGTCTCCTCGGGAGGCTCGGAGGCGATGGACGAATCCTATGTGGAGATGAGCTACGGAAAGGCACTGCGCCCGTATGTCTATAATCCGTCCTGCTCTCTGGACGGATGGCGCGTGTGGATGCTCGCGGACGACAGCGTGGTGGAGTTCGAGAACGACGACAACCCGGACTACGGGAACTCGTTCACGGACGGCGACACAATGCTTGCGTCAGTCTACAAAAAGAACACGACCGCGAAGGTCTACGCCGTGGACAAGTGCGGCGTGGTACTGGACGAGAGCGACTACGACACCGCCGGATACACCTGCGACATCTACTGGCACGGCTACTTCACAGACCCCATAAAGGCTTCGAGACTGAGGCTCGCGGTGTATTCGGGATTCAGGGAATGCCTGCTGCCTCTGGAGGTGTACCAGGACGACGTGCTCCTGCTCGCGACCCTTGACGGGAAGCAGACGCTGTTCAGCACGGGGTCGGACAGTCATTTCACGCTCAGCACCGACGGCTATAAGATAGAGGCCACGCTGTCGGACCAGACGGAGTACGACACCTACGAGTGGGACGCCGTCCTGCTCATCGGCACGGCGGGGACGCAGAAATCCCTTTCTGTCGCCGCGGACGGCGGCTGGACGCTGAAGTAGAAAGAGGGAACCATTCTAAAAAACAAAATACCAGGTGCGGGGCGGGCAGGAGTCATTCCGGTCCGCCCCGCAAGTTTTCACTTTGTATCAACTATGTGGAAAACATAGATTCTATTATGTTTTTGCAAGTAATTACATAATTTATTATCTTTGCAGGCACAATAGAGAGACATAGATGGATTCATTCAGAAAGAACATATTGCGGCAGATTGCGCGGATAGACGCCGGGCGCATATTCACGTTCCGGGAGCTGTCCTATGATTTAGGCAAAACCGCGAATGTCGCCGTGCTGCTTTCCGAATTGAACCGGAAGGGGATAGTCGTACGGGTAGAGAAGGGCGCATATTATCGTCCCAGAAAATCTGCTCTGGGGTTAGGCAACCTGCCGGTATATCAGGATGAGCAGTTCCGCTATCTGACAGAGAAGGTCAACGGATACATCTCCGGAGCGTATGTTTACAACAAGATGGGCCTGACCGAGCAGGTCGCCACAACCATAACGATAGCCACTCCAAGTCCTGTGCGGCCTTTCAGTTTCAAAAAACTGAATATTGAGTGCGTGAAAGCCTATAGTCTGGAGTATCAGGATGAGCGTCAGCTTCCGTACCTGAGGCTGCTGGATGCGATAAAGGATATGAAAAGCATACCCGGGACGACGGCTCAGGACATTTATGACCGCGTCAAGTGTCTATATTTCGAAAAGTACGGGACCTCGGAACTGGAAAAAATCGTATCTTTGTCAAGATGTTATCCGCCGCGTGTCAGGAAAACAGTCGCTGACATTCTTGGTGACATCGGACAGCCACAGCTGCAGTCGGAAGTCGCCAAGACTCTGCTTCCCACGACGCGGTTCAATCTAAGTTACAGGACCTCATAGACCGGAGTGAAATGAATCTACATTCAG
>CAVLBF010000060.1:0-6553 GCA_963661285.1 Bacteroidaceae bacterium | reverse complement strand
AATGGTGTGCAGGCAATGATATCAGATTGTTGTTCACGCAGCCGGGATGCCCGAGCAGGTCGGGCATGACGCAGATTCGGCATTTGGAAATCACAGAAGGATTCAGTACATTTGAAGTCGAGAAAAACTGAAAACTATGAATGACGACTCTCAAATTGTTCTTTATCAGCCGGATGAAACACTCTCGCTCGAAGTGAGATTCGAACAAGAGACAGTGTGGCTTAACCGACATCAGATAGCTCGACTCTTTGGTCGTGATGTGAAGACTATCGGGAAGCACATCAATAATGCTCTTCGTGAGGAGCTGGCTCAAGATGCACCTGATATAAAAGATGCTGTGAATCACAATGGTTTAACTTCAGTTGTCGCAAAATTTGCGACAACTGCCGCTGACAGTAAGACCTACTTGGTTGAATATTATAATCTTGATGTTGTTCTTTCTGTCGGATATCGTGTTAAGTCTGGTCGGGGTATCCAGTTTCGCAGATGGGCAAATACGGTTCTTCACGACTATCTTCTCAAAGGGTATTCTGTCAACCGCCATCTCATCGCCTTACAGGAGAATATGGATAAGCGTATGACCCGAATCGAGGACAATCAGGCCAGACAGCAACAGCAGCTTGATTTCTTCATCCGCAGTTCCACGCCTCCTGCCGAGATGGTGTTCTTCGAGGGAGACTTCTACACTGCCCGTGCTGCTCTGGAGAATCTTGTCCGTGCAGCCACTCGGACATACGCAAATGGCGCAAGGAATCCCACGACCGTTGGCTCATTATCGATGACAGGCTCTACCACTGCGGACATTCGTTTGATGCCAACGGAGGTCATAAAATCTCGGCTATCACACTGATGGGAACATCGCCGGAAGCGATACTCTCTCAGGTTGAATAGTGGAGAATCTGGAATTTGACAGAACAGATTGAGTATTATTGTGGGGAAAACTGAACTCAAGGCACTCCGCAGGGAAATGATATCCAGGATGGAGCAGCGATTGGCAAAAAGCTGCGCTCCCGAGGATGATATCTTCTACTGCCACCCTTCGGAGGACAGAATAATCCTCTCCCACGCCCTCTTTCTGGTGATGACCGACTCCCTCAAAGGCAAGATGCGAAAGGAGAAATACCTGCTGCTCCTGCGCCAATATCAGGAAGAGATGCTTGCCGCGTGGCTCACAGAATCACCGGACTTCCAAGACCTACTGCATTATTGCAATGTCATCTACAATGCCTTCCCCACGATACTGAAGGGAACTTGCGACCTCCGCCTCGACAAAGATGCACGCAATCTGGGAGCTGTCTGCATAGTGGCGGCAGGCTACGGAGGTGATATGCCGGAAGCGCAAGCCTACGAACTGCTCGACGATATGGATTTCCTCCACAATCGGGTGAAGTGCCGCAAGATAGAAAGCCTTCTGCCGATGCTGAACGGGATGGTGGCTGTGGAGTTGCTGGACTTGTGATGTAGTGGGGAGGAAAGCATCTTGCCGCTTGAATCTGTCGCCCGCATAACGGATAATGCTGTAAGAAGGACAATGACTGTCATAGAATCGGGTCAATTTGCAGCTATGTGCTTGACTTTTAGCTGAGTCCAAAATGGCCACTAACCCAAAACTTTTCTTACAAGCAAATATGCATTCTAAAGACGCTTTCCTTACAAGCATACAGAATTACCTTTCATTGGAATCCTCCGGGGCTCTCTTGATTTCCGGATCATGGGGTTCGGGCAAGACATATTATGTCAACCACACTATGAGGGACAAGCTTATCAGAGAAAGAAAGTACCCTGTCAGAATATCACTTTTTGGCTTGAGTAGTCTTGACAATCTTGAAAAGCGTATCACGGAGACCTTCCTGCAAGAATACAGAGAAGAGAATCTTACCCCTGCTCAGGATAAAGGCAACAAAGCCATCACCCAGTTTACAAGATGGCTCTCAAAAAAGCAAATCTCAACGAGGCCTCAGGGAATCCAGTCGGTCTCTGATAGGGTTCCCCTCATCGGGCAATATGTAGATGTAAGCCGAATTGTAGATGCCTATACAACCCTATGCGCCGGCCGCCTGCCCAAGGACAAATTGGTTATCATTCTCGATGACCTCGAACGCGCTGTCAAGACCATCCAACCGTACCTTCTTCTCGGTGCCATCAACGATTATGTTGAAACCAAGCAATACAAGGTTATCTTGATTGCCAACGATTTCTACTTCAACAAAGGAGCAAAATCCTATCTCGACTTCAAAGAAAAAGTCATAGAAAGGTCTCTCCTGTTCCCGCATGACATACTGACCATTTACCAAGCCCTCATTCACAACCACGGTGATGATTTCGCCAAATTGGTGTCCACCACCGGATTTGTCAGCGTCATCGACCCGGATGCCAACATTAACAAGACTAGACTCGACCTTCAGGAAGACCTCTGCAACATCCGGATTCTCAAATTCTCCATTAACCATTTCGCCAAGATATACGATGCTTTCTCGGGAACAGTCCAAGCCAACCCCGGCAATCAAGATCTGGAAGAGTTTCTACTTTCCCTTTGGGCACTCACGGTCGGCTTATCGATTGAGTACAAGCGCAACCGCATAACTTATCTCGACAGAGATGCCTACATCAAGGCCTCCGCAGTAGAGTCCTTCGTGATAGACCTTGATGACTGTGAGCCTAATCCCTTTGCCTCGCAAGAAGAAAAAGAGAATCAGGGAGAAATTGATGTCACTGCCGATAGAATCCGTGCCATATTCAAGCAGTATATCGAACGCCATAGTCTGCCTCTTGTTGCTTCTGTTCAGGTATTTGATTTGGTTACCGCCGGTATCAACATTGATGCAAAACTGCTAATACAGCGCTGGGACGGATACCATCTCTCCATAGAAAGGCAAAACGAAAACCCCGCAGCCCAGCTCCTGAACCGTTTCTTGATGTCCATAGGATCGTTCTCCAATGAAGAATTCCCTGAACAACTGAAGATTCTTGCCAAGTACACTGAGCAAGGTGCTTTCCTTGATGACGCATCATACATCAATGCGACCACTTTCCTCCAGCACTATGCCGTACTTGCCGGAAAGCAGCCGGATGAAATAAGGACCGTCATCACCAGAGGAATAGACACTCACTACCAACGCATTGTCAAACTGCCGATTCTTGCCAAAACCAGTCTCGATATCATCGCATCCGAGATACCAGCAATCAGCAAATGGGTATTGGAGTACATTAAAGAAAAGATTGAGTGTCAGGAAGATAAAGAAAAGAGTGATGATATCAAAGAAGTCAGATGTCAATTCCAAGAAGACCTTCCGGCTTTGGCGCAGCGGCTGCTGCCCGACTTGGCATCACATAGCACCCCGGACTTCTTCACATTCCCCATTCTGGCCAAGATACCGGAAGAAACGATTATTGAGAAGTTCAAAGTGATTCAGCCGAACGAGGTCCTAGCCATTGGTACCATCCTCAATAGCCGTTTCATCCAGCATAATACTAATGTCCCTTATGCCGAAGAATCCATATTTGTCCAGAACCTCAAGAGAGGTATAGAAGCCCGAGGCGAAACTCAGGTATTTGCAGCCTATCTCATAAAAGACCACCTACTGCCAATACTTGAAAAACTCATAGCGGCCATTCCTCAAAAAATCGAATAGAATGTCAAACAACGACTGGTTCAGCAAACGCTACCTCCGTTCCATAGACAACATCCGTCTTTGGAACGAGAATCCGCGTCTCAATCCCGACGAAAAACACATCACCCTCGCCGATTTCGTAGATGATATCACGGAAGATGAAAATGACCGCCGAAACTTTCTGGCCCTCGTGAAATCCATTGCTACCAATGGCTTCATTCCTGCCGAACCGATAGTTGTTTGGCAAGATCCTTCCAACAACAAATTCTATGTGGCCGAGGGAAACCGTCGTATCCTCGCTCTCAAACTCCTGCGCGATCCTGCGCGGGCCCCGAAGAAAATCCGGGCCTCGATAAGAGCATATGCTAAGCTATGGGTCAGGGTCGATAAAATCTACGTTAACATAGCCCCAACCCTCGATGATGCCGAATGGTACATCAACCAACGCAATAGCACTGCGACCTTACAGCGCAGATGGTCTCGTCTCCAGCAACAAAGGTGGTTTGAGTCCCTCTATCTCAAATACGGAGAAGACTACGACCTCCTCATACAGAAGACCAACATGAGTATGGGAGAGATTGAAGCATTCATTCGTGACATCAAGCTTATTGGCTTAGTAAAAGAGCCGGAAGTAAAAGCCATTCTGACGGCTGAAGAATACAAAGCGGCCACTTCCCATCAGTTCCCGATGACAGTCCTTGAACGATTCTTTGATACTATGCGAGTCCGCGATGAGTGGGGAGTGAAGTTTGAGGGAACATCCGTTAAACTAGACAACAGGAAGAGTTTCCTCACGGCTTTTGCCAGCCTCATAAAGAACATCGTTTCTCCAAATCCGGAGATTAAAATTGATACCCGTACTATCACAACGAATATCGATGATATCTTATCATCGTTGCCGAAGGTGGATAAAAATGAGGCAGATCCCTTTTCTGTCGACACCAAGAAAAAAGCAGCAGACGCGTCTCTTATTCCGGATGATTCTTCTTCCAACAAAAAGAAAACAATCAGGAAGGGTGATCCAGAACGACTTCATTTGATTTTACCGTGCTATAACCTCAACAATGAGAACTATCGTCTTGTGCACCTGTTTAACGAACTGAAGGAACTCCCGACGCAGAAGTACATTAGCGTTGCTTCCATAGCCGTCAGAGTCTTTCTTGATTTATCCGTACATGAATATCTCACATCTGAAGGTCTGGATTCAGCACTATGCGCAAAGTACAAAGATGGTCTCAAGAGCATAGAATTGAATAAGAGGCTGACTTTTCTGGCAGACCAGAACGGGTTCAAGGAAACCCAGTTGTCGACGATAATCGCTCGTTTGACTAATACAAAAGCCGAGTTTAGCCTTGATGTTCTGAATGGATATGTCCATAGTAAGAGCACCTCATATCTCAACAGGAACTTCCTCAATCGTTTTTGGGACTACCTTTTCCCGCTATTGCAGAAACTTTTGGATATATCTGAAACCACTGATTAGCCAAGAACCGTCCTAACAAAAAGCTTATACTTGGCAACGGTTCCGACCTCGACCTTGGACAGCCTTCGACCTATGCCAGTTGTGCAGTCTCCCAATTCTGTACATTGAAGGACAATGATTTAATTCACTCTCCGCTGGCTCAGACACTCTAGGACACCAAGACACGCAGAGATGGTTTGATATGGAACTGTGAATGCTAGGAATACCCGGAATCCCCCAAAAAACAAACATCTTCCATTGAAAATCAATTTATTGTAGAAGTAGGCGCTTGCAATATAAATGGGGATGCGTGATTATCTCAAGGAAAAATACTATATTTGAGCGAATTTAGGAACTATGCAGACTCTGAGTCCATTGAGATACCCTGGGGGGAAAGCCAGTTTGGCTGGTTTTCTGAGAAACTTGATAGAACTGAATATGGAGGATTGTTCATATTATGAGCTCTATGCGGGAGGTGCTGGCGCTGCCTTGAGTTTGCTACTGGATGGTTCCGTGAGACGCATAGTCCTTAATGATGCAGATGCCCATATATATTCTTTCTGGTATTCCATCCTTAATGACACAGATGATTTTATCGAAATGATTGAAAGGACTCCGGTCAATATCGAGTCTTGGCAAAGACAGCGGGAAATATACAATGACACCACAGAGCGTTTTTCGTCATTAGAACTTGGATTTGCGGCTTTTTTCTTAAATCGGTGTAATCGTTCCGGCATAATCAAGGATGCTGGCCCGATAGGGGGTTATAAACAGGATGGTAAATATGCCATCGACTGTAGATTTAATAAGCCAGGCCTTATTCAGCGCATCAGGCGTATCGCGGAATATAAAAATCAGATAGGTGTCCATAATGAAGATACATTGTTGTTTATTAAAAATCATATCGAAGAATTGCGTGACAAATGTTCTTTCATATATTTGGATCCTCCATATTATAAAAAAGGCAGAGATTTGTACCTGAATGCTTATGAACAGTCAGACCACAAGGCATTGAGGGATTTATTGGCTTCCCATCAAGACTTAAAGTGGATGGTTTCTTATGACAATGTGGAAGAAGTCAGGGAACTCTACGATGGTTTTAGAAGTTCATTTCATAACCTCCATTATACTTTACAAGAAAAGAGGATGACGGAAGAATTCTTCATTTTTTCAGAATCACTAAAATTGTCTTAGGCGTAATCATTTAGTGGTCAAATTTTGGACTCGCCGGAAATCCCGCTACATTAGCCGCCAAAAACGAAGGTTATGTACAGCAGTGAAGACTTGGATCGGTTTTATGTGGAGTACCAGAGCGAGTGGGTGTCTCGCGGAACGTCAAGTACATCCTTTTACACCTGCATTCCCGAAAACTTTCCTAACGAGGCATAAAATTTTCGCCACAAGCTGCTGATTTTCAGAAAAAATACTTGCAATTCTCATCGTTATGTATTATCTTTGCGATACATAACGATTGAAGATA
>CAVLBF010000059.1:0-6816 GCA_963661285.1 Bacteroidaceae bacterium | reverse complement strand
TTCAGCGGCCGTTCGAGGCCGCAGGCAGAATTCCGGCAGCGAAGTTAAGCCGGACACGCCGCTTCTGAAGTTATAATGCTTGCTTACGGGCTCCCGGCCGCCGCGATGGCGCACCGGAAGCCTTTCTTCATGCATCCGCAACGGTTTCCCGGCAAAATTGCCAGAATTAATTCGCGGCATTTCTCTTTTCAGGGACCGGGAGTCCCTTCAGTGTGCGGGAAAAAGGCCCGTCCTTTTTCCCTTTCCTCCCGAGTGCCCGGAGGGCTTTTTCCGGGACATAGTATATACTTATAAATAAACCAGTATAGTACACACTGCCAGCTTTTTGCGGTTCAATACTTTTTCTTTGCGGTATCGAAAACGATTTCACAATGAAAAAAGAATGCTATAGAAAAAGCCCGGGCTGCGCAGGATGTGTCTTCCATCGTCCGGAGGGGAAACGGCAGGGGGCGGTAATAGACCCCGATGCCATATGGAAGGAGGCGTGCGGATGTACCGGCTATTCTTTCTATCCGGAGCTGGATCCGGACCAAATCTGCTTCGACAGGCTTAGCGAGGAGCAGTGGAACAAGATTCAGAAGACTTCCGATTTCAGAGGCTCGGAAGACCTGAGTCCGAGGGCATTGTTATGGGTCAAAACCATCGCTGAGAACAGCAAGAAATGGGGGCGGGGACACATCTGCGCGACCTGCGCCTTCTATGGCCTGAACGGCTATGACATTTTAGACAAAGCACAAAAGAAAAAGCTTTCCTGGTTCACCACCCTGCGATGCCGGGGTTATGTCTTCGACCCGTCCAGGGAAGCCAGATGCGGCATATGCGGCGACTATATTTCTCTTGACCAGTGGGCCACAATAGTCAGGACTCCCATCACCGACGGCCTGAGAATCGCGGCGTGGGACGGGTTCAAGCGCGAGAACCTTGAGAAGCAGAACTCTAGCCGCTGAACTCTCCGGCGTGACGCTCGAAGAAGTCGTGGTATATCCTGACGCTCGGCAGCTCGGTCCACTTCACTACCCGGACAGGATTCGAGTCCATATCGTAAATCCTCGCGAACGGAGTAGAGAGTATGAACGGGGAATGCGACGAGATGATGAACTGGCAATTGTAGAACCGGACCATCCCGGCAAGGAAATCCGCAAGGTCGATCTGGAGTTGGGCAGACAGCGAGTTTTCCGGCTCGTCGAGCAGATAGATTCCGCCCGGTTGGATGGCCTCGGTGAAGTACCTGAACCCGTTTTCTCCGTTGGAATAGGTCCGCTCGTTGATGACACCGCGGCTGCGGATGTATCCGGAATATGTTTTCTTCATCATATCGGCATAGTCCCGATACTTCCCGACAGTTTCAGGTCTGTCGAAATCTATCTCTCTCGGCCTTGAATCCGGCTTCCGCATATACTCCCGCCTCTGATCCCTGATCACATCGCGGCGGAAATCCTTCTCGTCATTGCGGTCCCTCACGTCGAGTATGTGGTTGAACACGTCGTCGCTCGTGATTATCTTGGACACGGCATACATATCCCTTGACTCTTCCCTTCCGAGGAAATTCATCTCCATATCGGTCATTCCGACATAATCCGAGAACAGTTCGGTGGTGTTGAACTTGGAACTCCGCTTCAGCCCGAGCTTCTCCCCGATGACGTTGAGCGTCGTGGATTTCCCCGACCCGTTGGAGCCGCATAAGATGGTTATGTCGGAGAATTCCACCTCGCTCAACCCCTTGCCCGGAAAAAACTGGAACGGATAATAAGATGTGTAGTAATTGCACATCGGCCCTCTAAAGTAGTCTGATTCGTCTTTAGGGAACCTGAATTTTTTAAGATAAATCATAACAAAAAAGTCAGCAATGAGTGATTTGATTTGTTTTGAACCGGTCGGTGTCTATGAGTCAGTCTCTTCTACCACCAGTCGAGCAGGTGTTCTTCCAGAAGATTCCAGAGCAGGCACCAGGCCTTGCGAAGCCTCACCTTCTGCGGCTCGCCGTCGGGATAATGCGCATAGGGGTCGGCGATATCTTTGAACCGGGTCCGGTTGCGCAGATTGACATAAGGAAAAGGCTCCTGCCTGCTCTCTTCCCGTCCGCTGCCAAGGATGATGTCCATCAGCTTCACAGCAAGCTTCATCTGAGCCGACTTGTACGGTCCGTTCTCCAGAGGCCCGAAGTTGTCCCAATAGAATATCATCCACTTGAGCTTGAAGCGGATGAGCCTTAACAGGTAAGCGTAGTCATAGTCTGGGTCTCTCATCATTATGTATTCCTTCCAGAACTCCGCCCGCTTGCTCTGAATCTCCCTCTCGAAAGCACTCCAGTCCTCGCGGGACAGACCCTTGCGGTTCCAGAGGGAAAACCGGCGGCATTCCTCCTCCAGCACCTTTTCCTCCTCGTCCTGCGACATCTCCTCAAAGTTTTCCGGCAGCTCCGGAAGAGCCTCCATCATCTTCTGACACTTCTCATCCATCTCCTTGACTCTGACGGAGATTCCATCCATCCATTTGTCAATCCGATCTTCGAGACTTATGTTATATTCCAGTTCTTCTGTGATCTTCTTCATACTGCTCATCAAATGACCGATTCGGGGTCATTGTATGCTTTGAGCTTCTTTTCAAGCTCATCTATCGTTCTCACCAATACCTCACGGGACTTCGCCCCATCCTGCGGTCCTACGATGCCTGCCGCTTCCAGCTGGTCCAACAACTTCCCGGCCCTGGCATAGCCTATCCAGAGCTTGCGCTGCAGAAGGGAAAACGATCCAGTCTGCGTGGTCACCACCAGCCTGGCTGCTTCCTCGAACATATCGTCGAGATTCTGCAAACCTGTCTTGCCACCGCTCCCCGAGTTCTCAGCGCCCGCGTCTTCCACGGACGGCAAACAGTACGGGGTGTCGTGGATTTTGCCGTCGCTATGCTGTGACCCGATGGAGCGTATAATAGCGTCTATATCTTTCTCGTCCACATAAGCGCCCTGAATGCGGGTCATTTCTGCGCCTTGTTCCAATATCATATCACCATTCCCGGCAAGACGTTCTGCTCCGGGAAGGTCGATAATCGTGTAGGAATCATACTCTAAGGCGACCCTAAAAGCCATCCTTGTTGTGAAATTGGCCTTAATGATTCCGGAGATGACTCCCTTGGAAGGCCTTTGAGTCGTAATGACGAGATGTATCCCCACCGCACGTCCTTCCTGGGCCAGATCGACAATATGGCTCAAAATGTCGCTGCGGACTTCCCTTGATTTTCTGTCCCGTCCGGCAAATGGCAGGAAGTCCCCATATTCGTCAATCACCACGACGATGTACGGCATCTTCTTCCCTTCTTCCGCTTTGGCGTTGTACTCTCTGATGTTGCTCACTTTGTCACGCGCAAGCGCGCAATACCTATATTCAATCTCAAGGCAGAGTGAGTGAAGAACCTTTTCGGCTTCCTCCGCCGTGGTCGCTATTGCCTTCTTTTCCACATCGGGCAATGCTGCGATATATTCCTCGTTTAATGACCTGTAAACTTTCAGCTCGTAGTCCTTCGGGTCGATGAAGACGAACTTCACTTCGTCCGGGGTGCGGGAATACAGGAGCGAGAGTATCAGCGAATGCACAGCCGCGGTCTTGCCCTGCTTGGTCGCCCCGGCCATCAGAATGTGCGGGGCTTTCGCGAGGTCTATGACTTTAGGGTCCCCCTGCGCATCGCGGCCTACGGCTACGGGGAGCGCAGCCTTGCTCTCCCGGAATGCGGCATCTTCGAGCAGTGGCTTCAGCGGCACGATGGACGGGTGCTCATTCGCGACCTCAATGCCTACGGAATCGGGCAGCGTCACGACCCTCACGCCTCCGGCATTGAGCGAAAGCTCCATCTCGTCCTGAAGACGCTTTATCTTCGCGCAGCTCACGCCCGGGACCGGATAGACTTTGTATGTGGTCACGGCCGGACCGGACACTGCCTGAATGTCTGCCACCTTGACCTTGTGTTCAGATAGGACGGTACGGATGTTCCGGATTTTTCGTTCAATCTCCTCGACGGGAACCTCATCGTGTTCACCGGAGTGGCCCTTAAGCGGGTTGCCGTCCGGCAACTTGCAGTCAGACAGCCTGCCATCAGGCTTGGTGCTAATCTTTTCTTCCATAATTATGAGATTTTATAAGTTCTGTAATCTCCCCGGCTGAACAGAACCGTCTGAACTTCCGTATGCAGCCGGCCTCCTCTCCTTCCGCATCCTCATGGTCGTTTTCCATATATTCGTCCTCGTCGTCACCGTTTGGGAACATATGCTCCCGGTATCCTCCGCTACTGTACGACAGCATATCTTCATACTCATCAAAGATATCTTCGATGCTTTCGCATTCCAGAGCATTCCGGTTGTCTTCAACCCACTCCGCCATATTGTCGACGGCACGGATTGCATCTTCATCATAACATGGGTCAAGATTCCTCTCGTACTTTTCCACCAGTGAGGTGAACTCATCAAGTAAAGTGTGTTTCATAAGCGTTCTGATTTTCTGCAAAGAAAGTGTATGAGACTACCAAAATCCGGCAGGACTCCGAATTCTCTCGAAAAAGTTCAAGAAATTTTACACTGCCACTTTTTGGTATTTTATTCATCTATCTTTGCATCAAGCTCAAGAAGATATGGCAAAGAACCGCTTCAAGCACTACATCCGGTGATGTACAGGAATTGGTAATGACTAAAGGGCAAGGATAAGGTCATGAAATGGAATCACATAAGAATGGAAAAGAATCAATGGATTGAAGAGCTGGACTACTGGTGTCCGGCGCAGATTTACTACTACTTCGAGGACGATGAAGGAGGCCGATGGTGCATCTATCTCCGCTGGCGTTGGGATGACCCATGGACTGCTGAACTCGTCCGCTGCGACGATAAATGGAACTTCTGCTGGGACAGTCCCGACAACATCGACTTGCTCAAAGAGACCGAACACACACCCGGCACCGTCACCGGCTACTTCCTCGATGATGAATATCGTTACTTGGAGGAAGAAGTGTTGCAGAAAGTCAGAATAATGTTTTCACAAAGAAATGTGGTTTGAGAAAAACTGCCACATTCTAGCAATTTATTCCACTATCTTTGCAGCATAAAAAGAACCATTGCGGGCCGCATCCGCAACAAAACAGGAAGATATGGCAAAAAACTGTTTGACTAAGTCAATCCATAGGCTCATATCCTCCTGACTGACACTGCGGCTCTGCGGCCGGGGAAACGGCATTCTGCCGGACAAAAAGGACTCACGTGGCATTATGTGGATATGGCAATCTTGAGTCCATTTCTCGCGTGCTGTACAATTCCCCACGCGGCATCTTGAAGATTTTTGGAATTTTAAATTGAAAATCTTGGGAATTTACTATATTTGCATCCAGTTTGAAATCTACAATATCCGCAAAAATGTATTATCCCAGACTGATAGAAGATGAAATAGCTCTGAAATTAAAGTCATCGGGGGCAGTCGTGGTGGCGGGGCCGAAGTTCTGCGGAAAGACCACTACCTGCATGCTGTATCAGAAGAGTTTTGTGAAACTGAACACAAAGCAGTCCATCATGATGGCAAGAATGAATCCCAGGGCTGTGCTTGACGGAGAGACTCCCCGTTTGATAGACGAGTGGCAGAAAGCGCCAGACATTTGGAATCAGGTGAAGGATGACCTTGACTTTCACTATGAGTTCGGAAAGTATATCCTGACAGGCAGCTCGACCCCTGCGGACAAAACGGCGGTTCATCACAGCGGTGCCGGAAGGATCACACCACTGCGGATGCGCCCGATGACGCTGTGGGAGTCGCGTGAATCGAAAGGAACGGTGTCTCTGAAAGGGCTGTTTGACGGAGGAGATGATTTCCCGTGGGATATGAATGAGGGCTTTACGCTGGACGATGTGGCTTTTCTCCTGTGTCGTGGCGGCTGGCCGATATCGGTTTTGGCCTCGCGGGATATTGCCCTTGAAATCACGAAGAACTATTATAACGGCCTGTTTGTGTTTGAGGATAGCGAGAATGAACGTTTCCGCAACAAGAAGCCGGAAGTTCTGAGGATGATATTGCGCAGTTATGCCCGCAACATTTCTACGGAGGCGGCGGTGCAGACGATACTGTCGGACATTCGTCAGAGCAATGAGAGGACGATGGACGTGAAAACATATGAGGACTATATGGAGGCCTTGAAAGACTTGTATGTCATTGAGGATATGGAGGCTTGGAATCCGAATATACGGTCGAAGACATCTATCAGAAGTACTCCTACGCGGCATTTCGTGGACACATCGATAGCCTGTCGCTGTCTGGGGGTGAGTCCGGAAGACTTGAAGCGTGATTTGAACAGTTTTGGACTGTTCTTCGAGGATTTTGCGGTGAGAGACCTCAGGGTCTATGCCGGCTGTCTGGGTGGGAGTGTGATGCACTACCGTGACAATGCCGGGCTGGAGTGTGACGCAGTTGTGCATCTGGAGGATGGACGCTGGGGCGGCATTGAGATAAAGCTCGGCGGAGAAGACCTTGTGGAAGAGGGAGCATCATCGCTGAAAACATTGAAAAAAAAGATTGAGGAGAAGAGTGAAGAGGGAAGGCCGTCGTTCTTATTGGTGCTGACATCTGTGGGCGGGGCTTACAGGAGGGAAGACGGGGTTTTTGTCGCCCCCATCAATTTGCTGAGGCCGTGACCGGAGTCTTCGGGAAACGGTTACGTCTCACCATAAACGATGTTGCTGCCATATTTTTGCAGTTTCTTGTGCTATCTTTGCAACAAAACAGGAAGATATGGCAAAGAACTACTTCAAGCGCTACATCTGGCTCATAGATGTCATCAGCCGCCACGGGCACA
>CAVLBF010000058.1:0-7126 GCA_963661285.1 Bacteroidaceae bacterium | reverse complement strand
CTGAAATCAATCACGAACCGCAACATATGGCGAGTAAACTTAAAAACACTATATTTGCAGTCTAATCACAGGCTGTCCTAAAAAGGGGAAGTTCACAATATTAGTCTATCATTGACAGACAACATACACCATTCTTTCATTCCTTGTGGTACTTCATCTACGTAGTCACAACTTGACGTGTCCAAATGATGGTCTTGTACGTTTTTTATAGTTATTACCTTGAACTTTCCGTTCGGTACATACGTCTCTGATTTGAATGCAAAACCGGATTTGATTTCCAACCACTTATTCAACTCACAACTTCCCCAATTAGCAGGAATATCTCGATTCAGCTTCTCATTCCAAACCATAGCCCCGCCGCTCGACTTGTACGGCCTACCCTCTTCGTTCGGGAAGTCGAACTGCACGAAATAGTAATCATAGAGCTGCCTTGCCATCGCCTCTAAATTATCATTTATCTGACGATTGACGGCTATTTTCTTGTCGATATCGAATAGAAGTTGACCGATTTTCCTTTGGTTATCCAAGTCAGGAACCCACACGGTACAATCTTTTATTTTATCCGGGGATGTATGACGAATCTTTGTCTGTTGGGCAGCCGCACTCAATTGCTGGCGTACAAGTGGTGATGAAATCAAATAGAAGCAGAAGTTAGAATCAATCTTTCCGGGCACGCATTTAATAAGGGCAATATCTTGACTTTGAATGTATTTGCCACTTTCCGGTATGCGTGCAGTTGAGCCGAGAAGCCCTATTGCCTGCTCTGTTAGAGGGGTGATTATATCGTTCTTTTCAAGAAGAAACTCTCTCTTGAAGTTTCCAGTGTAGAAGATGTTGTCTTTGGATGTATTCTCTTTGAAACAGTTATTCCTATAATTGAAGTTTCCGCAAGTCAGACGAACATATTTACCATCAGTCGAATAATACTCACCGCTGAGGCTTGCACCTCGTGTCGCATCAATCAATTCCCCTAACTTATATTTCTTTAGTACCATATCAATTCTTGCTATCATTCAACATCATACGGACTTCCTTGTCGAAGTCGGAGTCTATCCTCTGGGTAGGATCGAACAGAGCGTATTCCGTTTCCGCTTTATCTTTCGCTTGCGCAGCAGAGATTTTGCCTTTGTCTGGTAAAATCTGGTAGCGACGGAAAGTGAGGAACTCGTTGACGCTGGCGGAGAACTGCTCCATATTGAATGTGTTCTCCCGTTCAATGAGGTCTTCAATATAGTCGAAGAAACCCGTCACGGCGCGTTCCAGCTGTCGGATTTCCTTTTCTTGAAGATAGTTTTTGGCGATGCTGACATCTGATTTCAAGATGCGACCGTCCGGGGCGTTCTTCCAGGTAGTCAGACCCATATTGGGCTTGGTGTGGTCTGCACCGGAATAGACGATTTCCGCTGCGGTCTGTCCTGTGATGGCGTAGTGGAAACGGTTCTGAATCATCGCGTAGAAGTCGCGCGTGGTAGGGGAGTTGCGGTCGTAATCGATGCTGCACTCGGCATAGATGTCCGTAATCTGCTGCCAGATGCGGCGTTCGCTTGCTCGGATGGATCGTACTCTTTCGAGCAACTCACGGAAATAGTCCTTCCCGAAGATAGCCGTCCCCTGTTTCAGCCGCTCATCGTCCATCGCAAAGCCTTTGCGTATATATTCGTTCAGGATTCTTGTCGCCCATTGGCGGAACCGAGTGGCTTTCAGCGAGTTCACGCGGTAGCCAACGGCGATGATGGCATCGAGGGAGTAGAAGTCAACATCGTGAGTCTGACACTTGTCATTTATTGCGCCGTGCTGAGTGGTTATTTCCATTTTGGAAACAACCACCTCCTTGGACAATTCACCCTCCTCAAAAATGTTCTTAAGATGCTTGCTGATTGCCGGCACGCCTACGCCAAACAGCTGTGCCATAGCTTTCTGCGTGCACCACATCGTTTCGTCCCGTATGACCACCTGCACCTTGCCGGTCTCGTCCGGCATATTGTACAAGGCAAATTGAATCTCTCCTGCCATCTTTCGTCTGTCATTTTTCTGACTCATACAAAAATAGTCAAAATTCCGGAAGGGGTGACGCATTGGCACGGGAGACTATAATTCTTTCCGCTCCCGGATGATGCTTACTGCACGGCGGTCAGCTTGACCGATGTCCCCTTGAGGAGCGGGGAAGTGAAGCGGACGGTAATCTCTCCGGCTTCGCCGACAGTCCGGATATAGGCCAGAAGCCGTCCGTTGTGGACTCGCTGGATGTTGTCAGTATAGTCCCCCATATCCGTATCATCTGAGCCTTCCAGCCCGAGAAGCGCGGCAGGTCCGTCCACCGTGCAGGTGATGTTGCTGTCGGCGAGCTTGACCATTACTCCGTCCTCGTCAACGACGGTCACGGTGATATGGGCCGTGGCCTTGTCCTTGGAGAGCACGGTTCTGTCGGCGGTCGCCCTGACGGCATAAGGCCGGCCTGAAGTGGTGATGTCGTATTCCGAAAGCAAATTGCCGTCCTTGTCGCAGCCCTCTGCCTTGAGCGTTCCTGCCCGGAACGGTATGTCCCAATAGATGATGCCGGTCTTGTCGTCGTACGGTTTCATTTCTCCGACCTGCTCTCCGTCCAGAAGAAGTCGGGCCTGGGGAGCGTTGGTGTAGCAGACGACACGGATCATCTGCCCGTCCTCGTAGTTCCAGATGTCCGGCGCGTCCGTCGAAAGGAAAAGCCGGCCCTTCCGTAGGCCAGAAACCGGATATGTCCCTATGTATGTGACCGGATTCTCGCTCCACATCGATGCGCGGAAGTATCCGCGAGGCTTCGGGAAGCTCCCGAAGTCGAGGAGTCCGGATCCGAGACCTCGGGACGGCCAGCTTCTCGACTCCCCGAGGTAGTCTGTGCCGGTCCACACGAACTGTCCGAAGATGAAGTCCTTGTCACGTACAGCAAGCCAGGCATCGCGGCCGAGGCCGTTCTCGCTGCCATAGATGATTCTCTCAGGATATGCGGCGTGGTCACTGTCATATCGGTCTTCGGTGTAGTTGTATCCCACCACGTCCACTGCTTCGGGATATTCCGTCTCATTGGACATCACTACGCCCGCAAGCGCGCCGGTCACCGGCCGGGATGTGTCCACAGCCCGCACACAGGCGGCAAGCCGTTTGGCTATCCTGCCTATGCGCATCGCGTCCGGAGCGTCCGGCCTATATCCGCCGAACATCGGCTGGTTGATTTTGCTGCCGTTCAGAACCGGATGAGAGTACGGGTCGTTCGGGTAGTCCACTTCATTGCCTATGCTCCAGAGAAAGATGCTCGGATGGTTGCGGTCGCGGCGCACCATATCGGTCACGTCCCTCTCTATCCACTCCTCGAAGAAGTCGAAGCTCCCTTCGTATCCCGGAGTACCTGCGTTCCAGCCTTCGAGCCATTTGCGTTTCGGGAATTCCCACTCGTCCGAAGCCTCGTCCATCACGAGCAGCCCCATCTCGTCGCAGAGGTCGTAGAGTATCGGCGACTGCGGGTTGTGGCTCATCCGGATTGCGTTGGCCCCGATGGCCTTGAGGTTTTCCAGTCTCCTCCTCCAGACTTCTTCCGGTACTGCGGCTCCAAGCACTCCTGCATCGTGGTGCAGGCAGACTCCCTTGACTTTCGTCCACTTGCCGTTGAGGGCAAAGCCCCTGTCCGCATCGAATGTGAGGGTGCGCAGTCCGACACGCGTCTCGCTGCGGTCAATCTTCTGTCCATCTTCGAAAAGTTCGGCTCTGAGCGTATAGAGATATGGGGCATCGAGATTCCAGCGGTGAGGCTTCTTGACTTTCAACGGCAGGGTGACTTTGCTTTCTCCGGCCTTGACGGAGGCACTCCGGCTTGCGACCAGCTTGCCGTCTGCATCGTAGAGCGCGGCAGTGACTTCAAGTCCGGAAGATACGCCAAGGGTCCTCTGCACTTCCATATCCACGGCCACAACCGCCTGCCTGTCGGAGATTGATTCCGCCTGCCAGCCCACGCCCCAGAGGGCGAAGTGGGTCTGGGGTGCGGCTACCAGCCACACGTCGCGGTAGATGCCTGAGCCGGTGTACCAGCGCGAGTCGGCATAGCGGCTGTGGTCGACCCTGACAGCGAGAACATTGTCCCCGTCCTTGAGGTAGGGGGTCAGGTCATACATAAACGAGATATATCCGTTGGGTCTTTTGCCGAGCAGATGGCCGTTGAGATAGACTTCGCTGCGGTTGTAAACCCCCTCGAAATATATATAATGGCGAGGTGCGTTGTCGATTACCGTGAAGTGCTTGCGGTACCAGCCTATGCCACCTGGAAGGTAGCCCGTACAGCTGGCGAGGGTCGGGGAGAGCCGTCCCTCCACAGACCAGTCGTGCGGAAGGTCGAGCTTGCGCCATGCGCTGTCGTCGAAAGAGCCCTCTTTGTACGCGGCGCTGTCGCTGAGACTGAAGAGCCAGCTGTCGTTGAACTTTGAAGCTTCGCCGAAAGAAGTCTGTGCATATGTGGCGGCACAGAGGGCGAGAAGCGCGGTCAGGAGTAAGGCTTTTTTGTCCATAATGCGGTTGATTGATTCAAATATCGGGAATAAAGCCGAAGTCTGCAAGAGTTTTCGTCCGCCCTTCCGCGTCCAACAGCGCTTTCTTGACGTCCAGACCGCCTGCAAAGCCGGTCAGGAATCCGTCCGAGCCGATGACACGGTGGCAGGGAACTATTATGCAGATTCCGTTCGCCCCGATGGCCTGCGCCACGGCGCGGACGGCCTTGACATTGCCCGCCCGCCGGGCAATCTCCTTGTAAGTCCACGTTTCCCCGTACGGAATCTCCAGCAATGCCCGCCAGACCCTCTTCTGGAAAGCGGTGCCTATGGGACGCAGCGGTATGTCGAAGGTCTTTCTCCGGCCCGCGAAATACTCGTCGAGCTGAGCCTTTGTGCGCTCGAGAACCGGCGAGGATTCTTCCCTCAGCTCAGCATTCAATGTCGTGACGATCCTGCGCAAATTCTTGACTGCGCAGTCCTTTCCATTCCAGTCGCAGAGACACAGCTCTCCGCCCGTCGCCCCCAGAATGATTTCCCCGCAGGGCGAGCCGTAATGCTGGACGGTCAGGATGCCGATGTGCGTGTTCTTCGCGGCGGCATACCTTGGGAGTTCTCTCTTCGGCATAATCTCAAAATATAGAAGTTGTATTGGAAGGCTGGGACAAAGGTAATCTTTACTTGAGACATATTATGACCGGACAGTCAAAATATTCGAAAAGTTATCCGGCTTGTGCCGGAATTTGAGGTATGCGGCGACTATATTTGTCCCGAAAAACCGGACGACAGCTTTGCGGCGGTATGTTTGTCATTATCGGAAAAGCTTGCTATATTTGAAGCGTTCCTTTACAGGACAGACATATTGTAGAAACTGCACGAAAGTGTTATCTCGATTCCCTCGGAAGAATCTGGTAAATTTTTTAGGACGGGGACAGATAGCTGACTTTCGCCATTCAATGGCGCAAGGCTGTCTTTGTTCATCGTCCGCGGCTTACCAGAGCCCTTCCGAATGAACGCGATAGTTTTGCGCTTTTCGCGTCGTGCTGATGACGGCCGCTTTGATGAAAGGAATGCCCGAACCTTAAACAGAGGGCAAAACACAATAAATCATTAGATTATGAATCTAGTAATAGTAAAATCAGGGAAAGTGGAGCTGCGGAAAGACACTGGTTCTCTCATCCGTACAATCGCAAGCGGAGCTACCTTTGCAGATTTGAATGCTGACCAATCATTGGTTCTGGTCACAACGACAAGCGGGAAAGTGGAGTTGCGCAAGGAAAGCGGGACTCTCATAAGAACAATTGTATCAAGCGGAGTCGCACAGGCAAAGTTTGCCGGTAAAGACATTCTTGTGACAACGACAAGCGGGAAAGTGGAACTGCGCCAGGAAAGCGGAACCCTCATACGGACACTTTAAACCGGATATTTATGAATTCACTGCTATATTCCGCCTTTCTGGATGACGAATCAACCGGTCTCCGGATTTATAATCTGTTGGCAAACGATGTCTTGGGTCAGGAGCAATCGGAAAAGATAAAGTTACGATACTACGATATGCGCCGCAACTTTTTCAATTTCCCGGAGTCCGATGTCAAGAAACTGAAAGAATCCGGAAAAGAAGCTGAAGTCTGGAAATTCAGCAAGGGTCTGGAGCCGTTCACCCCGAAAGGCTGGGGTCACTATTATGATGACACATACACCGTTCCGATACCCATCACTCACCCTGATTTCGTCGACCTTACGACGAGGACCGAGAAACGCGGGGCCATCGGCCTTGACCTGCCCACCTGGTTCAATCTGAACGACAACGCCAAGCGCATAATGCTGATAGCACAGGATCCGCTTCGTGGCAATGTCTGGTATTCCGATGTCGACATTTTCCCGAAGGGAAAGCCCGGAAGCCGGGAGGATTACATCTGCACAGGAGCATTGGTCTCATCTCCGTTCGGACTGCACGGCAGACCCTGGAGGGAGAACAAGCGCGGAGGAGGAAGAATGGCTCTGCTCGTCGAGGCTCTCATCGGGCAAGGTTACGGCATTTATCTCACCGACTGCCGGAAATATTTCGTTTACGACCACAAGGAGTCTGATGATTATTCCAAAACAAAGAAAGACCTTTATAGGGACATCCTGCGAAAAGAAATAGATATCATAAAGCCGGCCTGTATAGTCGCTATGGGCAATCAGGCGTATGCTTACTGCTCGGAATTGTTGGGAAATGACAGCAGACTGAAACACGTCCCTCATTTCAGCGGAGCGGCCACGTGGCGGGCGAAGAAGGAGTTCAATGTGAGTGACAGGGTCACCATAGAGGAACTCGCCAAAATCTATGCAGAGAAGATCTCCGGATTTTGCGAAGCCCCTGCCGGACGGAAGACAGATTGAGCCTGAAATGGTGATTTCTGCCGGCGAGTCCGGTAAAGAGTGAAAAAAATTGCTTTTCTGTGTATAATTATACCGCAAGTCCCAAAAGCTGTCTTGAATGGTTCAGGGCAGCTTTCGCTTTCAAGGGTAACATAAATCACACAGAATATGGTCAATTTAACTACCGACAGGCTGAAGATCACCACACCTTCAGAAAAGGATGCCGAGCAGGTATTCCGGATTATGAGCAA
>CAVLBF010000057.1:0-7249 GCA_963661285.1 Bacteroidaceae bacterium | reverse complement strand
CAAAGTTAATGCTTTTGTCTAACTCGGAACTGTCCTATTTTTAGGGAAGGCTACATTTTTAGGGAAGGCTACAAAAAGGGGAAGTTCACATTACCACGACCATTGTAGGGTAATTTCGTCCTAAATAATCTACATCACTGAAATAATATCCAATACATTTATATGTGTTTAGTTCAAGTTCATTGTCCGTCGTATAGTATGTACCATTTCCCCCAATATGGGACTTAATTTGCTCAAGGGAATATACCTCGCCGAATTTGAGACCAAAAAACTCGTCCGGTAATGTTTGTTGTGCATTCGCAATGGAAGTAAGCACCACTAAATAAAAGATGAATATTAATTTCTTCATATGACATTGTGTCAATTATGTATTCGGCGAAGATAATGATAATTTGAGAGACCTGCGGAGCAACCGTTCGGCTGTATCCCTGAAGGCCGTAGGCGCCCGTGCCTATGAACGGGTGGACCGGCGGAAGCCGGGACGGGACGAGCGCGAAGCGCGAAGGGCCTGAAGGGGTATTGCCGATGGTTGCGTATTATTTTCTGGCCTTCCGGCGGCCACCTTTGCGGCGGGACTTGTTGAGCTTCGAGGAGACTGCGGCGATTGCCGCGCCGAGAAGGAACGTAGAGATGACGATGAGCGTCATATTGCTGGCGTTGTCACCCTTGACGCGCGACCACATAGCGATGAGCGGCTCGGTCCTCTCACCCCAGTCGTGCTCCATCGTGCTGCGCGAAATGGTCTCGGTGTCAGGATAGAGCACCGGGTCGGCGCAGACCGCAGTGGCCTCCGGTCCGAAGAAATAGCTCAGGTCCGCAGGCGCATACTCCTCGTCGGAGAACGCCTCCATCAGCTCCGGAGAGCCGAGCACCGACACATATCCCGTCACGTCCACATTGCGTATCGCTATGTCCGGACGGCACATATAGTTGATCCAGTACTTCGCGGCCTTGGTGTTGCGGGCATACTTCGGTATCACCCAGCCGTCGAACCAGACGGTGAATCCCTCCTTGGGGCAGACGTACCTCAGGTCAACGCCGATCTCCTTGGCCTCCTCTATCGCCCATACCGCGTCGCCGCTCCAGGTCAGGTTGACCCAGCCGCGCTCCTGCGTCATCTGCTCCTTGCCGAAGTCGGCCTCCCAGCCCGCGACGAGATCCTTGACCTGCTTCATATAGCTCTCAACCTGGGCGAGCGACTCGTCCGAAGAGTCGTACATCAGCTCGTCAAGCGTCACCTTGCCTTCCTGCAAATCTTTCTGCCTCAGATAGATGATAATCTGCGAGAATACATCGCGGGCGGAATCCTTGATGAAAATCTTTCCCGAGAACTTCGGATTGCGGATCACGTCCCAGGTCGAAGCCTCTTCGTCCGTGACGTATTTGGCGTTGTAGAGTATGCCGGTCGTGCCCCACATATAGCCCACGGAATAGTCGTTGGCGTTCTTCCCCTTGCCGTCCATCTTGTCGAAGCAGTCGCGGATATACGGGGCGATGTTGCCGTCGATGTAGTTCGGGGTTTCCCCGAAATCCCTGTCGATAGGCTGAATAAGGTCATTCTGCAGCATCCTCTCGATGATGTAGTCAGACGGGCAGACCACGTCGAAGTCCTCGTGCCCCTTCTCGATCTTGGAAAGCATAGTCTCGTTGACGTCGAAGGTCTGGTAGATGACCTTGACGCTCTCGCCGGTCTGTTCGCGGTACCAGTCCTCGAAGTCGCCGATCACTTCCTCGTCGATGTAGTCGGACCAGTTGTATACCTTGAGGATCCGGTCCCTGTCCTCGGAGCAGCCGCAGACGAGCGCGACGGCCGCGATGATAGCCACTGATTTTTTCATTGATTTATGAGTTTTTTGCTGAGCCGTGCCTGACGGAGATTGATGATCACCAGCAGCACGAGAATGATGAGGAATATCAGAGTCATAAGCGGACGCAGCTCCGGGGTCAGACCGCCCTTGCGCGCGTCCGTATAGATATAGGTCGAGAGCGTGTCCAGACCTATGGTGCCGCGCGTGAAGAATGTCACGGCGAAGTCGTCCAGCGACATAGTGAACGCCAGAATGAAACCCGATACCATCCCCGGCTTGAGTTCCGGCACCATCACCTTGCGGAGCGCCTGAGCCGGAGTGGCCCCGAGGTCGAGAGCGGCCTCATAGATGTTAGGGTTCATCTGACGGAGCTTCGGCAGCACGCTCAGCACCACATAAGGCGTGCAGAAGCTGATATGTGCCAGCACCACGGTCACATAGCCCTGACTGATATGCAGGAAGACGAAGAGCAGGAACAGCGACACGCCCGTGATGATGTCCGGATTGATCATCGGGATATTGTTCAGGAAGGTTATAGCCCCCCTTTTCCGTCCCGTGAGATTGTGGATGCCGATGGCCGCCACCGTGCCGAGCAGGGTCGAAATCCCCGCCGCTATCAGAGCGATAAGCAGAGTGTTCTCCACGGCCGAGAGCAGCGAGCCGCCGCCCTGCATCTGTCCGGTGAAGAGGTTGGCGTAGAGCTTCGTGGAGAAGCCGGTCCAGTTGCCCAGCACCTTGCTCTCCGTGAACGAGAATATCGCTATGAACAGCAGCGGCGCATAGAGCAGCGCGAGCAGAATCCAGATATAGATTTGCGCGAAGAGCTTTTTCATATCCTCGAAGCGCCCTCCTCAGCGGCCTTGCTGCTGTCGGTGAACAGTGATGATATACCGATGATTATCAGCATTATGAGTGCCAGCGCAGCACCGTAGTTCCACATCGAGGAGTTGATGTTCTCCTGAATGATGGTGCCGAAGAGCTTTATCTTGTTGTTGGTGAGGAACTCCGAAATGGCGAAAGTGCTCACGGTAGGCATAAACACCATCAGTATCCCGCTCGTCACGCCGGGCATCGAGAGCGGCACGATCACTTTCCAGAACACCTTCCACGGCGTGGCCCCCAGATCCTGGGCCGCTTCCGCATACGACTTGTCCATCCTGTTGAGCACGTTGTAGATAGGATAAATCATAAACGGAAGATAGTCGTACACCATACCGAAGAGCAGCGTCCCCTTGCCGAGAGTGACGCCGAACATATTGAAGAGCTCGGCGGTGGCGAGCGTGCGCATCAGGGCGTTGATCCACATCGGGAGAATGAACAGCACCACCGTCACCGCGCTGCGGTTAAGTTGCTTGTTGGCAAGAATATACGCTGCCGGATAACCGAGCAGAATGCAGATGAGCGTATTCTCGATAGCCACCTCTATCGACAGGGCGAAGGTCCCGATAGCGTCCGAATCGGAGAAGAACTTCGTGACGTTGGCGAGCGTGAAATGCCCGGAGCTGTCCTGAAACGCGTACACAAGCACGAGCACCAGCGGCAGCAGCACGAAGATTATGAGGAAGATCAGATAAGGGATGCACCAGTTGCTTCTCTTAGTCATCGCACTTCTCTATCTTGATGTCCTTCGGCGCGAAGTTCACGCCCACCAGGTCGCCCTTGTCCCAGATGTCATCGGTGTCCACCCAGATATGCTCGCCGTCCGCTGTAAGGACGGTGAGATGATAGTGGTCACCCTTGTAGAGCAGGAAATGCACCTCGCCGTCGATCATCCCGTCCTCCTGATGGTCCAGCAGGTCCACCTTATCGAAGGCGACGCTGACTTTGACCCTGTCGCCGGGCTGGAGACCCGGCTGCGGCCTGCACTCGAACTCCTCACCGAGGAAGCGCACGTGGCTTTCGTCCACCATCTCGCCCCCGAAAGTGTTGCAGAGCCGCTCCTTGTGCATCACCTGAATGTCATTCGGGCGAATCAGGAGCCCGACAGTGGACCCGACCTCAAACGCATTGTAGTCCTGGATCATCAGCTCGTAGCCGCTGTCCGTGTCCACGAACATCTCGTAGTGCACGCCCTTGAAAGTGCAGGACTTCACCTTGGCGCTGAACTGTGCGCCTTCGAGCCGGTTCATTATATATATGTCTTCCGGACGGATAACCACGTCCACCGGCACATTCTCTCCGAAGCCTTCGTCCACGCAGTCGAAGCCGTGTCCGACGAACTCCACCTTGCGGTCAGCTATCATCGTGCCGTTCAGTATGTTGGACTCTCCGATGAAGTCCGCCACGAACGAGTTCTGCGGTTCGTTGTATATGTCCACCGGACTTCCGATCTGCTGAATCTTCCCCTCGTTCATCACCACTATGGTGTCGGAGAGGGTCAGCGCCTCCTCCTGGTCGTGGGTCACGTAGATGAAGGTGATGCCGAGCTTGCTGTGCATCTCCTTGAGCTCAATCTGCATATCCTTGCGCATCTTGAGGTCGAGCGCGGCGAGCGGCTCGTCGAGCAGCAGAATCTTCGGCTGGTTCACGAGAGCCCTCGCTATGGCCACCCTCTGCTGCTGTCCGCCTGAGAGGGTGGAGACGTCGCGGTCTTCGTAGTCGGTCATACTGACCATCTTGAGCACCTTGCGCACCTTCTTGTCCATCTCTTCGGAAGGCACTTTCTGGAGCTTCAGACCGAAGGCTATGTTGTCGTAGACGTCGAGATGCGGGAAGAGCGCATATCTCTGGAACACTGTATTGAACGGCCTCTTATATGGAGGGATGGACGAGATGTCCTTGCCGTCGAGCATAATCGTGCCCTCGTCCGGCGAGAGGAATCCAGCGATGAGCCTCAGAGTCGTGGTCTTGCCGCAGCCGGACGGGCCGAGCAGGGTCACGAACTCCCCTTTGCGGATGTTGATGCTCACATTGTCCAGCACCTTCTTTCCGGCGAAGGACTTGCTCACTCCGTTGAGCGAGATGACGGTATTTGACTTGACCATTGCCGCCTAGAAAAGTCTGAAGCTGAAGTTCCATCGTGCCCCGAGGCTCAGCGTCGCCCGTGAGGCGAAGGAGTTGTAGGCGAGGAGCGCGTGCAGGCGCAGGTCCTGCGAATCCGCAAGCGGGAAATACTCCAGTATGCATCCGGCGGTCCAGTGGTCGGCGAACGTCTCGCTGTCCTCCGGCGCCACATAGGACCCCTTGGCCGAGAGGTTCAGCCTGTCCGAGAACTCGTATGCGAGAGTCGCGGCGAGGGTGTTGCCCTTCCCTGGCACGAACACGTCGTCAGAACCGTAATTGTTGCTCCAGTCGAGCGTGAGCGTGATGCCGTCGAGACTTACTCTCTGCCCCAGATAGACGATATAGTCATATCTGCTCTTCTCCCGCTCTATCGCGCTGACGCTCCAGATGTTGGAGAATGCCCCGTACTCCCCTCTCCACATCGCGGAATAGGTCCAGAGCCCGCTCGCGAACGGACGCTCCCCGTAAGGAGAAGAAGTCATCTGCGCGCTGAAAGTGCTTTTCTCTGACGGAGTGGTGTAGGAGAGCTTGCCTCCCCACTGGTAGCAGGCGAAGTCGGAAGCGAACGGAGTCGAGAATACCGGATAGATGTCCCAGTCCCAGTCGTCGTACTCGAATCCTCCGGTGCTGACCATATCCTTGCCGAGGGTGAGTGTCCAGCCCGAGAAGCTGAAGTCGGCCTTGAAGTAGTCGAGCCAACCGGTGGAGTCGGAGCGCCCAAGAGACTTGTAGGGCCAGAGACAGTCCTCGCTGTCGTACTGCAGCCAGTGATTGGCGACCGTCCAGGAGAAATGCTCGGAAAGCGAGCCCTCGAAAAGAGTGTAAAGTGAAGAATTGCCAAGGTCAAACCCGAGTTCCGAATCTTCGAAACCGTAGGCCGGGTTCAGGTCAAGGCGTGGAATGACGCTAACCTCGGCGTGTCTACCGAGGTTGTCAGCCTCTTGCGAGTACGCAAGGAAGCCAAGCAGCAGTGCTGCGACCGATAAAACTGTTTTCTTCATTTCCTACCATAAAAAAGGGTTTGGTGAAACTTGGCCGCGAATATACGAAAAAAATATTGTAGATTTGCTCCCCGAAAACCAATACCTCCAGTAATGTACGATTTCGATGAAATAATTGACCGCCGCGGCACGCGCTGCTGCAAGGTCGATACCCTTAAGGAAACTTTCGGACGCGACGACCTCGCACCCCTCTGGATTGCGGATATGGATTTCCGCACCCCGGACTTCATACTCGACGCGCTGCGCCGCAGGCTCGACCATCCCATCCTCGGCTACCCTACCACCGGCTCCGACTATTTCGAGATTGTCTCGGACTGGGTAAACTCTCTGCACGGATGGAAGGTCGCCCCCGAGCATTTCCGCTTCATCCCCGGGATAGTGAAGGGCCTCGGATTCGCCGAGCGCTGCTTTCTCTCTCCCGGCGACAAGGTCATCATCCAGCCTCCGGTATATCACCCCTTCCACAATGTCACTGCAGCCTGCGGTTTCGAGGTCGTGAACAATCCGCTCCGTCCGGTATATGACGGCGACGGCTTCCTGCAGACCTATGAGATGGATCTCGACGCGCTCGAATCCCTCATCGACGAGAGGACAAAGATTCTCATCCTCTGCAACCCCCACAACCCTTGCGGAGTCTGCTTCAGCGAGGAGTCTCTCCGCCGGCTCGCCCGCATCTGCCGCAGCCGGGGGGTCATAGTCCTCTCGGACGAGATACACGCCGAGATGGTTCTCGGAGGCCGCAGGCATCATCCGTTCGCGTCCGTCAGCGAGGACGCGGCGCAGTGCAGCATCAGCTTCCTCGCCCCGTCCAAGACCTTCAATATCGCGGGAGTGGTCAGCTCCTACTGCATCGTGCAGAACCCTGAGCTCGCGAAGCGATTCTTCGACTACATCGAGGCCGTGGAGATTGACTACCCTACCATCTTCTCCGCCGAGGCGACCCGCGCAGCCTATACCGACAGAGGCCGCGAATGGCGCAAGGAGATGCTCGCATATGTGGAGGCGAACATCGACTTCGTGGACAGCTGGTTACGGAGCAATCTGCCGGTCATCCGCGCCGTCCGGCCTCAGGCGTCGTTCCTCGTATGGCTCGACTGCCGCAAGCTGGGCCTCAGTCACGAGAAACTCGTGAACCTTTTCGTTGACGGGGCGCATCTCGCGCTCAACGACGGCGCTATGTTCGGAGCTGAAGGCACGGGATATATGAGACTCAACGTCGGATGTCCGCGCAGCGTCTTGAAGGCCGCTCTTGAGAGTCTCGCCGAGGCTGTGGGCAGATTGTGAAAATAATTCAGAAACTTTGCCCCCAAGGTTTGCAGGTTCGCAATTTTTGACTACCTTTGCAATCCCGAAAGGGCAACGGGGTGCTGTAGCTCAGGTGGTAGAGCAATGGACTGAAAATCCATGTGTCGCCGGTTCAACTCCTGCCAGCACCAC
>CAVLBF010000056.1:0-7627 GCA_963661285.1 Bacteroidaceae bacterium | reverse complement strand
GATAGAACTTACGGGAGAGAGTATGCGCAAGATAAAAACTGGTCGCAACTCAAAGTAATCTAAATTAAAAATGACCCCGTCGGCCAAGACTTTTAAAGGGTCAAAAATAAAAATTTTTCAGGGGACAATTGATTATCAGATTTGGGGGTCAATTAGCATCAGATTTTCCACACACTAAAGTTCGAATATTTAGGCATTACATTTGCAAATTATATGGAAAATTATCACTACTTTTGTGAACTTAAAGGGGATATGCGCCATATGTTAGAAATTGAATACAAATACTATCTCGAGCACCAGCAAGAGTTATTAAAGCAATACAGAGGGCAATATCTTGTCATCGTTGGCAATGCCGTTGTTGGCAGTTATGCTTCTCAAGCCGAGGCTTATCTGGATTCTATCAAGAAATATGAACTTGGGTCTTTTTTAATCCAAGAATGCTCTGATGGAAATTCCGGATACACTCAAACTTATCATTCACGAGTCATCTTTGCATAATGCCTGCCACTCCTTTAGCAAAAGCATTCACACAACGATATAATGGCATCACAGATGTCTTAAAAACAGAATGTATCGTATATCCGGCCTTTGATCCCAAAGTTCAAAGGCTTCCTGACGGTTGTAAAGTTGAATGTTTGTGGGACACAGGCGCAACAAATTCGGTAATATCAGCCAGATTAGTCAAGGCTCTGAATCTAAAACCAATAGGTAAAGTAACTATCTCGCATGCCCAAGGGCAAACTGATGTCAACACCTATTTGATTAACATTATGCTTACCAACAATGTAGGAGTGACATTCCTTCGAGTAAGCGAGGGTGTGTTGTCTGGATTTGACATGCTGATTGGTATGGATATCATTTCACAAGGTGATTTTTCACTATCTTGCTCTAGTGGAAAGACAGTATTCTCATTTCAGACACCTTCTACCCACGAGGTGGATTATGTCACAGGGAAAATGGTTCAAACTCCAATCGTGAAAGATAAGAACGAGCCAGGACGTAATGACCCTTGCCCTTGTGGAAGCGGCAAAAAATACAAGCACTGTTGCGGAAAACAATAACACTATGAATAGGGAAGATGCATTAACTCTTAAAGCTGTTGTTCTTTATATTCTGGAGAACTGCTCACAGCGTGTGAGTCGTAATGTTTATTACATTGTCAAAACAGCCTATATTGCTCAACAGAAGCATCTGGCAAAATATCTTTGCCCACTTTTCGAAGATCGAATTGCCGCATTGCAGTTTGGTCCGGTCCCTTCCAACATTTATGGCGCCTTAAAAATTGCTCGCGGAGATGCCAATGCGATGTATTTTCATCGTAATGATGATTTACATCTCGTCTATGATTCCATTTCTTTCAGTGATGAGATTTTCTCTGCGAACGAATCTCCTGATATGAGTTTCTTATCGCCGTCTGCCATCGATTGCATTAACGAAGCTTTATCTGAAGTGTCAGAGATGACATTCGATCAGATCGTTAATACCACTCACGGGGAGGAGTGGTCACGTGCTTATCACGACCCTTATAGCAAACAGATGAACTATCTCGCTATTGCCAAAGAAGGTGGCGCTGATGACGCATCCCTTCCCTATCTAAAGGAGAATCTCGAACTGGACGGAATGCTTAAGTAATGAAATTCGGCGAATTCTCAAACCAGCTTAAAGGTATTTCCATTCAAAGGGGTAGCGTATTCAAGATGACGCTCTACCCCAAGGATGGTGTGACTCCGAAGAATGAAGGCGATAAATCAAGAACCAAATACTTTGTAGTGCTAGGTAAAGATGATGAATCAATTCTCGTTGGGGCGCTCCTCATCAATACTGAGGTTAACATTAATATGGTCAGAGTCATCGCTCCATATCAGCATTGCATCTACCCAAAGGATTACCCTTTCCTTGGCGACAAATACAGATTTATCGACTGTTACAGCATCAAAGAACTTCAATTCGATAAAATAATCTCAGACGGAGAATACATCGGGACAATTTCAGATGTAGATATGATTAAAGCCATAAGCTTAGCGAATACCTCTCCTGTCAACAAGCCATTTGTATTAAAAAAATACGGAGTCTTTAATGATGACAAAGGCAATCAGTAGTCTCGATTCCCCCTATACTATAAATACTACGTATAGCATCAACACTCACGCACTACGACTCTTGCTAAACTTCTCCTCAACGACGATGACTACGACCTTCACGACTACAACGCCAACCATCTCTAAAAGCAGCACTATGAGCGGCGGAGCGGCCTCAATGGCCGCGAGTTCCCCTGAAAGGGGATGTCGGCGGCAGCCGACAGGGGTTGAGACCGCTTGCGGTTGCGGAGCAGCGAAGCTGCGAAGCAATCGCTAGTCGGCCTTCCTGGGCAGCGGGCTATCCGCAGGAGCCAAAGGCTCCAGAGGATGCACCGCAGGGCGGGTGGGTAAGCCGCAGGCCGTGAAACGGCCGAGGCAGTGCGAAAGTCGAGGCAAGTCTGCGGACTCCGCAGCGAAGCGGAGGATGTCTGCAGTCTTGCCCGACTGGAGCAGATTAACAGGGTCGGTGACGAGGTCTCGCGAAGCGAGCGCCTCGTGACCGACACCGCTATGGAACATCCGAGCGAAGCGAGTTAAGCGGAAGCTTTGCTTCCGTCAAGAACGACATCAGCGGGCTGACTGCGTCAGCCCGCTGATACCGCTCTGCCCATCAGGGCAAGTCTTCCGCCATCGCAGCGCCAGCGGAGATGACGGATGTCTTGCCAGGCGTTTAACCGGAGCGCAAAGCCAAGTCTCCGAAGTCCGGCGCAGCCGGGACTGCGGAGTCTTGCTGCGCGGAGTCATAAAGTGGAAGTCCCGCAGGCGCGAAGTGCCGAAGGGGCTGGAACCAAGGTGGTGACACGTAGCCGCAGGCGAAGTGTCACGACCTTGACCGCTTCGAAGAAATCGAGCGCAGCGAGCCCAAGAACAACCAAGTACCCCATCTTACGCCTATACTAAAACACTAATACACCTCCCGCAAAAATTAACGGAGCCAACCGACTCCGTCCACTGTCCCCGAGCCTGTCGAGGGCCGAAACGTCGAAGCGCCTGCATCACACCCATCATATCTCCGAAACCTCCCCTGCATACACAGCCTTAATCTCCGCCAGCCACTTCCCAATCCCCGGCATCCCGTAATCCTCATACGCCTCCGTCCCCGCCAAATCCATAAGCCCCTCCTCCAGACAGTCGAACACATCCTCGCTCATCTGCCCGAGCCTAACCCGCAGCATCTCCCAGCACCTGTCCGCTTCATACCCCGGCCAATAGAAATCATCGAACCAGCACCAATGCTCATTTGTGACAAAATGCTCGCTCATCGTATCCACCATCTGCAGAAACAGCTCCACCGCCTCACCATACTCCCCATCCCACAGATACTGCTCCACCGCATTCTCCACCGGCATCAGCATCCGCGAAATCCGCCGACAATCCTCGTCGCGATTCGCCGGAGCAAAAATCTCCTCCAGCATCTGGTTCTGTGCAAAGAGTTTCATTTCTTTAAAAGACAACTCAAAGTCCCAAGCGATACTTCTATATTGATTCCTTTATTACTTCCGATATTTCCTCAGCAATCTCATCAATCGTTGAAGACGAGGTATTTCTTGCCAACTTGTCGGCCAGTGAAGGAGAGTAATCAACAATTTCCTGTTTTGTAATGTTATGCCAAATAGGGAGCATTACTTGTTCTCCAGAAACGGCTTTTGTAATAATACCATCCAACTCGTAATTCGTCCATCCTTTGCGAATAAAGTTTCGAGAAAGGACAACGACACCGAATCGACTCTTTGATAATCCCATGTCGATTTTACGTCTCAAGCTATCTCCGATTCTTAATTCAAACTCATCATACCATACTTTTAACCCACGTTCAAGTAAGGCGTTAGCAAGAGGCCTAACAACATCTTCCTTATCTTCTGAAGCAAGAGAGATGAAAACATCATATTCAATATTTTCTTCTCCGACCTCTTTGTGATGGACAAGGGATGGGATAGATGACAATGCTGGTTCTTCATATAATGGCAAAGGAGCAGGAAGTCTTTGGATAGAAGATCGCACACTACCACATAGACCGGCAAGATCGATTGTAATATACCAGTGTCCAGAACGAGGAATTATCAGAAGAATAGGAGAGCGACTTGCAAGTCCTCCATAATAACGGTGTTGACGTCCATTTCGGTAATTAGAATAATTACTGCTATCCATCAACCTGACATTCGCCGCATTACCCTGAAGTGATACTTGAATTCTCTCTCCGGAATGACATTGGCCAAGATCATACACTGTGTACTTCATTGCTTACTCTGCGGTATAATTTGTTATTTCATATCAATACACATAGGTAGTGTCATCATTACCACCGCCCGTATCTCCTTGCATTCCTTTGTCTAAATAGTACTCTTCAACCGCCTGCGCGACATCTTTGGTATCGCCCTCACGGAATATCCACCATCCGTGTTCTTTCGAAACTTTGTGCTCCCCAAACAGTCTTCTCTCAATGTCGTTGGTTATACCGATATAAAAATCGGAATAATACTTTTTTTTACTCTTTTGCAGATGAGAATTGATATCTGCAATAATTTGTACTTTTGTTGACATAGTCCTCTATATTTTTGTGAAACAAATACATCGCACCCAAGAAACATCTATTCTGAATGCGATGCAAATGTAAAAGTGAACTATGCAGCCTATCTGCATTATTACAAAAAAATTATGGATTAAGCCTAATAATCTGCTGGGCTCTTTTGTTTATTGCCCGTCTTATGTCTACCGGCTCAATAATCTCCATCTGATCAGCATAGGAAATCAACTGAGTCTCAAGTTCATAATTGGGAATGACATCTAGTTGGAACACTATATACTCTTCATTTCTTTCTAAAATACGCTGTGAAGGATGTATAGGTTTTGTCTCAATATAATTTGCTGCCGGGAACAAGGCTTTTATCACTACCCGTTCCTTTCTTCCTTCCGGATGTAACGAAACACCCACAATATCGTAAAAATAATCGTCAAAATCAGCGCCTCGATACTCCTGATAAATCACACTCTCCTCGACCTTGAATTCATCTATTCTATCAATTGGTATAATCGAAATGGGTATACGAGGCAATAATCGCTCTTCTAGGCCAATGAGGAACCAGCGGTTGTTATACTGACGCAGTTGGTATGGGTGTATGATACGCTCAGAAGTTGGCTTACCAAAACGGTGATACTTAATAGAAAGGACTTGTTTTTTGACAATAGCATCGAACAATGGAGAAAATAATTCTATTCCTTTCAAATCTGGATTCTGAGCGAAAGCGACTGAACCAGATACAGTTCCGTTAAGTTGGAAAGAATCCTTGAGACGTACGAGAACTTCATCCATCCAGGTAAACTGTGGCAAGCCATTAAAACGGCTCAGCATTTGAATGGTATCTGAGAGCTGATCAGCTTCTTCTTGATTCATAGGTAGATTTAAGATTGAGAAATCTGGATCTCTATATCTGAAATAGACTTTATGGCCATCACGTTTTCGTTCCAAATCAATAGCTCCGCCAGCGTCACTCTCAAGGAAAGCAATATCTTGCTGAACTTGACGCTTGCTAACAGACGACCCATCGTATGCCATTAATTCCTCATTACAGGCATCAACAAGATCATCTATAAAAAAAATCCGTCGTCTGTTTCTAAAGCATTTATCTAGAACACGGTATCGTATTGCAGCATTTTTATTTTTCGGCATTGCTTTTTTATCCTTCGGGCATCATCATATTATAATGAGCGATATGACCAAGTTTTTCAAACAGCCTCTTAAAAACAGACATATACTTTTCAGCCAATATATTGGGATGCTCGACAAATAAGTCATCTGAGATATCATGAGAGCCTTCATCATACCAGCTAGCAAAAGATGTCGCAATGGCCAATTCTTCGGGGTCTTCACTAAAATTTTCTCCAAAGAGTTCCTTATTAGTCAATCCGCCAAAAACAAAGAAATAGTTCTCAATAATCCTACGCATCACATTTTGGATTGTGATATTATCCATATCCTTCCATCGTTCTCTTAACTCTTTCCAAAGCAATTCATACGAGCCTTTAATCGGATTATCCACTTCATATGATTTCACAGACGAAATGTTTCCTTTTTTATAAAGCACCCAATGATACGTGTCATTTCGAGTCTTTTGCCTATTATTGATAAAGGTGACCTCCTTATGGAAATACACATTATGTGTTAGAATGAATACCTGTTTAATGTCACTCTCTTTCCCTTCTATCGACTCTCGAACCTCTTTGAGTAATTGTTTAATCAGCGTGCTCACAACAAACAACACGTTGCTATCAAGGCTGGAAATCGGGTCATCTATTACCAGCACACGAGTCGATTTGATATCAGACTGAGTATTACTTCCTTTCACCAATTGCATATAATACAAAAAGGTGATAAATGTTATCTCTCCCTCACTTAAGCTATTATTTACCAGCGTTCCATCTTCCCTTTGTATCTGGTACTTGGTAGCATCTGTATGAGACGCTTGAATACTGAAACCTGTAAAACCGAACCTTTTCAGAGCATTGTTTATTCTTGTAATTGTTGGTTGGACGCTCGTAACTTGACCTTCTTTCGCTTCAATTTCACGATTTATGCAGGCATATGATTCTCTAGCAGCCGTTTCATCTTTTTTGTGTTGCACAATTGCACCTTCCTTCCCTTTGATTTGCTTTTCTATAGGCTTAATCTCATCTATTGCCAACCCGCCCAAATAAGACCAAACATCCTTTATCAACGAACTTTGTTCGCTTGAAAAGTTGTCCACCATCTCATTATTAACTCGAATGGCCTTGTTGGCTGAATCTATCAGTCCTTGAAGGGTTTCCGCATAAGGCTTTACATCTTTAAATTCGACCCTCAAACCAGGTTCCTTAGATTTTGCGGTCATCATCTCCAGATTGGCCGCCAAGGCTTCCTTCATTAATTGGGCATTCGTTCCAAACAGAGATGGATCAACGATACCGGCCAAATCAGATTCTGTCCTAGATAAAATGTCATCCAAGAAAGCTGAGACATTTGTTACCAACTCCGAGTATTGACTACATAGTGTAGAAACCCGTTCAATGTCACGGACATAATTCTCATCAAAGAAGCCCTCAAGTTGTTCTCGAAACGATGCATCGATTGTATGTTTCTGGCAAAATGGGCAGATGTCCGATTCGGGAGAAATAAACGACTGACCTCGACGCACCCAATCTGCACTATCCATCCTTTTGATTAATGCGGCTATTGGAACATCCTCGCTACCGATAATACGCCTTTTCCATATTGCGTCATCTGTAATCTCTAATAAAGAAGACACAATGTCCAACGTCTCAGGGATGATTGATTTATATGATGGGGTTCCCTTCCCAGAATAAATGAATTTATACCGGTGTCTCAAATCATCAAGGTCAGGCAATGGGGAAGGCAAACCAGCTTGAATTATCTCGAGTATCTTCGTCTCAAATGAATTTTTGGATAAAAAGGGCTCACCTGCAAATCTATGGGTATAAATATTTGTAGAAAGCCTGAATCAAGGGTACCTTTGTGTGAAACAAAAGCCCTTGAACATGTCACAGGAACTACAGAT
>CAVLBF010000055.1:0-7757 GCA_963661285.1 Bacteroidaceae bacterium | reverse complement strand
CGTAAACTTTCTTATTTGGGCGTGTTTTTACCGGGTCGGAAATGAAAAGAAAAAAGGGCAAGAACATCTGCGGTTCTCGCCCCTTTTCTTGCCCCTCATAGGCTCTGCACGGCCTTGTATTGAGGATTTTGTGGTCCCAGTAGGATTCGACACCTTCAATGCCTCAACCCATTGAGGATAAATGTACATGCCTTGCAATCAGTTTCTTACATTCTTCTCGAATGATAAGAGTTTTTCGTATTTTTTAGCAAATAATAAATATTTTTCGCATTTTCTTACCCCTTTTCTTGCCCTTATGAAAAAGGTTTCGTAGGTTTGCATCCGTATTGGATAAAAAACCGATTCGTCTGCAATGAAAATCAGTTTCAACCTTAAAGACCGCGCGGCGGAGGTGTCCGCCGTCCGTCTCATCATCACCCACAAGGGCAAGGTGTACCGCAAATATACGGGAATTTCCGTAAAGACAAGGCAATGGAAGCGGACTAAAAGGGATGGGCAAATGCCCACCAACCCGAAGGACGCGGAGAAATTGAAGGGGATACGTCTCGCGTTGGAGTCACGGCTTGATGAGTACAGCAGGGAGAACGACATCCTCCTCGCCATAGATGAAGTCCTTTCGGACAAGTCCGACCACTACACTCCCGTGGCGTCCGTGGAGAAGTCGCGCCCGCCCTTTTGGGAGTATTTCCGCGAGTGGAGTGGGCGTGACTGTCCGAGCAGACGGCAACGGATGTGCACCTGCCACAATATAGCGGGGATGATGGGGACTTCCGATGACTGGGAGGATGTGGACGAGGCGTATTATGTCCGTCTCGTGCAGAAGATGAACGAAAGGGAATACAGCAGGAACTATCAGGGCGCTATCATCAGCAAGCTACGCGCGGTGATGTCGGAGGGGAGAAGGCTAAAATACCACCGCAACGATGACTTCCGTCAGTTCAAAAAGACCGTGGAGCAGCCGGACACGGTGTATCTGACGGAAGAGGAGGTGGAGAGATTGTGGAATATAGACTTGAAGGACGATATGGAGCAGAGAGTGCGCGACCTCTTTCTGATAGGGGTCTATACCGCGGCGCGGTTCTCCGACTACTCGCGGCTTTCGGAGAAGAACATCAGCGGCGGGTACATCACCTTCACGCAAAGGAAGACGGCGGATTCAGTGATGATACCCCTGTCCCCGAAAGTGGCCGCAATATTGAGGCGCAACGGCGGACACGCCCCCGAGGTGAGCCAGGCCGTGTTCAACCGGGAGATAAAGGCCGTGTGTCTGAAAGCCGGAATCAGCGGCAAGGTGCAGGTGACGAGGAGCAGGGGAACACGGCATGAGACGAGCGTCGAGCCGAAATGGAAGCTGGTGTCCTCGCATACGGCGCGGCGCACCGGGGCGACGCTGCTGCACAAGACGGGGATTTCCGTCCAGAGCCTTATGCTCATCACAGGCCACCGGAGTATCCAGTCGCTGATGCACTACCTGCGGCTCACGAAGGAGGAGAACGCCCGCAATCTGAAAGACAATCCTTTCTTCAAGTAGAAACGAAAAAGGGGAAGCGGACGAATCCGCCTCCCCTTTTCCTCTTCCAGTTCAGAACAGCGTGTCAATCTCCGGCTCCTCCAGTAGCAGCGGACGGAATATCCCCTCAACGAGGACGTCCACCACTATCGAGTTGCCGGCCAGCTTGTAGCACTGGCTGTCCGAAATCCTCTCCCGCATCTTTTTGATGCTCCCATCGTCCACGCCCATAAGGCGGAAAGTTTCAGTAGGAGTAAGTTTCCTAATCCGATATTTTTTCATTTTCTAATATTTTGTTGTGATGTATTTTTGTATGGCAACTACGACAAACCACCATAATATTCTCCGGGGTGTTGTTATTGTATTTCCCATCTTTATGATGAACATCTATATTTTTTATAGACCCACATATCTCGCATCTCTTGTCTTTCCCAAGAATTACATAGGCCAATCTTTGCGCCGATTGATGCGCGGGTCTATATTTCTGTTCGGTCATCCCTGTTTTTACAAACCCTTTTCGCATACATTCCCGGCAACAATACTTTCTTCTGGTAAACGCTGATAAATCTTCAAGGCGACCAGACGCAAACCTAACCCTATGCATTTCCTTCCCGCAGGTTTTGCAATATTTCTTCGGGTCTGTCTTTGTGTGCGCAGCAAGATATTCTTGTCTATTCATTTTCATATACCTCCCATATCTTTATAGGGCGTGCTGTTATCACCGTGGGGCTTATGTTGTCCGGGTTGATGAACTGCGCCTCCGATGCTCCTGCCTGCCCCCCCCTATTATTTTGGAAGCCGCGTATGTTGCCGTTCGGGAGCATCTTGAACCTTATGCGGTCTTTTCTCCTACTCATATAACTCCAGTAATAACAAGTCTTTCGTCATCATGGTCGTAATCGCCCCGATGACGCCTCCCCGGTCCACGCAGGGGACCTTCCCGCCGCTGAACTTCGCCCCCTTGTCGCCGAGTGTATGTCTGCGGAGCTTCTCCTCGTCACTCCGTTCCCTTTTCAGTATCATCGTGATTTTCATAAAGCAGTATGTTCACGTCGTCCCCTCCGTTGGTCATGACGGCGGGGGACACCCCCCCCCACCAATAGACCCTCCGGGCCGATTCTATCCTCGGGACGTCAAGCATCCCCACCATCATGCACCTGTCGTTCCTCCTCATATACCAGAACATTGTAAAAAAAACACGTCGTGACCGCCGGGGCCACCCCGCCCGGCCAGTATATCCTGTCCTCAAGGCTCGGCTGCCTGCCGTCCACCCTGCTGTTCAGGCACACCGTCCTGTCCGTCCTCATATCCCTCGTACACGCATATCATCCCGCCGCGGGTCAGCGCCGGGGCCACCGCCCCTCCCCCCTGCACCCTCCCGCGCCGCAGTCGGCTCGACGGGTAGCTCATGTCGAAGCAGCCGCCCGCCGGGCACTCGATGTGGCCCGTCCTCGTGGCCTGCGGTATCGGCAAAGCCCTCATCTTCATGTCCCAAAAGTATCATCGGCTCCCTGCCCCCCCCTGACAGGTCGTCAGGGCGGGGGAGACGCCCGCAATGTCCCAAACGTTCCCGGCGTAGCCTGTGTGGTAATCCGGGTTGTAGATGTTGCCGATCCTGTCCGGCCTGTCCTTCATCGCCATCATCTTCTATCTCTAACAAAAAGTGGTCGCACGATGCGGAGATCCTCGTCGTGACCGTGAACGACACGTCCCCCGTGAGCACCCGGCCGTTGTACCCGTCCAGAAGGTATCTGCCCCCCCCCAGACGCATCTCAACCGCCCTGCGGAACACCGCCCTCAATCTCCTGTTCATCATACTCTGTCGTCTCCAGAACTCCCGTGCAGGGGTAGTAACCGCCCCCGCCCGTCATACTCTTGAGGTACGCCCTCGCCTCGTACTTCGTCACTATCGCGAAGGCGTTTCCGTCTTTCGTCACGTTAATCGGTCTCCGTGTCCTCCTCATCTTCGTGTTCCTCCATGACCCCGGTGCTCGGGTAATGCCCCCCCCCCCGCACAGCAGGTTCGTGATTCCTGCCCGCAGCGGCATAGAGGCCGTGACGGCGTAGGCGCACCCGTCAGAGGTCGCGTTCACCGGTATCGTCCTTCTCTTCATAAGTCACCTCCAGTATGCACGTCGTGGGGAAGCCCCCCCCTAAATAGCAGCTTGCGCCGCGCTTGAACACTGTGGCCACGACCGTCCTCGCGAGGCCGTCGGAGTCAGTGTTCATCGGTGTCATCGTCTTCATACTCCTCCAGAACCCCGGTGGCCGCGAAGCCGTCCCTCGCCCCCCCCATTCTCCTTGTGAGGTTGCGGAAGCGGAACTTGTAGTATCCCGCCGGGATGGTCTTCGCGTCGCCATCCGCGTCCGTGTTAATCGGCGTCCTTCTCATGCCTCGCCATCTTCGCGCGGTATCTCTCCCTCTCGTCCTCCGGGATGTCGATGCCGTACTCCGCGAGCGTCTCGTCCGAGAGCTGCGCGAGGAACGACCTGACCTTCCCGTCGTCGAGGTAATACTTCTCGTCCACCCTGTCCTCCAGCACGTCCTTCAACCTCCGGACGAGCGGGAACGGCTTCCCGAAGGCGAACCTCGGGCCGCCGTCGAGGATGGATACGATGAATATGCGCTCCCGGTTCTGCGGCACGCCGTAGTCCTTCGCGTTCAGCACCTTCGCGTGGTTGGTGTAGCCGAGCGTCTCCAGCTCCCTCTGCCAGAGGTTGAACATCCCCACGAACTTCGCCGAGACCATGGCCCGGACGTTCTCCAGGACGGCCATCCCCGGACGCTTGGTTTTCAGCGCGTCGCGGACGTTCCAGATGATGGACGACCGCGTCCCGCTGCCCTCCGTGAAGCCGTGCTGCAGGCCCGCCTGTGAAATCGACTGGCAGTTGTGGACGATGATTCTGTTCGCGGTGTAGGAATTGTCCTCCTCCACCTCAAGGTTATAGACCATAGCCCTCCCGGCCTTCTCGAACCAGGCCGTGGCCTTCCATATCACGTCGCCGGTGTCCAGGACGAAAGCGATGAGGTAGTTGTCTTGGCAGTCCGTCCCACTCACCAGCTCGTCGGCCCTTACCCAGTCCGGCTCATCGGACATTCTCTTCCTTGCCCAGAACGGATGGTTGGCGGTGCAGACCACGTCGGCACCGAGATTGGATGCGGACAGGCCGAACACTTCGGCCATCTTGCACCCGGTGTCCAGTACCCTGCGGTATCTGTTCCTGTGCGTGAGGACCATATCCCCGACCCTCACGTCCTCGATGTTCTTGGCCCCCTCGGAAGTGATGACTTTCGTCCCCGCCACGAAGCAGGGCGTTGAATAAAACAGCAGGTCGAAGTCCGGGACCTGCTTCCAGTCGATCCTGGTCATGTCGCCGAGGTTGCGCCCCGCCCACTGCGGGAAGAGCGCGTTATGGGCCTCTATCGCGTACTTGTCTATCTCCGACCAGGCCACAAGTTCGTAATTAAAATCCGGGTCAATCTCCTTGCACCGCTCCAGCGCGAGGCACTGGCTTTCATACCCGGAACAGAGGGTGCACACCCTCAACGGGTTGTCTTTCGTGTAACGTGTCATTTCGTGTGTCTTTTCCTGTAATATTCCCTGTTGTACTCCGATACGCGCCTCCGGTACTCCGGGTCCGCCATCATCCTCGCGAACCTGCGCTCCTGCCCGGCGTCGGTGTATCTCATGTTGCTCTCCTTGCGGCACGCCTTGCAGTAGCAGTCGAGGCCGTCCCTTCTCGTCCTGTCGCGGTAGAACTCCGTCTCCGGGAGCTCCCGCCCGCAGTGCCCGCACCGCCTCATCTCCGGACCTTCCTCCCGCCGTGGGGCTTGCACGAGTCCCCCCTGAACATCCAGTCGTCCGTGAACTGCTCGGGATGCTCGGGGACGTAGGGTCCAGGGGCGCGCCTCTGCGGCGTGGCCGCCGCGTTGGCCTTCCTGGACTCCCACCTCACGCATCCGCAGGACCTGGACACGCCCCTGACCAGGTCCGTGCCCCTCACCTCGCGCTCCCTGCCGCAGTCGCACGCGCAGCGGTACACCCGGAGGCGGCCCGACGACGACGCGCTCACCCTCCGGAGACCCGCGTACTCCAGCACCGTCCAGCGGCCATAACGCTCGCCCGGCTCCAATATCCTGTGCGGTTTCCTCACCTTTTTCATGTCCAATCAGTTAATCCATTTCACAACCGTGTCCCCCTTCCAGCCCTTCTCCCACACGAACCAGGCGTAGCACACCACGCTCTGCTTGTCGGTGAAGGCTCCGTTCATCGCGCACTTGAGCCGCGAGCTTGACACATAGACCGTTTTGGGAGGGAAGGTCAGGAAGAACTGCTTGCGCTCCTGCCCCTCCAGAAAGAGCAGCTTGAGGAACATGGCCACCTTGCGCCCGTCCCTCACCGTCTGCAACGCCCTCTGGACGAACTCCAGCGCGAAGCGGTAGGGCGGGTTCGTGATGATGTCCCCGTCCCATTCCTCCGTCCCCATGCCGAGGAAGTCCAGAACCTCGTTGCCGCACCTGTCCACGATGTCGGATGCCCTCACCTCGTGGCCGTGCCTTGCGAACACGTCGGCGAGATGCCGCTCCCCGCATGCCGGCTCCCATATTTTAGGGGAGAAGCTCTCCACTTGCAGGAGAAGCTCCGCCGCTTTCGGGTCGGTCGCGTAGTAGTCGTATTCCGCCCGGTCGTGCGCGACGTGGTTCGACGCGCCCAAGAGCTTGAATATGCTGTCGCCGTTCCCCGTCCAGTCCTTTTTGTCTGCGCTCATATTATTCTTCTTTAGGCGTAAAGTCTATGTCGAAAATTTCTCCGAGAGCCCTCTTGGCATCGTCATCAAACGTCACCTCCCCCGAGAAATCCGGCGTTTGTCCGCCTTCGGCGCAGTCGTCACGCGCTTGCAGAGGGTTTCTTATAACCTCATCAAAAACATACATTATAGCCCCATTCCATACTTTCACCGCCAAATCCTCCACCAAGTCGCGGAAGTCGAACCCTCCGCACGGAGCTTGGTTCGCGGCCATTTCTTCAAAGTTCTGCGTATATTCATCGATAATATCTTTAAGTGTTTCCATATCACTCTATCCCTTTTCCGTAGTTTGCAATCAGCAGCGCGTCCGCGTTTTTCAGCGTCACCTTCTCCGAGGGGAACATCTGCTGCGCGAGGCCTTTCAGCCTGTTCTTCCACTCCCTTTTCTCGCACTGCGACGACTTCCCCAGAGAGTTGGAGTACGACCGCTGCCACTTCTGCGGAGTGACCTTGACCGTGCGGATGCCCAAAGCATACAACGCCATTTCCAGATGGCCGTTGTGCCTTGCGAACACCGCCGTGGCCTTCGACGACTGCCCCGGAAGCCCGTGGCCCACGTCCTCCAGGACTGCGAGCAGCTCGCCATTATACCTCTCCCTGATGTCCCTGAAAAGGTTGTATATGTCCGGATAGGTCTCCGGCATGTTGTGGATTTCCGTGACCGCGCCAAGCACCGCCACGCCCCCGGAGTTGCCCGGGTCTATCCCGATTGTTGTTCTTCCCATTTCCTTATGCTTTTCCTGTGTACTATCGAACACTTGCCGCCGTCGAGGCGGACAAGGTAGGTGTCCGGCGCGGCCTCCGCCTCCACGATGCCCGACACTTCGCCGTTCAGAGCCTCCCACCACACGCGGTATCGCGCCCCGCTCTCCGGCATGTCACCTGTCCCTCATCCTGTACCGGGCGATGTCCTCGTCCCCGAACAGCCCCGCCCCCGGGAGCCGGCGCAGGGTCCGGAACACCTTCCCGAAGCCCTCCTTGTTTAGGGCCGTCCTGTCTATGTAGAGCATCACGAGCCTGATTATCTCGTTGGCGTCCTCGTCGAACGAATCCAGCACGGCGACCCCTTCCGTGGAGTCCGAGTCCTGCGCCGCGCCCCATGTGGCGTTGATGATGTGCGGGTCGATGCGGTCGAAGAACTGGCGCGTGGCCATCTTGATGAACCGGCAGTAATCGTTCAGTCCCGTCAGCATCGTGTTCTCTTTAAGTGTGTAGCCGTGCCTCACATACACGGACTTGAGCCTCCGGAAGGACTGCTGCGACATTATCTCCACGGCGTTGGCCAGAAGGTACATCACCTTCAGCTCCTCCGGTATGGTGGAGGCCTTGATGTCGCGCCTGACCTCCTTTCTCTTGTCACTTTCCATATTCTTCTTTTTTTTCAGAGTTTCTCCATCGCCCTGTAAAGGGCCTTGCGGGTCTTGTACACCTTGCCGTC
>CAVLBF010000054.1:0-8090 GCA_963661285.1 Bacteroidaceae bacterium | reverse complement strand
ACCATATCGATGGCATCGTAAAAAATAGAATACGCGATACTCTTCTTCCCCTGCAACATAAGATTGTTCACGAAGCGGGTGACCTGCGTGTCGTGAAACTTAGGATCAGGAAGTAGAATCCTCTTCTTAGGCTTTGCTTTTCTCATTACTTGAAAAAATTAAACATTAAAACCATCCTCTTCAGGCAATTACTTTGGCCTCTTGGCGCCGTAGAGCGAACGTGACTGAGTACGTCCCTCAACGCCGGCGGTGTCCAAAGCTCCTCTAAGGATGTGGTAACGTACACCTGGAAGGTCCTTCACACGGCCTCCGCGCACGAGCACGATGGAGTGCTCCTGGAGGTTGTGGCCCTCGCCAGGGATGTAGGCATTGACCTCTTTTGAGTTGGTGAGACGTACACGGGCAACCTTACGCATCGCTGAGTTAGGTTTCTTAGGGGTAGTCGTGTAAACCCTAAGGCATACGCCACGCTTCTGAGGGCAAGCATCCAACGCACGAGATTTTGATTTGACCTCAATGACCTCGCGTCCTTTGCGAACCAATTGTTGAATTGTTGGCATAAATGGTGTTAAAACAATAAATTATAAAAGCCCCCAAAAAATTGGGGGCTGCAAATATACGGAAAATTAAATTGTTTACAAAATTATCTGTAGTTTGCGAATTCCACGTCCTTCTCGGCGCGGGCCTTGAAGGCGGCGTTCTTCTTAGCAACCTCGAGATACTTCGCCACATCGGAAGAGTTCCCCTTGCGGGCGGCGATGATGGCGCGGAGGTAGTTGCTCCTCGCGCAGTTGCAGGTGATGCTCTCGGAAGCCTTGTCGAGCTGCCCTGAGAGGATGTAGGCCACGGCCGCGTTGTGGCTGCCTGTGCCCGCAAGCTCGGAGGCCGCCTGAGAGTACTTGCCCTGCATCAGGTGAAGGGTGCCGAGGTTGGCCTTGGCCTCATCGGTGCCGGCCTGCCTGAAGAGCTTCTCAGCGGCGTCGTAGTTGCCGTTGCGCATCTCGCATACGCCCTTGGCGTTGACCACGTCCGCATCGGACTCCTTGACGGCGGCAAGATATTTGGCCGCCTCGTCAATCTTGCCGGAGTTGAGGGACAGCACCGCAAGGTTGAAATTAGCCCTGTCGGAGCCATATTTATCGACCGCAATCTTGTAGAGCTCCGCCTTGCGCGCATTGTCCTTCGACTTGGAAGCCACTCTCAGAAGAGCCTCCTCGTCAAGCACGTCGATAGCCTTGTTCGCGAGCTCCTCGAGCTCTGCGTCGGAGAAGTTCTGATAGTCTACCTCTGCGATGAAACGGGCGCGGCGGAGTTCAGGGAAGACGTTCTTGTTGATCTCGGTATAGACCTGAGACATATTCCTTATCTCGCTCTCGCGGACCGCCGGGTCGCTGTACATCGAGAGGACGCGGAGGATGAGCTCCTTGTCGCTGATGTCCGACTTGCTGACGGCCTCCTGGAATCCCTCCCAGTCCTGGCCCACGCTCTGCACTTCAAGATTGTCGGCCTCCATACCTCCGGTCACCTTCTTCCATACCTTCTGCGCGGAAGCGGCGCGCTTGTCGGAAAGCTTGGCGTTGTAGCTCTGTCCTCCCTCCGGAGAAGCGTAAGCGATGACCTTGGTGCCGGTGACGGTGTAGCGCGAGTCGGAGGCAATCTCCTCGAGTGCCGCCTGAAGCTCCTTGACTGAAGCGGAGCGGAGCTCCTTGCTCTTGACATCGGCGGAGTTGTAGTCGTAGAGAATCTGGCCCTCGGCGCTCTCCTTGATGACATCCTGATATGCGTCCTGCTTGAATCCGTACTCGCCGCCGGTGGTGGCAAGCAGCTGGGTCACGTTGCATCCGTCCGCCACCTTGACGGCAGGAATCTCGATGGCCTTACCATTATAATATGCCACGCTGCGCAGCTCGAGATAAGACTTCTCGACGCCCTTCACGTACTTGAAGGAAACCTTCTCGCTGACGGTGCCGCCGGAGTAAGGGACTACGGTATAGTTGTCCTTGACTTTCTCGCCCTGATATGTGAACGTCTGCGCAGCCTGTTCGCCGCCCTCGTACACGAGAACCGGGGTCACCTCGAGGGTGGCCTTAGGGTGGAAGTACTTGGCAGGATAGGTCACGGTGATGTCTGCGGGAATCTTGTCCCCCACGAGCGCGAGCACTTCAGGAGTGCACTTCACGTCAACCTTTTCGGCAAGCTTCATCTGCTCTGCTCTTGACTTGGAGCAGGAAGCGGCTGCGACTACGAGAGCGCAGAGCGCAAAAACCTTAAAAATTCGTTTCATAAAAAATTCAATAATAATCGTGAATTCAAATTCCCACAAAAATACTAAAAAATCCTTAACTTTGCTAAATATGGACATACAGGATCTGCAAAGACTGAAGAACAAATTCGACATCGTGGGCAACGATGCCGGCCTTATCCGGGCCATCGAGACCGCAGTGGCCGTCGCCCCGACCGACCTTACCGTGCTCATCACGGGCGAGAGCGGCGTCGGCAAGGAGACCATCCCGCAGATAATCCACCAGTTCAGCCGCCGCAGGACAGGCAAATATCTTGCCGTAAACTGCGGGGCGATACCGGAGGGGACGATAAACGCGGAGCTTTTCGGACACGAGAAGGGTGCGTTCACCGGCGCCATCGGGGAGCGCAAGGGCTACTTCGAGGAGGCCGACGGGGGCACCCTCTTCCTCGACGAGATCGGGGAGCTTCCCAAGGAGACCCAGGCCCTGCTGCTCAGAGTGCTTCAGAACGGAGAATATATAAAGGTGGGCTCCTCCAAGGTGGAGAAGACCGATGTGCGCATCATCGCGGCGACCAACGTCAACCTCGGCTACGCCGTGGCGACGGGCAAGTTCCGCGAAGACCTCTACTACCGCCTGACCGGCATTCAGATACAGATGCCCGCGCTGCGCGAGCGCAACAAGGACGACATCTACCTGCTCTTCCGCAAGTTCTCCTCCGACTTCTCGGAGAAATACGGACTCTGCAAGGTGAACCTCAACCACGACGCCATCAATATGCTCACGGGCTACCGCTGGCCGGGCAACATCCGCCAGCTGAAGAACGTGGCCGAGACCGTGACGGCAATCGAGTCGCGTCCGGTGGGGCCCGGCGCCGAAAGGGTGGAAATCGGGCCGGAGACTCTCCGGCGCTACATTCCACAGGAGCAGGGGGCTCTGATGACCGCGTCCCGCAGCGACGGGAGTGCGCTCTCCGACGACGAGAAGCAGCAGCTGGTCAAGGCCATCTTCTACCTCAAGCAGCAGGTGGACGAGCTCCGCACGGACGTGGACGAGCTCAAGTCGGGGCGGCAGACTTCCCAGACGGCGCCGAAGCTCATCGGCGCACGGCCCTTCGCCGGACAGGAGACGCAGGAGAGGACTGCCGGACCAGAGAGTCAGACCGCACCGGAGACTCCGGACAGCCTCTCGATACGCAAGCTCAACGACGACCTTATCGAGAAGTGCCTCGCCAAACACGGGGGCAAGGTAAAGCCCGCAGCCGCGGAGCTGGGCATCTCCGAGCGCACGATATATCGCAAACTCGCGGAAAAGAAAGGCAAATGAGAAAGTTCGCTTCACTCCTGATCGCTCTCGCGACGCTGACCTCCTGCGGGATATATTCGTTCTCCGGCACATCCATCCAGCCGGATGTCAACACGATTACCATCAACTACTTCGAGTACAAGGCACTCAAGGTCAACCCGACCCTGAGCAACGACCTCACCGAAGCGCTCAAGACCCGCTTCCGCCAGATGACCAGACTCGAACAGGTCGACACCGACGGCGACCTTGAAATCAGCGGCGAAGTAAGCGGATATTCGGTGGCGGCATCGGCCATCGCGGCGGGCGACGTGGCCTCCCAGAACAGGCTCACCATCACGGTCAAGGTCGCGTTCATCAACCGGAAGTATCCTGAAGACGGCTTCGAGAGCAAGGACTTCTCGGGCTACGCCGACTACGACTCCACTATGTCGCTCGACTCCGTGGAGGCGACCCTGACCTCCGAAATCGTGGACAAGATAGTGGAAGACATCTTCAACGCAACCGTGGCGCAATGGTAGAAAGAATTGACATACACTCTCTTACGCTTGACGAGCTCTCCGGCGTGGTCTCGCGCTACCCCTGGTATGCCGGTGCACGGATGGAGCTCTGCCGCAGGATGTCGCAGCTGGGGGCTCTCTCCGACAGCCAGCTCTCCGAAACGGCGCTGCACCTCGGTTCAAGGCGGATACTCGCCGAGCTCGTGCGCTCCGGGCACAAGGCGGACTGCAGCGACAGGGATCTCAAGCTCCTCACCGACGCCTATCTGCCGGGGCCGCAGACCGAAGAGCGTAAAGTCTATGTGGTGGGCGGGGACTACTTCTCCCAGTCGCAGTACAACGAGGTGCGCCGCTCCGACGACAGCATCTTCTCGCGCTTCGCGAGCAAAGTCCGCGAAGAAGGGGGCTACACCGGCGAAGAGACTCCGGAGCCGGACTTCTGCACCGAGACTCTCGCAAAGATTTATCTTGAGCAGGATTACAGGGAGCGGGCCATAGAGATTTATTCGAAGCTAAGTTTGCGTTATCCGGAAAAAAGTGTTTACTTTGCAGCCCTTATTGAAGAAATAAAACAAAAAGAACAATAACAGATGAATACCGTATTCGTAATTTTGACCGTGCTCATCGTCCTTGCGGCGATTCTGCTGATAGCCGTCGTGCTCCTTCAGAACAGCAAGGGAGGCGGGATGGCCAGCAACTTCGTGGCGGGCAACCAGACTTTCGGCGTGCGCCAGACCGCCGACCTGCTTGAGAAGGTCACCTGGGGGCTCGTAGCCTTCATCCTCGTCATCTCCATCGTGACTTCATTCACCACCGGCACGTCCGGCACCGGAGTGGACATCACGGACAAGATTGAGAACGCCGCCTCCAACCAGCAGCCGGCCTTCCCTACCGCACCTATCCAGCAGGAGGCCCCTAGCACAGAAACCCCTGCGGAATAAGGCTTTCCGAATTCGCGCTGACATTTTGTCAGTGGAATGTGATTTGAACGATAACTCGCCGGTTCCCTAACGGAGCCGGCGATTATTGTTATGGAAAGCAAATACGAATTCTTAAGCAAATATGCCATAGACCTCAACGAGGCTGCGGCAAAGGGAAAGCTCGACCCTGTGATCGGGCGAGACGAGGAGATACGGCGGGTGCTGCAGATACTGAGCCGCCGTACCAAGAACAACCCTATCCTCGTGGGCGAGCCGGGCGTGGGCAAGACCGCCATCTCCGAAGGCATCGCCACCAAGATTGTCAACGGGCAGGTCCCGGAGAACCTCAAGGACCGCAAGGTCTTCTCCCTCGATATGGGAGCGCTCATCGCGGGCGCGAAATATCAGGGCGAGTTCGAGGAACGGCTCAAGGGGGTGGTCAAGGAAGTCGTGGACAGCGACGGGCAGATTATCCTCTTCATAGATGAAATCCACACTCTGGTCGGGGCGGGACGGAGTTCCGGCGCGATGGACGCGTCCAACATCCTCAAGCCTGCGCTGGCGCGCGGCGAGCTGCGTACCATAGGTTCGACCACCCTCGACGAGTACCAGAAGTACTTCGAGCAGGACAAGGCCCTCGAGCGCCGTTTCCAAAAGGTGATGGTGGACGAGCCGAGCCCGGCGGAGTCCATCGCCATCCTGCGCGGACTCAAGGAGAAATATGAGAACCACCACCGCGTGAGCATCGAGGACGACGCGCTGATCGCCGCCGTCAACCTCAGCCACCGCTACATCAACAACCGTTTCCTCCCGGACAAGGCCATAGACCTCGTGGACGAGGCGGCGTCCAAGCTGAGGCTGGAGATGAACTCCGTGCCGGAGCCTATCGATGACCTCAACAGCCGCATCCGTCAGCTGGAGATCGAGAAGGAGGCCATCAAGCGCGAGGGAACGAGCTTGAAGTCCGAGAAGATAGACGAGGAGCTCAGGAAGTGCAAGGAGGAGCGCGAAGCGCTCACGAAGCGCTGGGACGAGGAGAAGGGCATCGTCACCGAGCTCAACAACCTCCGTCAGAACATCGAGGACTACAAGCGCGACGCGGCCATCGCGGAGCGTTCCGGCGACTACGGCAAGGTGGCGGAGATACGCTACGGCAAGCTCGCCGAGGCGCAGCGCCGCGTGGATGAGCTCAGCGCAAAGCAGGCCGCCATCAAAGACCCTATCATCACCGAGGCCGTGACCCCGGAGGACATCGCGGAGGTGGTAGCCCGCTGGACCGGCATTCCGGTCAACAGAATGCTGGAGAGCGAGAAGGAGAAGTTGCTCCGGATGGAGAGCGAGCTGCACAAGAGGGTGGTCGGCCAGGACAAGGCCATCGCCGCCGTGTCCGATGCAGTGCGCCGCAGCCGTGCGGGCCTGTCCAACGAACACCGTCCCATCGGTTCGTTCCTCTTCCTCGGCACGACCGGCGTGGGCAAGACCGAACTTGCCAAGGCGCTCGCGGAGTTCCTCTTCAACGACGAGAATATGATGACCCGTATCGATATGAGCGAGTATCAGGAGAGCCACACCGTCAGCCGTCTTATCGGCGCGCCTCCGGGATATGTCGGATACGACGAGGGCGGCCAGCTCACCGAGGCCGTCAGGCGGAAGCCGTACTCCGTAGTGCTGCTCGACGAGATTGAGAAGGCTCACCCGGACGTGTTCAACATCCTGCTTCAGGTGCTTGACGACGGTCGTCTGACCGACAACAAGGGCCGCACGGTGGACTTCAAGAACACCATCCTGATAATGACCTCCAACCTCAAGGAGGAGGAGCTCAGGCTGCGTATGCGTCCGGAATTCCTCAACCGTATCGACGAGATAGTGACCTTCGACGTGCTGTCCCGCGACGACATCCGCAAGATCGTGCGCATACAGATGGACATCCTGCGCAAGAAGCTGGAGGAGGATAACGTGGCGCTCAGCTTCACCAAGGCGTTCGAGGACGATATGGTGGACAACGGCTACGACCCGGCCTACGGTGCGCGTCCTGTCAAGAGGCTGATCCAGAGGGAGCTCGTCAACCGTCTCGCCCGCGAAATCCTCGAGGGCAAGATCCGCAAGGACTCCGCCATCGAAGTCGACTGCGTCGACGGGCAGACCGTGCTGAAAAACAAATAGTCGCGGCGCGAGCCGTTTACGAGGGGGCAACCAAAGTCACAAGACTGATGGTCGCCCCCTTGCTGCGACTCGTCATTTCCGAAAAAAAGATTACATAAGAGATCCTCAGGTTATTGTCGACAGAGACTTGGCCGGCTTGTACGGAGTTGATACGAAAGCTCTCAATCAGGCCGTCAAAAGAAACAAAGAACGGTTTCCGGCCTCATTCCGGTTTCAACTATCGGAAGACGAGAAGAATGAACTGGTAACAAATTGTGACCGGTTCGAAAGCTTGAAACACTCCACAACCCTACCATATGTCTTTACAGAACAAGGAGTTGCTATGTTAGCTTCCGTCCTCCATAGCAAAACCGCCATACAGGTGAGCGTCATAATAATGGAAGCGTTTGTTGCTATGCGTCATTACTGGGTTTCAAATATTCACATCCTACAACATCTTGAGCAGGTAGACCGCAAACTCTTCGAAAATGAGCAGAAGTTCAGACTCCTTTTCTCAAGGTTTGAAAAAGACTCTCCGGCGCAAGGCATCTTTTTCGATGGTCAGACTTATGATGCGTATACATTTGTGGCCGACCGTATCCGTGAAGCGAGATTCAGAATAGTCCTTATCGACAACTATGTGGACGATACCGTCCTCACTATGCTAGACAAACGCACGCGCGGAGTTGCCGCAATCATTTATACCTCGCAGATAAGCAAAACCCTACGTCTTGACATCGAGGAGCATAACAAGCAATACCCAGCCATTGATGTAAAAATCTTTAGGAGCTCACACGATCGCTTCTTAATCATTGATGATAAGATATACCATTTCGGCGCATCAATCAAAGATTTGGGCAAGAAATGGTTTGCGGTTAGCCTAATGACAGAATATGAGGCCGATGAACTACTCCTCCGTCTTTAGAACCTGTTGAAAAATTATTGAAAAAAGTTGCCGAAAAATTTGGAAATCTGCCCCCCCC
>CAVLBF010000053.1:0-9024 GCA_963661285.1 Bacteroidaceae bacterium | reverse complement strand
CAACTTCTATCAGGGATAGACTCATATCCGAGTCAACCTAAATCCGGAAATGACAATTTGTCAATTAAGAACGATACTGGAACCTTTAGAGAGGCTTGGCATTAAGTCACAAGACGCGAAAAGTAGACTGTAGCCCACAAAAACTCCATCTATGCAAAAGAAGTAGTCATTCCCCCAGATTCTGGGGATTGCTATTGAAAAGTTCTTCGCACCATTCGTACACCGGCTGAATCTTTATATGGTGTCCTTCTGCTTCCAGTTCCTGATATTCGCAGTCGGTGAGAAAGAGAAGGTTCTCGCACCGTGTCACGCGATTGGCAAGAAGCAGCCCGTTAATTTCCCTCCTGCGAGCCTTCTCCGATGAGATGTCATAGCAGGCCTGTATGCACTGAAGCACCCGGTTGCCGTCACAGACGATGAAATCGCACTCGCCTGACCGCTCGCGCAGGTAATAGGTGTCCCACCCTTCGTTCTTGCACTTCCGGATGAGATGATTGAGAACAGCGGTCTCCAGACGCCATCCGAGATTCTCTCCCGAGAACGCGTTCTCCCTGCGGTTCATAAGCGCCACATCGACCGCATAGATCTTCTCACCGGTGGCACGCTCCCGGCTTTTCGTGGAATATTTCTGTACGCCGACCAGCAGGTATGCGTCCTTGAGATACTTGACATAGTTACGGACCGTATGCCGCGATTTGAAATCGAATTGTCCTGTGAGATCTGAAGTGGATATCACACAAGGTGACACATTTAGAAGATGGTGTGCCATTTTTTCAAACTGGGCGGGGAAGGCTATATTATATCGCTGCTCTATGTCCCGTTTCAGGATGTTGTCCACCAGGTTGGAGACATACCTTTTTGTGTCCCTTACCCTAAGAGCCTCCGGGAAGCCTCCCTGTTTAAGATATTCGTCGAACGCATTCCTTCTGATGGCGATATCCTTCGTCGAGAGAGACCCGCTGTCAACACCTTTTACATAGCAGTACTCCGTATAAGAAAATGGATATAGAGAGATCTCGCTGCTGCGGCCGGTCAGATGAGTGGCAAGGTCACTGCTCAGAAGTTTCGCGTTACTTCCGCTCAGTATGACGTGCATGCCTGTCCGAAGAAGCCGGTTGACGAAGAGCGGCCATCCTTCGATGTTCTGGATTTCATCCAGAAACAAATACTGGAAATCACCATAAATCTTATACAAAACCTCCAGAACGTCATTTAGCTGTTTTGTTCCCAAACCATTAAGACGCTCATCGTCAAAGTCAGCGTATGCGAATTGAACACCGGAATCAGACAGCACCTGCTTGCAGAGCGTTGATTTTCCGCTGCGCCGTACGCCGATGATGACTTGTGCCTGTGGACTTTGCAAGTCCACGAGTTTTTCCTCGTATCTGTGACATAGCTGTTCATTCCTCCAGCGGCGAATCTCTGACTTCTGATCGAGAAGTATAGTCTCGAGGCTTCTCTTGTCAATAATCGTATCTTCAGCTTTTGTATTCATAGTGTATGGAAATCCTATCGCAAAGATATAGAATAAATCCGATAAAACGCCTTATTTTACAATTTTCTTGATTTTTCAATACCCTATTTTACATATTTAGATATTTTTCAATACCCTATTTTACAGATGTATTTTCCTTTGTAATAGCACTTTGCCACATTTTTAACAGAACTGCACGTGATTAATTGGCGGATTTTATCAATCGTAAATAGAATACCGTCTCTCCGTCCCTTGTGCGCCGCCTGCTCCGCGAAGTTCAAGCACGGCCGTCATACGGCAAGGGACAGTTCCTTCGGCCCAGGAAACGGACACCTTCCAGGCATCGGTTTCCGTCGCCCGCCCTTGCCTTTCCATTCCGTCCGCGCACTTCCGGAGCCTCGCAGGCAGCCCCTCAAGGGAAGGGGAAGACGCTGCCCGAGGCAGAGGAAATACAACTTAAATCAAAGAGCATATGGAACTCAAGAACAGCGACAACCTGCACATCTTCAGGCAGGTGAAGAGCGTCCCCGCAGACGCGACGAAACCCTTCAGGGCATCCTGGGGCAAGGAACTCACGGAGATAGACCCTATGTGGCGCATCGAGAAGCTCACCGAACTCTTCGGGGCGTGCGGCGAGGGGTGGTACACCGAGGTGACGAGACAGGAGCAGGTCTCCCTCCCGAACGGCGAGGTCTGCGTCTTCACCGACCTCGACCTCTACATCAAGGACTCCAAGACCGGCCGGTGGAGCAAGCCCGTCAGGGGGACCGGAGGCAACCGCCTCGTCATAATGACGGACAACGGACTCGCCCTCGACGACGAGGCGTACAAGAAGGCGTACACCGATGCCCTCGGCATCGCCTGCAAGGCGCTGGGATTCGGCGCGGACATCTACCGCGGGCGCAACGACACCAAGTACGCCAGCGGCACGGCGACCATCACGTCGCCTTCGGCGGCGAGACCGGAGGCGAGGGACAGTGCGGCTGCAAGTACGGAGCAGACGGTTTCTGCCGGAGTCTCCTCCCTTCCGGAGCTCACGCCGGAGCATCCGAGATGGAGCGCCTTCATCAGCTGGGCCGCGAAGAAGCCGAAGGACAAGCCGTCCTGGACCCTCAAGAGCGCCATCCGCAAGCAGTGGAGCATCACCGAGGATAACTTCTCCGAACTGATGCGACTCTCCGGCAGGGCCTCGTAACATCAAACGCAAACCCTTAAACACACTGACTTATGCCTAACTGGTGCACAACACACTACATCGCGGCGGGAGAGGAGTCCGAACTCCGCTCCCTCGCCGAGACTCTCAACACGATGCCCAATCTCGATAACGGCTTCGGCCGCTACTGGATGGGCAACCTTATCTGCGCTCTGGGCGTGGACGAGAAGGACCTGCCGAAGTTCGGATGCAGGGGCACGTTCGACCCGGACTTCGGGGCGCGCGCCTGCTTCATCGGCCCCCGTCCCGACGAGGACGCTCCGTTCAAGGTGGACGCGGACGGGAAGATGCGCTTCTCCGCCACATCCGCCTGGTACAGATGCCAGGATGTCGAGGATATGATAACGGAGAGATACCCGTCCATCGAACTCAGCTGGTCCTGCACGGACGAGTTCGGCAACTTCCACCACACGCACAACCCCGAGGGGTTCGAGGATCTGGAGAAGTACGAGACCGAGGACGAGTGGTTCGGCCCCGGCGAGTTCGACGAGTTCATCGACGACCTCCGCCGATGCGAGGGACTCGACATCCCCGAAGACGCCGACGAGGAGTACATCCGCTCCGCCGAGTTCGAACAGGCGTTCCGGATGTGGAGGGACAAGGACGAGAGGTCCGACAAGTACTACGCCGTATACGAGGACAGGTGACAATGAAGTTCAACCGGCCGCGGGGCATCTCCTGCGGCCATAAACCAAGACAACGACATGGGATACAGGGCGCATGTATGCACGACCTACAGGGTCACGCACGGCGAAGGCCATTTCAGCCACTGCTGCGAGGAACTCTCCGACTTCCTCAATGACTGCAGCTACATCGACCCGCAGACAGGCATATGCCTTCCGCTCGTGGAATGGGAGGACGCGGAGATGGACGCCATGGAACTGAGCCGCGAGGGACTCCGGCAGCTGGCAAGGAATCTCAGGGAGAACCCCGGAGACCTTCCGCCGCTTGCCGGCGGCCTCGGCGGAGCCTGCGACGCGGAGAGTCTCGCAGCGATATTCACCGAGTGGCTCGACACCGCCGATCCGGACAACGAATTCGTCAGGATAGAATGGTATTGACAAATAAAACAGACAGGACAATGGGATATTACACAAACTATTCCTTCAGCCACCTTGAAGGCCCGCAGGAAGACTTCCGGCATCTCCTCGAAGACATCGACGGGATACTCGGGGGACACGACGCGGTGACAGGCGAGAGCGTCTACGCCAAATGGTACGACCACGAGAAGGACATCAGGGCACTCTCGGAGAAATACCCGGCGCTCACATTCGGCGTCTTCGGCGACGGGGAGGACTCGGACGACCTCTGGCAGTGCTTCTGGCACGGAGGCCGGAGCTGGTACGAGACCGTGCACTTCACGCAGTACCGCGATGTCCGCCACCTGCTCCAAGACGGGGACGGAGAGAACGACAAGAGTAAGACAGCAAACGACTGAAACACATTTTCAATCATGAGTTACAGAGTCATCAGACCCGCCACGCACGAAGACTGGCTGGCGGAACGCGCTAAGGGCATCGGCTCGTCCGATGCCGGTGCGGTGATGGGCGCGAGCCCCTTCCAGACCTCTTACGGGCTTTACCTGCTGAAGACCGGCAGGGCCGAGCCCGTGAAGGAGAGCGACGCGATGTTCAACGGCCACATCCTCGAGGGAGCGGTGGCCGAGTGGTTCGCCGCGAAGACCGGTGCGATCGTGGACATCACCACCGAGGGCGACTGGATAGCCGCCGACACGGAAAGGGACTACCTGCGCGTCAGTCCCGACCGCCTCTACTGGCCGAAGGGCACTCCGGCAGAAGCGCAGACGGCGGAGAACGCACGCGTGCTTGAGATCAAGTCCACCTCGAAGACGGTCGACAAGGACGACCTGCCGGACTACTGGTACTGCCAGATACAGTACCAGATGGGCATCCTCGGAGCCTCCTGCGGGACGCTCTGCTGGATAAGCGGATCCCCTACCCTGCACTTCGACCGCGCGGAGATCGAGTTCAACGGGACCTTCTTCGACACTATGACAGAGCGCATCGACAGGTTCTGGAAGGAGAACGTCCTGAAGGACGTGCCGCCTGCTGACACGACGGCCGCCGACACGCTGAGGCGCTATCCGCAGTCCAGGACGGGACTCTCCGCCGAGGCGGACGACAAGACCTACGCCCTTTGGCAATCGCTCAAGGACTGCCGCTCTGAGCTGAAGGTCCTCGGGGAGCGGGAGGAGACCCTCACCGACGCCCTGAAGATGGCACTCGGCGAGGCCGAGACCCTCACTCACACCGACTGCGGGACCGGCGAAGTCAAGACGCTGGCCACGTGGAAGAGCGCCCTCAGGGAGTCCTTCGACGAGGAGAGGCTCAAGCGGGAGAGTCCGGAGACCTGGATGGAGTACTGCCGGACGGAGACGACGGTGGCGCTCGACCGCAAGGCCCTGCAGAAAGCCAAGCCGGATCTCTACGCCCGCTACAGCGCGAAGACCCCGGCGGGGCGGAAGTTCCTTATAAAATAATAAGTATAAATTCTTTGACATTACAGTATAAAATACTTACTTTGCATCACATTAAACATTAAACATCAAACACCCGAAACCGTTATGGAAGAAAGAACATCGCTGGTCGGCAGCATCGACCTCTCGGCGCTCGAAGGGGCGCACCTTAACACGACAGTGAACGGCATCCAGACCGTCGTCATCCCGGTCGCCGGAAACCCGTCCATCTTCGTGGGAGCGAAGGACAGGGGCGGGCACGTCTACATGGACATCGAGGTCCGCGAGAGTCCGGAGAACCAGTACGGCAACAGCCACTTCATCAAGCTCAGCGTCGGGAAGAAGAAGCGCGAGGAGCTGGGCCTCTCCGCCGACGACCTGAAGAGGCATACCCCTATCGTGGGCAACCTCAGGACAATCGCCAGGAAGGCCGCCCAGGACGGCGACGACCTGCCCGAATAGCACGGCACTCAAACAAACACACATACCAATCAAATTCGAATAAGGGAACAGTAAACATTTGATTGCAGCGTCTCCCCAGGCGCGAGCCTCGGGAACGGACACAGGCCGCAGCGACGTGAGTCGCCGCGGCTTTTTTCGTGTCCGACTCCGGACAGGAACTCTTCAACAGATTGACCGTCCGGGATATACGCCCGCATACCTACCTTTGTGTCCTTTTTAACTTTCTGTCTGTCAGGAGTGAAACAGCACACCAGAACCCGGCCGGTGCCATACCGCGCCTCCTCTCTCGCTCTTTTCCCCGTCCGTCCGACGGGGAAAACGCGAGGCTCTCTCCGGCGCAGCGAAGCCCCGGACCGGAGGCGGCCCTCCCCTTCCCTCCTCCCGGTCTCACCCCCGCGTCCGGCCTCTAATGAGTCCGGGCGGAAGTCCGTTCCACAGGCTTCCGCCGCCGACGCCGGGAGCAGACAAGGTCCGGCAGGAAGGGGCGGTCACATCCACCTGAAGCCTCCCTGCAAGCCGCCGAAGTCCGGCCCTCCGTCAGGCCCGCGCGCGAAAGGAAGGACACGGTGTCCTCTCCAGATAACAATTCAACAACACAAAAGAGATGAAAGAAAAGAACTGTCTCAGGAAGGCCGCACTGGTTGGTGCGGCCTTCGGCGCGTCACTTGTCAGGGCGCGCATCCTCCTCTCCCCCGCCGCCGGGACGGACGTGGCGGGAACACTCGCGCTCGCCGCGGAAAGCCTGAAGGCGGCCGCGCTCGACCTCGGCGACCTCGTGGCGGAAAAGCCGGACGCAGAAGATTGCGCAAGACTGGGTCGGGTCTTCGTCAAGGCCATCGGGGAATGTCTGGAATCCTGTCCCGGCAGGCTCGACGCGGCCTTGAGGGGGACGCTGGAGGAGATCCTCGCAAGGGCGGAGGAGGCGGAGGGGCTGGTGGAGATGGCCGCCCCGCTGTACCGCTGCGTCTACGACGACAGCGACGGCGGACCGGCGCTTCCGTAGTGGGACGACGCGGCGGGGACCCGTTTCCTCCGCCGCTGTTTCTTAAGCAAGCAAGGCGGAGACGGAAGGATTACGAGGTTGTTTGTAAGATAGTCGGCGCAAACGCTTGCTATGTATAAAATCTTTCTTATATTTGTATAAAGTTTTAGAAGGCGAAAAATGCCGGGGCATCCACGCTCCGGATGCCGGAAAAGACACCGCAGAATAAGAATCCGCTTATGGAAGAGAAGAACAACAGAGGCCGCAGGGTCGCGATGGACGAGGCGCTTGAGGCGGGCTACAGGGCCAGCCGCTCGCTCGGCACCGCGATAAGGCGCGCGGACGACACCACCTCCCTCCCCGTCCGGAACGGACTGGGGCAGGCGGAGGAGAGCCTCGAAGCCGCCCTCTTCGCCCTGGAGGAGGTCCGCGGAGTGGAAGGGTCGGTCGGACGGTGCGCGGGAGACTGCGGCGAGTTCGTGGCACGCTACCGGAAGGCCCTTTCGGGAAGCGGCCTGGACCTCCGCTCGGAGGGGACTCTCCGGGACGGCCTGGAAGAGGCGGAGGCCGCTCTCGAAGGCCTGAGCCTTTTGGTCGACGGATATCACAGCTTCAAGGAAGATGATATACAGAGGGGATGGAAACTAAAAAAGTGAAAAAAGATGAGAATCTTAATCAACGGACTATTCGAAGCCGTTCTTGGCCTTGTGAAGTTCACCGTCGGAGTGACACTGTTCATAGCGGCAATCTGCGCCGGGCAGACTCCGGACTAGGGACACAAACCAGTTAAACAAACATACAATATGATCAAGAACCGTATTCTGACGGCGGCAGCCATGCCGCTGCTGGCCGTCCTTTGTCTCGTTTCCTGCGGGAAAGAGAACCGGCCCGAAGTGAAGGAACCGGCCAAGGCCGTGTCCTGGACACCTGACGCGGAGTCCCTTACCATCTCCGTCGGCGAGACCGCCCGCATCTCGGGCGAGACCGTCTTCGATGACGGCACGAAGACCGAGCAGGAGGCGCTCTGCACCTCCAAGGACGAAAGCATCGTCTTCGCGGACGGCGGATACAGCATCGTCGGTCTCGCTCCGGGGACCGCGTATGTGTCGGCAAGGGTCGCCTACTACATCGCCGGAGACATCAGCGCTCCGATAGCTGTCTTCCAGAAGGACATACAGGTGACCGTCAAGGGTGACGGGACGGAGGTAACCGCCCTGGAGCTTTCTCCGTCGGAAGTCACCCTCGAGCGCGGAGAAGAGGTTACACTGAAGATTTACGCGTCATTCGCTGACGGGACGAAGAGGGAGATCTCGCCTAAAGTGTGCAAGTGGTCAGTCACGGACGACGGGGCGCAGCACATCATCTACGACTCCGACGGCAAGGTCCGCGGGATGCAGGGCAGCGGCGAGACGATCCTAACGGCCGAGTACACCGAGAACGGCGTTACCGTCAGAGGAAGCTCGAAGATATATGTGAACGACTAAAACTGCCAGAAACTGACGACGGGGGCACGGTCTGAAATACCGGTCCCCGTTCTTCTTGGTTGAGACCGTAATACATAAGATTCCTGTCATTTAACGAATGGGAACGGGAATTCCTGTTCAGGCTGTCTTCGAGTGTCACACGGTACATGTCGTTAAGGAATTCTTCAGAATGAAGATAACGGTTGTATTCCGGATTGCCATAGAGTGCGGTAAGGTCGTAGACATCTCGTATGTGCTTGGCAAGCAATGCGGCATAGTCTTCATTATAAGACAACTTGACCAACCATGAGATTTTGTCGCAGATGATCCTCCTCGGGTTGATGCACAGCGTCTCGAAGCTTCCCAATCCATAAGCGCCTATCAGCCCGTCCTGCCCGATGCTCTCGAGGAAGCGCGTCACTATAGGTCTGATGACACGTTCGTCGGAAGGATAGAACATTTGCGACTTGTCCGGCAGGTCGCAGGATTTAATCTCCACCTCCAGATGTTCTTTCAGGCCGACCCCTGGAAGACATTGTCGTAAGAGAAATACAATTTGCGGTAGTTGCCTCCAGTCTCCGACAAGCTTTCCTGATACAAATCCCGGTTGGTTTCAGCGATGTATTTGGCCAGCTTCCTGTTCAGTGTCTTTTCCGCTTGCTTCGACGCGCCCCTGTCCCCTGTAAACACAAACAGGTCCAGATCTTCGGAGAAGCGTTCAATCAGCCCGTAACCCTTTGAAAGCGAGGTTCCTCCTTTAAAATATGTCGTGCCGGCATATTCTGATTCGGAGATGTCCTTCAGTATCTTCGAGACCCAATAATCCTTCTCCACGTGCGACTGCTCGTAACCGAATTGTTCGGCAGCCAATGCAACTATTTCCTTGAAAGCATCCAGGTCTGAATGTAGATTCATTTCACTCCGGTCTATGAGGTCCTGTAACTTAGATTGAAC
>CAVLBF010000052.1:0-9492 GCA_963661285.1 Bacteroidaceae bacterium | reverse complement strand
ATGTTCGGTTATGAGCTTGCACCGGTAAGGACAGATGAACTGAATGAGAAAAGCTGAGATTTACTTTAAGGACCGCTTTGCCGGCATTCTTACTGAAACAGAATCCGGATATGAATTCCGCTACAATAAGGAGTTTTTGGACAATAAGAACTCAGAACAGGTGAGCCTCACGCTTCCACTCTCTGAAAAGCCTTATCAATCCAAAATTCTGTTCCCGTTCTTCGATGGCCTGATTCCGGAAGGATGGCTGCTTGATGTGGCCTTGAGAAATACGGACATCAGTTCTTTGGACAGGATGTCCCTGCTCCTGCTCTGTTGCAAGGATTGCATCGGAGCGGTAAGTGTCGTGCCAGTAAATGAGAGAAGTGATGAGTAAATGTCTATATTGTTATAAGGAACTTGTGGACGGAGAAGTGGATTTCCATAAAGGCTGCGCCAAGAAATTCTTCGGGATGCAGAGTGCTCCGGATTTGCCCTATTCACTCAATGATTTGGATGCCCTTGCCGCTCAGGTGATAAAGTCGCAGACGACATTGACTGGAGTACAGGCAAAACTGTCTCTCCACATGGACCGGCACAAAGGTTCAAAAAAACTTACGGTCGTTGGGCTTTGGGGCGATTATATCTTCAAGCCGCAGACCGGGACATACAAGAATCTTCCTGAAAACGAAGACTTGACAATGCATTTGGCCGAAATCGCAAAGATAAAGGTCGTGCCTCACACTCTGATACGACTTCAGGATGGGACATTGGGCTATCTTACCAAAAGAATAGACAGGACATCAGAAGGAGGCAAGATCCCGATGGAGGATATGTGCCAGCTTACTGAGAGACAGACTGAATACAAGTACAAGAGTTCATATGAGCAAATAGCCAAGAAGATTGCAGAATATTCATACGCCCCGCTTCTTGACGTGACCGATTTCTATGAGCAAGTGTTTTTCAGCTGGCTTGTCGGCAACAATGATATGCATTTGAAGAACTTCTCGCTTTATGCACCCGAAGGCAGGTGGTTTCTTACCCCGGCATACGATCTCCTGAATGTCTCAATGGTAAATCCGAAAGACACTGAAGAATTGGCGCTTACGCTCAATGGACGGAAGAAGCGAATGAAGAAAAGCGATTTCGTCGGCGCCATGACGCTTTCGGGTATTGCGACTAAGGTATTTGACAATATTCTCGAAAAGTACAGAAAACTCCTGCCGAAATTTAACGATATGATTGATATGTCGTTTCTGAATGACGATAGCAAGGAAGCTTACAAGCAGGGCATCGCATCACGGGTGGATAGAATGTCGGCTCAGCAATAAAGCGCCGGAGAGTCCCATCCGCAGCCGAGACCCCGTCTCCGTGACCGGATGACCTTCATTTATCGCGATAAATTTTGCCGTTGGTAATGGAATTGATATATTTGGAGAGGGGAATAAAGGAAGTGCCCGGGGCTTTGGAGAAACTGCTGGAGATGAATCCGGAGCTGAAGGGGAAGATGAACATTAAGTCAGACGGCAATAAATGAGCGACAATTCCGACATACGGGAAAATACGATATACGATTACGACCCCAGGCTATTGGAGATCCTTCTGATAGACCGCACACTGTCCAATGAGAAGGAAGTCCATAACATAATCTGGGCAACCGACAACTATGTGCCTTTAGGCGAAGGATATAAAGAATCCGATGAGATTACGGTCAAGAAGATAACCGGTGAAAACGGCCTCATACTTCGTCCAAGGGTAAACAAATCGAAGGCTGAGCAGGAATACCGCTCCAGAGACAAGGCTGAAGTGTTCACGGCCAATAATATGCCTCGAAACAAGCGCAGCAAGTCCGGCGTATGCCAGGGCCCGAAATACTTCTCCTACAACGGCACAAGCCTCTACAAGTTGAAAACCATGTTCTCCGCCGGAGACGATGATGAGCTGTAAAGTACCGATATGGATGAACTTAAGGACATATGTTCTATGGCGCAGCCTGACATTGGAGATTCTGATGTCTCAGGTGATACGCGTCATCTGATAGAAGAGCTTATTTCGAAACTCGGCACTAGAGAGCCATTCAATGGCTTTGACGAGCAGTACAAATGGGAACTTCTGGATAGAACTGATGGAAAAGATACACTGGGAATTGTTCAAAGTCTTTACAACGCGAATATAGTTGATCCGATTGGCTACAACAATCTGTTTAAGAACGTAATCAGCCGGAGGCACGATGAACTGGAGGCCGTCATCAATACGCTTTTCGATGAGTCCGCAGACCTTGACAAAAGGGTCAAGGACTTCAAGATAGACATTCTGAAACTCTATACAGGGGACAACAGGCGTCTGGCGAATGATGAACGGACCGCAGCCGCACTTCTCGCCTGCAAGTACCCGGACAGGTACACCTTCTACCAGTTCGATGTGTACCAGATTATCTGCGATTATTTTGGCTATGCTATGCAGCCTGTCGGGAAACGGTTCAGCCATTTTATGCGCATCATAAACGCCTTCGCCGCCGATTACGGTGAACAGGTGCAGCAACTCTTTGCGAAGCAGATAGAAAAATTCAACCACAAGCCACTCAATCTGGCTATACAAACACTCTTCTGGTGTATGAAAGAAAATATGAAACTTGACAAGTATTGGCACATTCAAATGCACCTTCCTGAAGGGAAGGGAGGTATGGTAATCGACTCCAAACAAATGCTGCTTGAAAAACATCCCGTAATCGGCACTGGAGAATGGGATAATAAGCAATGCGATAATTTCAAAAGCATAGATAAAGGTAGCATCGTCCTTGTCAGGAGAGGTGAGCAGGCCTTGGCTCTTTGCGAGATTACGGGTGATAACTTTACCGACAGCGAACTTACGGAGAAGTATGCCAATCTGAATTTCCGTCAGGTCCGTATCTTAGCGTGGGCCGAAGATTTTAAGCAGCCGCGTGCGGGTCTGTTTTCTCAAGGCACCTTCGCTTCCTGTCGCAAGGGTACAGAGCAGTACAAGTATATAGACGACTGGATGACTTACCTTAACAATAAGTCATTTACAGATAATTGTGTCAAGCTGCTTAAAGCCAAACATAACATTATCCTTCAAGGCGCTCCCGGTACCGGCAAGACATACAATACCGCAGCCATCGCCCTCAGCGTGCTGGGTATTGGCGGTATCGACTTTGATAACCACAAAGAGGTGATGGAGAAGTATAAGGAGCTGCAGGACGACCGAATATTCTTCACGACCTTCCATCAGTCCCTTGATTACGAGGACTTCGTGGAGGGCTTGAAACCCCGCGTGCAGACTAACGAGAGCGGCGAAAGTCTCGGCGTGACATACGAACCGGAAGACGGCATATTCAAGCGGGCCTGCAATGCCGTCAAAAAAGAATACCACGCCAAGGAGGCCAAGTCGGTTGTTCTCATCATTGACGAGATCAATAGAGGCAATGTGTCCAAGGTATTCGGAGAGCTGATAACCCTGCTTGAAGCGGACAAACGGGAAGACGGCAACCACCCGCTCAAAGTGACCTTGCCGTACTCGAAGACGCTGTTCGGTGTGCCAAGCAACCTCTATATCATCGGGACGATGAACACGACGGACAGGAGCACGGGGACACTTGACTATGCTCTCCGCCGCCGTTTCGCATTCGTGACCCTTAAATCCAACCCTGACGTTATCGCAAAACATTACGACGCGTTAGGCGACGAAGAATTGAAAGACCAGGCGCTCGCCGTATTCGACGACATTCAGAACTTCATAACTGAAAAGAAGCACGGGGATTTCAGCATTGACGACCTGATGGTGGGGCACAGCTACTTTATGGCGTCAGACAGGGATGAACTTGTCGGCAAGATAAAGTATGAAGTTCTGCCTCTCATCACGGAATACATCAACGACGGAATCCTGGCAGTCACCGACAAGGAGAAAGATGCGACGTTCAATTCGTGGTTAAACCTTCAGCGTATAGCCGCAGAAGCAAACCCGGAGGAAGATACCCTAGAAAACGAATAGTATGTTCGCACCTCTCCAAGAACACGAACGACTCTTTAATGAGGATGGACAGCCCGTTGGATTTGACGAAAGATTCAAGGATCTCGAACTCATCCAATGGTGCAAGCCTACGGACGACAGCCCGTGGGGGTATTATGCCTCGTTCAAGATTGGGACGGAATGGATAGAGCGCGATAAACCGCTGGTAGTGACTGCAAAACGGGGGATGGAGAACATTGATTTCTTGCGTATGTTTATGACCTGCTTCACCTCCGACCTGGCAGTTGACTCTTTTGCGGAGATCTACAAGATAGACTTTGACAAGCCCGCTATCAAAGCACCGGGGTTGAACAGCATCGTGAGTCCGCTCATCGTGCTGCATTTCCTAGGTGTCGTCAACAGGATAAAGTCCCTGAAGAAGGGGTATGTACATCGTCAGGATAACCTCAAAAAGGTCAAGGGGCACATCAAACTGCTAAAAAACGAACGCACGAACATAGCCTCGAAGCGATACGACCGGATATATTGCGAGTATGACGAATACTCCGTAGACATACCAGAGAACAGGATTCTAAAAAAGGCTCTCCTGTTCTCTCTCAGCCTGATAAACAGTATGAGCAGCAATCAATCGTCCTATCCTGAGGTAAAGCGCTTGATACTGAAGAATCTCGTCAGGTTTGACAATGTCTGTGACGATGTAAGCATCTATTCCATAGGGCAGACACACTCCTCGAAATTGTTCCGAGAATACGCCGAAGCGATACGGCTGGCCAAGATTATTCTGCGTCATTTCGACTATAGCATCTCAAAAGTCGGCGAACAGGAAGACAAAGTTCCTCCGTTTGTACTGGACATGTCCCTGCTTTACGAACACTATGTGTATGGACTTCTGTACGAGGCCTATCACGAAAAAATCAGTTACCAGTTCTCCGGAGAATCCGGATTCCCTGATTTCTTGTACAGGTCAAGAGATTTCAAGACGATTTTAGACACCAAATATATTCCGAAATATGAAAAGACGAAACTTGACACCTATGTCGTCAGGCAGTTGAGCGGTTATAGCAGGGATTTGTCGGTGCTGAGATATTTAGGATATGAGGATATTGACGAGGAGTCTCCGACCCCACCCGTCCCTTGCGTCATAATATATCCAACAGAAGGTCATGGGATCTTCAATCCGTTCAAGGATAAGACATTGCGGGAACTATGCACACATAATGTCAAGAATTTATCTATGTTCTACAAATTGGATGTCCCGGTCCCTACAATAAAAAGATAAACTCATTTTCAGTTACTTCATCATCGCTATGCAAGGCAGATTCAAAGTCATAACCCTCTGCGGCAGCACCCGCTTCAGAGACGAATATATGGAGGCGCAGAAGCGTCTCACCCTCGAAGGCAACATAGTCATCTCCGTGGGCCTCTTCGGCCACAGCGGCGACGAGGAGGTCTGGACGGAAGGGACGAAGGAGATGCTCGACGAGATGCACCTCTCCAAAATCGATATGGCGGACGAGATTTATGTCGTGAACCCCGGCGGCTATGTCGGAAGCAGCACTTCACGCGAGATTGCCTACGCCCTCTCGCAGGGCAAGAGGGTAAGCTCTCTCTGCCCGCTCGACTTGAGACTGTACGACGGCGTTCCGGTCAGGTGCGTCTTCACAAGAGACTTCGGCGGGAGGCTCGCTACCTACGCAATGGAAGCCGGAGTGAGCGAAGAGACCGTCATCGAGACGGTGTTCGGGGAGTACGAGAGGAAGTTGAAGGAGGACAGATAAGGCGCGATGAAAGCGAAGTACCGCATAACAGTCAAGGACTTCCTTAAGGCTAACCGCAAGGCCAGCCGCAAGACCCTCCAGAGGTCGAAGAAAGCTTACGACAGGAAGCGGCTCGGAAAGGTGCTTCAAGATGACTAGACATGGTGCTATGGAGAAGATACGAATCCACCTGCCGCAGAAGAGGGAGACTGAAAGGAGGTCATAAACGAATACAGTAACTAATAACACAGCAATATGGGAAATGTTTGGAAAATAGGGACCCGATGGGATGACAGGGGCGTCGCTAGCGCCTCTGTCTTGAGTATTATGCGAAGGAACAATACTGCGTTTGTTTGGCTTGACGACGACAGTAAAGAATACTTCCTGCGAAATGTTAAAAAGGGGGATTATATCGCACTGGCAGACGGTTACCAAATCGTTGCCATAGGGAAAGCTACGGGAGATGCGAAGTATCTTCGGGACTTCAAGAATTTCACTATGTCCGAACAAGATTATCAATACTTTAGCGCGGAAGATGGCTATGACAATATCGTGGCTGTAAAAATCAATATTGTAGATATTGAAGAGGAAGACAAGGCGACTTTCTATTATCAAAAAAGGGGTAAGTTTTGCGCACTAAACCAACTTTGGAAAGAAAAGAAGGAATATTACGAGCAGCATGTCAATAGATTTGCGATTCAATCTTATACAGGGACTATCGGACAGAACGGTCGCGGAAGTCACGCCTTGCTAAACTCACGGGTAACTTACATAATACCCGTCTATCAAAGGCCCTATGAGTGGACTGAAAGGCAAGTAAAGCCTTTCATTAATGATATTATGTCCAATTATATGGGGAAAGATGGGCGTGGCCGTCTATCTGAACCGATGTTCATCGGTACGATGCAGCTATCAAGACGCAAACCAATTAGCAACAACGAATATCAGCACGAGGTTATCGATGGACAGCAACGAATAACTACGCTCACCGTGTTTCTGAAAGAACTTCAAAAACATTATCCTGGTTGCGAACAGCTATCCTCGCTTGGTTTCAAATGGTTACAAACTCATGTTAGCGACCAGCAGGACAAATATCTCCATAACTATTTGCACTCGTCGGCTCTTGAGGAACAGAACCCTTATTCGCAGAACGCTAAAGTCGTATGGGATGCGTTTGAATCTTTCGTCAGCAATCAGGAGGAAGATATTGCTTTTAATATCGAGGATTTCTGCGACTACCTTTTCCATCAGGTCTGCTTCGTTGTAATAGAAACTTCAGCTGGCTTATCAAAGACCATCCAGATTTTTAATACCATCAACAGCTCCGGCCTTGACTTGAACGGCAGCGACCTGTTCAAAATCAGGATGTATGAGTACCTGCGCGATGTTAAGAACGAAGATGAAGAGGTGTTCGAAAAGATACAGGAACTGTATACCCTCATAGACACGAAGAATAAATCCCATTCCGTCACATACACTATGGGGACGATGTTGGATTTATACAAGGATATCCTCATAACGGAATATAACCTTAGCAACACTCTATACTCTTTCGGTTGGGAGACCTTCTTCGACCGTCTATTTGACTCTTTGTTAGGAATCAACGAATGGGAACACTTTAAGAATCTGAATGGCTTGGAGCTATCTCTTTACACTTTAAGAGAGGTCATTGAGATGAGATACGAAAAGCAGTCTTATAAATATGCACATACCGAAACTGACTTCGCAGCTAATATGATCTGGCGCTTCTCGCGGTATAGTATGTCACAAGGACTGGTTACATATCCTTTTCTTTACTTCTATAGGAAAGACGAAAACCGGTATGAACAGCTTGAACGGCTGCTTATCGCACTGAACAAGTATTTCTTTATCCATAGCATCGAGCATTCAAAGCAGATATATATGGCCAATAGTTTCATCGCGAATCTTGTCAAATCAATCAAGAATTCATCTTCCGAGGATATTATACAGGCCGTGGTTGACAGAATATCGAAAGAGGATCACGATGAGTTGAAGCGCGCCATCGGGCAAAACCTGATTGATGGCAGCAAATGGTGGAAATACCTCGTTTGCGGGGTATCAACCTATCTGGAGGAGCGGAAATATACCGGGGAGCTGCCAAAGATATTCGATAGCTCGTACTTTGATATTGAACATATTCACGCCAATGCCGATGAGGGCCAAGACATTCCATACGACCTACAGAATAGCATAGGTAATCTCACCCATCTTGAATATTCAATTAATAGGAAAATTCAAGACAAGCCGTTCAAAGAGAAACGAGAATTCTATAAGGATAGTGAATATAGAACGATACTAAAAGTAGCGCAGGAAGAGAAATGGGATATTGATTCCATTACCCGACGACGCGAGGAAGAAACAAATAAGATATACGATTATATCACAAAGGAAAAAGAGTTGTCATATTCTTACCCAAATGCCTAAGATATGCAGAGTCTCAAGAAGGTGTAACTGAAGTCTGATATTAACGAAGTAAAACACCCACAGTATGCCACAAAACACGAGAATGGACAGGATAACACCGCAGTATATCGAATCGCTCAAAGAAGGCGAAATCTTCGTCTTCGGGAGCAACAAGGAAGGAATGCACGGCGGAGGCGCCGCGGCCAAGGCCTTCAGAGACTTCGGCGCCGAATGGGGCGTGGGAGTCGGGATGACCGGCCGCTGCTACGCCATACCTACGATGGACAGAAAGCTGGACATCATCCGGCGGCACGTGGACGGATTCACCGCCTACGCGAAGGCGCACCCGGAGCTGACATTCCTCGTCACTCCCATAGGCTGCGGGATAGCCGGCTGGAGGGAGAGCGAGATAGCGCCGCTCTTCCGGGAGGCTTCCAAGCTGCCGAACGTCACGCTGCCGGAAGGGTTCTGGAAGATAATAGGATAGGAACACGCGCCGATGATTAGCGAAAAGAACAGGACACAGACTGACGAACTACAGGACATTATGAAAGAGCAGGAAATCTATCTGGCAGCAGGATGCTTCTGGGGTGCCCAGAAGTTCTTCAAACTGGTCGATGGGGTGACCTTCACGGAAGTGGGGTTCGCCAACGGCGACACGGCGGCCCCGACATACCAGCAGGTCTATACCGACACCACCGGCATCTACTACGAAGACCCGGACAGTGACCTGCCGGATATAGAGGCCGTCATCGGCGGCTTCGAGAAGGAGGCCGGAAAGCGCGTGGCGATAGAGGTCGTGCCGCTGCGGCGCTTCTACAGGGCGGAGGACTTCCATCAGGACTATCTGGACAAGAACCCCGAAGGCTACTGCCATCTAAGCCCAGAGATATTCTCCCTGACCAGGAAGAAAGCCTAGCCCGCATCATGATGAAGATTGAGGAAGCCATACTCTATGTCCTCGCCCAGAGGAACGCCGGAATGCGGACCGAGCAGATAGCGGAGTCCATCAACGCCAGTAAGCTGCACATCCGCAAGGACGGTCTGCCCGTCACATCGGCGCAGGTGTACGCCATCGTGATGCGCCACCCAGAGACCTTCGTCAAAGCAGAGGGACGGATAATGCTGCTGATATGACGGATTGCAAGGCAAGAGATAAAAGATTATCTTTGAGCAATCTCCAGCCGTAAGAGGGAAAAGAAAAACGGACTGCCGTGATTTGGCAGTCCCGGAGTATATTTTTACCACATATTTTAAAAACACCAGATTATGCCTAAGTTTTATTGCGTCTACTGCGGCCAGGAGTACTCTAATGTGAGGACACTGACCTCCTGCACCTGTCCGA
>CAVLBF010000051.1:0-9717 GCA_963661285.1 Bacteroidaceae bacterium | reverse complement strand
ATTGACCGAAAATATTGAGACCTGCCCTCGATGCGGTCCTCGGGGAGTTCAGCGGGTAGAGTTCTGCTTCTCGAGGTTCTCGCGCTTGAACCCGTCCCACGCCGCGATTTTCAGGCCGTCGGTGACGGGAGTCCTGACTATTGTGGTCCACTGGTCAAGAGAAATATAGTCGCCGCATATGCCGCATCTGGCCTCCCTGGACGGGTCGAAGACATACCCCCGACATCGCAGCGTGGCGCAATCCGCCGGACATAATACCACCGGACCCGCCTCGCAAAAGAAATCCTCCCGGACATTGCCAACGGCAGAATTTATCTCGGGGGAACTTATGGAAAAACGCGCGCGTGACCCCCGCGTCCGGTTTCCCCATGACTGCCGGAATATTGCAGCCAGGGAGAGTTACTTTGCAGCAAAGTAAGAATCATAAGCGGCAGAAGACTATGACTGAAAACAAATCCGACATCAGACCGTTGTCTCAGGAAGAGCGCGACGCGGCCATCGAAAGGATGCGCTCATACGACGCGCTTCCAGAAACAGAATGCGTGGAGAAGCTCCGCGCCGAGGTCCGCAGCTTCGAGAGGCGCATACTCGCCATCACCGGAAATCCCATCGAGACTTGCTGGTGGGACACCGTCAAGCCGGAGAACATCTCCGGATACGTGGACGACCTCATAGGACTTCGCTACTACGCCCTGGCGCGCCTGTTCGAAATCCACTGCACCGAGGCGGAAGTCCGCAGGATAGAGCGAATAAACGCCAAACTTCTGGAGATGACCGATGAGATGTTCGAGCGCACGGGGCAGGTTTACCGGCATTTCCTCGGAATGCCCCGCGACCGGAGCGAGGAGGACATCGAAGTGGAGGGGACGCTGAAATACTGGGAGGACTTCGAAGTGCTGCAGCTGGAGGACGATGACTTCTACGGATCGGACTTCAGGCATATCATCCCGATAATAGCCTATATTGACAGCCTCCGTCACGGCGACCTTCCGATCATCGATTGCCGTCCGGACCATGACCCGGACCGCAGGTTCAACTCCTCGATGAGCGACAGGGAACTCGGCTTAGTGAACAATCTCAACGACGGCGTGAGCTGGGCCGAGGCGGGTTTTCACGACGAGCGCCTGAGCCACATCGTCTTCTGCTATGCGTCCCACGCCATCATCACCCACAAGGACTTCAGCATTCCCGACTATATGCGTATGGCAGAGTATGAAGTCAAGGTGGACATCCAGTACCAGCATTTCAGAAAAACCGTTTAGCGATATGACACTCAAACAACTGCTCGATTCACTCACATTCGACGAGATCGCCCCGTTCATCGACCTGGAAGGCGGCAGGAACAATCTGGCTGTCTTCAAGCAGCATTTCGACTACCTGCGCCATCTCACGCCGGCGGAAGGCGATGCCGGCGAGGTCAGCGTCGGCTACTGGAAAGACCCTGACCTTGAGGACGACAAAAGCGATGAGGAAGGCGGGAAAACTCTGTTCGCGGGATCCCTCGAGGGGGACTATTGGGAGTCCAGCCTCGCCAAAGAAATCGTCCTCGACGAGGGCGTGACAGCGTCCCCGGCGGAAATCGCCGGCTGCTGCCTATGGCACACCTCGTTCTACGGCTTCCTTCCGGAGGATGTGAACGATACCTTCATCAGCTGGCACGAGGGGAAGGAAAGGACGAAATATTATGTCGAAAAGTTCAGGGACATTCTTCCCTCCCGAAGGGAGATGCTGTCCGTCCCCTCGTTCCATCAGACAATCCGCCGGGAGATGCGGCTCCACAGGAAGTACAGGTCACCGAAAGAGTTTAAGGACTTGTTCGGCGGAGACACCCGCAAATGGAGATCCTGGAAACGGTATGAGATCAACTCGGAATACGGAAGGCGCATAAAGATGAACGCCGAATTCATAGAGAACGTCCTCGAGCGCGGGACTGTCGTCACGGATCCGCCCGCAAGGGAGGAGTTCGGCAGGCTCTTCCGGGCCAATCACGTCAGCATCCACCGCTGCGACACCTTCGCCTACGACGCGGCGGGACGGCTGGAATATCTCCGCGAACTGGTCGGGAAATACGGGCTTCTGAAAGAGAACAGCTGTCTGCCGCACAGTTTCGTCTGCATCAGCGCCTCTCCAGAGCATCCGCTGACGATGGATGAGACCGGAGAAATCGTGGCCCTCGTGACAGCCGGCCACGGCGGGGAACACCGCATCTGCATAAAATCGGACGCGTCCTGCGGAGAGGAGCTGCGTGTGGACATCGCCTACTACGAATAAACCGTCCCGGACAGCGGACTACCTGCCGTCCCTGTACTGCGCCGCGGCTGAAGTGAGTCGGTCCTTCATACGCCTGACCAGGTTTTCCGGGGAGAGGACCCGGATGCCGTCGGCGTAGCCGAGGAGGTCCCGTTCGATTTCGTAGTTCAGCACCACTTCTATCTGGAAAACAGCCGAACCGTCCACGTCCCTCTCGACCACCATCTGGCTTCGGTGGAACGGCTTGGTCTCTATGTAGGGTACCTGCTCCGGCCTCGCCCTGAATCGTATCTTCACCGGCTTGTCCCCGGGGTCTTTCGTGACTCCGACCATGTCGTCGAAATAGGTCTTGGGTTCGAACCTCGGTCTGCTTATGAACCTGGAGCCTTCCGGAGCGTCGCCCACCGACAATATCCTGTCGAGAGCGAGGTTCAGCAGCTGCCCGGAACCCTGCCGCCTGCCGAACACGAACCAGCGGTTGCGGAACTCCTTGAGGCAGTAGGGGGAGAAGACCATCCGGCGGGGCTCCCTCGCCTTGAATGACTGATATTCAATTCCGAGAGGTCTCTCTGCGACAATGGCGTCGTACAGAACAGGGATATGCCCCAGGCCCTTCAGACCGTCGTTCTTCTCGTAGAGGATGACAGGCTCCCTCTGGGACTTGGCCGCTCCCAGGTGGTCCTCCAGTTTCCCGACTATGTCCTCCATCCCCGAGAACGCCGCGAACCCGCTGAGCTGCTTCAGGGTGGCTACTGCTCCCGACATCATCTCCATATCCTGCGCCGTGAGGGGAGTGTCGGTTATGCTGTAGTCCGGGTCCTCATATTCATAATACCTGTTCTCCCTGACCACGATGGGGGCGCAGTAGCCCAGTTCCTCCGAGCGCATCTTCTGGATGTCGAGCTGCACGGTGCGGCGGGAGACGCTGTCGGACTTCCCCGTGAACTCGTACAGCGCGTCCGAACAGGCCTCGATGAGGTCGTCCAGCGTCCACCTGCGGTACCTGTTCCGGAGGCAGCGGTCGATGGTGCGGTATCGTAGCAAAGCGTTCTTGTTGACCGGCATGGCGAAAATTTTTCTCAAAAGTAGCGAAATATTTTTCTCTGCGCAAAAACATTGCGCACTAACCCTCTTCCTTTGCATCGGAAACTTAAAAACACAGAAGCCATGTACGAAATCGAAATGAACGGAACGCCCATAAAGATCTGGGCGAGGAGCGTGGACCCGCACGCATACAAGGAGATATACAATCTCTCGGCGCTCCCTTTCGTGTACCATCATCTGGCGTTCATGCCTGACGTGCACGGCGGCGTGGGGATGCCCATCGGCGGAGTCCTCGCGACGAAGGACGTCGTCATCCCCAACGCGGTCGGGGTGGACATCGGCTGCGGGATGTGCGCGGTGAAAACGAACCTCAAGGTCGCGGACATCCCTGAGAGGACTCTCCGGAAGGGGATAATGTCGGGCATCCGAAAGAGAATCCCGCTCGGGATGGCGCACCAGAAGACCGCGCAGGACGAGTCGCTGATGCCGCAGGGGCACGATGTCGCCTCGCTTGCCGTGGTCTCGCGCCAATACGACTCGGCCACGAAGCAGATAGGCACCCTCGGAGGGGGCAACCACTTCATCGAACTCCAGAGGGACAGGGAGGACAGCCTATGGGTGATGCTCCACTCCGGTTCGAGGAACCTCGGGAAGCAGGTGGGAGACTACTACAACCAGCTGGCGAAGAATCTGAACGCCGCCTGGTATTCGGCAGTCAACCCGGACATCCAGATGAACTTCCTGCCCCGCAAGAGCAAGGAGTTCAAGGACTACTGGGCGGAGATGAGCTACTGCGTCGACTTCGCGTTCTGCAACAGGAAGCTGATGATGGACAGGATACTCGAGGTCATCAGGGACTGCTGCCCGGAGGCGGAGTTCGAGCCGATGATAAACATAGCGCACAACTACGCGGCGTGGGAGAACCACTTCGGGGAGAATGTCATCGTCCACCGAAAAGGGGCGGTGCGCGCAAGAGAGGGCGAGGTCGGGATCATCCCGGGGTCGCAGGGGACGAAGTCCTACATCGTCGAGGGACTCGGCAACGCCGACTCGTTCACGTCCTCCTCCCACGGGGCGGGCCGTCTGATGAGCCGCACCGAGGCGGTGAACAAGCTGGATCTCGCCGCCGAGGTGTCAAGGCTCGAGTCTCAGGGAATCATCCACGCCATCCGCGGCAGGAACGACCTCGAGGAGGCCGCCGGCGCGTACAAGGACATCGGCGAGGTCCTCGCCAACGAGTCCGATCTCGTCAAGGTCGTCACCGAACTCTCTCCGGTCGCCGTGATAAAGGGATGACAATGAGAAAGCCCGCTCCGGCTTTCAACGTAAAGTGCGGATTATTCGTCGGTTTTCCCCGATCCTGCCGGAATTTGGTAGTCAGTCACAGTTTCTTTGCGGGAAAATCAGATGACAGATGAAAACTTCAAGCACATATGAAAGCGCGGCAGCCGACGTGAAGTCTCTCGGTTCCGTGGTGCCTTCCCAACTGGCGGAACCGACCGGCAGGTCCCTGCGGAAACTCAGCGAAGCTCTCCTTGGAGACGTGAGCGGATATGTCGCGGCTCGGCTGCATTTCAGCACTGACGAGCTGGACGCGGCACTCGCCGCCGAGCAGGTCGACGGCGTCGCCTTGGCCATGTACAACATAGAGAAAAGGAGTCAGTCCGTCATCATCGGCGACCAGACCGGCATCGGCAAGGGCAGGCAGGCGGCCGCGATGATACGCTACGGACTGCTTTCCGGCTATCTGCCCGTCTTCTTCACGGACCGCTACACCCTTTTCAGCGACATGTACCGGGACTGCAAGGCGCTGGGGATAAAGGACGCGCGGCCGCTGGTCGTGAACGCGGGGGTCTCCGTGGTGGACTTCGATGTCGTCGTCGAAGACAAGGGGACGGAGGATGTGGATGAGATATGGTCTCCGGAAAGCGACGAGGGCTGCGAAGGGACGGAGCAGGAGGCCGAGCGGATGAATCTCTACCAGAAGCAATACCAGGTGGTGTACAAGGCTCCTAAAAAGAATGTCCTTCAGAAGATTTTCGAGAGAGGGGACATACCTTCGGAGTCGTACGACTATCTCATGGTGACCTATTCCCAGCTCAAGGATGCGGGCCGCGACCTCACGAGAGTCGAATTCCTGCAGTCCCTCTGCGAGAAGCACCGCGTGCTTTTCATCTTCGACGAGGCCCACCGCAGCAGCAGCGTCAGCGGCGGGAAGATCTCCGTCATCACGCAGAGCATCAACCGGATACTTTCGGAGTCCCCCCGGACTCAGTGCGTCTTCCTCTCGGCCACGTTCGCCAAGCGCCCCGAGAGCCTGATCACCTTCATGCGTCGCACGGCGCTCAGCGCGCTCGCCACCGAGAGCACCCTTAAGGCCGCGCTGCACGAGGGAGGCGTCCCGATGCAGGAGTATGTGTCGACCAGCCTCGCGGCGGAAGGACAGATGATCCGGCGCGAGCATTCGTCGGAGGGGCTTCCGCTGCCGGAATACACCTATCTGGACGAGGACATGGCGGCGCATTCGGAACTGTTCGACAAGGTTATGTTCTTCTTCCGTGACATCGTCAAGCTCTCCGCCCAGGTGTACGATCTCGTGAGCCTCTGCTCCGCGATCGGTCTGCTGCCGTTGTTTAAATGTTACCCCGCGAGGGCGCAGCTGTTCTACATAAACAAGGTGCTGCTCCTCTCGCTCAAGGCCGTGAGGGTGGCGCGGACGGCCGTGGAGGACGTGAGGCGGGGACGCAGCGTCGTGATCGGGATGAGCGACACGCTGGAGTGCGTCCTTCAGGATGTCAGGGCGGACGAGGACGGCTCCGTGCGCGGGGACTTCTCCACGCTGCTTCTGCGTCTTCTGAACAAGACCGTCCGGGACTCGTCCGGAAAGGATGAGAACCCGAGACCCGTCTTTGACCTGGTGGAGGAGGCTGTCGGTGAACTGGACGAACTGGGGTTCGCGGCGCCGATCAGATCTCTGGCGGAAGACATCCGTAGCGGCTACCGCGACATTATGGCTAACATCAAAGACGAGGTGTTCCATCTTCCCATGTCCCCTATCGACGTCATAAGGCAGCTCATCGAAAGGGAGTCGTTCGAGGGCCCGGACGGCGAGACTGTCAGCATCCGCTTCGAGGAATGCACAGGCCGCGCCCACTGTCTGGAATACCTGTCTCCTGACGGGGACGACGATTTCGTGAACGCCCGGATAATCCCCCGCCGCAAGCGCCACTCGAACCACATATTCAACGATTTCCAGAACAACAGGCTGGATGTCATCCTCATCAACGCCTGCGGGGCCATCGGGGCGAGCGCGCACGCCGTCTCCACCGCCGACGTCCCCGAGAGCGAAGTGCGCCAGCGCAAGATGCTCATCGTCCAGAACGACCTCGACGTCAACATCGACCTTCAGAAACGCGGCCGCATCAACCGCACCGGGCAGCGGGAGGACCTGCCGCCGCTGTACGAGTATATAATCACGGCGATACCGTCCGAGAAACGCCTGAACATGATGTTACGGGCCAAGCTGCGCTCGCTCAGCGCGAACACCGCGGCCTGGCAGGACCAGGACAAGGAGCAGGCCGACTTCACCGACATCGGCAACAAGTACGGCAACGAGGTCGCGAGGGAATATATGGCCGACCACCCCGAACTCGCGCTGCTTCTGGGACTGTCCGGCCCGGTGACGGCAAGCAGGCTGCTCGCCCGCATAGCGATGCTGAGCGTCGCTGCGCAGCAGGAGATAATAGACGACCTTATGACGGCGTACACCGCTTACGAGGCGGAACTCCGCCGCCTCAATCAATGGGACCTCGAACGTGACTTCCGGGACTTCGAGGCGGAGTTCGTGCGCGAGGAGCTGTTCACCACGGCCAAGGCCGACACGCCTCTGGGAGGGTGCTCCTATCTTACTACATACCGCTGCAGGCAGAAGACCTTCCCCTACAGCTACGATGAACTGATGCGCCTGTGCGAAGCGGCGAAGGCGCGCTACGGCGGCCGTTATGAGTCCAACGAAGCCTTGCAGCAGGAGGTGAGAAAGTATTATTCTTTCAGGACCAGACAGGTCCGGGAGAGATACAGGGAGCGCCGCGTCCTGCTGCAGGAAAGGGCGGAGAGGTCGCATAACCCCGGCAGGCAGACCGCCTTCACGAACGAGTACAATTCTCTTCTGGACAGGGAGAAGGCGGATGTCAAGAAATACAGGGAGGAGAGGAAAAGGCTTCTCGATATCCTCTCCCGCGCGGAGATAGGCAAGGAATACGAGGATGTCAGCGACTCGCTGTCGAATGAGGATTGCCAGCAGAGAGTCAGGGCAGTCCTGTGCGACATCCGGTTCGGCAAGGACGACAGGACCAGGTTCCTGCCTAGCAAGGTGGAGCTGGTGTTCGCCCTTACGGCGGTGGCCAAGGAGATTCACATCAACCTTGTGCACAACGCCAAGTGGAGCAACTACGAAAGGCTGAGGAGAATACTCGGCTCCTGCGGCTGGCCGGTGGATAAAGAGGACTGGAATGACGAAATCGCCAGCAACAACAACAGGATAGTCGAGCGACGGATCATCACCGGCAACATACTCGGGGCATACGTCCACCCGGCCATAGAGAAACTGAGGCCGCGTTTCATATCCTTCTCGCTGAAAACGGCGTCGGCGGACGGGAAGAAGACGCAGATGGGACTGCTGCTTCCGATGGATGACAGGAAGGTCCGCGAGACTTTGAACACGGTGACCGTGCCGCTTAACGAAGGCCTGAAATACGCTGGCAGCGTCAACACCTGCTATACCATAGCCGGCACAGGGGTCCATTTCCTCCTGCAGCCGAGCCGCGAGACCGGTGTCGTCAAGTTCCTCATCAGTGTCCGGGACGGGGATTCGAAGAACTATGAGAAGGACCGGCGTTTTGACGGCATCAGGCAGTACTTCAGCGGCCAGCCCCTGACATCCGTCTACAAACGGAACGAAAAGCCTGAAGGGAAGAAGCGCAGTCCTGTGATGCACTATCAGACTGGGATGCTCTCCTTTGACTCCGAACCGTTCCAGAATGTGATGCAGACCCTCGCGCAAATGGACGCCGTGATAATCATCCCGCGCGAAGAGATGCGCTATGGCGACATCCGGGAGCTTTCCTCCCGCTCGGAAAAGGATGCCGACGAGCCGTGGCCGGTCCTTGACTGGAAGGACAGCGATGAGGTGCAGATGCCACCGGTCAGGGAGAAACTGCTGCTGCGCATATCCGCCCCTGTGGTGCGGGGCGCGCGGACGGGAAGGGCGGTGGAGAAACACAGCGACTGCTATCTCCTTGCGGAGGAGACGATGTCGCTTGTCGGCCTGCCGCTCGGCCGGCGCAGCACCGTGGACGCGCTGCGGCGGAACTATCTCGGCTGGAAACGGTTCTATGCTAATCCCACAGGATACTGGGGAGTGGTATTGTCTAATTCCCAATGTATGATGATTCTTCGCGAATTGCGAGATATGACGGAGAACAAAGCGAGGGCTGCCGAGGTGGACTTCAGTTATGATGCCTCTGGCGTTCTGCAGGAGATTCTCGACGGCGAGTATCTTGACGACTGCAATCAATGCCTGGAGAAGTTCGACGAGCAGATGCTTTTCCTCTCTCCGGACAAGTCCGAGGCCCAGTCATTCCTTGATGCGATGCCGTGTTCCCCGCGTCTGGACGGGGTCAAAAAATGCCTGCTGGATTACATAGAAGGCAGAACCGATATGATAAACTCTCCTTCTGACTTGTGACACTATGAGCTATATAGGCATAATAGGAGCTGGCAGACTGGACGGATGCAAAGACGGCTTGCCCGGAGTGCTGGGGTGTCAGGAAACGGCGGCCCGGATGCTCAGGGAGGGCGCCGATATGCACGAGATCAAGTCGCTGACCGGGTGGGAGAGAGGAGTGGACAGGAAGTGGCGCTACGAGATTGACGATCCGTTCCTTGTGACGGCTGAACTGGAGGACCATCTGAAAAGGCACTATGGGGAGTCCATCGACATCAGGCGTTGTCTGAAGGATACCAAATTGCTGACCGCCTATCCTGTGCTCGAGAGACTGCTCCTGTTTGGTCTGTACTGGCCGGTAAGGGGGAGCGTAGCAGGGTATTTCGCTCCGGAAAGGTACGCAGTGGTGGTCTGTATGGGCACCGCCTCCGCCCCTTTCGACCTCCAGACCGAGGGCGTGCTGCTCCACGAAGTCCAGCATCTGATACAGGCGGAGGAGGATTTCGCCCGCGGCGGCGACTCGTCGAAGGGGATGAAGCGATATATGAGGCTGGCGGGAGAAGTGGAGGCGAGAAATGTATGTGCCAGACATCTGTTAAGTCCGGAAGAGCGGAAGGCTAAACTGCGGACCGAAACCCAGGATGTCCCGGACAAGGACCAGATCGTCATATTCGAATGACTTTCTCACGAGAATCGTT
>CAVLBF010000050.1:0-9761 GCA_963661285.1 Bacteroidaceae bacterium | reverse complement strand
GCAGCGTGGACGCGGGCGACTGGCGCTTCTCCCTCCGCGAAAGGCTCCAGTTCACCCACAAGTCCTACGACGTCAATCCTTATCAGGAAGTCCTCAACCCGTTGACCCTCAAGTCCCGCCTGATGGTCAAGTACCGCGGATTCAAGACCGTCGAGCCTTACGCCTACGTCGAGCTGCGCAACGTCTTCAACGCCCCCAAGTGCAGCGCCACCTACAACTCCGCCACCGGCAAGTGGAGCGACTATGAGTTCCTCGGCTACTCCCACGCCTACGTCAACCGTGTCCGCGGAGCCCTCGGCCTGGAATGGAGCCTCACCAAGCGCCACAGCCTGGACTTCACGGCGATGTTCAACTACCACAACGAGCTGGAGATCGACACCGACAAGGCCGGCACAAAGCTGAAGTCCTACGCCTGGCAGAATCCCACCTCCGCCACCCTCAGCGTCGGCTACAAGTTCTCGTTCTGATCCGCCCCGCCGCCCGAAAGGACCTCCCTTTTCTCCGCAAGATGGCGAAAGGTATGGGATGGACGATTACAACCCCGAAATATCCACTCGATATTGAGTAACCGATGGATTGGGCTTCTCCATGAACATCACCATATAAACTGGGGCGTAGATGAAGTTCCCTTCGACGATAAGATTGTCATTAATAAAGATAACCGCCTGGGGCATATCGTATTCCTCGCAGTCCATCATGTTGGAAAGAGCGCGATGATAAGTGTAGTCTTTCCCGGACTTAACCTCAATGGGAAGGACTTTGCCTCCCAGCTCGATGACAAAGTCTAACTCGCCCCGCTTTTTGCTGTTGTAGTAGTAAGGCTCCAGCCCATGTGCAACGAGCTCCTGTGCTACAGCATTCTCATAGATGGATCCGTAGTTGATACCTTTGTCACCTTTAATAATCCGCATCTGAATGCCATCGGCATACTGGGCGGCCAGCAGGCCGATATCGTTTAAGAATAGCTTGAGGAGATTGCGGGAGCGGGCCAGCAACAAAGGCACTTTAGGCTCCTCAACATTGTAAACGGGAATCGCGACGCCAGCATTCTTTAGCCAGAGGAAACTGTTCTCGTAACGCTCATATTTTGCATTCTCGTTCAAGCGTTTCAGGATAAAGCGCTTGTTCTTAGCATTGAGTTCTGGCGGAATCAAGTTGAAAATCTCTTCAATATACAACTTGTTATCAGGATCATACCTGGCGATGTCTTTCTTATAGAGCTGAATGATCTCCTGTTGTACCGCAAGGACATCCTGAAGGTTATTACTCTCCAGATATTTGCTGACAGAGGCTGGCATACCTCCGATGATAAGATACAGTCGGAACAACTCCATCATCTTATTGTGGATGAAGTCGTCGACAGGTTTCCTCTTTGTCCAGGATTCCTTTAGGGAGGCTATCACGTTCTCATTGATTCCGACACAAGATATGAACTCTTCGAAATCCAGCGGGAACATTTCCTTTACTCCCATATAACCGACGGGGACTGAGCGTATGTCCTTCAACTCTACGCCGAGCAGCGATCCGCTTAGGATATAGCGGTACGACCCATCATCAACCAAGAACTTGATGGCCGTGACAATGTCCGGGCACTCCTGTACTTCGTCAAAGAAGATCAGAGTATCCCCTTTTATCATTGGCGCATTCGTAATTGCAGATAGACGCATCAGAATGTCTGCACTGCCGCTTGCATTCTTAAACAACCCTACAGCATCGGGATTCTCAATGAAGTTTATCTCGATGAAACTCTTGAAGGACTTGCCGAATTCCCGGATGGAATATGTCTTACCAACCTGACGGGCACCAGTAATGAGCAGTGCATTATTCGTTTTTTTATAATAGTCCCTTAAATAACTGTCTATCTTTCTATTAAGCACAATTCCTCCATTTTTCCAACGCAATTTACCGACAAATTTCCACTTTTCCAAGACAGCGGCTCTCATTTGCCGTATTTCTCCACCGCCTCGTAATATGTGTCAAGGCTTCCTATGTCGAAACGCCCGCCGTCCGCAGGCCAGGCGTACATATCGGTGCGATCCACCATATAGTGCGCGAGGTTGCCGGGGGCATCCCTTCCGCAGCCGTTCTCCACGGAATGCCGCACCAGATCCAGGTCCTTCCGGAGATAGATGTAGAACGGAGGCACCGCCCAGCGGCTCTTGGGCTCGCGAGGCTTCTCCTCCATCTCCAGCACCCGCATATTCTCGTCCAGCACCACCACGCCGGTGCGCTGAAGCTTCTCTATGCTCGGCTGCTCGTGGCAGATAATGCAGGATGTCCCCTTTCTGCGGGCGTAGTCGACGAAGTCCCGGAACGAGAATTCAAGAATATTGTCCGCCGCCACCACGAGGATATCGTCGTCAATCGAGAGCCTGTCCATCGCCAGCAGCAGGTCGCACACCGCCCCGAGCCTCGTCTCGTTGGACTCGGTGCCGTCGTCCACAATGGTGACGGGTTTAGTGTAACTCAACCCCCTCTTCCATCCCTCGAATATCGGGGCGAAGCGCCGGTTGGTGACGATTATATGCTCGTCGATATCGGGTATGCGGTCGATATCGTCCAGCATTCTCCCGAGAATCGTATTGTCCCCTATCTTGAGCAGGGGTTTTGGGAAATTCTTCGTCAGCTCCCCGAGCCGTGTCGCATAGCCCGCGGCCAGAACTATATTCTTCATACGAACCTCACTCCGTCATCCGACTTGCAGAAATACACCTTGAACGTGTCCCGGTACTGCGGGAACTGTGCGAGATATTTCTCCCTTATCTCCCGCTCGATGCTCTCCCGTTTCGAAGGGTCCACTAGCGCGATGCAGGCCCCCTTGAAGCCCGCTCCGGAGAAGCGGCCCCCGTAGATTCCGTCCGTGGTGAGCATCGCATTGTAGATGGCGGTCAGCTCAGGGCTGCCGCACTCGTAGTTGTGGATGGAGCTCTCGCAGCTCGCCTTCGAAAGGCTTCCGAACCACTCCAGATTGCCGGTTTCCCAGGCCGTAACCCCCTCACGGACGCGCCTGTGCTCGCCGAAGAAATGCTCCGCCCTGCGGGCAAAGCGAGGCGGCATTTCGTCGCGATGCCGCTTGAACATACTCTCGCTCACATCCCTCAGGAAAGTCCTGCCCTGCTCCCGGAGCGGAATGTTCTCGTAGGCCTGCACTATCCAGGCCGCGGTACGGCACTCCGCCACGCGGAGATTGTAGTCGCTCGACACCAGACTCCGCGAGAGCCCGCTGAAGAAGATGCCCAGCTCGAACTCCGGCATATCGGGATGCTTCGGGATGAGCCGGTACTCGTTGTCTTCGCAGTCCAGCATCAGCAGGTGGTCCTTCTTCCCCAGTGCGATGCAAGCCTGGTCAAGGAGGCCGTTGTTGAGCCCGATATACTCGCGCTCCGCCTCGGAGGCAATCTTCGCCACCTCGAAAGGCTCAAGCGTGATGCCGTTGGCCTGCGCAAACGCCATCACGTAGGCCGTCAGCACCGCCGCGCTGCTGCTGAGCCCGCCCACCGGGATGCTGCCCCGGAGCAGGCCCGTGATGCCTCTGGAGAGCCGGAACCGCCTCTGGAGGGCAAACTTGGCACCCCGCGCATAGTCGCCCCAGTCGCCACGCTTCACTGAAGCCGCGGAAGCGATGTCGAACTCCGTATGTCCGGTGAACGTCTCGCTGTCGAGCGACACCGTGCTGTCCTCCCGGACATCGAACCACAGGTCCACGCCCCTGTCGATGGCGAAGCCCGTCACCAGACCGTGCTGATGATCCACGTGCGCCCCCAGCGGACACACCCTGTACGGGCTGAAAATATGATATTGACTGTTATGCATTTGTCAGCAAAGCTTAAAGTTGCGCCCCGAGAGTTCATCCTCCAGCAGCGAATATATATATCCGGGACTCTGCGAATCGACGCGCACATTCGACCCGTGATACAGAATAATCATAGCTCTCCTCCCATCCGATGCCATAAACCACTTTGTTAAACAATCGCCGGTAAAGATACGACTTTTTCCCATAAAACTCACATTCCCGCATCAACACTTAACGTCTACACTAATTCACTAATACACCTCCCGCAAAAAACAACGGAGTCGAGTGACTCCGTCATTCTCACCGCATTATCCATCGGTGTCAGCTTCCGCGAAATCCTATTCGCCAAATAGGTCGGAATGAGTTCCCGTATCCACAAACACAAGTTCTAATTCCTTGTCATTCTGCCGCCATACCAACAGCCAATCAGGTTCAAGATGACATTCCCAGCACCCCACATAGTTGCCTTTGAGTTTATGGACACCATATTCTGCAGGAAGGCAGCCCTGTTCTTGCAGGATGTTGACGGCTGTTGTCAAGACGGTCACATCCAAGCCTCTTTTCACACATCGCTTGAGAGACTTCCTGAACTGGTTGGTATAAACGATACTGTACATCAGCCGAGAATCTTTGCAAGCATTTCCTCGGCATTGGCAGCACGGTAGACGCGTCCGGCCTCGATATCTTCAAGACCGAGTTCCACGCCGCTCTTTTTCGACGAAGTAATCTTCCACCCCATTCCCTTCGCCATTTTGCGGAGGAAAGGGAGATCCCGCTTCGGGACATTGATTTGCACATTCGATGCTTCCATAGCAAAAAAATCATTTTTCGCAAAATTAGAAAATTTCTCGCCAACTGCAAAAACTATCACCCGTTTCCGTCATCTTTCCGGCCTCCACCTCCGTCATTGCCGACCCCGACCGGCAATCCCGTTATTCACCATTTCACCCTCTCCAACTCCTCGCGCAGCGCGGGCCTGTTGGGATATGCGGCGAGATAATGAGCCTTGACCTCGGTCGCCAGCTTATTGCCCGCAGGGCAGATTCTCGCGAGACGCTTGAGATTGCCTGCCAGATTCTGATAGGACTTCCTGTTCGAATTGCATCCCAGACCAGATTTGAACCCTCGCTCTAGTCTGGCGACCAGCTGCCGCTGTTTCTCCTTGTCAAACAGCTTCGCGTAGCGCTCCACACCCTCGAATATTCCTCGGCTTGCAGCCATCAAATGCTGATACAGACGGTCCAGAAGGCCCTCCTCGACATATATCTCTGCGAGTACGGAATCTGCCACACACGCATAATCCTTCTGCAAAATGCCAATCATCTTATCCCGGCAAGCTGCCCATTCATCCGGAGCGACAAGACTCTTCAGCTTGTGATAATACTCCAAGACGCCTTCCCCGGAGGCATAATCCAGCAATTTGAATATTACCGCAACCGCCGATGTCTTGTCACCTTGAACATCTAAAAGACCGAGTTTCACACGCAGCCATCTCGACACATTCCCACGAAGATCCTGTTTCTTGGCGATACTGACACCCTCGTCAGCCACCTCAAGAGCCTCCTTATACTCCTCCCGAGAAGACAGCAGCCCCACATAAAGTTCACGCAAATCATTCACTTCTTTATGCTCGCGGAAGAATGCCACAGCCTCCTGCTCCCTGCCGGCCTCCATAAGAAAACCCCAGATTTCGCTCGCTGCCTCCTCCTTCCGCCAGGAGTCCGCATTCCGGAAATTCCGTTTCAATATAGCCAGATACTCTTCGTCCGTAACCGCAGCCCTCCGCATTTCATACACCAGATCATCACAACCATAGTCGTCTTCATAGAAAATCGGGGACGATTCAAGCCGCTCCAGGCGGTCACAGACATTGAGAATCTTGGCCTTGTCCCACTCCGTCGACTCGTATGCCGCCCTTATCAGCGACACACACTCTTCCGTACAGAGGTCCTCCTGACTCCAATCCTCCCTCTCGTCCAAAAACTCCTCTTCGTATAGACTCGTATTCGTCTCCATTACCAGAAGGGCCGTTTCCACAGCCAATTCCGGCCTTCCTTCCACAATAAACGACTCCGCACGACGCAAGAGCCGGCTCAAATCAATCCCCACACACTCCCAATCGAGATATTCAGGCTGCCGGTGCCAATCACGCTCCCATCTGACCTGCTTCATCCTGTGCATATAACAGCTTCCAACCTCCTTCTTACAGTCGAAGCTGACGGCGGCCTTCACCTTCTTCGCCACCACGGGCTTCCGCTTCCTGAACGCCTCCTGCATTTCCGGATGCGCCAGGAAATACTCCCTCGCAAACCCCAGAAACTCCGCCTCCGTCACAGACCCCATAAGGGCCTCGATGTCCGTATGTGGTGTTTTACTCATAAATTTACTTGTGAATGATAACGGTCAGTTTCCCCTCACTTGAACAGCTCCTCCATCGTCACCGTGCGATTCAAGACCCACGAATGCTCGCCTTGCGTCAGTCCGAACGTCGTCACCATCACCACCTGCACAGAGCGCGATGCCGTGTGCATCTTGCTCTTCTCGAAGGCCGCTACCTTATGCTGTATGTTCTCTTCGTCGTCGGCGGTGACGCTAAACCGCCCGCCCGAGAACTTCATCTCGCACAGGAAGTCGGTCCGGCTCGCCTTGCTCTCCATCACCAAATCCACCTGTGCACCACGCCCGTCGGGTCCCATACCGCTCCAGCAGTAGTTTCTATCCACCGAAGGCAAGCGCAGAGCGTCCTGCAACTGCCCCAGATGACTGATGACCAGCAGTTCGAACGTGTCGCCGGCCCAGATGTTGAACACCGGGGTGCGATGGATGCTGCCCCACATCCCGGGGCGCACCTGCCGCCCGCTCACGAACCGCAGATAGAACAGCGAAAAAAAGTCCGTCAGCTGATACACCGTCTCCACACGCTGCTTCCCGTAGCGGGGATATTTCCGCACCACGTCCGACTCCAGCAGGTTGTCGAGCTGCTTGCTCAGCGTACCGCCGCTTTTCACGCCCAGCGCCTCCACAATCTCGCTCTGCGTCATACCGTAGAACCTGCTCCCAAGCGTCGCCACGATATCCACATACCGCTCCTTGCTGGCATACAGGCCTGTATAGACATCGCGGAACTCCTGATGTATCTTGTCGTCGGCAAAGAATAGTCGGTCGATGTTCTCGGTCATCGTCAGGTCATTGCGCAGCTTGTCCAAGTAATACGGCACGCCACCGATGGCCATATAGCCGACGCACATCTCGTAGCGTGACAGGCGGAAGCCATGCCTGCGGTAGTATCGCTCGCACTCGGCCAGAGTGAACGCCCGTAGCTTGATGGTCTCTGTCAGCCGCCCGTGCAGTCCGCCATAGTCGCGAATCACGTTGTCAAGCATCCAGCTTGTGGCCGAACCGCACACCACCAGCACGATGTTGCGCTGCCTGTCTGCCCACGAATTCCAGAAATATCCAAGCTCCGAAATCATCTCCTCCGACTGTGGACCGGCCAGCCACGGCAGTTCGTCAATCAGCACCACCTTGCGCCGCTGCCGCATGCCCGCGAGCAACTTGCGCAACAGCACGAAGGCCTCACGCCAACCGCCGGGACGGGGTTCGCTTTCCGGCAGCCCTGCCAGAAGGAGGGCATCGTAGAAGTGGTCCAGCTGGATGCGGCGGTAGGACTCGTATTCCTTATCCTCCTCCTTGATGTAAGTGCCCACGGCCGTGAAGACAATCTTCTTGCCATATACCTCGCTCACGAGGTACGATTTTCCGATGCGACGGCGACCATAGATTGCAACGAACTCCGATTTTTGCGATTTGTACAGGCGTTCCAGAGTTGCAATCTCCTCTTCTCTTCCTATAATGCTTTGATATTTCATAACTTAATGTTACTATTAGCGATTGATTTTTCGCCTGCAAAGGTACGCATTATTTTCGAATCCGCCTGAATTTTCTCTTTAAAAATCAGCGGAATTCATATATTTTATCTGCTTTTCGCTGATTTCAACTGCTTACTTCGATGACACAAAGTCACTGAAGTTTATCGATTATTTTGCGGATCTATATTGTCTCCATTATTGTTTAGGTCGTGGGGCTACCATGAAGAGCGAGTACCGCATTTCCTTTGAGCACATGGGCTTTGGGTATCGGGGTATCGGAGCGGCAGGAAATTTGCAAGAATCACAGGAAGTTACTATCTTTGCAAAGGACAGCGTAAAATGATTTGACGATGCCAAAGATATACGAATATTTTGGATTCATATTCTTCTTTTTCTCAAATGAGCACGAGCCTATTCACGTGCATGTGACGAAAGGAGAATATGAGACGATATTCGACCTGATTCTTATGAACGGGCAATTAGTGGAAATTCGCCGACGATTCGCTTCCGGGTTTGAACCGCTGCCTGAAAAAGATGCCAATGTGGCAGAAAAGTTCATCCAGAACTATTACAGGAACATCGTGGAGAAGTGGATGAACTTCTTCGTACTCAAGAAAAAAGTACGCTGCACTCAAATAACAAAAAAGGTAACGTAATGGAAAACACAAGACTATACGTAGTTCGCGCAGAATACGCCGGGGATGTGAGCCTCCACATCTTCTTCAGCGACGGCACGTCCCAGACAGTGGATTTCCGGCCGTTTATCCTTGCGCACCCGCACCCCCAGTACAACCGCTACATCGAGCCAAGGAACTTCAAGAAGTTCTCCATCGAGCACGGCAATGTCGTGTGGGGCAAGAACTGGGACATGATGTTCCCCATTGAGCAATTATACAAAGGCACACTCGCATAGGGAACTACCACAAGATTAGGCAACAAAAAGTGCGCATACTATCTAGGGATTGTCGTTTAATGTTTCTCATTCTTCCGATTCCCACTTGTCTTTTACTTTTTTATCTCGTCATCCGGTCATTTTGGCCGGATTTCTTTGTCCTTGGTTTCATCAGGAGCATACTGTCCCCTGTCAGCGCTCTCAATGTGCGCATATTTTGTCCTCTAAACTGCGGCTGCGAGCCGCCTGTAACGAGTAACTTTGAATCGACATTTTCGTAATGCAAAAGACCAACTCATCCGTGAATCAAAAACGGAAATCCTCTCAAAAGCCGATTGCATCCCCCAATCCAAACTAAAACATCTGCTCACTCCCGTCCTCCCCGTATCGTCCGTCTTTCATTTCGATAATCACCGACGGCTCACAGACTTCCAGCGAATGCCAAACCCCTTTAGGAATCTGGCAACCATAACCGCCCAAAGCCGGACTCAACGCAATCCTCTCCGTCTCCCTCCCGCTGTCATCATAGTACAGCTCAACCACAGAGCCGCAAAGCACGATAACACTCTCGGAAGAATTCGAATGCCGGTGTATCGGCACCTGCGTCCCCGGCATTAAAGCATTCAGCATCCTCTGCGAACTATCCTCAGGAGAATCCCGCAAATCATAGTTCATCCGCAGTCGAGGATTCGCCGCAGCCTTGGCCAAGAGACTATCGATTAAAGGCCTATCGATTGCCGTCATTATTCTTCAAAATACCTTAGTACAACCTCGAACGCCTCGGCATAATTCAACCCCCACTGACCGCCTCGATAGGCGGCAAGACCGCTAATGTACTCAGCGCTGCGCGGATGTGGATAAGGGCGCATTACTCCGCGATACATTGACAAAGCCTTGATTTTTGCATCAAGCCCTCTCTTGCCGACTTCCACATAGCAGTTCGGGCAGAAGAGATTCATTGCAGAGTTGACTGCCCATTCGGTGCAGGAAGGAACTTCCATATACCAGAATTCCTTTATTCTTTTTACTTCCGGACGGCGTTGAAATAGGCGAACTGCCTCCTGACAGGCCATCGAAGTCTGAAGGTGATCATTATTCGTATCAGACGGATGATGAGTAATTACAATATCTGGCTCGCTCTCACGGATAGCGCTCTCGATGAACTGCACCAGCTTCAGATGAGGAACGGTATTCATCTCAATGTTAG
>CAVLBF010000049.1:0-9843 GCA_963661285.1 Bacteroidaceae bacterium | reverse complement strand
AGGATGTGGCTGTGGTAAGCGTGCTTCCTCTTGATTTTTCCCGATCCGGTAAGCGCGAAGCGCTTTTTGGCACCGGAATTGGTCTTAAGCTTTGCCATTTTTAAATAATTAATAGTTAATAATATAGTGATGCCCCTATTTCTTTTTGTTAGGGGCGATCATCATCGACATACGCTTCCCTTCGAGGACAGGCAGATGCTCGGCGTGGCCGAGCTCCTCAAGCTCCACGGCGAAACGGAGGAGCTGCTTCTCGCCCTGATCCTTGAACATTATCGAGCGTCCGCGGAAGAAGATGGAAGCCTTGACCTTGGAGCCTTCCTGAAGGAAGCCCTTGGCGTGCTTGAGCTTGAACTGGAAATCGTGCTCGTCCGTGTTGGGGCCGAAGCGGATCTCCTTGATCACGACCTTCGCGGCATTGGACTTCATCTCCTTTGCCTTCTTCTTGCGCTGGTAGAGGTACTTCTGATAATCGAGAATCTTACATACCGGAGGATCGGCCTGCGCGCTGATCTCCACTAAGTCAAGCTCGAGCTCATCGGCCATCTGAAGGGCCTTGGCAATCGGATACACCCCCGGCTCGGGAACATTGTCCCCGACGAGGCGCACCTGCTGGGCAGAAATCTGCTCATTGATGTTGAGTTCGTTCTCGTCGCGCTTCTGGTTCTGACGAGGATCCGGCCTGCGTCCGCCGGGCTTGAAGCCTGCTGGCTTCGGTCTGTAAGGCAATGCGATAGCTTTTCCCTCCTAATTCTTTAGTTCGCCAGCAACGGCTGACTTGATGTACTGTATAAACTGTTCGACCGACATAGCGCCCTGATCCGCACCTTCCTTTCGCACGGACACGGCGTTGTCGCTCACTTCCTTCTCGCCGACTATCGCAATCACAGGCACACGGAGGAGAGAAATCTCACGGATTCTCTTGCCGAGGGTCTCGTTGCGCGAGTCAACGGAGGCGCGAATTTCGGAATTTTTGAGCAATTCACAAACTTTTTCGGCATAATCTGCATATTTTTCGCTGACTGGCAGGATTTTAACCTGATCCGGAGCGAGCCACAGCGGCAGATGCCCGGCGGTGTGCTCAAGCACTACGGCGGTAAATCTCTCGATGGAGCCGAACGGGGCGCGGTGTATCATCACCGGACGCTGCTTGGAGCCGTCGGCGTCGGTATATTCGAGCTGGAAGCGCTCAGGCAGGTTGTAGTCCACCTGGATGGTGCCGAGCTGCCACTGACGTCCGATGGCGTCCTTCACCATAAAGTCGAGCTTCGGGCCGTAGAATGCGGCCTCCCCGAGCTCCACGACCGTCTTGAGACCCTTCTTCCCGGCCGCCTCGATGATTGCCTTCTCGGCCTTGTCCCAGTTCTCGTCGCTGCCGATATACTTCTCCTTGTCCTTAGGGTCGCGGAGAGATATCTGAGCCATATAGTCGGTCATATTAAGTGTCTTGAACACATAGAGTATCAAGTCGATGACCTTCTCGAACTCGACCTGAAGCTGGTCCGGACGGCAGAAGAGGTGGGCGTCGTCCTGAGTGAAGCCGCGCACGCGGGTCAGTCCGTGGAGCTCGCCGCTCTGCTCGTAGCGGTAGACGGTGCCGAACTCCGCGAATCTCAGCGGGAGATCCTTATAGGAGCGCGGGGCGCTGCGGAAAATCTCGCAGTGGTGAGGGCAGTTCATCGGCTTGAGCATATATTCCTCGCCCTCCTGCGGGGTATGTATCGGCTGGAACGAGTCCTTGCCGTATTTTGCGTAATGCCCGGAAGTCACATAGAGTTCCTTGCTTCCGATATGCGGGGTGACTACCGGGAGGTAGCCGAGTTCCGTCTGCTTGCGGCGCAGGAAGTTCTCCAGAATGTTGCGCATCACCGCGCCCCTCGGCAGCCATAGCGGAAGCCCGAGCCCCACGCGGCTGGAGAACGTGAAAAGCTCCATCTCCTTGCCGAGCTTGCGGTGGTCGCGCTTCTTGGCTTCTTCAAGCATCTTGAGATACTCGTCGAGCATACTCTTCTTCGGGAAGGTCACGCCGTAGATGCGGGTGAGCTGCCCTCGGCTCTGGTCGCCTTTCCAGTATGCGCCGGCGATCGCGGTGAGCTTGATGGCCTTGATGTCGTCGACGTGCTTGATATGAGGTCCCCGGCAGAGGTCGGTGAAGTTGCCGTTGGTATAGAAAGTGATGTGTCCGTCCTCGAGGTCACGGATGAGCTCGCACTTATACTGGTCGCCCTTCTCCTCGAAATACTTCATCGCGTCGGCCTTGGACACCTGCCTGCATTCGAAAGTCTCCTTGGAGCGCGAGAGCTCGACCATCTTGTCCTCGACGGCCTTGAGGTCCGCGTCCGAAATCTGCCTGTCTCCCAGATCCACGTCGTAGTAGAATCCGGTCTCCACGGCAGGCCCGACACCGAACTTCACGCCCGGATAGAGCGACTCGAGCGCCTCCGCCATAAGGTGGGCGGAAGAATGCCAGAATATCTTCTTGGCTTCGGCGTCATCCCAGGGGCGCACGGTGCCGTCGGTAAATGCAATCGTCAACATACTGTTCTGTATTTATGTAGCCCGCAAAATTAGGAATTATTTTCGTAAATCGGATTAGTAATGCTATATTTGTGTGAATTATGGTTGACAGACATTCCATTTGGGACGGCGCCGCCAAGGCGGGTCTGGTGCTCGGAGGAGTGTGCGTGCTGTATCTGGCGCTCACCGCTCTGACAGGGACTTTTACGGGCGGCGGTCAGGCCGCCGCAGTCGCGGTGGGCGTCGTGAACGCCCTGCTCTGGGCGGCAAAATTCTTCGGATGCATCTTCCTGCTCCGCTTCTATATGCTGCGCTGGGCGGCGGCCAACCCCGAGGCCGGGACTTCGGACGTCTTCAGGTTCGGCCGGGTGACCGCCCTGCTCTCCGCGCTGGTATATTCCGGCTCCTATCTGGCTTACGTGACGTTCATCAATCCCGATGTCTTCTCGGAGACGATGGGGCTGTTCCGCGACAACCCTATGCTGGACAGCGCCTCGCTGGAAGCGATGGAGAATATGCTCCCGATGATGCCGACCTATGCATTCTTCGGCAACCTCCTCTACTGCTGGCTCTTCGGTACGGTGCTTTCGGCCATATATTCGAGGAACATCCCGCCAAGGAATCCGTTTTAGATTATGGACATCTCAATTATAGTACCTGCATACAACGAGAAGGAAAGCCTGCCCGAACTCACGGCCCGGATCGCCGGAGTGATGTCGGAGCACTCCTACACTTATGAAGTGATGATCGTGGACGACGGCAGCGACGACGGCAGCTGGGAGACAATCCGCAGCCTCGCGGCCGACAACCCCTGCATCCACGGCATCCGCTTCAGGCGCAACTACGGCAAGTCGGCGGCGCTCTACTGCGGATTCGAAAGGGCGCAGGGGGAGGTGGTGTGCACGATGGACGCGGACCTGCAGGACTCCCCGGACGAAATCCCGGAGATGTACAGGATGATCCGCGAGGACGGCTACGACCTCGTCTCGGGATGGAAACAGCACCGCAAGGACAACGCCCTCACCAAGAACCTTCCCTCCAAGCTCTACAACGCCACCGCAAGGCGCATCACGGGGATAAAGCTGCACGATATGAACTGCGGGCTCAAGGCCTACAGGAGAGAGGTGGTCAAGAGCATAGAAGTGTACGGGGAAATGCACAGATATATACCGTATCTCGCGAAGAATGCTGGATTTACGAAAATCGGCGAGAAGCCCGTGCACCACGAGAAGCGCAAGTACGGCAAGAGCAAGTTCGGGATGGAGAGATTCATCAACGGATTTCTGGACCTGCAGTCGCTCTGGTTCCTGAGCACTTTCGGCAAGAAGCCGATGCACTTCTTCGGGTACAGCGGCCTGCTGATGTTCCTGACAGGCTTCATTATGACGGTATGCATCATCGCCGCCAAGCTGGTCCACCAGAGTCAGGGGCTCAAGTACCGGGCGGTGACCGACCAGCCGCTCTTCTACCTCGCGCTGCTCTGCGTGGTGCTGGGCGTGATGCTCTTCCTCGCGGGCTTCATCGGGGAGATGATAGCCCGCTCGTCCGGAGAACGCAACCGCTACAATATCCGCTCAGAATTCTGAAGCACACTCAATAACCACATAATCAATATGAATCCGACACTGGACCACAACATCAGTCCGCTCGTGAGAGAAATCGGGAAACCCTTGTCCGAATTCACGAAGCAGGACATCATCGACTACATCGTAAGGCACGAAATCCGCATCGTCAACTTCAGGTACGTGGCGGCGGACGGCAGGCTGAAGACCCTCAACTTCCCCGTGACCGACCTCCAGTACCTCGACAGCATCCTCAGCTATGGGGAAAGGGTGGACGGTTCGAGCCTGTTCCCCTACATCGAGGCGTCATCGAGCGACCTGTATGTGCTGCCGAGATTCAGCACCGCATACCTTGACCCGTTCGCGGAAATTCCGACCGTAGGACTGCTCTGCTCCTATTTCACCAAGGACGGCGAACCGCTGGAGAGCGCTCCGGAGTACACTCTGCGCAAGGCTCACCGCGCATTCAGGGAGGTGAGCGGATACGGGTTCGAGTGTATGGGAGAGCTGGAATTCTACCTCATCGAGCCGGACGACGGGATGTTCCCGGCCCCGGACCAGAGAGGCTACCACGAATCCTCGCCTTTCACCAAGTTCGAGCATTTCCGCACGGAGGCGATGAAGATGATCGCCGAGACGGGAGGGCAGATCAAGTACGCACACTCCGAGGTCGGCAACTTCATACTCAACGGCAAGCGCTACGAGCAGAACGAGATAGAGTTCCTCGTCTCCCCTGCCGAATCCGCCGCCGACCAGCTCGTGATGGCGAAGTGGATATTGCGCACGCTCGCCTATCAATACGGCATCGACATCACCTTCGCCCCGAAGATCACCGCCGGCAAGGCGGGCAGCGGACTGCATTTCCACACACGTCTCGTCAGGGACGGCAAGTCGGCTATGATCGGGGTGGACGGCAAGCTGTCCGAGGATGCCCGCAGGGCCATCGCCGGCTATATGACCTGCGCATCGTCGCTCACCGCGTTCGGCAACACCAACCCGCTGTCATACTTCCGTCTCGTGCCGCATCAGGAGGCCCCGACCAGCATCTGCTGGGGCGACCGCAACCGCTCGGTGCTCGTCAGGGTGCCGCTCGGATGGACCGGACACAACGATATGTCCGCGATAGCAAACAGCCTGCCGCAGGCCGGCGGGCTCGCTATGCCTGACAAGCAGACGGTCGAGATGCGCTCGGCCGACGGCTCTGCCGACGTGTACTTTATGATTGCGGGGCTTGTCACCGCCGCGCGCATCGGATTCGAGATGGACAGGAACGCCGCGCTTGAGCTCGCGGCCAAGACCTATGTGGACGTGAATATCCACGCCAAGGAGAATGAGGCTCTGCTCAACTCACTCCACGAAGTGCCGTCCTCCTGCTGGGACTCTGCCCTTGAACTGGAGAAGCATCGTGCCCTCTACGAGGCCAAGGGAGTCTTCAGCCCGGGGATGATCGACGGCACCGTCGCGCAGCTCCGGAGCTTCGGCGACAAGGATATCCGTGCCGAAGTCGCGGCCCATCCGGAGAAGCTGATGGAGATGGTGCGCCGCTTCTACCACTGCGGGTAGAAGCCCGGGCTAACATCCGGGAGCTGTCACTTCTGATCCAGTCCGAACGACCAGCTCCTGCCGTAGTTGCGGAGAGTGCTCACGCTCGCTGTCCTGTCGGTGAGATTATAGACAATCGACCACTGGGTATTGCTCGTGAGCTTCTCCGGATTCCTCGCCTGCGAAGCGGCCTCAAGAGTCTTCATCGCCTCGGCCTCCGTGAGGACGTTGCCGTTGTCCTTGAGCGCATTGCCGAGGATGTCGTAGCGGTCACGACCGTGGTTGGACTTCCCGCCGTACTCGTGTCCGGACATCTTCGGGGAGATGTAGAAGTTGGTCACATACCTCGCACCGTCCACCACGTCCATTGTGTTCGGGAGTTCATCGCCGGGCTGGAACACATACTCCACCACGGCTGAATTGCCCTCGGCGTCCGCAAGGAAGAAGTGATAGTTGCCCTCATCGGCGGACGGCACCTGCATATCGAACTCCTTGAGCTTGGAGACCGCGTCTTCCACGTTGACCGCGTTGTCGAGCAGATAACGCATCGCGATCGAGGTGGCAATCTTGGTCTTGCCGGCATTCTGCATCGTGCCGGCACCGTCGAGATGGAGCACGCTGATGGAGAATCCCTTCTCGTTCATTCCGTCCATAATCGCGTACGGGAACATCATCATCGTGGAGAGGTCGGACACGCCGTCGGTATAGAACCCCCTCTTGCAGCCGACCCAATAGGCATCCACCATACAGATGGACTTGTAGCCCTTGGACGGGTGGGTGTGGATGAGCACGGCCGCGATGTCATCAGGATGCGCGAAGTCGAAGTTGCGCCCCACGAGCTTCTTCCCGTCCGGCGTACTTGCGGCAAATGCGCTGCATCCGCTGCCGTAGCCGCTTTCGGGGCTGACGGAAGGCACGACGTCAAACAGCTTCTCTGCGGTGAACTGCACGAGCCGAGGCATAGTCACGGCTTCGGCCTTCACACATTCGTCGAGCTTATAGTCTGCGGTATAGTCGAGTTCGTAGAATCCGCCGATGCCGTCAAGGTCACGCAGGGACTGTGTCATCTCAAGCTTTGCGGGGTCGGTGAGATACTTTGCGGGATTGTCGGTTTTCTTTTCGGATGTCCCCTTGCAGGACGGAAGCGTCAGAGCCGCCACCAGGACGGCAGGGATAAGGAATGCTTTGATTTTCATCTTATTGTGAATATTAATCGTTTACATAGTAGCCCGAAGCCAGAGGGAGCGACTCCGTGCGCTTGATATGGATAAGCTCCGAAGACGAGGAGGAATACTCCTTGCCGTCAAGCTTGAAACTGAGCGTGTAGCTGCCCTCCGGGAGACTCGCCTGATAGTACTTGTCCTTGCCGTACACGCTTCCGGAAGTGTCCGAAAAAGTTTTGCCTTGAGCGTCGGTGAAGCTGATGTCGGTCATATACGTATCCTTGACGGTGTTGGTCAGGACGACCGTGCCGGAAGCGACGCGGTTAGGCACCGGAAGATTCAGGTAGAAGGTTTTGTCCGGAATGATATGGTCCCGGATTTTGGCGTTGTGGTCTGTCGTGCCGTAGGTCAGATTCTTGAGCGTCACTTTCATCCGGAATCCGGTGTCGGAATCCTTCTCGGCAGTATTGTCCACCTGCCATACCCAGCCGCAATGGAAGTCCAGAGTCGTAATCGCCACGGTAGGTGCGCTGCTGCTCGCCGTTTTAGGCAAGTTGTTGACCGTAATCCTGTAGCTCGCCTTGCCGGTGGTGTTGGAGAGGTTGGTGATGGAGATATCCCTGACACTGCGGCTCTTGGAACTGTCGTACGAGAGTCCGGTGCCGGAAGTGAGATTGCAGTCCTTGATGCCTCCGGAGAGCGCGGCGTTGAAGCTCCAGCTCACGCCGGAAGTGTACGACGTGGCGTTGATGGTGGTGGACGGAGAAGGAGGCCGCTGGAATGCGGCGACTTCGTTGCCCTGGCTGTCCACAAGAGCGATGTCCACCTGGAAGCTTTGCAGGAAGAAGCCCTGCACGATGAGCTTCTTGATATCCCGCCAGTCTTTGTACTGCACGGTCTCAAGCCCGAAATACATCTTCTCGGAAGCCAGAGAGAATGTGGCGTCCACAATATAGAAGTCTCCGACGTAGTTGCCCCCGGTGCTTCGGAACGCATAGAGCGGGACGACGGAATAGTACTGCTCAAACGAAGCGGAGCACGACTTCGTGTAATTCTTGACGCCCTCGAATATGACCTCGTTGTCGAATCGCGGCGTGAAGCCCTGCGTTATATGGGCGGACTGGAGCAGGTCTTCGCTCCTGGCCGCAGCGGTCACTGCCGGCTCTATGTCAAGCGCTTTCTCCGTGCAGGAGGAGAGCGACGCGGCAAGCGCGAGCGCCGAAATCACATATATGGTGCTGATGTTTCTTATAAGGCTTATCATTGAATGACTTTGAATCCTTCATACCCGGAGGACAGCTTGGTTTCGGCTCCGGCGGTGATGCGTACCACGTCGGCATACTTGACCTTTCTCTTGACATTGTCCGCCCCCTTGACCGTGCAGGTCAGTTCGTAGTCGCCCACCGGGAGGTAGAGGGAATAGGTCTTGTCGTAGTCGTATTGGCCGCTGTTGGTATAGACCTGCCCCGTACCGCTCTCCTTGAGGGAGATGTCGGTAAGGTATGTGCCGTCAGAGGTGTTGGTGAGGCAGAACTTCCCCGTCGCGACGCGGTTAGGCTTCGGGAGGTCTGCGGAGAAGGTATCGCTTTCGAGCGGATATTTCTTGGTGTGGAAATCGGCGCCCGACGAATACATATAATTGGCCCAGTATTCGAGCCTGTTCTGCTTGACCCGGATTCTGTACTGGGAGGAAGCGTCGCCGTCGGCGGTCGGCACGGCCCATATCCACTGGCTGTAGAGGTTGGCCGTGGAAACGGCGATGTCCGGAGGTGAAGATATGGCGATGCTGGATTTGTAGTGCGGCAGATTGTTGATGTCGAAGTCGAAGATGACGGCCGAACCGCTGTGCCTGTTGACTATGTCGCAGTCGCTTATGGAGCGTGTGGTGCTGGACGAAGCGGACAGGCCGAGCCCGAGAGTCGCCGCAGGAATCGTCCCGCCGGTAATCGATCCGGAAGCGGAGAATGACCAGCCCGTCGTGTAATCGCTCGAACCGATGGCCGTGGACGGAGTCGGCACCTCGATGAACGTGCCTATGCTCTGATTTGACTTGTCCAGAATCTCGACGGTGTAGGAGAATGCCCGGAGGTAGTATCCGCAGATGCGGGCTTTGACACCGCCGTGCTTCTTGGTGAAGTTGCCGGAATACATTGTCCCGCTCTCGATGCTTATGCAGGACGACACGAGATAGTAGTCCATCCCCTTTCCTTCATATGACGCGGAGAAACCGTGCAGAGGCGTGACGTCGATGCGCGTGTTGACCGTGACATTGCCTTTCAGCCTGTCCGGTTTGGAGAGTATGACGTGCGTGATTTCGTCTTCCAGATACTTGTGGTAGGTGTGGTTGACGACATTATATACATAGCTGAGCGGATTGTCGGGAGAAGCCTGGGTGTCTGCCAAGCGGACAGAATTGACCCAGTCCACAAGCCCGTTGAGACAGTCGTTGACCGTGAGCGCGCCCAGAGGCTTCCTGACGGTGCAGCATCCCGGGTGGCCGGACCTGAACGCCACGCAGAGCACGCTGTCCAAAGGGACGCTCATCTCCACCCCAAGCTCTTCAATCAGGTCGGCGGACGGGGCAAGCACTATATGTATGGCGTTCTGCTTTCCGGAGACGGAAGAGCCCCGCTTGACGGATGAGAGCTCGGCCATACCCGTCACCACGACCTCCGCGTCGGAAGCATCTTCCGCAGCCACTGAAGAGCGCAGCTTGAGAGCTGCGGCGAATTCACCGTCCAGCGTCGGAGAGATATGGACGGAAGGGATGAATTTCTCGGAATTGGCGATCGGAGGAAGATTATCCCCGCGATAATCATCGTAGTCAAACGCCGATTCAGTCCCCTGCTTACTGCAGGACAGAAGCATCGAAACAAGAAGGAGCGTCGATAAGGCCAAGTTTAGAAAATGTCCGCAACTCCGCATAGGCAAAATATTTTCAAGCCGCAAGATATGGAAAAAAGTCGAATAAGCAAAAAAAGGACCGACCTCCTCAGGTCAGTCCTCCTGTCGGGGTACTGTGACTCGAACACAGGACCCTCTGGTCCCAAACCAGATGCGCT
>CAVLBF010000048.1:0-9930 GCA_963661285.1 Bacteroidaceae bacterium | reverse complement strand
TCGCAATTGACACTAGCTCCTGAAACTAGCGCGTCTACCATTTCGCCACCCGCGCCGGATAATGGATTGCAAATATACAACATTTTCAAAAAATATACGACAGTGCGAGCAATATGTCGGAGGGCAAAACGAAAAATTTTCGTCCTTCGCCGATTTTACGGCCGCAGCGCGGGCAGGAATAGGTGGTGTAGGCATCATATCCGGACCAGAAGCCGGCCCCGATGTCGAGATTGAGTTTCGGGGACAGCATATATGTATATCCGAGCCCGAGACCGCCGCCGAAGCGATCCCCCTCGGTGGTCTGCGGCGATGATATGCCGCCGATGTTGTATTCCTGATACCTTACGGCCCCCGAGAACCACCAGCCCGAGTAGATATGCCAGGGCCAATACCTGGCCCCCGTGCTGAGACTGCGCTGGAGTTTCTGCAGAGTCTCCCCGTCGGGGTTATAGGTGAAGGGATTGTATTTCATCCCCGCATTGAGGCTCCAATGCTGCGCAACGGCATACGACATCTCCAGGTTGAGAGTCCCGAAGTCGGCATAGTCGGCGAAGTTGGTCGACAGCGAGAACTGCTGGCCGTATAGAACGGGGGAGCAAACCGCAGCCAAAGACAGCACCAATAAGATTATCTTCTTCATAGACGGAACGGTTATCGCTCATTTATACCTGTTGAAAGCCTCGTTGATCTTGGACTTCATCTGGGGATAGAGGCTTATCAGCTTTTTCTTCAGCTTGTCCCTGTCGGCGATGTCCGAGGTCAGCGCATCGAATATCCTGTATCTCGTCAGTCCCCTGTCGTCCAAATACATAAATATCTGCGGATAGAACCAGTAGTTGGTGCCGTAGACTTTGGTGCGCTCGGGGTATCGCTCATTGTGGAGCACCGTCTGAATATAATAGGCCCACATCTCCCCCACTTCGCAGTGGCCGTAATCCTCCTCAGTCCCGACACCGTAGGCGATGAAGCCCGAAGTCACGAACGAACTCATCACATAGGTCACCAGACGGTTCCAGAATTCTTTGCCTACCTGCATAAAATGGCTGGCGTGCGCAAGCTCGTGTACGGTAATGGCATAGATATCCTCATAGCTGTCCGCTCCCTTGAGCCCAAGGGTGATGTCCGGGAGAAACATCTTCACGAGAAATCCGTACTCCCCCAGAAACTTGGAGACGACTCCTCCGTCCATCAGGACTCCCTGCTGAAGCATAGGCGCGGAACTCCAGCTCATCTTCTGGAAGAGCCATATCCGAAGATTGCCCGGAGGGGTGCGGAGCGTCTTCTCGCCGGAACGGCACTTCTCGTAGTAGTCGTATGCCGCGTTGTTCACCACGCAACGGGTGAAGAGCTTACGGTCGGAAGACGAACTCACCTCCGTGCTCACCCCCTGCGGGGAATGCTTGCCGAGAGTGGAGAACGAGGCCGGGCAGAGAAGCAGATTGAAACCTATCCCGAAACCATATTTATTCTTGAACACCAAACGGTAACGCGGATTGGAGGAAAAATGGCGGGACATCTGATAGTAGCCGTCCTTGTCGGTATATGCGTGCGCGAATTTGACGAAACAGTTGCACGACACCTTCACTCCGCTCACCCCGAAAGCCTCCGTCCCGACGGCGGGGTCCACGATGGTGATGCGCCCGGCGGGAGTGCCGCCCGACCCCTTTGTCTGTGGAGCAAGCATATCCCCGTTGCCTGTCAGGCGGAACGCAGCCCTCTCCACCTCGTCCCAGTCAAGACCGTCAGATTTGGTGGCCTCGCTGTGTTCGGCGATATAGCACTCGTCCAACACCTCGTAGCGGATATGGGAGGGGAAATCGAAGTCCTTGCGGACTACGGCATACTGCCAGGTAATCTTGTCCTCATCAATCCCGGGGTCGTGGTAGTAGTCCCCCTCGCGCACTATAGTATAGTCCACAGGGTGGTCGATAAGCTGCAGCCCGGCATCCTGGAGCTGCCCGTACTCTTCCTCGTCCGCAGGCAGAAACCTCACATAGAGGTCGGTCGGCTCAAGCGGCGTCCTGTCGGAGCGTGTCGGATAGAGCAGGTCGAGCGCCTTGGTCACGTTCTCGACTGAATAGGGGTCTTCCAGCTGATCCCCGAGCACAATCATCTCGTGTCTCACTTCATTGCCTTCAATGTCGGAGCGTACACCGTCGGGAGCGTCAAGCCCGTCCGAACAGGAGGCCGCCACGAGCAGCGGCACGATTAATTTAAAGAAGTTTTTCATAGCCATATAGTTTTTGTCTGCTGCAAAGGTGAGGAGTATTATCCGATTTATCTCACGCTTAATCGCTTACTTTCGCCCCCGTGCCCGGGAAGAGCTCGGATCAGACCCGCTAACGCACTGCGGGACGGGTCGCTATGACCCGTCCCGCAGACCGAAGGGGATAAGAAAGCGATAAAAGGCGCTTTTCTAGAAGTATTTTATCGTTTTCTGTTCTATCGCGCTCATAAGGCTGTTGCCAAGTCTGCTGACCCCGAAACGGAAAAGACTCTTGTCGAGCCAGTCTGCGCCGAGCACCGAGGAGACGATACAATAATAGCACAGGGCGTCCTTGGCGGTGGAGATGCCGCCGGCGGCCTTGAACCCGACCTTGCGTCCGGTCTTCCCGTAATAGGCCCGGATGCACTCGCACATCACCAGAGCGGCCGTAGGGGTCGCGTTGACCTCGACCTTGCCGGTGGAAGTCTTGATGAAATCGGCGCCTGCCTCCATCGCAAGGAAAGATGCTCTGGCGATACGCTCGGCGGTACCGAGAAGCCCCGTCTCGAGAATCACCTTGAGAACGGCCTTGCGACCGCAGCGGGCGGCCTCATCGTCTATGGCAGCCTTCATCTCTCTGATTTCCCGCGCAGCAGCCTCGTAGTCTCCGGCCATAAAGGAGTTGAGAGCCAGTACAATGTCAATCTCGTCAGCTCCCGCGCGCACCGCGAGCCGGCACTCCTCGACCTTGACCTCGAGAAAGCTCTGAGAGCTCGGGAAGCAGCCTGCGACCGCCGTGACGTGGAGTTCCTCGGACTTTCTGGTCTCGCGCACGACGGAGGCGAAATTGGGGAACACGCAGACAGATGCCGGAAGCGGATATCCGGCGAAGCTGGAAGGTATCTCGTTGGCCTTCTCCACCAGGGCGCGGACAGACGAGGAGGTGTCATCGGTGTGCAGGGTAGTCAAGTCCATCAGGGAAAAGCACTTCCTGAACAGTTCAGGAGACTCCGCCGCTGACAGGTTGGACGCAATCGCCTGAAGCTTTGACGCTATCTCCTCATCGGAAGGAGTATAGCCATATTTCTGTAAATAGTCCATATATCGATTACTTTGTGATATCGCTGAATGTCTTGGGGCTCTTCACGTCCGGGGCGGAAATCCTCCGCTCGTGCCGCATCCGCGAGTCAAGCAGGAGAGAGTCCTTCCCGACGGGCCTCAAACTGTCCGGGGCCGCAGTAAGACCGCCTCCGTCAGGCAGTCCGTCTGGCGTGAGGGTGTCGGCATCGCGGCCAAGGCTGTCCGAAACCTCAGGCAGACTGTCACGCGGAGGCCAGAGGATGCCGTCCGCAGCCCACGCGAAAGAGTCGGAAGAGAAGTTCACAAAACGGTAATCCACCCTCAGTCGGGCATTCTCCGCATTGGCCTCGCGAATCTTCTCCGAGAGCCTCTGATAGTACTCCGAGCGCTTCTTGAGCCGCTTGCTCACGCTGTCCATCACCTCGCGGAGTTCCTCGGTCTTGCCGGAATAGTACTCTATGCTCTTCTCGTAATCTTTGAAACAGTAGCCGTGAGCACGGAATATCGGATCGAAAAAAAGGGTCGTGTCCGCCACCGCCCGGGCCTCCGGATGTTCCTTCAGCCATTGGTCGGCGATGAACATCTCCTCGTAGAGCGCAATCATATCCTTCTTCGGGATAACCCTGCCGTCCCTCGCGCAAGAGACCAGGCCGAGCGTGAAGACGGCTGCGACCAGCAGAAGAATATGCCCGTTCAGCCCAGACATCCTCACCTCAACTGTGCGCCGAACTCCTTGACGAAGGTGGAGAGCAGACGGTCCATCACCCTTTCGGTGTCCTGGTCCGTCAGAGTCCTCTCCGTATCCTGGATTATGAAACTCAATGCATACTGCTTCTTCCCCTCCGGGATCTTGTCGCCGCGATAGACGTCGAAGAGACCGACCTGACGGAGGAGTTTCTTCTCCTGCCTGAAGGCGGCCGCACGGAGATCCGCATAGCTGACTTTCTCGTCGAGCAGCAGCGCGAGGTCGCGGCGGACTTCAGGGAACTTAGGCATTTCCACGAACGCCACCTTGTCCCTCCTGACGAGTTCGAAGAGAACCGGCCAGCTGATTTCGGCGGCATATACCGGCTGCTTTATGCCGAAGCTGCGGGCAAGGGCCGGATTGACTGTCCCCATAACCGCCAGCTGTCCCGCTCCCGGGACACTGTAGCTCACGCCCTCCGCAAATATGTCAGCGGGGGCAGAATCCGCCCGCATCTTATAGATGTCAGCTCCGTAGCGCCGCAGCAGCAGTTCCACATAGCCCTTGAGCCGGAAATAGTTGCCCGGAACTTCCGCCTCCCTCCAGGACTTGTCGGGGGAGCCGGTCAGCATCAGGCTGAAGCACTGATGTTCCTCATAGCCCTCGAGCGTCTCCGGAGTCTTGTCCGGAATCCGCTGATATACGCTGCCGTACTCGAATATCTTGAGATAGCCTGTCTGCCGGTTGAGGTTGTAGGCTATCACCTCAAGTCCTCCGAGGAGGAGCGTCTGCCGCATCACGTTGAGGTCCTGGCTGAGCGGGTTCACTATCTTCACGCACTTCTGTGCCGGGAATGTCACGAGACGGGAGTAATAGTCGGCCTTGGTGAGGGAATTGTTCATAGTCTCGACGAAGCCGTTGGCGGCGAGGAAGTTGGAAATGCTGTTCCGTACCGCCTCAGCCTCCGGACGGGGTGTGGGCTTGACGGACATCAGCATACGCTTGGGCAGCGGAATGTTGTTGTAGCCGTATATGCGGAGCACCTCCTCCACGACGTCGCACTCCCTGTACACATCCACCATATATGAAGGCGCGGCGACCACTGCGCCGCCCTCCCGCTTCTCGATGAAGTCATAGCGGAGTGAGGTGAGAATGCTTTCGATTGTCCCGTGTCCGATGGCGTGTCCGATGAGACGCTCCATCCTCGAATAGTCGAGTTCGATGCGCTTGCGCTCTATCTTCTCCGGATAGACTTCGCGGATTCCTCCGACGACCTTCCCGCCGGCACACTCCAGAATCAGAGTCACGGCACGCTTGAGGGCATAGACGGCAATGTCAGGGTCGGCGCCGCGCTCGTAACGGAACGACGCGTCAGTCTGGAGGCCCAGCCTCTTGGAAGTCTTGCGGATGGAGGCAGGGTCGAAGTACGCGCTCTCGATGAAGAGATTGACGGTGGATTCGGAAACCCCGCTCTCCTCTCCTCCGAAGACTCCCGCGATGCACATCGGGCCGTCCTCGTCGGCAATCACCATATCGCCGCCGCAAAGCTTGCGCTCCTCCCCGTCGAGAGTCTTGAGAGTCTCGCCGTCCAGAGCCCTGCGCACGATTACCGTGCCGCCCTTGACCTTGTCGGCATCGAAAGTATGCAGCGGCTGACCGAGCTCGAAGAGAATATAATTGGCGATATCCACTATGTTGTATATCGGGCGTAAGCCTATGCTCACAAGCCGCTTCTGAAGCCATTCGGGAGATGGGGCCGTCTTCACCCCCCTGATGGTGATTCCGTCGTAGCGCGGCGCTCCGGAACTGTCCCTGACATCTACCGCAAGGCCCTCTCCCTCCCCTTCGGCGAACGAGTCAACCGCAGGCAGTTCGAGCGTGCAGGGAATATCGTTGAGCTTCATCCAGGCGTAGAGGTCGCGGGCGACGCCCCAATGGGAGGCGGCATCCACGCGATTGGCCGTAATCTCGTACTCTATCACGGCTTCGCTCTCGAGATGCAGGTACTCCTTGGCCGGAGTGCCCGGCACGGCATCAGCAGGGAGAACCATAATGCCGTCGTGGCCGGTCCCGATGCCCAGTTCATCCTCGGCGCAAATCATTCCGAATGACTCCACGCCCCGGATTTTGGACTTCTTGATCTTGAAGTCCCCGGGCAGCACCGAGCCTATCTGCGCGAGGAGCACCTTCTGTCCGGCGGCCACGTTAGGAGCGCCGCAGACCACGGTCAGCGGCTCTCCGGAACCAGGATTCACCTTGGTGACGTGCAGGTGGTCAGAGTCGGGATGCGCCTCGCACTCAAGCACTTCTGCAACCACTACTCCGGCAAGTCCGCCCGGTATCCGCTCGCTCTCCTCAACTCCGTCCACCTCAATGCCGATGGAAGTCATCGCGTCGGCAATCTGCACCGGAGTCAGTTCGCACTTCAAATAATCCTTAAGCCAATTGTAACTAAGCTTCATATCTGTATCTGTATTTATTTCAAACTGTCCGGAGAGAACAACTTCCCGACGAACTCTTCCTTGTCGAAGACCCTGAGGTCTTCTATCTTCTCCCCGGTCCCGATGAACTTCACCGGGATATGGAAGCGGTCCGAGACACCCACGACCACTCCGCCCTTGGCGGTGCCGTCAAGCTTGGTGACGGCAAGGGAAGTGATCTGCGTGGCGCGGAGGAACTCCTGAGCCTGCTGGAACGCGTTCTGGCCCGTGGAAGCGTCGATGATGAGCATCACGTCGTGAGGTCCGTCCGGGACCACCTTGGCGATGACCTTGCGGATTTTGCCAAGTTCGTTCATCAGGTCCAGCCTGTTGTGCAGACGGCCCGCAGTGTCGATGATGGCCACGTCCGCTCCTCTCGCCACAGCCGCCGAAGCCGTGTCATACGCCACGGAGGCCGGATCGGAACCCATATTCTGCCTTACTATGTCGACCCCGGCCCTCTCCGCCCAGACCGTGAGCTGGTCAACCGCAGCCGCCCGGAACGTGTCCGCCGCACCGAGTATCACTTTCTTGCCCTGAGAGCGCAGCATATATGCCAGCTTGCCTATGGTCGTGGTCTTGCCGACCCCGTTCACGCCTACGACAAGTATGACATAAGGCTTCCGGGAGAAGTCAAAAGGACGTGGGGAGTCCTCAATGAGAGAAGAAATCTCACCCCTGAGCAGACCCACCAGCTCGTCGAAAGACATATACTTGTCCTTGGCGACCTTTTCCTCCAGGGCATCGATAACCTTGAGGGTGGTATCCACCCCCATATCTGACTCCACGAGAGCCTCCTCGATTGCATCGAGCGTACCGTCGTCCACTCTGGAACGGCCCATCACCGCCCTGCTTATCCGCTGAAAGAAACTGACTGCCATAATTCGCAAAGATACGAATTTTCCGTACAACTATCCCCCGTCAGGCGGGGATCCACCGCACAAAAACGCCGGCCCGAAACTACATCGGGCCGGCGTTGAAGTTAAAGGGACAGGCTGAGGATTACTTCTTGGCGAAGTAGTCCTTGGCCTTGTCAGCTTCTACAAGCTGCTCAGAGAAGACATATGCACCGGTCTTCGGAGACTTCTCCATACGGATGCACTTGACCATACTTTTAGCTCCGGCCTTGGCCGCGAACGTCGCAACTGCTTTCTTTGCCATAATTCAAACTCCTCTGATTATTTTATTTCACGGTGAACGGTGACTTTCTTGAGATAAGGGTTGTACTTCTTGCGCTCAAGACGGTCAGGAGTGTTCTTCTTGTTCTTGGTGGTGATGTAACGTGAGATGCCGGGTACGCCTGAAGCCCTCTGCTCAGTGCACTCGAGGATGACCTGCACCCTGTTTCCTTTTGCTTTCTTTGCCATTTCTCTGAAAAATTAAACAAGGTTAATCAATCCTTTCTTCTGAGCATCGCGAATCGTGGCCTCAAGGCCGTTCTTCTCGATAATCCTCATACCCTTGCAGGAGACTTTGAGGGTGATGTACCTCTGCTCTTCCTCGCTCCAGAAACGCTTGTTCTTGAGGTTGAGAGAGAAGTCGCGCTTGGTGCGCAGCTTGGAATGGGCAACATTGTTGCCTTTCATTCTCTTCCTTCCGGTTATTTGACAAACTTTTGCCATAATATTTCTTTTTCTTTTATTTCTTTACTTGACAGGGCTGCAAATATCGCTGATAATTTTCTGATTTCCAAACTGAAACCTAGACAAATTTCAGAAATCTGCCCCACCTGATATTATTCGGGAACTTCTTCCCGGAGTCCGTGGAGAGCCATATCACAACCGGCCTGCCGACTATGTGGTCTTCGGGCACGAAGCCCCAGTACCGCGAGTCGAGGGAGTTGTGCCTGTTGTCTCCCATCATAAAGTAGTAATCCTGCCTGAAGGTGTACTTCCCCTCCGCCAGCGCCTGCTCCACGCTTCCGCCCTCATAGGCCGATATGATCCTCTCGTATAGAGGAAGATTGTCTTCCGAGATGGAGACCGTCTCCCCCTTGGCCGGTATTCTGAGCGGTCCGAAGAAGTCCCTTGTCCAGCCCGAATCCTCCGTGAAGGGGAAAATCTCCCTTGAGACCGGGGACGGGTCGCGCTCGAGGTTGTCCTCGACGCTGACCACATTGGGAAGAGCGCGGACCTGCTCCAGATTGCCTGCGGTGAGCATCATCGCCGGGTAGCCCGGCAGCACGGGGTCATAGTAGAGTTCCGAAGGATTGACTCCCAGTTTCTCTATGGTCTTTGGGTTGATTCTCTGCCCGTCGGTAAGGACCCTGTAGGACAGCTGGAGACCCGGATAGTCCGGCTCCTTCTCCCCGTTGACCCATACCCTGCCGTCCCTGACTTCGAGGACATCGCCCGGAAGGGCGACACAGCGCTTGACATAGTGGTCTTTCTTGTCCATCGGACGGGAGACCGTCTCGCCGAAGCCGTTCACCGTCTCCTGACCGAGAATCCGGACGAGAGCGTGATAATCCTCTGCGGGAGCCCTGCGGAGCACCGTGTCTCCGTTGGGAAACCCGAACACCACGTTGTCTCCCCTGCGCACCTTCCCGAAGCCCTTGAGGCGACGGTACCTGTTCTGAATCAAGGTGGAGTAGGACTCCTTCCCGAAGATGGTATTGTGCGTGAACGGAATGGTCAACGGGGTCTGGGGCACTCTTGGGCCGTAGCTGAGCTTGCTGACGAAGAGATGGTCTCCCGTGTAGAGAGTCCTCTCCATCGAGGATGAAGGAATCTTGAAGGCCTGAAAGAAGAAGATGTTGATGAAGGTGACCACAATCACGGCGAAGACGATGGCGTCGAGCCAGTCATTCGCCACGCTGTGCTTCTCCCCTTCCCTGTAACGCTTCTTCCAGAAATTCCAGTGGACCTTGCGGGTGACGCAGGCGTCGAAGATGACGCCCAGCCCGAGAAGCCACCAGAAGCTGCCCAGCCAGATCACCCACGCGACGTAGAGCAAGGCCCAGAAAGCGAACCTCGTCCATCTGTTGCGGGTGAATTCCTTCAGGCTCACTTCAGACTATTTTACGGAGTTGAGCACAGCCTCGAACGCCTGAGGGTTGTTCATCGCGAGATCGGCGAGAACCTTGCGGTTAAGTCCGATGTTCTGCGCGTTGAGCTTGCCCATAAACTGAGAATAGGACATCCCGTACTGGCGCGCGGCGGCGTTGATACGCTGAATCCAAAGGGCGCGGAAGTTGCCCTTCTTGGCCCTGCGGTCACGATAGGCGTAGGTGAGACCTTTCTCGTAGGTGTTCTTCGCTACTGTCCAGACATTCTTCCTTGACAGGAAATTACCGCGGGTTCTCTTGAGAATCTTCTTGCGGCGAGCCCTTGAAGCTACTGAATTGACTGATCTTGGCATAATCCGATACTTTTAGAGAACCAACATTTCTTTTACTCTTCCGAGGTCAACCTTCTCTACGAGGGCGAAGTGGTCAAGATTTCTCTTGCGCTTCTTGGTCTTCTTGGTGAGGATGTGGC
>CAVLBF010000047.1:0-10107 GCA_963661285.1 Bacteroidaceae bacterium | reverse complement strand
CGTCACCTACCGTCCGGAAAAATGAAAGTTGGGTGTCCCAACGCGGAAAACCGGAAAAGTATTTTAGCCAGCCCCTCTTGGGCTTCTTAACCCCCGCAGACTACCGTCTGCGACCCCTATTAGGGGTATTTCGCTCCTACGTCGCGGTCCCTGCGGGACTTATTCAAGTCCACCTACTTGCCGGGTTCTCCAGATGTTGATGCGATATATTCTACAGCTTGACTTTCAGAGTTTTGAAGCCTTCGCCGCTGACCGTAAGGATGACCTCGCCCTCGGACGGGAGGGAGCGGAGAATCATGGTCGCGTGCCCCCGGTAGAGCGAGCGGGTGCAGCTGTCCATCATCTCGTCGCTCGAGAGGTCGCCGTTGTCTACGGCGATGATTTCCGCAGGTCCGCTGACGGAGAAGCTGAGCTTCCCGCCGCACGATGGATCCTTGAGCCCCTTCCTGTCGACGGCGCTGACGCTGACGAACTGCAGGTCGTCCCCGTCCCTGAGCCAGGCGGAGTTCTCGGCCTTGGCAAGGAGCTTCACGGCGCTGCCCGCAGTCTTGACCGTGTGGCGGCATACCTCCTTGCCCGCCCTGTATCCGACGGCTTCGAGAGTTCCGGCGCGGTACTTGACATCCTTCCAGTATATCTGGTTGCGGGCTTTAGGATTGTCCGTCTCGTTCTGCCTGCGGCCTATCACGCGTCCGTTCAGCCTCAGCTCCACTTCATCGCAGTTGGTGAAGGTGTAGAGGTTCAGCGTACTGCCCTCGCGGAAGTTCCAGCTGTCGAGGAGGGTCTTGTTGCCCACCTTGACGTCGTTCCAGACACTGTTGTCCTCGCTCTCGACCACCCCGATGTGTACGGTAGGGGTCTCGGAGTCGAACATACTCTTCAGCAGCCAGGCCTTCGGCTTAGGCTGCATATCGGTCCGGAACACTCCCTGGCTCCATCCCTTGGCCGGCCAGCCCTGCGACTCGCCCAGATAGTCCACCGCTCCCCAGTAGGCGAGTCCGATGACCTTGCCGAGATCCATCTCGAAGAAGTTCGGGCCCATCGAGCTCGTGCTGGCCTCGCTCTGGTAGAACATCATCCACGGGTAGCGCTGCGCATCGCCCGGGAAGTACATATAACGGTAATTGTATGAGGCTATGTCCGTCTCGAGCGCGAGGTCGGCGGGGATGTCGTCGGTCTTCGGGTTGCGCCCGCGCGGGTGCATCGCCACCGTGAACGGACGGCTGCTGTCGAAATGCGTCCCCAGAGCCTTGAGCATACGGTACGGAGTCACCCCGTAGTCGTGGAACGGGATATCGTAGAGAGTCTGGAGCTCATTGCCGAAGCTCCACATTATCACGCACGGGTGGTTGCGGTCCCGCGTCATCCACTCCGGGACGTCGTGCACCCACTGCTCAAGCCAGTCCTTGCGGCCTCCGGCGTACTGGGTCAGCCACTTGTCGTAGAGCTCGTCCACCACGAGTATGCCCTCGCGGTCGCAGATGTTGAGGAATTCTTCGCTGTAAGGGTTGTGGGAACTGCGTATGTGGTTGAGCCCGTATGCCTTGAGCGTCTTGATATAACGCTCTTCCGCCCTCGGGTGCGCCGCCGCGCCGAGAGCTCCGAGGCTGTGGTGGTTGGCCGCGCCCTTGAGCAGCACTTTCTCCCCGTTGAGCAGGAAACCCTGCTCCGGATTGTATTCTACGGTCCTGATGCCGAATGTCGAAGTTGCCCTGTCTCCGCTGCTCAGGCTCAGCTCGAGGGTGTAGAGATTAGGGTGCTCGCAGTCCCAGATGGCCGGAGAGGCTATCTCCAGACTGTCTATGAGGAATTCCGACTCCTGCTGACGCCTCGGGGTGTTGAGGCTGACCTGCTTTTCCGCCACCACCTTGCCGGCAGGGTCAAGGATGCGGTACGAGGCGGTGAACGCGCTCTCGCCCTTGTTGATGACGCTTGCGGAGAAGCGTACCGCCTTGTTGTCTATCGTGGTGATGTCGAGAGGGTGACGCTTGAAGTAGAGCGTCGGGTGCGTGAGCACCAGGCGGACATCCCGGTAAATGCCGCCGCCCGTGTACCAGCGCGAATTCTCCGGACTGCCGGTGTCGGCGATGACGCTTATCTCGTTGTCCGAGCCGTAGCGGAGCTTGTCCGAGAGGTCAATCTCGAATCCGAGGTAGCCGTAGTCCGTGCCTCCGACGCGCTCGCCGTTGAGATAGACGTCGGCGTTGAGCAATATGCCCTCGAAATCAATCAGGACCCGTCTGCCTTTCCACTCTTCGGGGGCGTAAAGCGTCTTGCGGTAGAAGCCCCGGCCCATCTCCTTGAATCCTCGTCCGCTCAGGCGGCTCTTGATGTTGGCCACCGGATTGTCGAGGTCCGCGCCTTCGCCCGCCTCAGGGCTCACCCAAGGCTGGTGAATCTGGAAATCGTGGGGCAGGGTGACCTCCTGCCAGTCGGAGGAAGCCTCGTAGCGGAACTGCCAGTCGCGGTTGAGGCTGATGACTTCGCGCGCCTGTGGAACTATCTCCGCAGCCTTGCGCTCAGGAGCCGGAGCACCCTGAGGCGGAGGACCCGGTCTTGCCGGAGGTTCTTGTGCCTGCACTTGCCCTATGGGCAGCAGGAGAGAAAATGTGGTGATGAGTGTAAATATGTGGTGTTTCATAATGATGCGAAGATAAGAATAATCCGCCGGAGGCGCAAATGAACCGAAAATGAATGCGCATTTTAGCGTCCGGGCGAGGCGGAATAGAGAAAAATGACTATATTTGTACCCTACGAAAGGATAGAGGAGTGGCGCGCTAAGTACTCTAAAGTTCGGCAATCGGTGATTCTGACTCTATAAGCGTTTGAGAGTTAATCGATTATCGAATATTTGGGGAGCTAAGGATTTTGCCTTTCCCCCGCTAAGCATCTCTTTCACCGTGAATACCGCTCCCGACAACGAGATACTCTGGTACGCGATGAGCGCGCCGTACCGCAACGAGTTCAAGGTCCAGCAGGCGCTCAAGGAGCGCTTCGGCATCGAGTCTTACGTGCCCCTGCGCTGCGAGGTCGTGAGCCGGCGCGGACGCAAAGAGCGCAAGATGATGCCCGCCGTGAGCAACCTGCTCTTCGCGCACTCCTCGAGGCGTTCTCTCAACGAGGCCAAGCCTTTCATCCCCCGGATGCAGTTCAAGACAAGGGTCGACGAGGGCCGCAACTGCCTGATTACCATCCCGGAGAAGCAGATGCTCGACTTCATCAGGGTCTCCTCCTCCGAGGACGAGAAGAAGATTTACCTCCTTCCGGAAGAAGTCGACCTCAAGAAAGGCACGCGTGTCCGCATCCTCGGCGGCCCTTTCGACGGAGTGGAGGGAGTCTTCCTCAAGGTCAAGGGCGTGCGTAACCGCCGGCTCGTCGTCAGCATCGACGGCCTGCTCTCCGTCGCCTCCGCCGAAGTCACCCCCGACCTGATCGAGGTGGTGGAATAGTTTTTTTTGATTATATTCACATCGAAAATTGTCATTATGAACTTAAAGTATGAAAATCTACAAAGTCAGGCAGGTCATCAGACTGCTGGAAGAAGACGGATGGGTGCTGGACAGATGCCGTGGCGACCACAGGCAGTTCGTCCATCCGACCAAGAAAGGGTGCGTAACTGTCTCCGGGCAGATGGGCGCAGATGTCTATAGAGATAATCTCAAGAGTATTTGGAAACAGGCCGGTTGGAAATGAAAGATACAGCGAATATGGAGAAGTTGATTGTAAAAGTTGATTGGTGCAACAGCAATTTCGTGGCTGAGGCGTATACGGAGCGACTCGGCTCCGTACTCGTGACCGCCAGAAACTATGATGAGCTGCTTGCGTCGTTTGCTGATGCACTGGAGTTCCATATCGAGGGGCTTAGGGGCAGGGGGATTGCGGTGCCGGATTATGAATTGTCCTATGAACCGAGCCTTGCTGCGACTCTTCAGCGTGCCGAGAAATATACTACCTTGACCGCAATATCAGGCGTGACCGGCATCAAACTGCAACGCTTGAACCATTATGCGGCAGGCAAGAGAATAGCCAAGCCTGATACGCGGGAAAAGATTATCAGGGGCATAAACCAGATTGGCGGCAAACTTGAAAGCTTTGCCTGATTCATCAGCAACTATGCGCAATTTCGAAGACATACGGATAGCCGTCGCGGGCACGGGCTATGTGGGCCTGAGCATCGCGACGCTGCTCTCGCAGCACCATAAGGTGACGGCGGTGGACATAGTTCCGGAAAAGGTCGAGAAAATAAACGCCCGCGTCAGCCCCATCCAGGATGAGTATATAGAGAAATACTTCCGTGGCGAGCTCAATCTCAGCGCCACCACCGACGGAGCGGCGGCATACCGGGACGCGGACTTCGTCATTATCGCGGCCCCGACCAACTACGACCCGCAGAAGAACTACTTCGACACGCACTGCATCGAGGACGTGATCAATCTGGTGCTGAGCGTCAACCCCGATGCCGTGATGGTCATCAAATCCACCATCCCGGTCGGCTACACCCGCAGCCTCTATGTCAGATACGCCCTCAAGTTCCTCACCGACCCCGCGCTGCGCGGCAAGAAGTTCAACCTGCTCTTCTCACCGGAGTTCCTCCGCGAGAGCAAGGCGCTCTACGACAACCTCTACCCGTCCCGCATCATAGTCGGCTACCCCGAGGCGCTGCCCGCCGACAGGGACGCCAAATGGGATGAGGAGAACGCCGCCATCGCCGCCATCGGCAACCCTGAGGCCAAGGACCACGCCCGCAGTTTCGCCGCCTTGCTGCAGGAGGGGGCTCTAAAGCCGGACATCGACGTCCTCTTTATGGGGATGAAGGAGGCCGAGGCGGTGAAGCTCTTCGCCAACACCTACCTCGCTCTCCGCGTAAGCTACTTCAACGAACTCGACACCTACGCCGAGATGAAAGGCCTTGACACCCAGGCCATCATACGCGGAGTCTGCCTCGACCCGCGCATCGGCGCGCACTACAACAACCCGTCCTTCGGCTACGGCGGCTACTGCCTCCCTAAAGACACCAAGCAGCTGCTCGCCAACTACGCCGACGTGCCGGAGAACCTCATCGGGGCCATAGTCGAGAGCAACCGCACCCGCAAGGACTACATCGCCGACGCGGTGCTCCGCAAGGCCGGCTACTACTCCGACAACGGAGTGTGGGACAGCAGCCGCGAACACAAATGCGTCATCGGAGTCTATCGCCTCACGATGAAGTCCAACTCCGACAACTTCCGCCAGAGCTCCATCCAGGGCGTGATGAAGCGCATCAAGGCCAAGGGCGCGGAGATCATCATCTACGAACCTGCCCTCGGCGACGGCGAATCCTTCTTCGGCTCTCTGGTCGTGAACGACCTCGCCGCATTCAAGTCCCGGTCCGACGCCATCATCGCCAACCGCTACGACTCCTCCCTCGACGATGTCCAGGACAAAGTCTACACGCGAGACATCTTCCGGCGGGACTGACAATAAATATGGATAACTTAAAGAATGGGAAACAACTCGACGTGGTTGAGGAGTATAATCCGAAATGACGGTTTCCGAAACGGCGGTTTCGTAAGATGAGCGTAAATAATAATTGCCGAAAAAGGTTGTAATGTTACAACCTTTTTGCTGATATACGGGAGGAGACAGGTATCAGCACCACTGCGGTGCAGAAACTGCTTGACCGGCCTCCTGCCCTGCTGCTGCGGGCCATAAACCGTAAAATCAACGAAAGTCAAACGAAAGCACGAAAATACCCATTGAATATCAATGGGGTGGGGATGGGGGCGATTATAATATATTGGTCAATGTCTGAGATTATTTGGAATAAGATAGGCTTTGTCTCAATGATTGTGACGATGTTCGCAAAGAAACATCGTTACAGCGAGCCTGTGGCGTATGAGTATCTGAGGCAGTATGGTGGGGACAAGTTGCTTGTGGACCACTACGGCTACCTGCACACTCAAGATTACGATCAAGTGGTGGACGATTTGGGCGTTTATTGCCGCCGTCAAGGGGGAACGTTATGATTAAGTTGTACCACGGCAGTAATGTCGAAATAGAACTGATAGACCTTGCTAAATCACGCCCGTTCAAAGATTTCGGGAGAGCTTTCTATTTGTCCGCCGATGAGCGGCAGGCTTGGGCGCGGGCATATGCCGGCATTACGATGTGGGGAGGTGTGCCTTGTGTCTCCACCTTCGAATTTGACGAGAGAGTGATGGATTCCGGCGACTTGAAAGTGCTGCGCTTCAGTGCGTACACCGAGGAGTGGGCGGATTTCATCTTTGCCAACCGAGACCGTAGGCGGCCTGCATTCAAGCACGACTATGACATTGTATACGGGCCTATAGCCAATGACAAGGTAGGCGAGCAGGTTGTCCTGTTCAAAGGTGGATATATTACCAGAGAACGGTTTCTCCAGAAGCTAAAGCTTATGCGTGGCATCACATTCCAATATGCGTTTTGTACAGAGGCGGCTATAGATAAATTGAGGAGGGTATGACACAGAGCAAAAGGATAGAATTTCTAAAGCTCGCTTTGACTAACGAGCTTGTGGGAATACTGGTGGAGGAGCGAGGCTGCTCCATAGAGGAGGCCTTCTCTCTGCTATATCGGTCGAGGACCTATGCGCAGCTGTCCGATCCAAACACATTGTTGTACACACAGAGTTCCGGTTACGTATACTCGCTGCTGGAGGATGAGTCAGGATTCCCTAGAGCTGGCGAATGAGCCGGCTTCGCGAATGCTCGTTTGCAAGAGTCCACCTCTCCGCCTTGCCCACTGAGATATAAGAGAGACCTTTGCCGACCGGCCTCCTGCCCTGCTGCTGCGGGCTGTAGACCGTAAAATCAACGAAAGTCAAACGAAATCACGAAACTCCCCGTTGAAACTCAAGGGGTTGGGTATGAATGAACGCTTACCACGCAGAATAATATGAGCATATTTAAGGACAAAGTTCTCTTGATTACAGGAGGCACAGGCAGTTTCGGAAACGCAGTGCTTCGACGTTTTCTGGACAGCGACATTAAAGAAATCCGCATCTTCTCGCGAGACGAGAAGAAGCAGGACGATATGCGTCACTTCCTTCAGGCCAACCGCGCAGAGGTGGCGCACAAGGTCAAGTTCTACATCGGCAATGTCCGTAACCGCGAATCTGTCGATTACGTTATGGACGGAGTAGATTACGTCTTCTCCGCCGCCGCCCTCAAGCAGGTCCCCAGCTGTGAGTTCTTCCCGATGGAGGCGGTTCGCACCAATGTAGAGGGTACGAACAATATCCTTCTCTCTGCCATAGCACACGGAGTTAAGAATGTAGTGGTCCTTTCCACCGACAAGGCGGCTTATCCCATCAACGCTATGGGTATCTCCAAGGCTATGATGGAAAAAGTGGCTGTCGCTCAAGGACGTGCGCTCGGGAAAGGCGCAAAGACAACCATCTGCTGCACTCGCTATGGCAATGTGATGGCCAGCCGTGGATCCGTTATTCCTCTTTGGGTGGAGCAGATGATAGAAGGCAAGCCCATCACAATCACAGACCCGAATATGACCCGCTTTATGATGACTCTCGACGATGCCGTCGACCTTGTCATCTACGCCTTCACCCACGGAGAGAACGGAGATCTTTTCGTGCAGAAAGCCCCGGCGGCCACTCTGGATGTCCTTGCCGAGGCCCTTAAGCAGACATACGCAAAGATTGACCCTAAATATGGTGAAACAGAAGTCAAGGTCATAGGTACTCGCCACGGCGAGAAACTCTACGAGACTCTCGTCACCCGAGAGGAAATGGCCAAAGCTATCGATATGGGAGGCTACTACCGCATACCTTGTGATAACCGTGACCTCAATTACGACAAGTTCTTCACAGTGGGAGACCACAAGGTTGAGCATGTGGAGGAATATCACTCACACAATACCCGCAGACTGGATGTCGGAGGAATGAAGGAGCTGCTTCTCAAGCTCAACTTTATCCGTGAGGATTTGGGCTTGCAACCAAGAGCTAAAGCAAGAGACTACAGGTCAGAATAATAGCGAGGAAAGTAACAGGTATGAAGTTCTTTATTTGCGGCTGCAACGGTATGGCAGGTCATACCATCAGCCTATATCTTCAGGAGCAGGGTTATGAAGTCTACGGCTTTGACTTAAAAGAATCGCCATATATTAAAAGTTTCGCCGGCAACGCCTTCGATACTGAGACCATCGCCCGTGTCATTAAAGATGGCAAATACGACACCGTGATTAACTGCATCGGAGTACTCAACCAGTTCGCTGAGAATAATCACGCTCTGGCAGCATTCCTTAATGCTTACTTTCCTCATTTCCTTGCGAAAACGACCGAAGGAACAGATACTCAGGTTATCCATATGACCACCGATTGCGTCTTCTCCGGCAAGAAAGGAAGTTATATTGAGCACGACCTGCGAGACGGAGAAACTTTCTACGACCGCAGCAAGGCGTTGGGAGAGTTGGATGATGACAAGAATCTATCTCTAAGGAACTCTATCGTAGGCGCGGACATCAATCCTAAAGGCATCGGTCTCTTGAACTGGTTTATGAACAACTCGACGGGCGAACATCCTGTTGTGAACGGTTATACTAAAGCGATGTGGACTGGCCAGTGCACATACCAGCTCGCCAAAACGATGGAGGCTGCCGCAAAGGAGCGCGCTCACGGGCTTGTCAATGCAGTTCCTGATACCGATATCTCGAAGTATGAACTTCTGAAGCTTTTCAACAAGTATCTGCGCGGAGGACGTGTTCAGATAAATCCGGTGGAAGGTGTCAATGCCGACAAGAGCTTGAAGCGCACCAACTGGGATTTTGATTATAAGATTCCTGATTACGAACAGATGGTTGCTGAGATGGCCGACTGGATATACAGGCACAAAGACTTATACCTTCACTATAATCTGTAAAACAGTGAGAGATGAAGAAAATTAAGTTGATGACCATCGTGGGCACCCGCCCCGAAATAATAAAGATGTCTGCCATTATAAAGAAGGCGGACAAGTATTTTGACCATATCCTTGTCCATACCGGGCAGAACTACGATCACAATCTCAACGAGGTATTCTTCAAGGACCTCGGCCTTCGTGAGCCTGATTACTATCTTGGCGTGGTCGGAAAGAACATCGGTGAGACGATGGGCAATGTTATCACTAAGGCTTATAACTTGATGGTGGAAGTTAAGCCAGATGCCGTTATAGTCCTCGGAGATACAAACTCCTGCCTCTCCATCATCGCTGCCAAACGCCTTAAGATACCTATCTTCCATATGGAGGCTGGGAACCGTTGCAAAGATGAGAATCTTCCTGAGGAAGTTATCCGTCGTATCGTGGATGTCACTTCGGATGTAAATCTGTGCTATTCAGAACATGCCCGTCGGTATATTCTCGACACCGGGGTCAAGCCGGAATACACCTATGTTGTTGGCTCGCCAATGGCCGAGGTCCTCAGTAGTGTTCTCCCTCAGATTGAGGCATCGAATATCCTTGACAAACTTGGTCTCGAGAAAGGAAAATACATTCTTCTTTCTGCCCACAGGGAGGAGAACATCGATATCGAGCAGAACTTCTTCTCTCTGATGAACGCTGTCAACGAAATGGCTCGCACTTACGATATGCCAGTGCTCTATAGCTGTCATCCCCGCTCCGAGAAGATGATTGAGAAACGTGGATTCAAGTTCGATGAAAGAGTCATCCAGCATAAACCGCTTGGTTTCTTTGACTATAACAAGCTCCAGCAGAACGCTTTCTGTGTGGTTTCAGACTCCGGAACAGTCCCTGAGGAGGGAGCATTCTTCCACTTCCCGGCAGTGTCCGTACGTACTTCCACAGAGCGACCCGAAGCGATGGACAAGGGAGTGTTTACTATCGGTAGTATCACCTCCGAAGCTGTTTGTCAGGCAGTAGATCTCGCGACCTCAATGCACGCTAATGGGGATGATGCCTGCTCTGTTCCGGCTTATATCGACAACAATGTCTCAACTAAGGTCATAAAACTCATTCAGTCCTATACCGGCATAATCAACAAGATGATCTGGAGGAAGAATGTATAGATGTAGCCTTCCCTAAAAATGTAGCCTTCCCTAAAAATAGGACAGTTCCGAGTTAGACAAAAGCATTAACTTTG
>CAVLBF010000046.1:0-11274 GCA_963661285.1 Bacteroidaceae bacterium | reverse complement strand
TATTATGGGGTTAAATGCAATTAGATTTGGGGGTCAATTAGCATCAGATTTTCCAATCACCGTCAAGACCTTCTTCCAGAAAGCCAAAGAAGCCGGCATCAGCCTCGCCACCAAATCCGCAACATCCGCAGTTTCCGCAAAATCCGCAACCGCACAGACTGCGGATATCCCGACAAACACCAAGATGAAATCCGCAGACTCCCCCACTGCGGATATTGAGGATTCTGCGGAAACTGCGGAAATCTCCGCCGGCGAACCCCTCCCGACATTCTCGCAGGACATCGAAGCCGACCTGCCCGAATTCCTCCGCAGAATCGCCGCCGTGAGCAACTCCGTCTATGACGAAGACATCCTCATCCTCGGCTCGCTCGCAGTCCTCTCCTCCTGTATGCCTCATATAAAAGGCATCTACGACCGCAGAATCATCTACCCGAACCTCTTCCTCTTCGTCACCGCCCGAGCCTCCTCAGGCAAAGGCCGCCTCACCCTCTGCCGCTACCTTGTCGAACCCGTCCACGACCGACTCCGCGAAATCAACGAGGCCGAAGTGATGGAATACAAGCAGAAGCTCGCCGAGTACAACGCCGCCGGAAAGAAAAAAGCCACTATGGAAAAGCCCGAAGAACCGCCCCTCCGTATGCTCTTCATCCCTGCCAACTCCTCCGCCACCGCAGTCTATCAGGTGCTCGGCGACAACGGAGGCAGCGGCCTTATGTTCGAGACCGAGGGCGACACCCTCGCCAACACCTTCGGCTCCGACTACGGCAACTACTCCGACGGCTTCCGCAAGGCCTTCCACCACGAAAACATCTCCTACATCCGCCGCAAGGACCGCGAATATGTCAACATCCGCCAGCCCCGACTCTCCACCGTCCTCACCGGCACTCCGCGACAGATACTCAACCTCATCACCGATGCCGAAAACGGCCTCTTCAGCCGCTTCGCATTCTACTGCCTGGATGTCCCGGTGGTCTGGAACGATGTCTTCGGCGACTCTTCGTCCACAGGCACCCTCGACGACTGCTTCCGTCAGCTCGGCACCGAATATTACGACCTGTTCCAGATTCTTGACGGCAAGACCGGTGACCTCCTCTTCAGCTTCACCCGTGAGCAGTGCGAAGATTTCAACTCCACCTTCGCCCGCTGGCAGGAAGAATGCCTTGCCGACTGCGGAGAAGACTTCGTCGCATCCGTCCGGAGACTCGGAGTCGTGATGTTCCGCATCGCTATGTGCCTCTCCGTCCTCCGGCTCGCCGAAGACGGCGACTTCGAAAGCGACATCACCTGCCTTGATGCAGACTACAGGACAGCCAAGACCATCGTATCGGTCATCCTCCGGCACAACGTCCGAGTATTCCTCACGCTCCCTGCCGACGCCGCCCCGGCGCAGAAATCGAAAGGCGCGGAGCGCACCATTCAGAAGCAGCAGTTCTGGGACAGGCTTCCCGCCGAGTTCGACCGCAAGGAATATTCGCAGATTGCCGGCTCCCTCGGTCTCAACGCCAAATCCCTCGACCGCACCGTCCGCAAATGGTGCGACGAAGGCAAGCTTGAGAACGTCTCGCACGGGAAGTACCGGAAGGTGTGATTTTGAGTTGCGGCGGCGGTTTTCTCCCTGCCGCAACTCTTTCATCCTTATGCAGTTTTGATTATTTATCTGCATATTATGCCGTTTACTGATGATATTTTTGTACTTTTGTATGATAATAGGCAAGAATTCGATGAAGAATAAAAAAATCAAGTTTATTGACCTTTTTGCAGGCATTGGAGGGTTTCACTATGCTATAGATAGTATTGGCGGCAATTGTGTGTTCGCCAGCGAGTGGGATAAGAATGCCAGAATCACATACGAGTCAAACTTCAAAGACATCTCCCCTAATCTTTTTCAAAAAGACAAGGATGGGAATATGCCCTTTTTCAATTGCGATATTAACGATGTTGAGCTCGATAAAATCCCCGATTTTGATGTTCTGTGTGGCGGATTCCCTTGTCAAGCATTTTCAATAGCTGGCCTGCGTAGAGGATTTGAAGATACCCGCGGGACACTCTTCTTCAACATAGCCAATATAGTAAATGATAAGATTCTAAAGGGTTCAAAACCCAAAGTCCTTTTGCTTGAGAATGTTAAAGGACTAAAAAGCCATATGCACGGTGAAACACTTAAAACCCTGCTTCGAGTGTTGACGGAAGACCTTCACTATGAAGTTCGTACCGAAGTGCTGAATGCAAAATATTTTGGTGTTCCACAAAATCGCGAAAGGCTTTTTTTCGTTTGCTGGGATAAAGAGCAGATTCCTGTTGAAGATTTCAAATTCCCGTATGGCTTAGACGCTTCATTGAATACCATCTTCGACAAAAACGAGTTGGATAAATGTATGCCAACACATGTTAGCGACATTTTTGAACCCAAGTCCACACTGCCGGAGAAAATGACTATCAGCGATAGGATGTGGATTGGCCACCAAGAGCGAAAGAAACGCAATAAAGAGAATGGCAAAGGATTCGGATATTCTCTTTTTAAAGATGACAGCGTTTATTGCAGCACAATCTCAGCCCGCTATTGGAAGGATGGCAGTGAAATATTAATCGACCAGTCGTCAGAAGGCAAGAACCCGAGGAGACTCACACCGGTTGAAGCTGGCAGATTACAGGGTTACAAAATAATCGGGGCAGGTTGGGAAAAGGCCGATGCAGCAAATAACCAAAACAACAAAAAGGGTATTCCAGAGATGAAAATAGTCGTTTCGTCTAAAGAAGCGTATCATCAGTTTGGCAACAGCGTTGCTGTTCCCGTAGTAAAGACTTTAGCCAAAGAAATTAATAATCAATTACTCAATTATGTTGCAGAATCTAAATGAACTCGTAACGCCCATTGTAGAAAAGATAAGCCGATTTGATGTCCTTGACTGCTCTTTACCGAGGGCTTTTACCGAAAGCGTATCTACTATATTCAATTGTTCTGTTGCATATGGCGTAAGCGCTTCTTGCATCACCAATAGAAAAGGACAACGGATTTTCTTAAGCAACAACTGGTTTTACATTGCTGCGATTTTAGCACCATTACACAAACCGTTTTACGAGTACAAAGACTTACTGAACAACATCGTAGAAAAAGAGATTTTAAAAGAAGCAGATTTCGACAGGATAAAGCAGATTATTAATAGCAATTCGACGTTATCGGAACAAGACAAGGAGTATCTGATCAAATTTGCGACAGAGCCATTGTGGTGGAATGGAGGAAATTCAAACACGGGCGGCAAATCGTTAGACAGGAATGACGCTTTAGTATCTTCTGTGCTGTCAATAGCCAATCTTGTGAACGCGTCACAATCTTATGTGGCAACACTTTGGGAGTTCTTCGGTGAAAATCCAGGTTACGCAGCATTGCTCAACTCTACAGCTGATAATCTTATCGAGAATAACGAGGTTGGAGCTGGCGTTTATGGAAGAACGACAGATATTCAGAAAATATTCTTCGGCACGCCGGGAAGCGGCAAGTCATTCAAGGTAGAGGGAATCGTGAAGGGACACGAAGAGTTCACCTTCCGCACTACCTTCCACCCGGACAGCGACTACGCCACCTTCGTCGGGGCGTACAAGCCGGTCAAGAAAGGGGACGAGCTGACCTACGAATTCGTGCCGCAGGCGTTCACGGACGCATACGTCAAGGCGTGGAACTGCCCTTACGATGACATCTATCTCGTCATCGAGGAAATCAACCGAGGCAACTGCGCCCAGATATTCGGCGACCTTTTCCAGCTTCTGGACAGGGACAAGAACAACGTCTCCGAGTACCCCATCAAGGCTGACAAGGATCTGCGGAATTACCTTGAGACCGAGGGCGTCCTCGGAGAAGGACACGAAGGCATCCGCGACGGCAAGCTGAAGCTTCCGGCCAACTTCCATATCCTCGCCACGATGAACACCTCCGACCAGAGCCTCTTCCCTATGGACAGCGCCTTCAAGCGCCGCTGGGCGTGGGAATATGTCCCTATCGCTCCGGACAACGAAAAGTCTCAGTTCACCATCACGGTCGGAGACAGGAAATATCCGTGGGCATCCTTCCTCGAAAAGGCCAACGAGCGCATCCACCGCCTTTCCGACTCCGAAGACAAGCAGATGGGCAACTTCTTCATCAAGAGCGACATCGATGTCGAAGAGTTCAAGAGCAAGGTGATGTTCTACCTTTGGAGCGAAGTCTGCAAGGACTACGAGAAATCCGGCTCCTTCTTCAAGGACGCATTCAGCGAAGACGCAGAATTCACCTTCAACAGCCTCTTCCCCACCGACGACACCACAAACAAGCGTCTCCAGGGCTTTATGGCCTACCTTGGAGTGGAGGAGAAGAAAAGCGATGCCACCGTGTCCGGAGGCGCATCCGGAGAACCGGCGCAGTCATAATTCCCGGCTATGCGCATTCTCTTCGAAGGACAGAGCTACAGCCCCGAAGTGCTGGATGACTATGGTCTTGAACCCTACGTTTACACGTCGAGGGACAAGTCCGAGGGCATCCTGCCCTATGTCGGCTACATCTATTCCCCGAAGATAAACGACGCCATATTCATCCTCCCGAAAGTATTCCTCTTCGAGGGCTCCGGCAAGATAGACAGAGACGGGAACAGGCTGGAGATAGCCTTCGGCAAATATGCCGTCAACTCCGTTATGGACATTACGGCGGAGCACAATCCCCTCAAGGAGGACGGACTCGACCGCGTGCTTTTCGGCCTCTCCGCCTGGATTTACAGGGCGATAGACAAATACTCCGCCCGCCACCCGAAAAGCGAAATCATCCGCCGCGCAGACATCCGCCGAGTGAACTCCGACAAGGGCGAGGACTCCCAGACCCTTCTGGACACCATCCTCTCCCTGCTCGCCTTCCACCGGGAACACGCCAATCTCTTCACCTACATCTCGATAATCAACTCCAGCGGCAACGACAAGATCCATTGGGGCAAGACCATAAGCAAGGTTCAGCCCCTCATCCGGGACAACGAACCCTTCTATGCCGAATTCCGCAACCGCGACAAGGCGATAAACTACGACGAAGAACTCATAATCCTCTTCTACTCCGTACTCGCCTACCTGCACCGGCGCTTCTTCTTCCCCGTCCGCGCCAACCTCAATTACGAGCTTATCAAGCCCTCACGGATTGACGCGATGATAGAGTCCGGATGCGGGACACGCCTCCTGCGCTCCATACGCCGCAAATACTTCAAGGACGAACTCGTCCGCCTCTGGAAGCTCCTCTACGCCTTCTTCGACAAGTCCGAGACCGTCCGCTCCGGCAAAAGCCGCGAGGAAGCTCTTCTCGCAAGCAAGTTCGACCGCGTGTTCGAGGATATGGTGGACGGCCTCATCGGCGACGACATCTTCACCGACCTCAAGGACAACGAAGACGGCAAGGAAATCGACCACATCTACAAGGACAAGTCCCTCGTGGACGACAGCCACATCTACTACATAGGCGACAGCAAGTACTACTTCTACGGCTCCGACCTCGACGAGAAGTCCATCTACAAGCAGTTCACCTACGCCAAGAACATCATCCAGCTCAACATCAACATCTTCAACACCCCGTCCGACAGGCGGAAGGACAAGGAACTGGAAATCATCGACAGCGTCCGCTACCGCGACCCTCTCACCGAAGGCTACAACCTCACCCCGAACTTCTTCGTCCGGGGCTACGTCCGTCCCGAAGACCTCACCGACGGCCACGCCTGCTACACCGAAGACCGCCTCTGCAAGAACAGCCAGATAATCCCGGCCAACGCCCACTTCGAGAACCGCCCATTCGACCGCGACACCCTCGTCCTCCAGGCCTACAACATCAACTTCCTCTTCGTCCTCGCCTCCTACGTCACCGGCTGCGACAACTCGGCCGTCAAGGCCCGCATCCACGACAAGTTCCGCAAAGACCTCATAAGCGTCTACAACGCCAGATACGACTTCTTCCAAGTCACCCCACACGGTGACATAGAAGCCTTCGTAGCCGCCCACTTCGAAGAATACCTCGGCAAGATGTACCGCTCCGCCGACTCCCCCTTCATCTGGTTCGCCTTCGACAAGGGGACCACTACCCTGCCCGCTCTCCAGTCCGCCTTCAGCGGCGAAGCCGCCGTCCTCCAGACGGAACTCAAATAACATTAAATCAGACTAATCCGATAGAATATGCTATATTCACAAAGCCCGAACTATACCCATAACCATAACGCACCCGAAGAGAGATTGTTCCTGAACACAATCCCGTTTACTTTCCCTGCGGTTCCGGTCACCTGCTGGTTCTCTGGAAGTGACATAAAAGGTTGCCATCTGAAAAGGATTGAATTGAAGAACAGACCGGCAGGAATTGACGTCATCTTTCCGAATCTGAAGAATGATGACCACATTTACACGTCATTCAATGAAGAACACGAAGGTATGCAGTCTCTTCAGGTGGATCTGAGCGACCACAAGAACTACTATTACGCCAAACGCTGGTATAACGGCATCATCAACCATCATTTCAAGTCGCGCGGTCTGCCGGTCGAGACCATCCGCATCACAAAGGACAACCGGATATGGCTCATCGACAAGAACGGGAACAAGAGAACTGACTGCGCCCAGTTTGACCGTTTCACCCTGAAAGTGGACTGGGACGACTACAATAAACGTCCTCAGCTTGTCCTTTCCTATGACCGCCCGACGCTCGTTTACAAAAAATCGGTCGCAAAATTGCTCGAACGGCAATATGACCCGTTCGATGCTGACGCACCGGAAGGATTCACTTTAAGCCTTGTCAATCGGGTATTCTACCGCTATAAAAGAACGGACGGCAAGAAAGCCTACATTATCGACAAGTACGAAGAAATCGCAAAGAAAAAAGATTTCAGCAATGAAAACGCCTATCCCATAATGTGGCCAAGACTTTCCGCCTTCATCGGAATGCCGCAGGACGATGGCGGAGAGAATGGGCAGGAAGACATTTATGCCAGACGCAACGCCACGGTGGACAAGCGATACAAGAAGTACTACGAAAAGATAAAGTTCTTCTATGACACCTTTCTGAATACCGAAGACTTCAAATCGAAAATCGCCATCGACAAGGATGGTTTCGCGTGGGTCAACAAACTCCAGATAGGCAGGACACCGAACGCCAGCCAGGAACTGGTATTCGGCGGAGGCACAGTCAATTATAATCCCCAATACGGAATCAACAACGGCCCTTTTGAGAGTCCCAAAGCATCGAACATCCAATTGATGTTCCTTTTCCACAAAGACGACATCCAACCTGCACGGAATCTTTTGGACTTCTTCACCAGGAACGGCTACAAGAACTTATTCAAAGGCTTGTACAAATACACGGGGAAAGCCGTGACGGCTGCACAGACCGGCTTTCACCTCATATTCCAGAACAGGGACAATCCCCTCCCGGAAATTGATGATTTTCTCGGCAGACTGACAAAAGACGAGGGCGTAACCTACCTTGCCATATATCTGACTCCACACAGCAAGCATACGAACGATGCCGCAGCAAAGGAAATCTATTACAAGGTGAAGAAAAGGCTGATGGATGTCGGAATTCCGTCCCAATGCATAGAGACTGAAAAAATGCTCCGTCTCTTGAAAGACGACAAAAGGAAGGACCGCCAGGGGCGCGAACTCAAGAACTTCGCCTACACGCTCCAGAATATGGCCATAGCCATAAACGCCAAACTCGGCGGCATTCCGTGGCGCATCAGTACAGAACATCACGATGAGCTGATTGTCGGTGTGGGTGCGTTCAGAACGGCAGACGGCACCTGCTACATCGGCTCCGCGTTTTCTTTCGAGAACACCGGAGTCTTCAACTCATTCAACTATTTTCTGAAAGACGAGATGACCGAACTCGCAGGGTCGATTGAGGAGGCGATAATAAACTTCACGAGTGTCAAGGGGCTTCCAAGCCGGCTCATCATCCATTACTACAAGACAATGAGGGAAGAGCAGACCGACCTCATAGAGGAACGTCTCCACGCACTGAATCTGGACATTCCCGTCTACATCGTGTCAATCAACAAAACGGAGTCCGAAGACAAAGTCCTTTTCGACGGAGGCTCTTCGGATTTGATGCCGTACAGCGGGCGTTATGTCAACCTCGGCGCAAAAAGGTATCTGTTGTGCAACAACACACGTTACTATAATGCGAAGTTCAACCCCTATGACGGTTTCCCGTTCCCTGTCAAGCTCCGCATCGACACCTTGAATGCGGATGACACCTTAGATGCACAGACGCTCCGTGAACTCATAGAACAGGTCTATCAGTTCAGCCGCATCTACTGGAAGTCCGTCAAACAGCAGAACCTGCCCGTCACAATCAAATATCCCGAAATGGTTGCCGAAATGGCCCCGCACTTCAACGAAGAGAACATCCCGGAAGAATTCGAAAATCGCCTTTGGTTTCTGTAGCATATGAATAATAGCCATTCAGATACATTATTTCATTACACAAAACATCTCGATAGTCTGATTTCAATTCTGAAAGAAGGACTCAGGGTCTCATATAGTGGAGAACAGATTACCGAGGACATTTTCATCGGCATTCCGATGGTTTCTTTCTGTGATATTCCTGTTCAACTAAGCGGAGAACACCGAAGTAAATATGGCGAATATGCCATTGGTATTGACAAACAGAAACTTATATCCGTCACAGGTAAACACCTGTCTCCAGTCCACTATGTCATTGACGACTGGCCGATACTTGGTGCATATAAGCATCACAATGATTATGTATCAACCCTTAAGAGATTCGATACTTTCACGGAACAAAAGCGGGCATCCGGCGCGAAAGAAGTTTCCGTCACAAGTCCTGATGGGACGATATACAAAGGATATGCGTGCGTTTCAGGCACAGAAGAAAAAGAAATCCTGAAGTCTATGAATATCATCTTCCATTCGCAAAGCTATGCGAATTATGCTCTCGGGATTACAAAGAATTATATCTGTAAGCACAACGGTAAAGACTTCTGTGCGTATGATGAATGCGAATGGAGAATAGTCATCCCGGAGGATTTAGTTGTTAATGGCAATGAAACTAAATGGTTCTGGTCAAAGTCAGAATTCAATGAATGGAAAAAGGAGCGTGGGAATACTTTTATCGATGGATATATCATTGAATTTGAACCAGATTACATTAACCGAGTCATTGTTCCGACCGAAAAAGACAAAGCCGCCCTTCTCGAAGAATTGGGAATGGACAGACTATTATGCAATCCAAGTAAGATTATCGTCACCAACAATGGCAGATAAAATGACTCCCCTGCAGCGGCACTCCCATATGTCGCACATCCGCTCGCAAATGACAGAATAAGTGTAATCATATGACAAAAAAACAACAAAAATCATTGATATGAAAACGTTTAGAATACTTTTAGTAATCCTTATCAGCTCTGTTCTATTTTCAACTTCGTGTAATCCGAGAATTGCTATAAATACAGACATTGAAGCATTTGTGGCAAGTGCAACTAATTTTATGATAAGCCCAATCTCTGACACAGCGATAGTAACTACAGGTAAATATGGCTTCAATAAAGATTATTTGCCAAAAGAGATTTACTTACGAGAAACTCATGCTGCGCTTAATACATCAAGCAGTATCCCTCGTTATTCAGTAGTGACAAAAAGAGAATGGAGGCCCGAAGGATATTACTGTGAGTTAAGCGATGGACATGCAATCTGTTTTCACGACTCGACTTCTCTTGCTTACATGCTTATTGAAGAGGGAATTGTGCTTAATACCGCCGAATATAAAATAGACTCTGTTCTGACCCGTGATTTATCCGATCCTAACTTGTTTAATTTTAAGAATATAGACAGCTATGAGAATAATGGTAGTGTTCACGGCAATGTTAAAATTGCTAAAGAACGTGATTTTGATTATGTGCATAAGTTTGGCGATTACGTTAAGGAAACAAATAGTACAACAGATTATAACTATGATGAAAAAGGAAGGTTACTTTCATTCTGTAAACAATCAGGAAATAGGTCTTATCTTTACAAATATCAGAAAGATATTGTTTATAAGTACAATAATGACGGATCATACACCAAACATGAAATTCGCCGAGATGAAAGTGCATCACACTCATTTAAAGTTGTATACAACACCTTAGGTTTATATGATACTCTTGGACGCATAATAAATGATTCAAGTTTCGCATGTGCGAAACACCTTATATCCCGTCACGACAGTGACGGAGCAAGTCCCTCCCCCGAGGGGAGGGATTTAGGGTAGGGGTAACGTGAACTGATTTTCATGGACGGCACCCTTCGAACGTGAGATAAGGCATTTTATCACAGGCATATGGCCACTTGCGAAACTTGAGTAAATGAAAATGATAAGGAAACTTCCAAAAGTCATAAGTATGAGTATGTTGAATCTATTAATGATGGTAAAATCCAAACAGATGTGTTATTAAATGGGAAATTACATCAAAGGGTCATCAAAGAAGTATTAGAGGATGGCTCATATTACGAAACCACTTATGGAGCGAACGGTTCGGAAAATTCTTCTTCCTATTTTAGTGCAAATGGATTATTGCTTTCGAAGTCTTCACCTTTTTACCTCGAAGAAAACTATAAGATTAAATATGATGAGTTTAATCAATTAAATGTTTTGCGCAGTGGCGAACGAGGTGGAGCATGGAAGTTCACAGGTTTTGCTATAAGTTTTAACGGACTCTCAAGGTATGATTATTATGGAAATTTGATAGAAGATATTTATATACAAGACTACTATAACGTTGATAAGCGTCACAAAATTTTAACATATTGGAAAAAATACAAATACACATACGATTCATCCGGCAATTGGATAACGAAAAGAATAGATGACAGAAGTAGAGATGATCAATATACTGATGAAGCTTCTTACAAGTTTTGGATTGACAATTATATAAATGATTACTCTTTCAGAAGCAATAATCTAGACGGTTTTTCTTGGCTTACTGAACACTATGAAAGAGACATAGTGTACTATTGAATTAACCGCAGTGACCTCCGAAGTGATGGCGTAGCAGGTCCGACCGGATGCGAGAGTACCCCTATACATCATTGACGGAACGCAACCCTCTCCAACTCGCTCCGCTCGGACAACTGAAGCGGTGTCGGACGGCAGTCAGTTGTTCCGCTTTGCTCCACAACCGCCAGCCCACCGACCCTTCTGATTCCGCTCCAGTCGGGCAAGACTGCGGACATCCTCCGCTGCCGCTCCGGAAATCCACAGACTTGCTTTCCGACTTCCGCATTCCGTGCCTCCGA
>CAVLBF010000045.1:0-11368 GCA_963661285.1 Bacteroidaceae bacterium | reverse complement strand
GAAACATATACAGAGGCCCCATCCACTCGGAGTCACGCTTGGAGAGGTAGTCGTTGACCGTCACCATATGCACTCCCTTGCCGGCGAGCGCGTTGAGAAATACCGGGAGCGTCGCCACGAGGGTCTTGCCCTCGCCCGTGGCCATCTCCGCAATCTTGCCCTGATGCAGGGCGATGCCGCCGATGAGCTGCACGTCGTAATGCACCATATCCCAAGTGATTTCGTTGCCTCCCGCAAGCCAATGGTTGCTGTATATCGCCTTGTCGCCCTCGATGCGGACGAAGTCGTGGCCTACCGAGAGATTCTGGTCGAACTCAGTGGCGTTCACAACGACTTCGGCGTTCTCCTTGAAGCGGCGCGCCGTGGATTTCATTATCGCGAAAGCCTCCGGAAGCATCCCGTCCAGACACTTCTCTATCGCCTCGTCCTCCTCCTTGACGAGCTTGTCGGACTCGTCGGCAAGCTTTTCCTTCTCGGAAATTGGGATATCCTTGTTGAGCTCTTCCTTAATGTCGGCGATGCGGCTCTCGAAAGGGGCCTCCACCTCGCGGAGCTTCACTTTGAGGGCCTCCGACCTTGCGCGGAGAGCGTCATTGGAGAGCGCGTCTATCTCGGGATAGACGTCCAGAATCTTCTGAAGCGTCGGCTTGACCGCCTTGTAGTCGCGGTCCGCCTTGGAGCCGAACACCTTTCCTATTACTGATGCGAATGACATTCCTTATTATTTATTAAATCCCACAAATATAGTTATATTTGTCCTTTCAGCAAAATTACGCTTATGAAACATAGCTTAGCGATCATTCTCGCCACAGCGCTGGCCCTCTCGGGATGCGTCGGCGGCCAATCCTCCCCAAGACTCGTGGAGGACTTCAACTTCGGCTGGAGATTCCGGCTCGGCGACGACCCTCAGTGGGCTTCCGAAGGGTTTGACGACTCCTCCTGGCGGGAGCTGCATCTTCCGCACGACTGGAGCGTGGAGGGAGAGTTCTCCGCGGACAACCCGTCCACCCCGGGCGGAGGCGCTCTTCCTGGCGGAATCGGCTGGTACCGCAAGACTTTCACCCTGCCCGCCGACGGCAAAGTCCGCAGCATAGAGTTTGACGGAGTGTTTATGAACAGCACCGTCTATATCAACGGACACGCCCTCGGCACGCGCCCGTACGGCTACAGTTCATTCGCCTACGACCTCACGCCGTACCTGCGGGAAGGCGAGAACCTAATCGCGGTGCGCTGCGACAACGCCGAGCAGCCGAACTCCCGCTGGTACGCGGGCTGCGGCATCTACCGCAACGTCAGGATGACAGCCACCTCCGCCGTGCGCGTGGCATACAACGGCAGCTATGTCACCACCCCTGTGGTCGGGGAGCGGAGCAGCGTCAGGGTCGAGACCTCCGTGGTGAGCGACAATGCGGCGGAAGCCCGCATCGAGGCCGCCGTGCTTGACGCCAAGGGCAGAAAGCTGGCCTCCGGCAGTGAAACGCTGACCCTCTCCGAGGGCGAAAACACCGTATGCCAGACGGTCGACATCTCCGGCACGAAGCTCTGGAGCATAGAGAATCCATATCTCTACACCCTGAGGACCCGAATCTACTGCGGGAATGAACTCAAGGACGAATACAGCACCCGCTTCGGCGTGCGCAGCATCGGCTGGGACAAGGACAGGGGCTTCTTCCTCAACGGGGAGAACGTCAAGATGCTGGGAGTGTGTATGCACCACGATATGGGCTGCATCGGCACGGCGGTGCACCGTCGCGCCCTCCAGCGCCAGCTCGAAAAACTCAAGAGTATGGGAGTCAATGCCATACGCACATCCCACAACCCTCCTGCACCGGAACTTCTGGACCTCTGCGACGAGATGGGTTTCGTGGTGATGGACGAGGCGATGGATATGTGGCGCAAGCGCAAGACCAGATACGACTATGCCCGCTTCTTCGACGAGTGGCACGTCCGTGACATACAGGACTTCATCCTCCGCGACCGCAACCACCCTTGCATCGTGCTCTGGAGCATAGGCAACGAAATCCTCGAGCAGAGCGATTCCAAGGGCGACCTCATCGAGAACCTGAGCGCCGAGGAAGCCAACACCCTGCTCAACTTCATCCAGTCGCTCGGGCAGAGCGACGGCAGCGAGCAGAATCCCAACGTCCTGCTGACAAGGCATCTCGCGCAGCTCGTAAGAGATCTTGACACCACCCGCGCCATCACCGCCGGATGCAACGGGGTATGGCCGGGCAACAATCTGCTCCGCAGCGGCGCGATAGATGTCTACGGCTTCAACTACCACCCGCAGCTCTACGACTCCTGCCGAGTATGGTTCCCGGACAAGCCTATCATCGGCGCGGAGACGGCATCCGCGCTCAACAGCCGGGGAGTCTATTATCAGCCTTCTACCCGCATCCAGAAGCTGCCGGGCAAGGACTGGGCCGAGGGGCAACTGGAAGAGCACCAGTGCACGGCCTACGACGTCAGCAGCGCGCCTTGGGCCAACACCCACACTGAAGCCTGGACAGCGGTGCGAGACCGCGACTTCGTGGCCGGCACCTTCCTGTGGACGGGATTCGACTACCTCGGAGAACCTACCCCATACGGCTGGCCGTCAAGGAGTTCCTACTTCGGAGTCTTCGACCTCGCCGGCTTCCCGAAGGACGCTTACTGGCTCTACAAGGCCGAATGGACTCCGGAGACCACCCTCCACCTCTTCCCGCACTGGAACTGGACAGAGGGTCAGAACATAGACCTCTGGGCCTACTACAACAATGCCGACGAAGTCGAGCTCCTGCTCAACGGCAAGTCTCTGGGCCGCCGATCCAAGACCTCCGACGTGCTGCACGCCGAGTGGCTCGGAGTGCCTTTCGAGCCAGGCAAGATAGAAGCCGTGTCATATAAGGACGGCAAGGCGGTCGCGCGTGACGTGCGCTACACGACCGGCAAGCCGGTGACCCTCAGGCTCACCGCCGACAGGAGCAGCATCAGCGCCGACGGCTATGACCTCGCCTTCGTCACCGTGGACGCCATCGACGCCGACGGACGCGAAGTGCCGGTAGCCGGCGATATGCTCAGCTTCAAGGTCGAAGGCGCGGGCGAGCTCTTCGGAGTGGACAACGGCAACGCCGCCGACACCCTCTCCCTCAAGGGCAGCCGCAAGGCTCTCTTCTCCGGCAAGGCGCTCGCCGTGGTGCGCTCGCTGCGCGGCGAGAAGGGTACGGCGACCCTCACGGTCAGCGCCCCTTATGCCACTGTCAAGCTGAATATCGATGTCAGATAATTTTTCTCTATGGGGAATATCCGGCAATGGCTCAACAACGCGCGGTATCAGTCTCTGGTCCAGAGTCTGATGCCGGCGGCCCTCGCAGTCATCCTGGCTGTCGGAGGCGGCAACTTCAGCATCTTCTGCGCCGCCCTCTCGGTGCTGGGAGTCGCCTGCGCCCACCTCGCGATGAACCTCGCGGACGACCTCTTCGACTACAGGGCGGATATGATGGGCGACCGCAACAGGGTGATACGCAAGGGCTTCCGTGCGATGACGCTCAAATACCCCTATCTCACCGACGGCAGCGAGACTCCCGAGACCCTCAAGGAGGCCATCGTGACTTTCGGGGCTGCGGCCTGCCTGTGCGGAGCGGTCATCTTCGGTCTGAGGACAGTGGACAACGGCTTCACCGGACTCTCCGGCAGCTGGTGGATAGCGGCAATCGCAGCAGTCACGGCATTCCTCGGCATCTTCTACTCCGCCCCGCCGCTCAAGCTTGCATACCTCGGACTCGGGGAAATAGTCATCGGGGTCATTTTCGGCCCGCTGCTGATGATGGGAGTGTATTACGCCTGCCTCGGGCGTATGGATGCGGAGATCGTCTGGATTTCCATCCCGGTGGGCCTGCTGGTGCTCAACATATTATATACCCACAGCTTCATCGACAAGGCCGGCGACAGGGAGTGCGGCAAGATGACCTTCGCCCTGCTTCTCGGCTCTGACCGGAAGGGACTTGTCGCGGCGTACATATTCAATCTGCTGCCATTCGCCCTGATTGCGGCAGCCGTGTGCATCGGTGCGCTTCACCCTCTCTATCTGCTCGTGCTGCTCGCCGTCCCCCGTGCGATATGGCTATGCGGCTCGCTGCGGGGCTTCGCTGCGGGGAAGCAGGACGTTCCCTCCAAGCCTCCCGTATGGCTCGGCAAGATGCCGGACTGGAAGGCGGTGCGCAGCGCCGGCATCGACTGGTTCGCGATGCGCTGGCTCACGGCCCGCAACACGCTGAGCCTCTTCTGCGCCGCCATTATGCTCGCAAGAATCATTTTACTGTTTTTCTGATATATGACAAATCCAGTCGGACAATTCTTCTATCTCGGATGGTGGTGGGCACGCGCCATACTTGGCCGCCGCAAGCCGCTCCAGAGCGTAATCTTCATCTCTGACCGCTGCAACCTCAGCTGCAGGCACTGCAGCGTCTATAACCACAGCGACCCGCAGAGCAAGACATACGAGCAGATTCGCGGCGAACTGGAGTACTGCTACTCGCTGGGCTCGCGCTTCGTCGATTTCGAGGGCGGTGAGCCTTTCCTCTGGAGAGACGGGGAGCGCACGGTCAACGACCTCTGCCGGCTCGCCCGCGCGATAGGATTCTTCTCCTGCACCATCACGACCAACGCGCAACTGCCATTCGACGGCAGCGTGGCCGACAGCATCTGGGTGTCGATGGACGGGGTCGGGGAATACCACGAGCGCATCAGGGGCAAAGGCAGCTTCGAGCGTCTGGAAAGCAATATAGCGACCTGCGGCTCAAAGCATCTGAGCGCCAATATGGCCATCAACACGCTCAACTGCGAATCGGTGGCGGCGGCAATCGAATATGTGGCGGCGAGCCCGTATTTCAAGAGCATCTCTCTCAACTTCCACACCCCGTTCCCGGGCACTGAGAATCTCGAACTGCCGCACGGGAAGAGAGTTGAAGTCATCGACCTTATTCTGGACTACAAGAAGCGGGGCTACCCGATAATGAACTCCCGCAGCGGCCTGAGCAAGATGCGGGACAACAAGTTCCGCAAGCGCTGCTGGATGACCAACTTCATCTTCACCGACGGCACGCGCAAAGCCCAGTGCATCGGAGAGGAGATGGGCATCTGCCCGAAATGCGGCTTCTGTATGGCCGGGGAAGAATCGGCGGTATTCGAGCTGCGTCCCGACACCATCCTCGCCGGCCTGAAACTCAGAGTATAAAAAGCTGATTTATCTTAATTTGGATTCCAGTTCGGACTTCCATCTGGCATAAGCCTCCTCGAGAGGCGCTTTCCATCCCTCCGTCGGCTCGACCGCATCGAGTCTGACAAGGCTCGCGAAAGCGTCTTTCGGTGATTTGTAGATACCCGCACCGAGAGCGGCCCCGCGCGCCGCGCCGAGAGCCCCGTCGGTATCGAAGAGTTCAATCCTTGCGTCACAGACGGTCGCAAGGGAGGAGCGGAATATCGGGCTGAGGAACATATTGGCCCTGCCCGCGCGGATCACGTTGGGCTCCAGACCGATATTCTTCATTATGTCTATGCCGTAGCGGAAAGAGAATGCTATGCCCTCCTGAACTGCACGGAGGATATGTGCCCTGGAATGCCGCACAAGGTCGAGACCGCAGAGTTCGGCGCCGATGCTGCGGTTGGCAAGCACTCTCTCCGCCCCGTTGCCGAAAGGCAGCACAAGCAGTCCGTCGGAGCCGACCGGCGCGGTGGCGGCCTCCTCGTTCATCTGCGGGTATGTGAGCTCCGGGGCAAGCCTGCGGTGAGCCCAGGAATTCATTATGCCGGTGCCGTTGATGCAGAGCAGCACCCCCATCCTCGGCTCTTCGGAGCCGGTGACGTGCAGAAAGGTGTTGACCCTCGACTGCCGGTCGGACTTGGGCACGTCCGTCACGCCATATACCACCCCGCTGGTGCCGCCGGTTGCGGCGATTTCTCCCGGTTCAAGCACGTCGAGGGAGAAGGCGTTGTTGGGCTGGTCGCCGGCACGGTAGGAGACCGGAGTCCCTTCCGGGATGCCGAGCAGGGACTGAATCCGCGCCGTGGTGCGGGCCTGGATGCCCAGCGAGGGCACTACGGGGGCGAACTTGTCGCGCTCGATGCCGAAGTAGTCGGCGACGAAATCCGCGCGACGTCTCTCCGCGAAGTCCCAGAATATGCCTTCCGAAAGGCCTGTGGCAGTGGTGCTCAATTCCCCCGTAAGAAGATACGCGATATAGTCGCCGGGCAGGCAGAACCTGCTGATGCGGGAATATGTCTCCGGCTCGTTCCTCTTGACCCAGGCGAGCTTGGATGCGGTGAAGTTGCCCGGCGAATTGAGCAGGCGGGACATACACTTGTCGTAGCCTATGCCCTTGAGAGCCTCGGCGCCTATGCCCACGGCACGCGAGTCACACCATATGATGGCGTTGCGCACGGGTCTGCCGTCCTTGTCGAGACAGACCAGACCGTGCATCTGATAGGAGATGCCGACCGATGCGACTTGCGAGAGATCGTGACCGGAAGCGGCCATTTCCCTGACCCCGTCACACAGACAGTTCCACCACGAGTCGGGATTCTGCTCCGCCCAGCCCTTCCGCTCCGCGATGATGGGAGCCTCGGATTTGGGATTCGTGGATGAAGATACACATTTGCCGCTCTCGATGTCGAGCAGCGCTACTTTTACGGATGAAGATCCGACGTCTATCCCCAGTGAGTACATTTTTTAGTGCCGGTATCAGTTTATTTTTTCAAAGTTAAGAAATATTTATAACTTTGCAGCACTCCGCAGGATTAGCACATCGGTAGTGCATTGGCTTCCCAAGCCAAGGAGGAGGGTTCGACTCCCTTATCCTGCTCGAAGAAAGAGAGGGTCCGGCTAAAAAATTTCTTAGCCGGACCCTCTTCCGCTTTCTTAACCTCCGCAGACTGCCGTCTGCGGCAAAGTCTGCTAATACCCGAAAATCTCCTCAAGGCTGACGTTCTTCACCGGGCCGAGCGTCGAGAGGTACTTGGTATCAAGGTCGCTCTTGCGCCCGAGGATGGCGTAGGTATAGTTGCGGTCCTTGACCCACTTCTGCTGCGCGGCGACCACATCGTCGAGCGTCATATCCTGCACCTTGCTGAAGATGAGCCTGTCGAGAGGTTCGGCAATGCCGAGCCGGCGGCAGGCGCGGTATGAGCTGAGCACCTGCATCCCGGTGGTGCGCTGGGTGCGCATACGGCTGATCAGGGCGTCCTTCGCCACTGCGAACGCGGCCTCGGACTGCGGCATATCGTTGATGATCGCATCGAACGCCTCTATGGCCTGACGCATCTTGTCGTTCTGCGTGGCGATGAACGCCGTATAATAATAGGAAGCGTCGGCATAGGACGGGGAGTAGAGACGGGCCCAGGCCGAATATGCCAGACCGCGCGCCTCGCGCATCTCCTGGAAGACCACGGTGTTCATCCCGCCGCCGAAATACTCGTTGTAGAGGCTGAGGGCCGGGGCTGCGGAAGCGTCGAACTTCTCTCCCCTGTTGGAATATTGGAAGTAGTATATCTGGGCGGCATCGTATGGCGCTATGACCACGCTGTTGCCCTCGGTGGAGGCCATCCTGGTATAAGTCTCCGGGATAGCCGTCGCGCCTTCGCCCACCTTGTGGTGCTCGGCAAGGCAGTCCTTGAGAGCAGATTTGGACGCAGGTCCGTAATACAGCACCTCGTGACCATAGCCGAAGACCTCGCGAATCTTGGAGAGCAGCTCGTCGGACGTGAGGGCGGACAATGCCTCATTGCTGAGAGTCGTGCGCCTGATGAAGTCCTCGCCGTAATAGACATATCTTGAGAGGGCGCTGTAGCAGCTGCGCTGGGCCTTCTTGCCGTTGATGCGGGACTTGAGGATGTCGGACTTCACGTTGGCGAGGATATTCTCGTCAGGCTGCGCGTTGAGGATGAGGTCTTCTACAATCTCGAGGGCCGCGCCCATATTCTCGCTCAGTCCGGTCACTGAGACCACGCTCTGGTTGGCACCGGAATATGCGTTGAAACTGCAGGCGAGAGCATACATCTGCGAAGCTATCTCCTCGGCGCTTCTGGTCGGAGTCCCGAGATAGCTGAGGTAGTCGCTCGCCACGGAAAGTGCCGGACAGTTCTCGGTGCCGTAGTTGAAGATGAACTGAAGGTTGAAGATGTCGTTCTGCGCGTTGCGCTTATAGAGGACGTTCACCCCGCTGCCGAGAGCGAACGTGGACATATCCTTGGAGAAATCCACGAACACCGGAGCGATAGGCTTCACCTGGGCGGACTGTATCTCCTTCAGGAACTCGCTCTGGCTGTCGCGGTTGGTGACGATAGGGGTAATCTTCGGGGCGGCGATTTTCTGCACGCTCCTGTCCTCTCCCTGACGCTTGTAGATGATGGCGCAGGAGTTGTCGGTAAGATACTTGCCGGCGAACGCGACCACGTCTTCCTTGGTCACGGCCTCATAGCGGTCCATCTCGCGGGCGGCGTCTTTCCAGTCGACCCCGTTGATGAATGCGTCCACATAGCACTGGGCGCGTGAAGAATTGTGCTCGAGCTCACGCATCTTGGCGAGCTTGAGGTTGTTGACGGTGGCGGACAGGAGCGACTCGTCGAAGTCTCCGCCGCGCAGTTTGGCCATCTCCTCGAGGGCGAGGTCCTTGAGCTGCTCCAGGCTCTGTCCGTCCTTAGGGCGTCCCATAATTATGAACTGGCCGTAGTCAGGACGAGGGTTGGTGCCTGCGGTAAGGTACAGGGCCTTCTGCTGCTGGTTGACATCCATATCGATGAGGCCCGCCTGACCGTTGGAGAGGATGTAGCCCGCAATCTCCGCGACGGCCGATTCCTCCAGCTCCGATGCGCCCGGCAGCCTCCAGCCCATCGCGAGCATCTCGGCTTCCTGGCCATATACGTCCCGCACTACCGGAGACTCGATCGGCGCTTCCTTGCCGTACTGGAGAGCAGGCACGGACTCCGTCGGCTTCCAGTCGCCGAAATACTTCTCGATGGAGGCCACCATCTCGTCCGGGTTGAAGTCGCCCGACACGCAGATGGCGATATTGTTCGGCACATAGTAGACGTCGTGATACTTCTTCACGTTGGTGATGGAAGGGTTCTTGAGGTGCTCCTGACTGCCGAGAGTGGTCTGCTTGCCGTAAGGATGGTTAGGATAGAGGGCCTTGTCGAGAGCCTCCCACACCTTGCGGTTGTCCTGGGTCAGGGACATATTCTTCTCCTCGTAGATGGTCTCCAGCTCGGTATGGAAGCCTCTGATCACCACATTGCGGAAGCGGTCGGCCTGGATCCTGGCCCAGTTGTCGATCTGGTTGGAAGGGATGTCCTCGGTATAGACGGTCTCGTCGGAAGAAGTCCAGGCGTTGGTCCCGTCCGCGCCGATGATGGACATCAGCTTGTCGTACTCGTTTGGAATCGCGAGCTTGGAAGCCTCGTAGCTCACGGAGTCAATCTTGTGGTAGACAGCCTTGCGCTCGGCCTCGCCGGTCGTGTTGCGGTAGACCTCGAAGAGCGACTCGATCTCGTCGAGCATCGGCTTCTCCGCAGCGTAGTCGACGGTCCCGTACTGCTCCGTGCCCTTGAACATAAGGTGCTCGAAATAGTGGGCCAGACCCGTGGTCTCCGAAGGGTCGTTCTTGCTTCCGACCTTGACTGCGATGTAGGTCTGGATGCGGGGAGTCTCCTTGTTGACGGACATAAAGACCTTCAGTCCGTTGTCAAGAGTGTAGATTTTGGTCTCCAGCGGGTCGCCCGGGACAGTCTCGTACTTCTGTCCGCAGGAAGCGAGGGAGAGCAGGGCCGCCGATACGGCCGCAAATAATAGGACTTTCCTCATATTCATATTTTTATTGCATTTGGTTCCACCACTAATCGTTTAACGCGTCCGGGGCGCTCTAGGCCGTCTGCAAATGTCCACGCCCGCAATTATCCGGCCCGGTACGGAATAAAATTTCGATAAAAGTAAGAAAAATTTTGGCAAATGCTTGCGTGATTCAATAAAAATATCTAATTTAGCATCGAAGTTTTTCATAGTTTAAGTTTAGGTTAAGTAACACCTCCCTCGCAGTGATGCAAGGGAGGTGTGAATTTTTTATTATATTTGTGCAAACTTTATAGATTATGAGAACTTCATTTTTCACTTTTCCGGCGGCGGCAGCGCTGCTCTGCGCCGGACTCATTTCCTGCCAGAGTCTTTGGCCGGGGCAGGACGGCAGCATCAGCGTCAGATTCTTAAGCCACAAGGCATCAGCCCCGGCGGGCATCCCCGACACGGATGACTTCCTGCTCAGCATCACCTCTTCGGACGGAACGGTCATCTATGACGGGCGGTTCGGAGATGCTCCCGAGGAGATTTCCGTCCCTAAGGGCAGCTACTCGGTCTGCGCGGTGTCGCGCAGATTCGAAGAGGCCGCATTCGACTCGCCGCAATACGGAGACAGGCAGGAGGTTGTGGTGAAGTCCGGAGAGAGGGTCTGCGCCGAGCTGCTCTGCACCCAGACCAACGCCGGCATCAGACTCATCCCGGACGGGAGCTTTATTGACGCGTTCCCGGGCGGGATACTATATGTGAGCGGAGAGGACGGCTGTCTGGCCTGCGAATACGGCGAGAGCCGCACGGCATTCTTCAACCCTGGCAAGCTGAGCGTATCGTTGAGCGAAAGCGGGATGGCGCAGCCGCTCTTCACCCGCACGCTCAAGGCAGGTCAGATGCTGTCCGTCAAGATTTCGGCGACAGTGGCTGAAGATTCAGGCGGGCTCTCCATACAGCTCGACACCAGCCGGCAGTGGATGTCGGACAACTATATATATGGAGGCGGCGGGAGCGGAGATGCCGAAGATGCGCTGGACGTGCTTGAAGCCAGAGACCATATCGGCGACTGCGGGGTATGGGTGCGGGGCTATGTCGCAGGCTGCGCCACGGGCAGCGGCAAGTTCGAGTTCGAATCCCCGTTCTCCAAGGAGACCAACATCCTGCTCGGACTGCGCTCAGGCACCTCCGACGGCGAATATTGCCTGAGCGTGGAGCTGAAAAACAAGAGCATACGCGCCGCGCTCAACCTCCCGGGCAACCCCTCGCTGCACCGCAGGCAGCTCTGCATAAAGGGCGACATCGTATCCTCCTATTACGGCATACCGGGGCTGAAGAACGTCACTGAATATCAGCTCAAGTGATCCTCGAAAGATGTTTTTTCCACCCTGGGGTGTACAGTCTGCGGGATTTTCGCTATATTTGTGCTGTCCGTCCCCCTGCGGGGGCGGCGGACAGGACTGTGACCAATCACCGCAATGCATAAGCTGACCTTAGACCTCGTCAAACCTATCATCCTGATTCTCAGCATCTTATATGCCGGGGGGGGGGCGATGTGCG
>CAVLBF010000044.1:0-11505 GCA_963661285.1 Bacteroidaceae bacterium | reverse complement strand
CGAGGGCGGTCATCATATCGTCCACCACTATCGGGCGGAGTTCGAGCATCTTCGGCAGGGCGAGGATGCTGTCGATGAGCTTCTGGAATTTCGCGTCCTTTATCTGCCGGGGGTTCGCCCCGTTGACCTGGACCCGCGAGAGTTTCACTGTTTCCGTTTTCATAACATTGTGGGATTGAATACGGAACAAAGTTAATCAATGTTTGCGATACAAACACTACTTTTGCCCCTCGCGGCACGTTTTCTCCCCGTTTTCGCACGTTTCGGGCGGAAAATCGCACGTTATCGCCTGCCGGAGCATCCCGATGGTCGCACGGCTGTAGAGCTCTGAGGGGGTAGTGCGGAAGACCCTCCAGCCGAGCAGCGCGGCGGCGTTGTACTTCTCCACGTCCCCGAGGAATCCCTGCGGCCGCGTGTGCCGCCCCCGCGTCCAAACGCCGCCCTCGACTTCGAGAGCAATCCTGTGTTCGGGGATCGCGTAGTCGAACCGCCACATCCGTTTCGGGTGGAAGCGGTACTCCCTGACGCACTCCACGCGGAGGTCGGCCTTGACGATGCAGGTGAAGGTGTCGCGGAGGGGCTGACTGCTTTTTTTCTTTCGGGATGACAGCATATTGTCAAAAGACGATGTGTAAAATATGTGTAATGATGTGTAAAAATTTGTGTAATTTCTTGAAATATTATTTGATATATCAAGATAAAACACTACCTTTGTGATGCGGCCCGGGGATGCCGAAGGCCGCGAAAGAGGAATCTGAAACGCTTGAAAGGGAGTAAGAAAAAACCTGCCAAAGTCTTTGAAGTATGAGCGCAAAATTCATTTTCAAGATTTGGAAACTTAGATTCACGATAGAAATCGCAATCTGATTCCAACGGAGGCTGAGAAATCAGCCTCCCCTTTGGCAGGCTCCGCAAAAATACAAAAGCGTATGGAAATACAAAAATCATCTTCATCCGGTCCGAAGAAATGGGGCGGCGCAAGACAGGGCGCGGGCCGCAAGGCCGTGGACCACGGAAAGTGCTTCACGTTCCGCTCCACCCCGGCCGTGGAGGAGTTCCTGCTTGCCTATGAGGGCAACAAGAACAGGCTCATCAACGAGGCCATCGAGCATTATATGACGCTCAAAAGGCAGCTCCCCTGAACCGAGGGAGCCTGCCTTGATGCATCGCGCTTTGTCACAATGCTTTAGGGTATAATGGACGCTCAAAAGTGTTTACTTTATATGTGTTTACTTTTCTCCGCCGTCATCTTGTCCCGAACTCCATAATCACCGGCCTGTGGTCGGAGAACCCGTAAGGCCCGATGCGGTAATCGGCAGGGACTACCGGGAGGGCGGTCAGAACGTGGTCTATCTCCCCGTGGCTCTCTTTCGGCCTATAAAAGTTCGTGAACGTGTCGATGGGGGAGAGTCCCAGCCGCACCCTCGCGGAGGACAGGTACAGGTTGTCCGCGAGTTTCTGCGTGTCCGAGGTGTTGAAGTCCCCGGCGCAGACGCATTTGAGGCTCCGCCGCTCGGCTATCCACCGCATTGCCCTCTGGAAATACCTCTCCTTCCAGTGCGCGTGGACGGAGAAGTACTGGACGCCGTCCACCGTGGCCGTGGTCGCGAAGACCGATGTCCCGCTGTCCTTTATGGCCGCGCCCTTCCTCGCGTAGATGGGATGGGAGAACCCCCACCCCGTCCTTTTGTATCCGAGCTTCCCGAGACGTAGCACGTATTTCGCGGGCCACCATACCTCCTGGAGGCAGATTACGTCGGGGTTCTCCGTCCCGATGTACTCGCGGATTCCGCGATAACGCTTCACCCACCAATGCTCCCCGGACTTCCCGATGTCTCGGGTCCAAACTCGGATGTTGAGTGATAAGACCTTCACCATAGCTATCTGACTTTGAAGTTGTCGGCCATTTCATCAAGTCCGCAGAGCCGCAGCGCGTGCTGAAATTCGTGAACGTCGTTGATTTGAATGTCCGTGCATTTCATATTGTCTCTCTTTAAAATTTCTCCATTGTCACAGGGTCCCCTCCTCTTCCTTGATTATCCGGGCGTTCTCCCGGCTTATCCATTCCCGCTTCTCCGCCTCGTCGGCGAATCTCCGGTAAGCACTGTTGTCGGACAGCGCGGCGTAGCCGTACATCGCCTCAATCCATATCGGGGAGAGGGAGCCGAACTCGTACCCGCGGTCCGTGACGTACCGCACGATTTCGTCATACGTCTTCCTGCCGACATTGCGGAGACGCCTTAGAGTCGGCTTCGTGTACCGCAGCAGGTCTTCGAGCGTGCGGATGTTGCTCACTTCCAGGGTGTTCTTTGCGCGGAGGGAGAGCGGCTCGTCCGCGAGGAGGACTTTCCGCGTCCTCTCCAGCAGCTCGCGTCTCGTCTCCCCGGGGCTTGGCTCCTGCCTCGGCTTCGCGCCCTCTTTCGGTATCCTGTTCTCGAATGCCATCAGCTTGCACATCTCCAGCGCACCCACTATTTCGCACGTGCTGACGGGTTCCTCCGAGTCGATGCAGAGACGAACCCCGTCGGCTTCGCGCCTTATCGTCAAGGTAAAATCTTTCGTCATAACCTATTCCTCCATTGCTTTTCTGAACTGATGATAGCAGTCAGGTTCACCCCATAGATAGACCTTGCTCCACCAATCATACGCCTTGTCTATTATATCTCTCGCGCCCTGTTCGTAGGCCTTTCGTGCCATCGTGGCGGAGACGCCTTCGTCAATTTCCATCGGATGCCCTACGTAGGCATCCGCCATTTCCTTGATTGTCATAACCGATAGTTTTTAATGTTGTCCTTCATTTCTCATTCCTGTATTTGTCGAGCAGCTCCTGCAGCCGCTCCCCCTGCCGGGATTCCGCGTCGAGCTCCGCCTGCCGCTCCTCCCCGAGCTTCGCGACCCACCGCTCCACCACGTTGATGAGGGCCTGCACGGCCTGACCCACCTTGTCCGCCGCCACCTCCGGGACGAAGTAGTGCTCCGCCCCGAATATCGCGGCGGACAGGTCACGCGAATTGGCCAGCACCGCCCCGATATGCCTGTCCATCCTGTCGCCGCCCATCGGGGACTTGGGGTTGATGACCCCGTACCACCCCTGCCCTCCGGCGGCTATCATATTCACGAGCCAGAGCGAGCCGGAGTCCTTCTGCTCGTCGAAGTCCATAAAGCGCGAGACCGCGTTCATATAGGCGACCTCGGCCACCGCCAGATGAGGGGCGATGTATTCCTCGAACACGTCCGTCAGCTCCAGCAGGAACCCCGTCTGCTCCTCCGTGAACATCGCCCGGTACTTGGCGAAGTACGCCCGGAAGGCTTCGGATATCCCGTTGGCCATCCTCTTCTTCTCGCGTCGGAACTCGCCGCCGCACTTCCGTCTGAAGCGGAGCCACTCCTGGTAGGCCGCGTCCATACAGAAGTACGGCAGGAAGGTCCTGTGGCAGTTGAAGCTCGCGCCCGGCTTCAGGTGCCAGCCGAAGCTTCCGCAGTACCGGGCGTTCATCTCGTAAAGGATGTCGCGGCTCATACCTCCTCGCTGTACTTTATGTCCGTGAGCCAGAAGTCCCCGTCCTTACCCGTGACGCGGTAACGCCCGTGGGCGACGTGCCTTGTCAGCTTCGCGCAGTGGAAGCTGAACGCGCCGTAAGACACCCGCAGCGTCCGCCCGAGCGGAGCGTTCTTGCCCTCGATCCGGAACGCGAGGAACCCCTCGTCGTTCACTGCGAAAGCCGCCTTGTCCCCTTTCTTGAGACCCAGCATCGCGGCCATCTTTTTGTTGAAGACTATCGTCTTGTCCGAGACCCCTATCGTCTCCGTGAGCCTGCTCGGCTCCCTCGATATGTCCAGTATCCTGTATCCCATAACTGATTTGTTTTGATTTGATTTTGATTTGATTTTGATTTGTGTCTATAATAGTTTCCCGATAAAATCCGTCGCCTCCCTGCCGTAGTGCGCCTCCACTGCCTCGGCCATCGACATCCCTCGCTCTTCGTAGTCCCCGACCTGCCGGTGCAGCCATTCGTCGAACTTCACGATGTCGATGCGTATTGAGCCGGCCAGTACGGTCATAAGCCCGTCATAGAAGTCTCCGAACCCCGTCCCGAAATGCCTGTAGAAGCCCCTCCGGACTTCGGCGCTCTCCCCGATTCCGTACCCGTCCCTCATTTCCTCTTCACGAGCTTCAGCTGTGCCCGCCTCCTGTAGAGGGCGTTGAACTCCGCATCGCAGAGGATGGAGTCATAGACCTGCTCATACGTGTATTCCGGCATCTTCTCCGCTATCTCCGGTATGGTGCACCCCGCGTCTATCAGCGCCAGAGTCCGCTCCCTGTCCAGCGGCACCACCTTGTACGGCCCCTCCTTGTAGGTCGGGGTCTTCTTCGCCCTCCTGCTGTTTGCCGCCCTTTCCGCCCAGTCGGTCGCGAAGGACGCCTTGCCCCCCAGCTTCCACCGGCCCGCGAGGCGGTTGACCGTGTTGCGGTCGCAGCCTATCACCGCCGCTATCTGGCGGGGCAGCATCCCCCACTCGACCATCTGCGTGAACCGGTCCTTCCATTCCGCGTACTTCAGGCACTCCTCGTCCGTGGCCCTCCCTATGGGGCGGCCCAGCAGCACCCCGTTCTTCATCCTCAGCCGCAGCCCCTCCCGCGTGCGCTGCCGTATCATCTGCCTCTCGATCTCCGCCGAAAGGCCGAACGCGAACGCCAGCACCTTGCTCTGAATGGAGTCGCCCAGCACGAAGTTGTCCTTCACCGTGTAGATGACCACGCCCCGCTCCATACAGAAGTGCAGTATGTCCATCACCATATATAGGTCGCGCCCGAGGCGACTTATCTCGCTGCTTATCAGCACGTCCCCCTTCTGGAGCTTCTTCAGCAGCGGCCCGAGGTTCCTCTTGTCCGGGTTCTTTCCTCCGGACACGCCCTCGTCGGTGATGTAGGTCTCTATCGTCCAGCCCCTCTTGGCGGCGAACGCGTCCACCCCCTGCCTCTGCGAGTTCACGTCCTGCTCGTCCGTGGACACCCTCAAATAGCCGTAAACCATAATCCCGTCTTTTTTAGTTGGTTTCCGCCTCCACCTCGCACTCCGTGGCCCAGACCTCCATAAACTCTCTCAATTGCCCGTCCGATGCGGTGAATCGCCGCAAATGGAGGAATCCCCTCACGTGGGCGATTCCGCCCTTCTTCAGCGCGGACAGGTCGGTCATCTCGCAGTTCACGCGCACGCTGTGCCACATAGTCTCGACGATGGCATCGCCGCAGCTGTTCTTGTACACCCTGTTCGTCGCGAGCGCGAGCAGGGCCGTCCCCTCGGACTCGTTCACTCTGACGCTGCCGATGCGGCCGCGCAGTTCCACTCTGTTGATGTCTTCTTTCATAGATCTCTCTTTTTTTTTAGTTGAACAATGTTTCTGGGGAGTCCGGCGGGATTCGAACCCGCGACCGATTGCTCGTGCGATAGCCGTCTTCACTACGGACCCCTTGCCGACGCACCGGCTGAACGTAAATGTGTATATTATTAACCTCGTGAAAGATTCGTGGCCGCGTCTCGCGACGCCCCTCCGCCGTGCGCGTCCGGCGGCTCGCGGGCCGGGAGGGGGTCGAACCCTCGTCTCCGGCGCACGGGGGAGGCCGCTGTTCTCCGGCCCTCCCCGGACCCGGCGCCGCTCACCATTGCGCCACCGGCCCTCGTTCCCGGGGCACGCATCACTGCGGACCGCCGGGGGATAATCACTAAAATTTTGACCTATGAGCCGCCTTTTTCAGACCCCGGGCGGCGCGGGGTATGTGTCACAGGTTACGGAACATCCATCCGTCCATCCCGAACTGCGTGATGCCCTTCGGCCTGTACGGCCTGTCGGGGCGCTTCTTCCTCGGGCCCCGTTTCCTCGCGGCCCGGGCCTTCGCCATACGCGCCTTCGCTTCCTCCGTGCCCTTCAGCGCACGCATCTTCGCCCCTGCCTGACATCCGCACCCCCGGCTCTTCCCCGTCGCCAGATTGCTGCTCCGCACCCAGCGCACCGTTCCGCAGTCGCAGCGGCAGACGTAGCCCCTGGCCCCATCCTGGCTCCTCCTCTCGGATTCCTCCGTCACCGTCCACCGGCCGCAGCGCGTGCCGAGCGGTATCTCGTTGAACCTTCCTCTCATATCACCTTCCGTTCATATAGTCCTGCAATGCGAGCGCGATGTCGTGCGCCAGCTTGCGTATGTCCTTCTTCCTGCCGTCGAAGTGGAGCGTGAGGCCGTCATCCCCGGCCTCCCCCGTGAAGCCGACGCTTATCCGCTTCGCGCCCTTCACCGCCTCGACTATCCGTCTGGAGAGAGCGTCCATCACGCGTTCCCTCCCTTTCTGCGGCGGAAGCTTCCGCACCTGTCCGTCGCGTCCACCTTCCTCCCCCGCAGCTGGCAGCAGAGCATCCGGGGGTCGTGGTACGCGCAGTTCGCGCATCGTCTGCGGCGTTCCGGTGAGAGAAGCGCGGCCATCAGCCGCACAATCGCGGCGACAATCAGGAACGACACGAACATAGCCGCGAGCAGTATCAGAAAATCCTTTCCCATAGCCGTCAGTTCATCTTCTTCCTCATCTCCTCCGCCATCTCCACGTAGCCCTTCCTGTACGCCGGGACGGTCTTGCGGATGTTCTCGATGTACTGCTCCTCGAACCTGCCGGACCTGTCCATCGCGAGCAGGTGCACCGTCACGGAGAAGAGCACGTCGAGCGCGGTCCGGTCTCCCGTCTTGCAGGTCTTCAGCAGGTGGTCCGTGATCGCCATCACGGCCTCGTCCATATTCGGGCAGGTCACTTTCACGCCGCCCTTTGCGTCCTCAGCCACGCTGAGCAATGTTCTCTGTTTCATAATTCCGATTTTTTGTCAGTCACACTTTCCGCGTCCACGGCCCCCATTCGTGAAAATGAGGCCCCTTCCGCGCATCTTCCGCCCTTCTCCGGGCAACCTTGCCGACGAGGCTCTTAAGGGCCGCAGAATCGCCCGAAATGGCCTTTCCGAATTCCTCCCGCAGGTCGTCCGTGATCTCCCCCACCGAGATGTCCCCGAGCCGCAGCCCCGGCCCCCGGAGCGTCTCCATCAGCTCCGCGGGGTTCAGCACCGCTTCGGCGGCAGGTAGCTCACCCTCCTGCCGGGGGATTCGGGCGGGATGAATATCGGCCTGAAGAGCCGGATGTTCGCGTCGAAGTATTCCTGCAGCTCCTTGGGGCAGGCGATGTACAGGTTCCCCCCGGAGAGGCGCACGTCCACGCCTTCGGACAGCGCCGCCTCCAGCATCCCGTCCGGGGCACGGGCCTTGAGCATCGCCTCGTAGGCCCTCCGCCAGAGGGCGAGGCCGTCCGGGGCCATCCTCGGCTCCGTGGCCGGGGTCTGCTTCCAGAGCTCGAGCGACGACCGCCGCTGCTCGAACGTCATCCGCGCCCAGCTCCTGCCGCCCGTGTTGTTGTAGTTTACGAATTTCCGGAGTTCCTCCTGGGGCTTGCCCCAGTTCCTGAAGAAAATTTCAGAAAGAAAAAATTGTTGTTGTTGTTCTTCCGTCCATTGTTCTGATGAAGAACAATAATAATAATTTACTTTACTTTCCTTTACTTTACTTTTCTTTGTTGCATTAATGCAGTTTTTTTCTGCATTAATCGGCATTAATGCAGATTTTTTTGCATTAATCGGCATTTCTTCCGCATTAATCGGCATTAATGCAGAATTTTTTGCATTAATCGGCATTAATGCAGATTTTTTCTGCATTAATTCTGACGGTTTTTTCGCGCTCCGCGTCTCCTCCGGAGTTTCGTCCTCCGGATTTTCCTCCGAATCGAGGAGCGAATACCTGTCCACCCGGCTCTTCCTCCTGCCCTTCTCGCAGACTTCCTGGTACTGCCTCTGGATGCCGGCGGAGGTCAGCACCCCGTATTCCTCCAGCATTCTTTTGGAGATGAGGTCGCATTCCGCGCAGCACTCTATCGCCTTCCGGATCGAGTCCTCGTCAAGCCGCGTCTCGTCCGCTATGTCGCACACGAGGTCGTCGTCCAGCGCGAGGAAGTACCCCTCGCGGAATACGGCGCATATCAGCGCGATGTAAACGAGGGGGGCCGACGGGCCGCAGCGCCTCTGGAGCTTGCGGATCTTGCGGTCCTGGAAGAAGGACACGTCCAGCGACGTGTAGTCCAGCCCTTTGTCTATCGTTCTTGCCATTGTGGGTGTTTTTTATGGTCGGTTGATGTGAAAGATGATGCCTGTTCCGTGTTCCGCCCCTCAGTCGAGCTCCGCCCTTATGTAGGAGGGGAACCGCGCCCGGACGATGCCTTCGGAGTCCGGCTCCGCGTAGCACTCGAAGCCCGGCCAGAAGTCCGCCTCGCGTGCCTTCCTCACCGTCTCGAGGGCGCGGCGGTACTTGCGCTTGCCCGTCTCCAGGTCCTCCGGGTCGAGCCACAGGAGGGCGCACTGGTACGGGATGACCGTCTGAGCCACGAGCATAAGCGTCCCCGTGAACTTCCGCCCCGTGACCGCGCCCGCGACCTCGAGGTACATCCCCTCGGCCAGCTCGTACCTGTACTTCGCCGCGTCGCGCATAAAGCCGTCCAATGTGGACGCGCTCGTGGTCTTGACGGACAGGATGAGGTTCGCCCCGACCTGCTCCTCCAGAAGCAGGCAGTCCGGGCGTATCTTGACCTTCAGCCCCGTCTGCGGGTCGGTCCAGTAGAAGCTCGTCTCCGTCCGCCCGTTGCGTATGAGCCTCGGGACGATGCCGCCGCCGTAGGAGCGGTACGAGGCCCGCACCGTGCGCACCACCTCCGCGTCCTGCGCGGATATGAAGGTGTAGCCCCTCTCCTCCGCCTCCGCCTCCAGGGAGGCGAGCGCGGCCTTGAGCTGTCCCATCTTCATTCCGCAGATGTCCGTCTGCCCCTTCCCCAGAACCTCCCGGTAGTAGTCGATGAGGGCCGCGAGCCCCTCGTTCGTGTTCCGCGCCGCGCCCTCCGGCAGGGTCTTCACCCTGTCGAACTTGGAAGGCTCCAGGAACGCGGAGTGGATGAACGTCCCGAGCGTGAAGTGGCTCTCGTCCTTCGGCTTCAGATTCTCGTTCTTATATGCGAGGTAGTGCCTCGGGGAGACGAGAGCGGCCTTAAGGGCGCTGCTGCTCTCCCCGGGGGCCGCCAGGTACTTCTCCATCCTGTCGTTCACGACCCTGCTGCCCTTCGCGGCCGCGAGCGAGCGGCAGGACGGCCTCTTCGCCGCCGGCTTCTCCGGAAGCCCGCGCAGTCCCGCGGCGAACGTCCGGAAGTCGGCGTAGTCCTCCCTGTCGAAGACAAGCTCCGACCCCGCTGACAGCTCCTCCGCCCCGGCCGGGACTCCCGTGAGGTCGGGAGTCTCGAATCCGAAACGCTCCATTGACTCGCTCCTCTCCATACCCTACCTGCCGATGAGGAGGCGCTTGACGCTCCAGTTGTCCGACTTGAACTGGTTGTTCTGGTTCTTGCGCTTGCCGAGATAGGTTATCTCGAACGCGTCCCCGGGCCTGATCGTGCTCTGGAACTGCTCGAAGATGCCCACCAGCCTGCGCGACCCGTTGCGGATGGCGCGGAGCGTGCCGCCGGAGTTCTCGGCGAAGCGCACCACCAGCAGGGGGCGGTTGTCGCCCGTCTCCATATCGAGCACCGACTCCTCGGCCAGCCCGATGTAGAACAGGCGCTTGCTCTCTCCCTCCCTCTCCGGGGTCCAGTACTCGCCGGACATCTCCAGCGGCTCCGGACGGGCCTCGCTCAGGTCCGGAAGGTTCGCGTAATCCACGGTCGCCACCGCGTCCTGCGGCTGACGCGCCGCCGCGTCTCTGTTTTCGTTTGCCATAATGATTTGGATTTAGATGTTGTGGTTTGTGTTTATATGTGCGCGAGCTCGCTCAGAAGCCCGCCCTTGAAGTCGTTCGGGAGGGCGCATCCGTTCTCGTCCTCCGCCGTGAACGTCCGGCAGCTGACGGATATGCCCGTGAGCTGGTAGCCCCACTCCCCGTCCGGGCCGTACAGCCCGGGGTTTATCTCGATGCGGCGGTAGCGGGGGAACGCCCGGAAGTCGAGCGTGCAGAACACCCCGTCCTCCTCCGTCTCCGCCCTGCCGCTGACGGAGGGCGGGTCCGCGTAGTCGAAGCCGGGGCACTCGGCCCTCTCCACCGCGTCCAGGACCTGCTCCATCAGGCTGCCGTATATGGTCGGAGTCACCTTGAACATACCCCGGCCTTTTTGCGTCCGCGCCTGAGAGCGGCGGCGCGGCTCTCCGCCTCCGCCTCGGTCTGCTCCCGTGTCGGGACCTCGTCCCGGGTCAGCCACTCGTCCAGCTTGGCCTTCTCGAAGTAGACCTTGCGGTCCTTCTTGCTGTGGGGTATCCCTCGCCGGGACGTGAGCCTGTAGAGGTGCCCCTTGCTGTAGCCCGTGTAGAGAGCCGCCTCGTCTATGTCGAGGGTGTTCTTCGCCCCGATGAGGGCGAGCTCCTCCAGCCTGTCGAGCCTCGCCCAGAGGTCGCCCAGGGAAACGGATGCAGGAACGCCGCTCATACCCCCTCCTCCTCCTTCCTTTCCGGCTCCGCCACCTTCCTCCAGCCGTCCATAAGGGGGGCCGGGAGAAGGCCGAGCCGTCCGCACAGGATGTAGAACCTGTACAGGAGGTACATCGCCAGGAGAGACCCGCCCTTCAGCGCGAGCCACCCGAAGAACGTGAGGTCCGACTCCGGGGTGTCCTCCCCGACGAAGAGGAGGAACGCCGCGGACGCGAGCAGCATCACCGCCGCGAAGAGGACGCACTTGAGGATTTCCGACACGGCTCTCATAGCTCCGCGCCCTCCTCCGCCGCGAGACGCGCACCCACGCGCTTGATTATGTTATAGACGGTGCTCTGGCTGTATATCCCGAACTTGTCCATAAGGTAGAAGATGACCTTGAGCTTCGACTGCCCCGGCACGCCCATCATCCGGACGAACTCGTCGTAGACGGCCCTGTCCTTCCTCTCCTTCTCGGTCCGGAATCCGGACCGGAAGAGAGGGGCCCCGCCATCGCGGGGCGTCCTTTTGTCTGTCTGCTGTTCCATATGCTGTAGGATTTATCCGTTGTTCCTGTTTCCCCTCGCGGCCCTTACGAGGTAGTACAGCTCCCCGTCGGAGAGCTCGAGACCGAGCCGCAGCTTCGTCTCGATGACGAAGAGCCCTCCGCAGAGCGACGCGCAGTAGTGGTAGAGCTCGCTGTCCCATTCCGGCTCCGCGTATCTGACGATTTTCTCCACCGTCAGCTTCCGCTCCTCGAACGCCGCCGCCCTCGCCTCCTCGGCCGCCCTGTGCTCCGCCGCCGCCCTTGCGTTGAAGCGGCAGCCGCTCTCGATGGCGAAGTCCTTCCGGATGTTCTCGCACATAGTGTCGATGTCCGCGCCGAAGTGCTGCGCGAAGTAGGTGTCGCCCTTCAGGCTCTGAAGAATCCCGATTTCCTGTTCACGTGTCATAGCTCTGAAATTTTAGTCCGTAATCGTTTTTTTG
>CAVLBF010000043.1:0-11881 GCA_963661285.1 Bacteroidaceae bacterium | reverse complement strand
GATAAGATTTGCCGCACCGTCTGATGCCGGTTATAATCTTTATCTGGCCGTTCCTGCGGCTGTCGATCAGTCTCCGGAGGTCTCTCTTGCGTTCTATTCTCATTTGTTGGAGGGTATTTTTGCGGATATCCGCACTTTTGCCCTGCAAATATAGTAATTATATAAACCCTTACAAAAGGTCGATTGATTTTAGCGGGTATTTTTGCGGATATCCGCACTTTTGCCCTCTATTTTTAAGGGGCTTGTTAAACAAGAAGCTTTCCGGAACGCGGGCGGGGCAATCACCGCCGGAACGCACGTGCGTTTTTAGGCTCCGGGAGGAACTTTATGAAGAGTTCCTTGGGGCTGCTGCGGGTGAAGATGCTGCGGGTGATGTGGCGGAAAGTGAGGAGCTTGACGCGGTTCTCCTCCGTAGGGTGAAGTCGGTAGCGGAGGGCTGCCTTGAGCCGCTTTGCGCTCTCGGCGGTCCAGACGGCAAGGCCCAGAATGAAGTAGCGGAGCGGGGAGCCGCCGCTGAAGAAGAGCAGGGAGCCGCGGACGGCCGCAGGCCGTACGGCAGGCGAAAGCCTGCCGGCGGTGGTGCGCCACTTGTGCACCACCGCCACCGCGGCGTCCACATATACGCCATATCCTCTGCGGCGTGCGACTGTCGACAGCGCAATGTCTTCAGGAGTAAAGAAATAGCGCTCGTCAAACCAGCCGAGCCCTCGGAAGACATCTGTCTTGATGAGGAACGCCGCGCCCGAGATATTCGAAGTCGGATAGACCTCAGCGAAGAGCGGAGTCTTGCCGACGGTGTCGTCTGTCGGTTCGCGGTACAGATGCCACTGCTGGAGCGCGTAGTTGACCGCAGGATAAGGCGGCCTGCCGCAGAGCTGGAGCGAGCCGTCGGCGTTGAGCAGCCGAGGGGCGACTATCGCCGCGCTCTCCGGAAGCCTCGCGAGGTCGGCGACGAGCCGGCCTATCACGTCTTCGCGGAGCTCAGTATCGTCGTTGAGTATGAAGCAGTACCGCCCCCGGGCCTGCCGGAGGGCGAGATTGTTGTTCTCGGAGAAGCCGCGCACTTCACGGCTCTCGATGAACTGCACCCAAGGGAAGTCGGCACGCGCCCGCGAAAGGTTCTCGTCAGAAAACATATAGGCCACGACCAGGGTCTCGAAGGAGACGGAAGTATGCGCCCGCAGGCTCTCCAGACAAGGGTAGAGGTTGTCCGGCCTGTCCATACAGACTATCACCACGCTGACCTCCGGGCTACCGCCAGACACTACCGCCGCCCCGACAGCCGAACCCTCCGCCACCCCGGAAGCAAGCCCGGAGGCGCACCCGACAGCAAGCCCCTCCCCTTTCATATCAGCCCCTCCGGCAAGTCCAGGTCGAGCACCCTCCTCTCGGGGTCGGCCGAGATGATGAAGTCCTCGTGCAGCGGCACAAGGGCATCTCCTATATAGACGCAAAGATTCCCGGGAATAGGCTCGATGCCGCTCACTTCGCCGAGCCTGCGGCCCTTGTCCAGCACCGTCCAGCCCAGCAGATCCTCCCCGCTCTCCTCCTCGCTCTCCCCCTCGACTAAGATTTCCCGCCCGACCATCTCCTCCGCGTCCGCGAGCGAAGTGACGTCGACAAGATGCAGCACGGCCCTCGAAGCGCCCCGGGCCTGAATGTCAGACACAAAGAAAGGAACCGGAAGTCCATCGAAAATGATGAACACCGGTTCCTTGAAGTCAATCCCCTCCGCCTCGATGTCGAAGAGCCCTATCAGGAGTCCGCCATCGATGCCGTTGGATTTGAGAATCTTCGCGACGCGGAGCACGGGGTAAGCAGTCTTGAACTATGCCTCAGCGGGGGCCTCAGCAGGGGCCTCGGCAGCGGCTTCCTCTGCAGGAGCCTCAGCGGCGGCAGCCTCGGCGGCCTCTGCGGCCTGCTTGGCGGCAACCTCCTCAGCCTTCTTGCGGAGAGCTTCGGCACGGGCCTCGTTCACCTTGACCTCCTCGGCCTTGGCAGCCTTGCGGGCCTCGATTGCACTGTTCTTGATGTTGGACTTCTTGGCCTCAATCTTGGCGTCGCGCTGGGCCTTCCACTCATTCCACTTCTGGTCGGCCTGGGCTTCGGTGAGAGCTCCCTTGGCTACACCGCCGTCAAGGTGGTGACGAAGCAGCACTCCCTCATAGGAGAGGATGCGGCGGGCGGTGAGGGTCGGCTCCGCGCCCACCTTGATCCACGCAAGAGCACGCTCCGAATTCAGAACGATGGTTGCAGGGTTGGTGTTCGGGTTGTAAGAACCGATCTGCTCGATGAAGCGACCGTCACGAGGTGAACGTGAGTCCGCCACTACAATGTGGAAGAATGCGAAATTCTTCTTTCCGTGGCGCTGTAAACGAATTTTAACAGCCATTGTGAATCTGTTTTAAAAGTTAAACCATAATCATCCCTACCCGAGGGACGGACGGCAAAGATAGGTAAAAATTATTTATGCGGCAAATATTTGAGCCCGGGATGATTACGGCTGCTCTGCCCGCGCGGCAGCAGATAGTCCCGGGGGATGCCGAATCGGCGCAGGCAGGGCATCAGAGACAGCTGGTCGCGGCGCGAGACACGCAGCACGCAGCGCCACCAGCGCTCGTCAAGGGCGACAATCGCCGGGTCATTGTGCCGGCGGAAGATGATATTGTTCTCCATCAGACCGGTCCCCCGGCGCATCCCCTGAAGATACTGCCAGACCCATACCTGTATCAGGCTAAAGGCTGATATATACTTCATATTGAAGCACATCCGTGCCTCCTGAAACACATCCTTCCGGCTCGGATGCGAGACTCCGCTGTACTTCACCCCTGCCGCAGCCTTGATGCGGACGGCGCGGTAGAGGGTGTCATCCAGCATCTCTATGTTGCCGTCGATCCAGAGGGAGATGTCGTAGTCCGGGAGCAGCAGATGCGGGTGCATCTTGGGGTAGCGCGAGAGAAGACCCGGCTCGACGATCCCGCAGTCCAGCTCGCGTATCTGCCAGACCCCGACCCGCTCCGAAGTCTTCTCCCCCTTGCCGACGAAGCAGATGAAATCGAACTCCTGGTCCGTCACCGCCGGCTGGAGCAAGGCATCATAAGCACCTATGATACAAGTATATATGACAGCCCTCATCGTCCCGGAAGTTTAAAGAATTCTCCCAACCATTCGTCCGTGCCCTCCGGCTCGAACGGTACCAGGCCGCTCCAATGGTAGAAAGTATATTCTCCGAAATAGACCCTGCCCCCGATTTCGTAGAAATCCACCCTCACCTGAGGTATGCCCCCGGAGAGCGTCGAAGCGAGCGACTTCATCTGCCCGAAGCACTCCGGACGCGGCGGGGCGGTCTCGGAGTTCGGATGTCCGTTGCGGATGTCGAGACGGCGGTATTCCATATCGAAGAAGTCGAACTTCGTCTCCTCGGTCCGGCTCGACCTGTCGGAAGCGACGAACATCAGCTCCGGCTTGCCGTTGAAGCAGAAGAACTTGTAGTCCCGTAGCCCCCCGCCCATATACGCTTCGGCAATGATGCGCGGCCTGACTCCCTTGTAGGCCCATTCCCGTTCGCGCCGCCAATAATTGACCCGCAGGCACTCCGACAGTTTCCGGGATGCCGCCTCCCTGTCCAGGGAATCCTTGCCGGTGCAGACCAGAGTGCTCCCGCTGTCGTGCGTGCACTTGAGCACGAACTGCTCCGGCAGCGCGTCCCAGTCTATGTCCTCGACCCTGTCCCAGATGCCGAGAGTCGGGATGATATGTTCCTCCCCTATCAGCGAAGCGACATAAGGCTTCACCTCCGCCTTGTCCACAAGGGTATGGTACAGAGGCTTATGGTCGTAGAGTTTCTGCCACTGCAGCTTCTCGGTGTAGCGGGTCGGAGAGTCGAGATTGAGCGTCCTGCCCATAGCGGAGAAGTAGCTGTCTTCCAGCGCAATCCGGTCCGGGAAGCGCTGTCTGCCGAGTTTGCGCGTGACAAATGCCCGCTCGCCCGGAGTGAGGGCGAAGAAGAAGACAGAGAGGCCCATCGAACCCCAGCCGGCGATGCATATCAGCAGCACGCGCAGCGCCCCGGAGGGCATAGAAAGGTACAGTGCCAGAGGCAGAAGCAGCGAGCAGACGCTCACCTCCGCTAGAGGCAGAGCCACCGCACGCAGGAACTTCCCGAGCGGAAATCCGCTCAATCCCCGCAGGAGCAGGAGCTTCAGCACCAGCACCGCGAAGTAGATGATGATGAATACGATATATGCCCACTGCGCCGGAGCTCCCAGCCTGAAGGAGAGATATACCAGCGGCAGGCAGAGGTAGGAGACCAGGCCGGTGACGAGGTAATATTTGCGCAGCCGTCCGACCGCAAGCGTCAGGGTAAGGGCCGAGTTGCCAGTGAGGTCGACCATCAGCGCAATCAGCGAGAGCCTTACGAAATCGGCGGCCATCGGCGGCACTTCCACGAGCCACAGCCCCAGCAGGGCCTCCGCCTCGAAGAGGAAAGGGATGAAGAAGACGAAAATCACCAGATAGGAGTACTTCGCCCCCTTGCGGACCAGTTCGAAGCAGTATTCCCGCTCGCCGGAAGCCCAGGACTTCGTAATCTGCGGGTTGAGCGCGGTGAGGAAGTTGGAGACGAACTGCCGGACGATGTTCTCTATCTGCAGCGCCACTCCCCTCGCGGCATTGAGCGCCACCCCGAAGAAGAGATTGACCACCAGATTGGCTCCCTGCGTGTTAAGCACATAGGCGCTCGTCCCGAAGAAGCTCCAACCGGCAAATCCGGACATCTCCCGCACGAGAGAGCAGTCCCAGACGAGCCTCCCCCGGCTCTCTGCAAAATGTCGCCTGCAATAGATTGAATATGTGCTTCTTACTATCACAGCAACGGCAAGCATCAGCAGAGCGTAGGTCTCGAGCTTGTCGAAGACGGAGACATAGAGGAGCAGCGCCACGGAGAGTTTGAGCACCGCCTCCAGAATGCTTATCAGCGCAAACGCGCCCATCCGCTCGCGGGCGATGATGACGGCGTTGTACGGTACGGCCAACAAATTGAATATCAGCACTCCGAGCGAACACTGGAGCACCGTCATCGCGGCGGCCTCCCTGCCCGGAGGAATCACCATCCGCTCCCTGAGGAACCACACTCCCACAGTCTCCACCAGCAGCGTCACGAGCAGCGCGAGCGCAAGCTGGATTATAAGTCCGGTGCAGAACACCCGCCGCAGGCGGTCTCCATCGCCTCTTCCGAGTTCGAAGGCGATGAAGCGGCTGATGGCCGAGGCGATGGATGCCGTGACGAAGGTGAAGATGGTGACCGCCCCGCCCACGGCATTGTAAACACCGTAATCATCGACCCCCAGCGCATCGAGGACGACCCTCGAAGTGAAGAGGCCGATGAGTATCAGCAGCAGCATCCTGAAATACAGCAGGAGAGTGTTTCTCGCTATTCTCCTGCTGTTGTCGGACAGTCCTGCCGCCTTCGGAGGCATAGCCGCTAGCCGACTACGATGGTCGGGTTGCCGTCGCCGCCCTTGAGGTCGTTGTAGAACGCGGCGACGCTAAGCTGCATATAAGGTACGAGCCAGATGAATCCTATGCCGCAGCTCAGCACGGAGAGGATGCCCCAGCCGATGAAGCTCAGGTAGAGGTAGAAGAGGTCGAACTTGTGGCCCTTCATCATCTCGCGGCTTTTGCTGCTGGCCTGCCATGCGGAAATGTCAGGATTCTCCTCGAGGATATACGGGGTCATCGCATAGGCGAAGCTCATTATCAGTCCCGGAACGATGAGCAGGCAGGTCCAGAGAACCACCTTGATGGACATAAAGAGCATTCCCAGCACCTTGTGGAAATAGTTGTTGACGGTGAACGTCCACATATTGCCGCTCACTGAAGTGTTGCCGGTCTCGTACATCAGTCTCGTGGCGTTGGCATAGCCCACGGCCAGCGGAATAATCACGAAGATGCCGAGGAGAGTCCCCACTCCGGACAGGAGAAAGCTCGTTCCGACAGGGAACGAAGCGCCGTCCAAGCCGCTCTCCACCATATTGAATCCGGAGACGAGGATGGATATCAGGAGATAGATGATGGTCGCCACAACTACAGGAGACCAGTTGCCCCTGAGCCTTGAGAGCGCGGCGTTCTTGTAGTACTGATTGTCGTGCATAATCCGAAAAGTTTTAACCTTGCAATATAGATATTATTTATCACATTATTTCCTGAAAATGCCGAATACGGCCGAGCCGCTTCCGGACATCGAGGCGTAGAGCGCTCCACGGTCGTAGAACTCCCGCTTGAGATCGGCTATCTGCGGATGTGCGGCGAATACGCTTGGTTCGAAGTCATTGAACAGCACCTCCTTCCACTCTTCGACCGGGTAGTTGAGCGCTTCGCGCAGAGGCATCCGCTCAGACGCGGGACGCAGCACGAGACCCCCGTAGGCCTCCCGGGTGCTGATATGCACTCCAGCCGGGATGGACACTTCCAGCCTGTAGCTCTGAAGGCTTATGGGATACGGGCTCAGCTTCTCCCCGCGTCCCTCCCCTATCATCGGGCTGTTGTAGACGAAGAACGGGCAGTCCGAGCCGAGGCGGGCGGCATACTGCGCAAGCTGGTCCTTGGACAGGGCGAGCCTGAACATATCGTTGAGCGCACAGAGCACGAACGCGGCATCGGCAGAGCCGCTCCCCAGTCCGGCGCCGACCGGCGCGGTCTTGTGGAGGACGAGTCTGAGCGGCGGCAGGCCGTAGGTCTCCGAGAGCAGCCTGCACGCACGCAGCGCAAGGTCGGTCTCCGGAGCCCAGTCGCCCCCGATGATCTCGACGGTGCTGTCGTGACCCTCGCCGGGAAGGATGTCTATCCGGTCGCGGATGTCCGGGTACGGATAGAAGAGCGTCTCCAGATCGTGATAGCCGTCCGGACGCTTCCCGAGCACGTTAAGCCCGAGGTTTATCTTGACGTTAGGATATATTGTCATATACTTCTGCGGCGAGCTCTTCAGGCAGGCGGGAGACCACCGGAGCGAGGAAGGCTATCTTCTGCAAATGCTTGGCCTCGTCCTCCGGGATGCCGCGCGAGCGCATATAGAACTGCTCGTCGGCGTTGAGGAAGCCCGAGGTGCAGCCGTGCGAGCACTCCACGTCGTCGGCATATATTTCCAGCTGCGGGCGTGCCTCCACCTTGGCGGAGGAGTCGAGCAGTATGCTGTGGCTCTCCTGATAGGCCTTGGTCTTCTGCGCCCCCGGAGCGACATAGATGAGGCCGTCGAAGAGCGCCCGCGCCGAGCCTCCGACTATGCCCTTGAAATTCTGGCGGGAAGTGCTGCCTCCGGCATTGTGCCTGATTAGCACGTTGACACCCAGCTTCTCGTCGGAGCTGCAGAGGTAAAGACCCGCGATGTCCACATCGCAGCCCTCAGCATCGATGTCCACCTCCATCGAGACTTCAGCCGAAGTCCCGGGCAAGATGACGAGAGTCATCCGCAGGGACTCCCCCTCGCCGAGCCTTACGAGCTGCGGCAGCTCGTCGCGACCTATGACATAGACCCTATCCATCGATGCTCGCATAGCCTTCGTTCTCTATACGGTCCACCAGCTCGGGGCCCGCAGTCTTGACGATGCGGCCGTCCTTGAGGATATGCACCACGTCCGGCACGATATACTCCAGCAGGCGGCGGTAGTGGGTGATGACGATATATGCCGTCTCGCTTGTGCGCAGGGCGTTGACCCCCTCCGCCACGATGCGCAGAGCGTCCACGTCCAACCCCGAATCGGTCTCGTCCAAGATGCTGAGGGTCGGCTCAAGCATCGCCATCTGGAATATCTCGTTGCGCTTCTTCTCGCCTCCGGAGAAGCCCACGTTGACTTCGCGGCGAGCGAATTCGCCCTTCATCTTCACGAAATCCATCTTCTCCCGGAGGAGCCTCAGGTACTCGGCGGGCTTGAGTTCCGGCAGGCCCTCAGCCTTGCGGCGGGCGTTGATCGCGGCCTTCATAAAGTTGGTGATGCTCACGCCCGGTATCTCCACCGGATACTGGAAGCTGAGGAACAGCCCCGCCCAGGAGCGCTCCTCCGGCGAGAGCGCGAGCAGGTCGCAGCCCTTGTAGAGCACGCTGCCCTGCGTCACCCTGTAGCCCGGACGGCCCGAAAGCACCGCTCCGAGCGTGCTCTTGCCCGCTCCGTTGGGACCCATCACGGCGTGCACCTCGCCGCTGCGGACAGTGAGGTCAAGCCCCTTGAGGATTTCCTTGCCGTCCACCTCGGCGTGCAGGCCGCGTATTTCCAGAAGTGGTGTATTATTCATTTTTCTTGTACAGTTTTTTCCACGAGATGAGAGACCAGATGCCGTTTATGATATAGAGCAGGCTCACGACCGGCATCAGGTAGAGACCGGAGACGAGGTAGAGGGCGAGGTTGCCGGCGTTGACTATCAGCCAGACAATCCAGCACTGCCAGCACTTCTGCGCACTCAGATATTGGGCAAACAGGGTCAGCATCAATATATAAGAGTCGAGCCAGGGCGAAGGGTCGGGAGCGAAGATCTCCGGCCACCGCTCAGGAAGATAGTCAAGCAGCATAGCCCAGCACGCCCCGAAGACGCAGATGAAGAGCGCGAATCCCGGCCACTGCTCCCTGCTGACCGCGCCGACCTTGAGCCGCCCGGAGTCTGCGGAACTTCGCTCGTCCGCTCTCGGGTGCGTCCAGCGGTAATGCCCGAAGATATTGATGGTCAGCGAGATGGGCTGGAGTATCATCGCCGAGTAGAGATGCTGCCTCCAGAAGAGGACAAAGAGGAATATATTGTAGATATATCCTATGTAGAAGTTATACTTCGAGTTGCGTCCCGCGAGAAACACGCAGGAGAGCCCAAGCAGGGCCGATATTATCTCTATCCAGGTCATTATCCTACTGAGCCTTCAAGTGAAACGGAAAGGAGTTTCTGCGCCTCCACCGCAAACTCCATCGGCAGGCGGGAGAGCACCTCGCGGGCATATCCGCCCACAATGAGGCCCACCGCGTCCTCGGGGCTGATGCCCCTCTGGGTGCAGTAGAAGAGTTGGTCCTCGCTGATCTTGGAGGTCGTGGCCTCGTGCTCCACGGTGGAGTCGGGGTTCTGGTTGCGTATCACCGGGAAGGTATGCGCTCCGCAGCTGCTGCCTATGAGCAGGGAGTCGCACTGCGAGAAGTTGCGCGAGCCGGACGCCCCCGGAGCTATATGCACGAGTCCCCGGTAGCTGTTCTCGCTCCTGCCGGCGGATATGCCCTTGGAGACGATGCGGCTGCGGGTGTTGCGCCCGAGATGAATCATCTTGGTGCCGGTGTCGGCCTGCTGGAAGTGGTTGGTCATCGCGACGCTGTAGAACTCCGAGGAGGAGTTGTCGCCCTTGAGTATGGTGCTGGGGTATTTCCAGGTAACCGCTGAACCCGTCTCCACCTGCGTCCAGCTGAGATGCGAACCGCTGCCCCTGCATATTCCCCTCTTGGTGACGAGGTTGAGTATGCCTCCACGCCCCTCGGCGTCGCCCGGATACCAGTTCTGCACGGTGCTGTATTTGACATCGGCGTCCTTCTCGACTATTATCTCGACCACCGCCGCGTGCAGCTGGTGTTCGTCGCGCATCGGCGCGGTGCAGCCTTCCATATAGCTCAGCTGCGCCCCTTCGTCGGCGATGATGAGCGTGCGCTCGAACTGTCCCGTGCCTAGGGCGTTGATGCGGAAGTAGCTGGAGAGCTCCATCGGGCACTTGACCCCTTTCGGGACATAGCAGAACGAGCCGTCGGAGAAGACCGCCGAGTTGAGCGCGGCGTAGAAGTTGTCCCCGGCGGGCACTACGGTAGCGAGGTATTTGCGCACGAGTTCAGGGTATTCCCTGACCGCCTCGGAGAAGGAGCAGAAGATGACCCCCTTCTCCGCAAGGGTCTTGCGGAACGTGGTCGTGACGCTGACCGAGTCGAACACGGCGTCCACCGCGACCTCGCTGCGGGGTTTGACTCCGGCGAGCGCCTCCCTCTCGTGGAGCGGGATGCCGAGCTTGTCGAAAGTCTCCATCAGGGCCGGGTCTATCTCGTCCGGACGGTCCTCATCGCGCTTGGGCGCGGCCCAGTATATGATGTCCTGGAAGTCAATCTTCGGCAGACGGAGATGCCCCCACTCTGGCGGAGTCATCCCGAGCCACCGGCGGTAGGCGTCGAGCCGGAAGTCAAGCAGCCATTGCGGCTCGCCCTTGCGCTCCGAGATGAGGCGGATGACCTCCTCGTTCAGCCCCTTGGGCACATACTCCTGCTCGACTTCGGTCACGAAGCCGCCCTCGTACTCCCTCCGGGTCAGGTCTTTCAGAATATCATCCATAATTCGGGGCAAAGATACGAAGATTTGACTTATCTTCGCGCCGCTATGATGTCTTTGATCGGACTGGTGATAATCGCGGCTTATTTCCTGATGCTGGTCGGGGTGAGCCTGGCGAGTTCACGCGGGGAAAGCGGCAATGCGGACTTCTTCCGGGGCGGCGGGCGTTCGCCCTGGCCCGTGGTGGCGGTGGCGATGGTCGGGACCTCGATTTCCGGGGTCACGTTCATCTCAGTACCGGGGATGGTGGCGGCGTCGCAGTTCTCCTATATGCAGATGGTGCTGGGATTCACCGCCGGCTATGTGGTGATTGCCTATGTGCTGCTGCCGCTCTACTACCGGATAAATATGAACAGCCTCTACGCCTATCTGGAGGGGCGATTCGGGCCGCACAGCTACCGTACCGGGGCGGCGTTCTTCCTGCTCTCCAAACTGCTTGGCTGCGGGGTGAGGATGTACCTGACGGCGATTGTGCTGCAGCTGATCGTGTTCGACCCGCTCGGTGTGCCGTTCGGACTCAATGTGCTGGTGACGATGATCGTGGTCTATCTCTACACTTTCCGGGGCGGGGTGCGCTCGCTCGTATGGACCGATATGCTGCAGACGCTCTGTCTGATTGCAGCCGTGGTGCTGTGCATATTCTATGTCGGGAGGCAGATGGGGCTGGATTTCAAGGGACTGTGCGGCGCGGTCACGGACAGCGGGATGAGCAGGATGTGGTTTTTCGACGACTATAAGGATACCCGTTATTTCTGGAAACAGTTCCTCGCCGGGATGTTCACCACCGTCGCTATGACCGGGCTGGACCAGGATATGATGCAGAAGAACCTCTCCTGCCGCAATCTGAGGGAAAGCCGGCGCAATGTGCTCTCCTACGGAGCGGCGTTCATCCCGGTGAATCTGCTCTTCCTGAGCCTCGGGGTGCTGCTCTATCAGTTCGCCGCAAGCCGGGGGCTGAGCGTCGGGAAGCCGGACGAGCTCTTCCCTACCGTCGCCTGCGGCACGGACCCCGCGAGCGGGGAGTCATATATGCCGCTGGAAGTGAGTCTGCTGTTCATTCTTGGACTGGTGGCGGCGGCGTTCAGCAGCGCCGGCTCTGCGCTCACCGCGCTGACGACATCTTTCACCGTGGACATCCTCAAGGCCGACAGGCGGTACGACGAGCGGGGTCTCAAGCGCGTCCGCACCGCCGTACACCTCTGCAACGCGGTCGTGATGGGTTTCGTGATCCTGGGCTTCCGCGCCATCGGCGACGGGAGCGTCATCAACGCGGTCTATACGGTGGCAAGCTACACCTACGGCCCGCTGCTGGGACTGTATTTCTTCGGGATATTGAGCCGCCGCAGGCCGCGCGACCGCTGGGTGCCGGCGATCTGCGCACTCTCTCCGCTGCTCTGCCTGCTGCTCTCGACCCACAGCGAGGCCTGGCTGGGAGGCTACCGCATCGGCTTCGAACTCCTGCTCATCAACGCCCTGCTCACCGCCCTCGGACTCTACTGCTGCTCTCGTTAAAGTAGACACGGAGAGGTGAAAAAAGATTGAATGTTGTACA
>CAVLBF010000042.1:0-13781 GCA_963661285.1 Bacteroidaceae bacterium | reverse complement strand
TGCAGGGGAAGAAGAGTATCGCGTATTCTATTTTTTACGATGCCATCGATATGGTAGGCGAGAAGATGAAAGATTCTGACAAGGCTCCTTTAGATATTTGGAAGAAGGCTCTCGAGAACGTGACTCCTCAGATCGAGGTGAAGTCACGCCGTATCGGCGGCGCCAACTTCCAGGTGCCTACTGAGTTGCGCCCGGAGAGGAAGATTTCGCTCTCGATGAAGAATATGATCAGCTTCGCCCGCAAGCGTTCCGGCCACTCAATGGCAGAAAAACTCTGCGCAGAGATAGTCGCCGCGTACAACAATGAAGGTGGTGCATTCAAGCGCAAGGAAGATATGCACAAGATGGCGGAGGCCAACAAGGCGTTCGCGCACTTCCGTTTTTAGTTGATTGCGTCAGATGGCAAAAAGAGACCTTAAATACACGAGGAACATCGGCATTATGGCCCACATAGATGCCGGCAAGACGACCACCTCGGAGCGAATCCTCTACTACACCGGAAAGACCCACAAGATAGGTGAGGTGCACGAAGGCGCCGCCACTATGGACTGGATGGTTCAGGAGCAGGAGAGGGGCATCACCATCACTTCAGCCGCCACCACGGCGTTCTGGCACTACAACGGGGAGATTTATCAGATCAACCTGATCGACACTCCGGGCCACGTGGATTTCACCGTCGAGGTGGAGCGCTCGCTGCGTGTCCTTGACGGTACGGTGGCGACATTCTGCGCCGTGGGAAGAGTACAGCCTCAGTCTGAGACCGTGTGGCGTCAGGCGGACAAGTACCACGTCCCTAAGATTGCGTATGTCAACAAGATGGACCGTGTGGGCGCGGACTTCCTCGCCTGCGTTGAGGAGATCAAGGCCAAGCTCGGCGCCACCGCCGTCCCGATCTGTCTCCCTATCGGCTCCGAAGAGAAGTTCCAGGGAATCATTGACCTGATTGCCAAAAAGGCCATCTACTACGATTCCGGTGAAGAGCTGGTCAATTACGAGATCAAGGACGTGCCGGAGGATATGCAGGACGCTGTGGCTTTCTGGAGAGACAAGCTTGTGGAGTCCGCCGCCGAATGCGACGACGCTCTGATGGACAAGTACTTCGAGGCTCCGGAATCCATTACGGACGAGGAACTCATCGCCGCTCTCCGCAAGGGGACGATAGCGATGCAGATCGTGCCTGCCTGCTGCGGCTCTTCATTCAAGAACAAGGGAGTCCAGTTCCTGCTGGACGCAGTGATGCGCTACCTCCCGTCTCCGCTCGACATCGGCGACACCAAGGCCACCGACCTCAACACCGGTGACGAGGTGAAGCTCAAGCCGGCGGCCGACGCACCGTTCTGCGGTCTCGTCTTCAAGATTGCCACCGACCCGTTTGTGGGCCGTCTCGCATACGTCAGAGTGTATTCAGGTCATCTCGATGCCGGTACCTATGTCTATAACAGCCGTTCCGGCAAGAAGGAAAGGGTTGCGCGTCTGTACCAGATGCACTCCAACCACCAGAACCCTATCGAGTTCGTGGAGGCCGGAGACATCTGCGCGGCCGTGGGATTCAAGGATCTCCGCACTGGCGACACCATCTGTGCCGAAGGCAACAAGTTCTCTCTCGAGTCAATGGAGTTCCCGGATCCGGTAATCGGCATCGCGGTGGAGCCTAAGACCCAGAAGGATCTCGACAAGCTCGGCATTGCGCTCTCCAAGCTCGCAGAGGAGGACCCTACCTTCACCGTCAAGTCCGACCCTGACACGGGCCAGACCGTCATCAGCGGTATGGGTGAGCTCCATCTCGACATCATCGTCGACCGTCTGCGCCGCGAATTCGGCGTGGAGATCAACCAGGGCGCCCCTCAGGTCAACTACAAGGAGGCCGTCACCACCTCTTACCAGCACCGCGAAGTCTTCAAGAAGCAGACCGGCGGCCGAGGCAAGTTCGCCGACATCATCGTCGAGATCGGACCTGCGGACGAGGGTCAGACCGGACTCCAGTTCGACAACGTGGTCAAGGGAGGCAATATCCCGAAGGAGTTCATCCCTTGCGTGCAGAAGGGCTTCGAGGCCGCTATGGCCAACGGCGTGCTCGCAGGCTATGAGGTGCCTTCACTCAAGGTGACCCTCATCGACGGCTCGTTCCACCCTGTGGACTCCGACCAGCTGTCCTTCGAGCTTGCGGCCCGTATGGCTTTCCGCCACGCCTGCCCTAAGTGCCACCCGGTGCTCCTTGAGCCGATTATGAACCTTGAGGTCGTGACTCCGGAGGACTATATGGGAGATATCGTGGGAGACCTCAACCGCCGCCGCGGACAGATCGTGGCGATGGACTCCACCTCCAACGGGGCCCGCATCGTCAAGGCTTTCGTGCCCCTCTCCGAGCAGTTCGGCTATGTGACAGTGCTCCGCACCCTGTCTTCAGGACGCGCGACCAGCACTATGTCGTTCGACCACTACGCCGAGGTCCCTGCGACTATGGCCAAGGACATCATAGAGAAGAGCGGCTACAAGCTGCCGTCTGACGACGAATAATTAACGAGAAAAGAAAATCATTTGATATGAGTCAGAAAATTAGAATTAAACTCAAGTCTTTCGATCATATGCTGGTGGACAAGTCAGCCTCCAAGATCGTCGAGACGGTGAAGGCTACCGGTGCGAAGGTGAATGGCCCTATTCCTCTTCCTACCAACAAGAAGATCTTCACGGTAAACCGCTCCACCTTCGTCAACAAGAAGGCGCGCGAGCAGTTTGAGCTCGATTCTTACCGCAGGCTTCTCGACATCGAAGAGTCCAACGCCAAGACCGTTGACGCTCTGATGAAGCTCGAGCTCCCTTCCGGTGTAGAGGTAGAGATTAAAGTCTGATATCGGGCGGTGTTTAGGCCGCCCTACGGTCCCTTAGCTCAGTTGGTTAGAGCACCTGACTCATAATCAGGGAGTCGCAGGATCATGCCCTGCAGGGACCACGAAAAGGAGCGAGTCGCGGTGCGGCTCGCTCCTTTTTGTGGTCCCTAATTATCTAACCCCAGTCTGCTTCGCAGACAGCCCCTGAAAGGGGCACGCCGCCGTCTGCTCCGCAGCCGCCGGGCGGCTCCGCTGCTTCGATGTCTCCGACATCTCGCTGACGCTCCACCGCGCCGCTGGAGCGGCTTTTTGCGTCTCCCTATTTATCTAACCCCAGCGAGTAGCGGGCAAAATGCCGCGTAAAATATTCAAAAACGCTCCAAAAGCGGCGGGTGGTTCGGAATTTGCAGTTTTCTCTGCGCTCCAGCCGCCGCGCGGGGCGGATAATGTAAGGCTAAAATGCTTATATTTGAACTTGCATTCAAGCTAATAACAAACAAAAATTGCGATGGCAGAAGTAAGAGGTTACATTTCGCAAATCATAGGGCCGGTAGTTGACGTCCATTTCGACATTGCCAAGGCGGAAGACGCCAAGAATCTTCCTTCCATTCACGATGCGCTCAAGATTGCGCGTCCCGACGGGCGTGAGCTCGTGATTGAAGTTCAGCAGCACATAGGCGAAGATACCGTGCGCTGCGTGGCGATGGATTCGACGGACGGACTGCGCAGAGGACTTGAGGCGGTCTGCACCGGAGAGCCTATCGAAATGCCTGTGGGCTCCCAGATTCGCGGACGCGTGATGAACGTGACGGGCGACGCCATCGACGGACTGGGCGAGCTCAAGATGGACGCGGCGCTGCCGATACACCGCGAACCGCCGAAGTTCGAAGACCTCAAGACCTCGCAGGAAGTCCTCTATACGGGCATCAAGGTCATCGACCTGCTTGAGCCTTATCTCAAGGGCGGCAAGATCGGCCTCTTCGGAGGGGCCGGAGTAGGCAAGACGGTGCTCATCAAGGAGCTCATCAACAATATAGCCAAGAAACATAACGGATTCTCCGTCTTTGCCGGAGTGGGGGAGCGTACCCGAGAGGGCAACGACCTGCTGCGCGAGATGATAGAGTCCGGAGTCATCAAATACGGGGAGGAGTTCGAGAAATCGATGGCGGAAGGCCACTGGGACCTCTCCAAGGTGGACAGGAGCCAGCTGGAGAAGTCACAGGTGGCTATGGTCTTCGGACAGATGAATGAACCGCCGGGAGCGAGAAGCTCCGTGGCGCTCTCGGGTCTGACCCTCGCGGAGTCGTTCCGTGACAGCCGGACTTCCGACGGCCCGAAGGACATCCTCTTCTTCATCGACAACATCTTCCGTTTCACGCAGGCGGGCTCCGAAGTCTCCGCGCTGCTCGGCCGTATGCCGTCGGCGGTGGGCTACCAGCCGACGCTCGCCACGGAGATGGGCCAGATGCAGGAGCGCATCACCTCCACCAAGAACGGTTCAATAACCTCCGTCCAGGCGGTCTATGTGCCGGCCGACGACCTGACCGACCCTGCGCCGGCCACCACCTTCACCCACCTTGACGCGACCACGGTGCTCAGCCGCAAGATAGCCTCTCTCGGTATCTACCCTGCCGTGGATCCGCTGGAGTCCACCTCCCGCATCCTCGACCCCAACATCGTCGGCAAGGAGCACTACGACACGGCCCAGAGGGTCAAGCAGATACTCCAGCGCAACAAGGAGCTGCAGGACATCATCGCCATCCTCGGTATGGACGAGCTCTCCGATGAGGACAAGCTCGTGGTCAACCGCGCCCGCAAGGTGCAGCGCTTCCTCTCCCAGCCGTTCGCGGTGGCGGAGCAGTTCACCGGAGTGAAAGGCGTGATGGTGGACATCGACGACACCATCAAGGGCTTCAATATGATACTCGACGGCGAAGTTGACCATATCCCCGAGCAGGCTTTCCTCAATGTCGGCACGATAGAGGAAGCGGTCAAGAAGGGCGAAGAAATCCTTGCGATGGCATCATAGCACAATGGCGGACAGACAGCTCACAGTGACGGTAATCTCTCCGGAGGAGGTCGTTTACGGCGGCGCGGCTCTTGCCGTGTTCCTGCCGGGCACTTCCGGCCGCTTCGAGGTGCTTCCCGGACACGCCCCGCTCATCTCCACTCTGGAGGAGGGCGAGATTGTGGTGAGGGATCTCGAGGGCGTTGAACGCCGTATCGGCATACGCTCGGGCGTGGTCAGAGTGAGCGGCGGCATCCTGACGGCCTGTGTTGAAGTTAAAAGCGCGGGAGGCGGTCAATGATGAGGCGGCTCAAACTCATATTCGCATCTCTGCTGCTCTGTGCGGCGTCTGTCGGACTTTCGGCGCAGAGCGCGCCGTCAGAATCCGGCGGAGGGCTCGATATGAAGTCCTATATCTTCGGGCACATCGGCGACTCTTACGAATGGCATATCGCCACCGTCAAGGGCAAGGAAATCGCCATCCCGCTGCCCTGCATCGTGATAGACGACGGACTGCACATATTTATGTCCACCCGTATGTCCGAACACGGCTACACCCTCAACTCCGACGGCAAGCTGGTCAACGCCGCCACTCTCAAGCGCCCGCTGGACTTCTCCATCACCAAGAACGTGCTCGGTCTGCTGATAGACTCGGCCCTGCTCGTTGCGCTGATACTCTCCTGTGCCGCGTGGTACCGCAGGCACGATGTCCTCAAGGAGAAGCCGACCGGCATAGCGGCCCTGCTGGAACCGGTGATAATGATGATAAACGACGACGTGGTCAAGGACATCATCGGTCCGGAGTACAGGAAATATGCCCCGTACCTGCTGACCGCGTTCTTCTTCATATTGATAAACAACCTGATGGGCATACTGCCCATATTCCCGGGAGGGGCCAACATCACCGGCAACATCGCCGTGACGCTGGTGCTCGCCATCTGCACTTTCTTGATGGTCAATCTCTTCGGCAACAAGCACTACTACAAGGATATATTCTGGCCGGACGTGCCGGTGGCGCTCAAGGCCATCCCGATAATGCCGGTCGTGGAGATCATCGGCGTGTTCACCAAGCCGTTCTCGCTGATGATACGGCTTTTCGCCAACATCCTCGCCGGGCATATAATGCTACTCTCCGTGATTGGAGTCATCTTCATCACTGCTAAGATGGGCGCGGTGCTCAACGGCTCGATGACGGTGGTGGCGGTGCTCTTCGGGGTGTTCCTCGACTGCCTGGAACTGCTCGTGGCGTTCATCCAGGCTTATGTATTCACGATGCTCTCCGCCGTGTTCATCGGCCTTGCGCATCAGGAACCGGAAACCAATTAAAAACAAACGGATATGTTACTTATTTCAATGCTTCTTGAGGCTGCGGCTCTCGCCAAGGTGGGCGGAGCGGTCGGCGCGGGTATAATCGCTCTCGGCGCGGCACTTGGTATCGGCAATATCGGAAAGGCTCTGATGGAGGCTTCCGCACGTCAGCCCGAGATTGAAGGCAAGCTGCGCACAACCGCCATCATCATCAGCGCCCTCGTGGAGGGCGTCTGCCTCTTCGGCGTAATCGTCTGTCTGCTGGCAATCCTCTAATCTATGTCACTCGTTACACCTGATATAGGCCTGCTCTTCTGGATGGTCCTGATATTCGGGCTGGTGTTCTTCCTGCTCGCGAAGTTCGGCTTTCCGGTCATCACTTCGATGGTGCAGAAGCGCTCCGACCACATCGAGGACTCTCTCCGCAAGGCGCAGGAGGCGCAGTCGCGGCTTGAGGGCCTCGCTGCGGAACAGGTCAAGATGATCGAGCAGACGCGGCAGGAGCAGAGGCGCATCCTCAAGGAGGCTTCCGATGCCCGCGACAGCATCATCGCGAGTGCCAAGCAGCAGGCGCAGGAAGAAGCCGACAAGATTATTGCGCACGCCAGGACGGAAATCGCCGCCGAGCGGGAGACCGCTCTGCGCGAAATATGCCGTCAGGTGTCTCTGGTGTCGGTGCAGGTGGCGGAGAAGATAGTGCGTAAAGACCTCGAGACCTCCTCCGAGCAGCTTTCGCTGCTGGACCGTATGGTCAAGGAGGCTTCCAGATCGGGGAGGGACAACTGATAGATAGACGATGAACACGGGAATAATATCCACACGATACGCCAAGGCTCTCCTGATGTACACGGAGGAGAACGGGAGCGGGGAGAGAGTGTGTGCACAGGTGCGCGAGATGCTCAAGTCTCCCGACAAGGTTCCCGCCCGGCTTGAGCCGGAGCTGGAGAGCTTTGTCGCTCTGCTCATCCGCAACTCCCGTATGGAGGACGTGCGATTCATCCTGCGTTCATTCGTCTCTATGTACTATCGCTCCAAGGGTGTCCGCCTTGCGACCCTGACCACTTCCGTTCCGTCCCCCGGGCTGGAGGACAAGCTGCACCCGCTGCTCGAGCGGGACTTCGGCTGCAAGGTCATCTTCGAGACTTCCGTGGATCCGTCCCTGATCGGGGGATTTGTGGTCACGGTGGATGACTATGTGCTTGACGCGAGTGTCCGCAACCAGCTTGAGACAATCCGCAGGCAGTTCATAAAACAAACCAACAGAATAGTTTAATGGCACATAATTCAATAAAGGCGAGCGAGATATCCGAAATTCTCCTCAACGAGCTGAAGGGCGTGGACAATTCGCTTCAGTATGAAGAGGTCGGCTATGTGCTGACCGTAAGCGACGGTGTGGCCCGCGTCTACGGCCTTGTCAACGTCGAGGCCGGGGAGCTGCTCGAGTTCGAGAGCGGCGTGAAGGCCGTGGCGATGAACCTTGAGGCGGATAATGTGGGTGCGGTTCTGCTCGGAGCGACCGACCAGGTCAAGGAGGGTATGCGGGTCCACAGGCTGGGGCGCATCGCAAGCATCCCTGTCGGCAACGGCCTGCTGGGGAGGGTCGTTGACCCTATAGGCTCTCCGCTCGACGGTCTGGGCTCCATCAAGGGCGAGACGCTGAGGATGCCTATCGAACGCAAGGCCCCGGGTGTCATCTTCCGCGAACCGGTCACGGAGCCGCTTCAGACCGGACTTAAGGCCATTGACTCTATGATACCTATCGGTCGCGGCCAGAGAGAGCTCATCATCGGAGACCGGCAGACCGGCAAGACGGCGATTGCCATCGACACCATCATCAACCAGCGCTCCGAGTTCCTCAAGGGCAAGCCTGTCTATTGCATCTATGTGGCTGTGGGACAGAAAGGTTCTACGGTGGCCTCAATAGTGCAGACCCTCCGCTCCAAGGGGGCGATGGACTATACCGTAGTGGTCGCCGCCACCGCAGCCGACCCTGCCGCGCTGCAATATTTCGCCCCCTTCGCCGGGGCTGCCATCGGAGAATATTTCCGCGACACGGGCCGCCACGCGCTCGTGGTCTATGACGACCTCTCCAAGCAGGCGGTCGCCTACCGTGAAGTTTCCCTCATCCTGCGCCGTCCTTCCGGACGCGAGGCCTATCCGGGTGACGTATTCTATCTGCACTCCCGTCTGCTGGAGCGCGCGGCCAAGATAATAAGCCAGCAGGAAGTGGCCGAGAAGATGAACGACCTGCCCGAGTGCCTCAAGGGTAAGGTCAAGGCCGGAGGTTCTCTGACGGCGCTTCCTATCATCGAGACCCAGGCGGGGGATGTCTCCGCATATATTCCGACCAACGTGATTTCCATCACCGACGGCCAGATATACCTCGAACCTTCGCTCTTCAACGCGGGCTTCCGCCCAGCCATCAATGTCGGCATCTCCGTGTCGCGTGTCGGCGGTGCGGCCCAGGTGAAGTCGATGAAGAAGGTCGCCGGAACCCTGAAGATAGACCAGGCCCAGTTCAGCGAGCTTGAGTCGTTCACGAAGTTCTCCTCGGATATGGACAGGGTCACTGCGATGACCCTCGACAAGGGCCGCAAGAACGAGCGCCTGCTCGTGCAGCCGCAGTACAGTCCTATGAGCGTCGGGGAGCAGGTGGCAATCCTCTACTGCGGCACGCGCGGCCTTATGTCCGACATCCCGGTGGAGAGCGTGGAAGACTTCCAGACCCACTTTCTCGACACTATGCGCACTTCCCATCAGGATATGCTCGACGCGCTCGGAGAGGGACGCGTCCCCGACGACGCCGATGCGGTAATCCGCAGGGAGGCGCACGAAATCTGCCAGTTCCTCTGTAAAGCATAGCAAGAAATGTCATCCTTACGCGAAATCAAGGACCGTATCGGTTCGGTGCGCAGCACGCTGAAGATTACTTCGGCGATGAAGCTCGTATCGTCGGCCAAACTTCGCAAGGCACAGAAGGTCATCGAGGGTATGCGCCCGTATGCCGACTCTCTGGAGGAGATTCTCTCCGTGGTGGGGCCGACCTCCCGGGAAGAGAACGGCGGGGCCGCCGACGCTCCCGTGGCCGTGGTCGTGATATCCTCCAATTCCTCCCTCTGCGGCGGATTCAACGCCAATGTCGTCCGCGCCGCGCTGGACCTGAGGAAGAAATATCCCTCCATCGTCTATTTCCCCGTGGGCCGCAAATGCGCCGAGGCCGTGAAGAAGGCGGGATACCGCCCGGAGGCCGACTACAACGACATTATCGCCCACACCAGCTACGACAAGACCTCCGCGTTCTCGCGCAGTCTGATGGAGCGATACCGCAAGGGGGAGTTCTCCAAGATCCTGCTGGTCTATAACCGCTTCATCTCCACTGCGGTGCAGAAACCTGCCGTGGAGCGTTATATGCCATATGCTCCGGAGCTTAAGTCTTCGAAAACCAACGGCATCCAGGAAGACTTCATATTCGAGCCCGATGCCGCGACGATTGCTTCCAGGCTGCTTCCGCAGATGATATGTCTGAGGTTCTATGCCGCCGTGCTCGACTCCGAGGCGGCGGAGCAGGCGGCGCGCACCATAGCGATGCAGACCGCCACCGACAACGGCGAGAGGCTTCTCTCCGACCTCACGCTCGAATACAACAAGGGCCGTCAGCAGAAGATTACCTCCGAGATTCTCGACCTCGTGGGCGGTGCCGGAGGCGAACAGTAGGGCTTCTTAATCTGCGGTCTCCGCAGGGCTTTCAGTCTATCGAAAAATCGGGAAAAGACTTCCCGACGCAGTACTCGTCATCGATTATGACGGGAGATGAGGCTGCGATGGAGGCGACCTTGAGCGCCATCACCATCCGGTGGTCGTGGCGCGAGCTGTATTCTCCTCCCCGGAGCAGCCTGCCGTTCAGCAGACGCGAGCAGAGAGTCTCGCCGCATACCAGCATATCATCGCCTTCGATTCTGACTTCCACACCCATCTTGTCCAGCATCTCCACTATCGCGCCGGCCCTGTCGGACTCCTTGCCCGCGAGCCGGTTTACGCCCGAAAGACGGCTCTCTCCCGCGCAGAACGCGGCGAGCAGCGCCGTGATCGGGAAGAGGTCCGGGGCGTTGTTGAGGTCGCGCTCGAACGCCTCCAGCGGGGCTTTGCGCACGCATATGCCGCCGTCTTCGAGCTGGGAGACCACGGCTCCGGCTTCCACCAGTATGTCGATTATCGCGAGGTCGGCCTGTAGGGATTTGGTGTCCAGTCCTATGACTTCCGCCGAGCCGTAGAGCGCTCCCGCCACGAGGAAGTTGGCCGCCGCGCTCCAGTCCTTCTCTATCTCGAACTCCGCCGCCCGGTATCGCTGGCCGCCGCGTATGCGGAAACTGATGCCGCTGCAGTACGACCAGTCCTCATTTTCCAGCATTTCCGCATCGCCCTCCATCTCGCTTCGGGTCTTAATGCCGAAGTGACGGAGAACGTCGAGGGTGATGTACATATACGGTATGCTCTTGGGTTCGCTCACGTGCAGGGAGGAGTCTCCCGCGCAGAGCGGCAGAGCCATCAGAAGACCCGAAATCAGCTGCGAACCGCCGCTTCCCGGGACTTCCGCCGCGCCCGGGATGAGATGCCCCTTCACTTGCAGGGGCACATACAGTTCGCGGCCCGCCTTCCGCCCGGCGTTGGAGAGCAGCACCCCGTATGCAGCCATTATTTCGGCAGCTCCGACGAGCGGTCTGTCAAGCAGCGAAGCCCTGCCCGTCACTTCGAAGCTGCCCTGTCCTGCGGCGGCGAGAACCGGGATGAGCAGACGGGTGAGCAGCCCGGACTCTCCGGCATCGATGCCGGAGAGCGCAATGCTGTCAGGAGTCGCGCCGATGCCGGTGATGCTGAGCGTGCTTCCGTCTTCCTCGACAGCGGCGCCGAGCTGACGGGCGGCATCAAGCGCCGCTTGAGTATCCCCGCAAGGGCTGTATCCGCTGAGCGTGGAGTGTCCCTCAGATAGCGCGGCGGCAATTATCGCTCTCTGCGCGAAGCTCTTGGAGGCCGGTACGCGGACGCCCTCGGCGCGGTAGCCCCTGAAGTCCCCATAGACGGCCTTGCGCATCTCCGCCACTGTCCATTGGCCGGAGGCGGTGGCATCGTCTTCGCTTAGCGCGGCATAGCTGAACGGTGCGCCTCGGCGCAGACATTCTATTCTGGTATTCCGCCCCTCGTCCCCGATGCCAAGGGCAATCAGCCTGCCCTGCATCGACGGGATATCTTCGAGAACGATGGAGTAGAGGGATTCAATCCGTGCGGCATCCTCCGGACTGTTGCACTTGACCGCAATCTTGGCGATGTCAGCCCCGTAGCGGAAACAGCGGGCCAGCGCCATCTGGAGCATTTCGTCGTCCGGGGTGGATTCGAAGTTGTGGTATGAGCGGATGATTTCCGTGCCGTGCTTGCGGCAGAGCGTCCTGAAAGACTTGCTCATCGCCGAAGGGGCGTCGATCTCGAGGTCGGCGAAGCGGGCTCCCGCTTCTATCGCCGTCCGGAGCAGCCGCTCTGTGGCCGCTTCCCCGACTTCGTCTATCCGGCAGGTGGCCACGAGCGGCGTGTCGGAGTTGCCGAAGAGGTCTTCTATCTCTTCGGTCGAGAGGGGGCAGCGGTCGAGCCGGATCTCCGCCATCTCCGTCTCCGGGGAGGCGAGGGTCTCGAGTATCTCCGCGTAGGTCTTGTTCTGTATGCTAGTGCAGATCATAGAGGTCTTGGATTATCACTTTGCCTATCTTCTTTATCAGGACGAAGTGGATGATGCCGTTCTCGGCTTTCTTGTCTTGCCGGATGGCCTGTTCCAATGCTTCTTCCGGGCAGGGAAGGGAGGTCGGCAGGCGGCAGGCGCGGAAGTCTCTGCGCAGCTCATCCGCAAGTCCCTTAGGGGCGACGCCCAGAGACTCGGAGAGCTGTGCGGCGCGGATGATGCCTGCCGCCACTGCCTCGCCGTGGGTCATCGGGTCGGGGACTCCGTGCGAATGCTGATACCACTCTATCGCGTGGGCAAAAGTGTGGCCGAGGTTGAGCTTGCGCCGCACTCCCTCTTCGTAGGGGTCTTTGTCCACTATCCTGCGCTTGATGTCGGCGGCGGCCCGAACGAGCGGCCCCAGGGCCTTGAAGTCGGGCCGCTCGCCGGAGAGGGCCTCCACCGCGCGGCGGTAGTTGCCGCCCTTGTCCTCGATGATGAATGTCTTGAGCAGCTCCGCCGCACCGGAGCGCAGTTCCCTGTCAGGCAGTGTCTTTAGGGTGTCCGGAAATATGCGGGTGTCGGAGGGGAAGCGGACGAGGCCGAGCATATTCTTGTAGGAGTCGAGATTGACCCCGGTCTTGCCGCCGATGCCGGCGTCCACCTGTCCCAGCAGAGTCGTGGGGTAGTTGACATACCTCACCCCGCGCTTATAGATACCGGCGGCGAATCCGACCATATCCGTCGTCACGCCCCCTCCGACGGCATAGACTATGGCGTTGCGGTCGGCCCCTTCCGAGAGCAGCCAACGGCATATTTCGAGCACGCCCTCCACCGTCTTGTGCTCCTCGTCGGCGGTGATGGCAAGCGCCGGACGGCCCTCGGCGAGGCCGAGCGCGAACTCCGCGACATTGCGGTCGTAAACTACATAGATATTGCCGTTCATATTGTTCTTCCGGCCGGGCGCGCTGCCGTTTGCAGGCCGCTTGCGGTGAGGAGGCTATGTCTCTTCGCGCCCCCTGCGCCGCGCAGGGCCAAATTTACGAATGATTTTTGATTAATTGCGTTTTTTGGATACCTTTGCAGTCTCCCGCAATTGCCCGAGTGGCGGAATTGGTAGACGCGATGGACTCAAAATCCATTATCCTTTAAAGATGTGCCGGTTCGAGCCCGGCCCCGGGCACTGTTTATGCGGAAATTTCCGCATAAAATTTTGCGGAGAGAAAAAATCTCCATATATTTGCAGTCCCAAGCCGATAACGGCGGGAAGATTGCGGAAATAGCTCAGTTGGTAGAGCGCAACCTTGCCAAGGTTGAGGTCGCGGGTCCGAGTCCCGTTTTCCGCTCCAAGAGGGTGACCGAAAAGGGTCATCCTCGTTTTTTCGGTACGGAGATTCACTGCTATATATTTCCGTATGGTCGAATTGCATTATCCCGACAATCTTAGTATTTTTGCAACGAGTGTCAAAAATGCCGGCCGTATGCTATACCCGATTGGAATACAGAGCTTTTCGGAAATCCGCGAGGGCGGATATGTCTATGTGGACAAGACTCCGCAGATTTATAATCTGACCTCGACAGGAAAATACTATTTGCTGAGCCGCCCGCGCCGCTTCGGGAAGAGTCTTCTCATCTCCACGATGGAGGCCTATTTCAGCGGGAAGAAAGAGATGTTCAAGGGTCTCGCGATGGAAAGCCTCGAAAAGAACTGGACGGAGCATCCTGTCCTGCATCTGGACTTCACCGGCAGCAAATATGCCGCCGTCAAAGACCTGAGGGAAAAGCTTGACCAGCATCTGAAGAAATGGGAGGAGATGTTCGCTGTGACAGGCAGTTTCACGACCGCCGAGGCCCGCTTCATCGCCGTAATCGATGCGGCCTACAAAAAGACGGGGAACAAGGTCGTCATCCTCATTGACGAGTACGAGAAGCC
>CAVLBF010000041.1:0-13849 GCA_963661285.1 Bacteroidaceae bacterium | reverse complement strand
GTCCCGGACAAGGACCAGATCGTCATATTCGAATGACTTTCTCACGAGAATCGTTCAGGATTATATGGGTCGTGGCATCCGCAACATACATCCCGCGATTGGAAGGAGTCAATGAGTCAGGCCCACCCGACTAAATATTGTTACAGGACCATAAAACTGATATTCAGTCCAATGGTTCATACTTATCCGTTCCCGGGATGACGGCCAGCCCGCCCCAGCTGCCGTGCAGCTGTCCGAGAGAGTCGATATGTTCGACTATGCCTATGCGGCCGTTGTAGTCTCCTGCGTGCACGTCTTTGCCTCCGTTGTCGTCCATCCGGACGATGCGGATGCGGTCTCCGATTCTCACCTTCTCCATACTCAGTCCTCCTCCTGTCCGGGTTCGAGCGCGTCCGCTATCGAGAGAAGCGTCTGCAGCAGCAGGCCGTGGAAACCGGCGTCGAGTGCGAACCATCCGGGGAGGCCTCTCCTGGCCTGCGGATTGAGCATCGCGTCGCGTTCCTCTTCGGTGAACACCTGCTCGTCGCCTGCGCAGTCCATAAACGCGAAAAGTGTGTCGTCGATTATCCGCAGTTCAAGAACGTCGGTCTCGACTGTCGCGTCATCGTAGGAGTCGTACACATAGCCGTAGACGTGGTCGGTGAGATCCATCTTCCGGCCGTTTCTGACGAGTTGCAATATCTCGTCATAGAGGAGCGCCGCGCCCTCCTCTATCATCCTGACCGACTTCATCATAGCGCGACGACCTCAAGTTTTTCGGCGACAATCTCGGTCGAGACTCTTTCCGCTCCGTCCTGGCCGGTGTACCTCGTGTTCCTTATTCTTCCTGTAAGGCGGACCGCAGCGCCTTTCGTGATGCCGTCGAGCGGGCAGATGCCATCTCCGTCCCTGGCCGTGCACGAGTGCCACGTGGTCTCTATGACCGGATTGGCCTCTCTGTCCCTGTAGACCCTGCTGGTGGCTACGGAGAACAGGAGGACAACCCCTTCGCCGTAAGCGAGTTTTCTGACAGAGCCGACGTGTCCCTGCAGCTCGACCCTGTTGATAGTCTGTGAGTGTTCCATAATATTGAAAATTAACTTGTTGGTATTTCGTAAATAAGCAAGCGTCCCGCGCTACCTCGCGCAGAACATCTTGTTGACGATTCCCATCTCGCCCTCCGACGGAGTGCCCTCGAAGTACGGCAGGAATATCTGCGCGAGAGCCTCCAGCGCAGTGTAGCCGCAGGAGACGAGCTTCGCCGCCATGAGGGTCTGGCGCACCGTGACCGTCTCAGACAGCTCGCCCTTCGCGTGGCTTGAGCGGATGTCCTTGGCCACCTTCGCTATGTTCAGCGCGTCGGCGGCCGAGATGCCGCAGCGCCTTGAGAGGATGTCCGCCTCGTCGCTTGCGGTCGGGTAGTCCATCCTGAGACGGAAGAAACGTGAGTTCAGGGCCGGGTCGAGGATGTTAGTCCCGACGAACTCCGCGCCGATGTTGGCGGTGGCGACGAAAGTGCACTCAGGATGCACCTTCACCGTCTGCACGGGAGAGACATAGTCGTTGCGCATCTCCCTCGTGCCGTCGAGGCAGGACATCAGGTAGTTAAGGGCGTTCAGCGGGGCGCGGTTGATCTCGTCGAGGAGAATCACCCCCGGCTTCCGGATGTCCTCGAGGAACTGCGCCGGCTCGAAGACGGACTTCCCGTCCCTGATTCGGTGCACGCCGAGAAGAGCCGACATAGGGTCGCTCATCGTCCCCATGTTGTACTTGCGGCATTCCAGCCCGAGCCGCTTGCAGGCGAGCAGCACCATCTCGGTCTTGCCCGTCCCCGAAGGGCCGGTGAGCAGGAGGTTGTCGTGGTTGTGGATGAAGGTCATCGCCATCTCCCAGCTGCGGCTGTCGACGAAGAACCCGTCCTTCTCCACGGTCGGACGGCTCCACCGCCTGTCCGTGCGGATCCTCTCCAGAAGGGTCTCGGTCTTGGTGAACAGGTTCGGCTCGGGAGCCTTGACGGTTTCGGCGGTATTCGCCGCGGCGGATGACCGGTAGGCGTTCCACTCGTCCGTCATGTCGGGAGCGGGTCTCACCGGGTGGCTCGGCGCGTCCATCGGATAGATGCCTCCGACGGCGGACATGAACGAGGCCTGAGCCTCTCCGGTCGAGCGGCTGCGGGAATGCCTTATCTCCAGCAGAGGGGTGCAGAACGTAGTGCCTATGGGGCAGTCTGCCCTCATCTTCGAGTCCGCCTGTATGTTAAGGTCGGTGGGAATCTGCGAACCGTCGGGGAACTTCTGCCCGGGAAGGGCGCGGAGGCGGTTCGACCCTCCGTCGCGGATTGTCTTCAGGAAATAGTAGCTCATAATGTGCAGTGTGTCCGTCAGAGCCGTCCCGCCCAGTAGGTCGCGGGCCTTCCGTCTTCCGGAATCACACCGCACGCAAAGGCCCGGAAAGGCGCCGGCGAGGACAAAAGCAGAGCGCGGAAAATGACGCGCCCGGAGCGGCGTGCCCCTTTTCCGCGCGTTTTGGCATCTCCGGTCCGGGGCCACCTTCGCGGCGTGATGCGGGGGACGGGAGAGTCCTGACATCCTACACCAGATCCATCTTTTTTCATCTTTTTTCTTCAAAGATGCTTGGATATGTATAAAATCATCTATATTTGCGTATAAATTATTTGGTATATTTTAATTATGCCATTCAGCAAGCAAGCGATATGACACTGTTTTTACGATGCCTGCCGATCGTCCTTCTGGCCTCGGCGGCGTTCCTGGGGATGTATATGGCACTCTCCGGGAGAAAGAAGTCCGGAGGCAGGAAATCCGGACTGACGGAAGAGGCGGACGGGACTCCGGTCAGCGCCGGGACCGCCGCACCTGCTCTTGAGCCGGCCCCTGAGGACCTCGAACCCGTGGAGGCCTGCGCCGAGTCCGTACAGGCGGGCGCTTACGACGAAGGCCCGACAGATCTCGAGAAGGGGGTGGGGGAGAGCGGGGACAGCGCCTCACTGAGGCTCACGCTCGTAGGACTGCTCCGTTCGGGGATGACCATAACGGACCCGTCTGGAAGGCCCGTCACCGAGGAGCGTCTGCTCGCGGGGGCGGGAGAGATGCAGGAGGACAGCCGCGGGCGGAAGGACGGCCTCAGGAAAGATATCTGGAGTCCGGACATAGGGTTCGGGAAAAATTCCGGGAGGGCCGGCCATGGGATGTAGAAGATCCGCCGCCGCTGTGTCCGCGCTGCTGATTCCGGCAGCGTCCGCCCTCGCCAAGGTCACGTCCGCCAAGTCCCTCGTGAAGGGCATCGGAGACGAGTTCAACGATGTCGCCGGCTCGGTGGTGGACGCGGTGTGCATAGTCATCGGTCTGGTATCCATCGTCATGCTGGTGATGGTCGTGGTAGAGTCCCACCGCTCGAACCAGACCAGCAAGGACAAGTTCCTCACCTGGTTCGGCGTCCTGGTGGTGTCCATCATCGCGCTGGAGATCATCAAGGCCTATTTCTTTTAGAAGCCATGGTGATAAGTTCCTACAGGTCCCTTGACCGCAGCGTCCAGTTCTTCGGCATCAGCGGGCGGTTCCTCATCCCTGCGGTCGTCGGGGCGGCCGCCTCGGTCGTCATAGCCGCCGCCATAGGGACGGAAACCAACGGGCTGGTCGGGGTCGCCGCCTTCCTCGTGCTCTTCTTCGGCTGCGCGGCCCTCGTCGTCGCACTCCAGGGAAGCATAAGCGAGAAGGCGCTCTTCAGGAAGATGGCCTCACGCAGATATCCGCGATACATACACGTCAGACCCACTAAAATCATATCCGGATGGAAGTATGCAGAACAATAAGGGAGCTTGACTCTCTCTTCCCGCTCGCGGGAGTGGACGGCGGGTACATCCTCTCGAAGCGGGGGGACGTGACCGCCGGATGGGAGCTGGCACTCCCGGAGGCGTTCTCGGCGGGCAGGGACAGCTACGACGCGTCGCTACGCTCGATGGCCTCCGCGATACGGTCCCTTCCCGACTGGAGCATAGTGCACAGGCAGGACATCTATTTCCGGAGGACATACGCCCCGGAGGATAGGACGGCGTTCCTCGACAGGGCCTACGAGCGGCACTTCGCCGGCAGGGGCTACCTCGAAGGGCGGCATTTCCTGTACCTCACGCTCTGCTCGAGGGCGGGGGCGCTGCGCGACGCGGGAGGATGCGGCCTCTTCGGACTCGGGATGCCGGAGAAGCTCCCGTCCCCGGAGGAGCTCGGGGAGTTCGCGGCGAGGTGCGAGGAGTTCATCGCCGTCGCCTGCGCGGGCGGCGGAATCAGGGCAAGAAGGCTCACCGACGAAGACCTCACGGGCGACGGGGCCTGCGGAGGGCTGATAGGGCAGGTGTTCACGCTCGGCGGCGAGACCCTCTCGGACGTCGCCCTCACCCCGGAGAGCGTCAGGGTGAACGACGAGGAGACGGTGTCGTACATCATCTCCGACAGCGCTGACATGCCCGCCGGGATGGACAGCGTGCGGAGGGTCGAGAGGATGAGCGGGGCTGACACCGAGGTCGACCTCGGTCTGGCGTCACCGGTCGGCCTGATGCTCTCCGGGCATCCGCACATCTGCAACACATACATAGTGAAGGCGTGCCAGCAGGGGGTCCTGTCGGGTCTGAAGACCCGCACCCGGAGGATGCGCAATTTCGCGACCGACGGGGCGAACCGCGACAACGCCGACGGCAACGACCGGTTCGTCGAGGACTACAACAAAGGCTCCCTCTGCGCGGTCTACGCCCACAGCAACGTCATCTGCTGGGGAAGGAGCGAGGCGGAGAGGCTCCGGATACGCTCGGACGTGAGCGCCGCGCTCTCGTCGATGGGCGTGAACGCGGTCCGCGACATCCACTCCGCCCCGGTGCTCTGGTACGCCGCTCTTCCCGGCGCGGCTTCGGAGATAGGGAAGGAGCATCTGATGCTCACGGAGCTGAACGCCGCACTCGCGCTCACCCAGTTCGAGACCTTCGACCGTGGGCTGGAGAGAGGGGCGGTAAGGCTCACGGACAGGCTTAGGCACATACCGCTGAAGCTGGACATACAGGCGGAGGCGGAGAGGGCCAACCTCATAAGCAACTACAACATCTTCCTCGACGGGGCGTCCGGCACGGGCAAGTCATTCACGACGGCGGGCCTGCTGTACGGCATGTACACCTACGGGGAGCACGTGTTCATCATAGATATCGGCGGCTCGTACGAGCAGGTCTGCGCGGTGGTGCGCGAGGAGAGCGGAGGACGCGACGGCGTGTACAGCCGCTGGGACAGCGCCCATCCGTTCTCGTTCTGCCCGTTCAGGAACATCAGGGAGTGGGCCGCCCCGGACGGGACTCCGAGGAGGGACGACCCGTCGCTGAACTTCCTCGTGTCGCTCCTGATGACCCTCGCCTCCGACAGGGAGCGGGGCGTGGTGATGGGAGACTTCGAGGAGACGGTCATCCTCCATCTCGTGATGGCATTCGCGGGAGAGTGGACGGAGAATAATCCGGATGCGGGGTTCCCGCTCTTCGACGAGTTCGTCAGGTGGACGCGGGGCTACCTCATCCGTTCGGACAGCGCCGGCGGCGAGGCTGGCACGATGCGGCCGTTCCTCACGCGGAGCGGCGTGCGCGTCGGCCCCGAGTCCTTCGACGGCGGCAGGTTCGCGGAGTCCCTCTCGTCCTACGCCCTCGGCGGCCAGTTCGGATTCCTGCTCAATTCCGGGGAGCCGAAGGACCTCTTCACGAGCCGGTTCACGGTGTTCGACGTCGAGGAGCTGGAGGGCGTGGGCAACAGGAAGTTCTACTCGATATGCGTCCTGTGCATCGTCAACGCCTTCGACCTCAAGATGCGCTCGAAGGAGATAGGGGCGTTCAAGGTCCTCGCCATCGACGAGGCGTGGAAGGCCATATCCAACGAGACGATGGCCCCGTACCTCCGCGAGCTCTGGAAGACCGCCCGCAAGATGTCCACCTCGGCGATGGTCATCACTCAGGAGCTGGACGACATACTCTCCTCGGACGTTATCAGGGAGACAATCCTGCAGAACTCCGACGTGAAGATCCTGATGAGCCAGGAGGGCAACCGCAACACCTTCGCGAAAGTCAGCGGCCCGCTGGGTCTCTCGAAGCAGGACGTGAACCTCATCTTCTCGATGTCCGGCAAGGAACGCCGCGAGAGGGACGTGTTCATCAAGTGGGGCGGGGCGAAGAGCGGTGTCTACACCGTCGAGGCCTGCCCGGAGCAGCTCTGGGCGTTCGAGAGCAACCTCCAGAAGAAGAGACCCCTTATGGAGCTGGCGGAGAGGGACGGGTCGATGCTGGAGGCGATAGAGACGCTCTCGTCGCAGGGAAGGCTTCCATAGGCAAAGTTCAGCAATGGGAAAGTTAAGAGCCATACTCCTCGCGGCGTTCATTCTGGCGCTCCGCTGCCTGCCGTCCTACGGCCAGGCGGAGATTGTCGTGGACCCGACGCACATCGGCGTGGCGGTGCAGAACACAGCCTCGTCGCTGGAGGAGATGCTCACGATGATAGACGAGGTGTTCTCGCTGAACGGCAAGCTCGACGACCTGTACGGCCTCGCCGAGAAGGTAAGCGACGTGGCCGACAGGTTCCGGGAAGTCGGGTACCTCGTGGACATGACGGAGTCGTACAACGACCTGCTCAGGCGCACATACGAGTACTCGGCGAAGATACGGGAGTGGGCCGCCGATGGCAGCATCTACGGCTACGAGACGCAGCTGCGGTACATGGCCCGCTGCGAGCGGCAGGGCATACGCCTATTCGAGCAGTATATGGACTTCTTCAGGAGCCTGAAGACCTCCGACGCGGACAAGGTGGAGCAGGCGCAGAGGACGATAGCGGAGCTGGACGAGCGCAGGAGAGGGGTCACGAGGACCGTCGAGGCGGCCGAGCAGGCGCGGGAGCTGGGGGAGGGGTTCGCCTCGGCGGCATCGTTCCTCGAGACAGGGCTCTCGCCGGAGTCGTACGCGCAGACCTACCGGGGGCTCGGCGACGCGGAGGATGCGGCCTCGGAGTGGATCGGCCTCGTGAGGGTCATCTTCGCCGCCGCCTTGTCCCTTCTTGTCGTGTCGGCGCTGGTCCTCTCCTACAGGGGTATGGACGGCCACCGCGTGATGGTGAAACTCTTCGCCGCGATGGTCGCCGTGTGGGCGATGCTTGAGGTCTACAACATGGTTCTCGTATGACCGTACCGGCTCTCATATCGATTCTCCCCCTCGCGTCCGGAACGGGCGTGTGGGGGGCCCTGCACGAGGTGACCGGGGAGATAGTGGACCGGCAGCTCGGGGCGTTCCAGAGCCTCGCCGTGATATTGGCCGCGATGCTCGCGGCCCTCTCGCTTGTGAGGACGGCTTCGGACTATGTCGGGGACGGGGGCAGGGTCGGCTGGAGCCTGGTGAGGCCCGTGGCAATCCTCTTCGTCGTTATGAACTTCTCGCTTGTCTGCTCGGCGTTCGACTCCGTGGTGAACATCTTCACGAGGGACATCGCCGAAGCTTCGGACGCGAGCCTCTCGGAGCTGAACGGGGTAGTCGCGGACGCGTTCTCATCGCTCAAGGACAGCGGGCTGGACGCGGCGAAGGCGGCGGACGAGCTGGCGGAGAGCGAAGGCTGGTCGTTCTGGAGGAAGCTCAAGGAGGGGTTCAGGATAGCGGCGAGCACGTATTTCAAGACGGCGCAGGTGTCCACCCTGACCGTGCTGACCTTCGCCGGGAGGCTGCTCACCGAACTGGTGTTCTTCGTGTTCGAGATACTCGCTGCGCTGTACATAGCCATACTGAGGCTTCTCGGGCCGTTCGCGCTCGCTCTCGCGGTGAACGGCGAGTGGAAGGGCGGCGTGGCCTCGTGGTGCGCGAGATACATCCAGATCTCGCTCTGGATGCCGGTGGGATATGTGGTTATATGCCTGCTGACGGGGTTCTACAGGGCCGTCTGCCGGCTGCTGATAGGCGGAGGACTGGAGGACGGCATCTTCGTCATCGGACTGGGACTCACCACGGCGACGGTGGCCGCGATAATGGCCATTCCGAAGATCGCCTCGTGGGTCATCAGCTCCGCAGGGTCAGGCAACGCGCAGTCGCCTCTCGAACGGTCGTTCCAGAGCATAGGAAGGAGATTAATGAAATAGGATAACAGGTAATCTTATAAGCAAAAGGTTATGAAGGAGATAATAAAGGGATTCACGACATTGCAGTCAAGCGCCGTCAATGTCCGGAGGGTCGGCGTCGCCGCAGTAGCGATGTCGGCCGCGGTGGTGATAATCACCCTCGTCGCGTCGTACCGGCTAGTCAGCGCAGCGGGGGACACCGTCTATGTCCTCGACAGGGGTACGGCCTCGAGCGCCACGGCCTCGGACGGCGACGCCCAGAGGGATCTTGAGGTGCGCGACCACGTCTCGCGCTTCCACGAGCTGATGTTCAACCTCGCGCCCTCGGCGGAGGCCATCCGGTCGAGCGTAGACCGGGCGCTCCTGATGAGCGACCGCTCGGCGTACAACTACTGGCAGGACCTCTCCGAGAGGGGCTTCTACAGCCGGCTCGTGTCGGCGAACATCAGCCAGACGTTCTCCCCGGACTCCGTCAGGACGGACATGGCGTCCTACCCCTACGGGGCTGAGGTGTTCGGAAAGCTCTACCTCATAAGGGAAAGCAACGTCACCCTGTATAACGTCCACACGACCTGCCGGCTAGTCGACGTGGGCCGCAGCGCGGACAACCCGCACGGGCTGATGATAGAGCAGTTCCGCGTGGTGTCCAACGACAAGGTGGAGACAAGGAGGAGGAAGTAGCGATGGAGAAGGGGACTGACAGGAAAGGGAAAGGCCGCGCGGCCTTCCCGCTGCCGTACATCCTCGCGGCGGCGTGCGTCGCGGCCGCCGTGTGGCGGCTTGTGAAACTGGCGATATGAACGTGTTATGAAACTGTTATCAGAAAGGCGGAAGACGGGCCTCGTCGTCATCCTGTGCGCCGCAGCGCTCGCTCTGGCGTTCATTCCTATGTTCATCAGGGCCGGCTCGGAAGACCCCGGGGATGAACCGGCGGAGAACGCCGTGGCGGACATTCAGGACCCGGAGACGGACGCTCCCGAGGACTCGAAGCTGGCGGCCTACGGCTCGGCGGCCCCGGGCAACAGCGAGAGACTGTGGGACGCTCTCGAGGAAGGGTATTCGGGTGACGACCCGTACGAGGACGACGGACGCGGGGGCGGAAAGGGGGGCGGCAGGGCGAGGGAGACCACCGAGAAGGAGGTCTACTGCAGCCTCGCGGCGGGGTCCGGGAAGGGACGTGAACAGGAATCCTCTCCGGCGGGGACCGGGACTCCTAAGCCCGGCGACCCAGGCTACAAGGAATACAGGATGGACCGGTACTACCGGAGCACGGACGCGACCATCCGCAGCGGCGAGGCCGCGAAGGACAGCGTCCGCAGGACGGCGCAGACGGCGGCTGTTACAGAAGACAACGGCGGAGACAATGAAGAACCCGCCGGCGTCATCGGCACGGACGCCCCGGTGAGGAGGACATCCGCGATGTCCACGCTCGACGCGGACGCGGGGTCGGGGTTCTCCTCGCTCGGCGATGCGGCCGACGAGACGGTCTCGGAGAACGGGGACTATCCCTTCGAGTGCATGTTCGTGAGGGCGGAGAAGCTCCGCAGCGGGTCGAGGGTGTCGGTGCGCCTTCTGGAGGATATGGTGGTCGGCGGCACGCTCATCCCGAAGAACACCCACCTTATGGCGATGTGTTCAATCGACGACCGGCTCCAGCTCACGGTCTCCAGCGTGGAGATGAACTCGAGGATCTACTCGCTCGGCTACGAGGCGTACGACACCGACGGGGGAAGGGGCATCTACTGCCCGGACCTGAACGCCGACGCGAGGAGGAACGTCAAGAGCCGCGGGCTCTCAACCTTGAGCGGCACATTGAGCAGCCGCCTCGGAAGGATTGCGTCGGACGCGGTGCAGACGGGCGTAAGCATAGCCCAGACCAAGAGCGGCGAGGTGACGGTCTCCGTCCCCGCCGGCTACCGGTTCTTCATAGTCAGGAAACAGAAATGAAACGGACAACGATATGAGAAAGACAGTAATAACGGCAGCGGTCTCGCTGCTCATTTCTGCGGCAGCCTCCGCGCAGAGCGACACACTGAGGGTGTCGGCCAGGTACACCTCGCATGTCATCTTCTCCACGGACATCACCTATGCGGACAAGTCCGACGGAGGGAGCATAGCGGCGAAGGTGGTCGAGCAGAACAAGAACATGATCGCGCTGAAGGCGCGCGGCCCGTTCGCCGAGCCCTGCTCCGTGTCGGCGCTGGAGTCCAACGGACGGATGTGGACCTTCATCGTGGTCTATGACGACAGCCCGGAAAAGCTTATAGTCGACACGAGGAGGAAGGATACGGATGTTCTGGATGACTCGGGAAAACAGGAGAAAGGCAAGCCGAAGGCCACAGTCAAGAAAGGCCGCCGGAAGTCCTCCGGGGAGGAGCGGACGGCCAGCACCTGGAAGTCCGGCGACGCTCCGACGCTCGACGAGGTGTCGAAGATGGGACGGGAGCTGTACCATATCGGCACGGCGGGCTACGGGGTCAACGTCCTGTGCGAGAACATCTACTCGTACTCGGACATCACATATATGGTGCTGTCGGTGGACAACACCTCCGGCATCAGCTACGACGTGACAGACGCGACATTCGTCATCGAGAGCCGGAAACGGTCGAAGCGCACGGTGGCCTACGACCAGACGATTTTCCCGCGCAGCCGCTACGGGAGCCTCGCGGCGGGACCGGGGCGGAAGGGAAAGATAGTGTACACCTTCGACAAGATGACCCTCTCGAAGGAGCAGGTGCTGAAGGTGTACCTCTACGAGAACGGCGGCCAGAGGAACCTCGTGATGACCGTCAGCCCGTCCGACATCAACAGGGCGAAGAGCCTCGCCGGAAAGTAGAGGATATGGAGAAGAAGAATGCCATAGACCCTTCCTTCTCCCGGCAGTCAGGATAAGGAATGTCGTTCTGGTTCCGGCGCGTCAATTACCGGGCGGGCAGCGCGCATCGGTGTCTTATCCGAGACAGATCAGTCTCTGGAGATTTTTCTCCTTCTTCTCGACAAGCTCCCTCCATAACCTTGAGTTGTGGAACTCACCGGCTGGAATCTTGTCCGAATACTTCTTCACGAACTCCTCGGTGGCCCAGTCGCCGCACTTCCAGTTGTCGATGAGCACCTTCCAATTGATGTAGTCGGCGAACCTGTCGATGAACTCGAGAGTGATGTTGCTGCTGTCCGAGAGCTTGTCCCAGTTCCACTTGTCTTTGAACTTCTCGATCAGCTCGATGGAGAACACGTCCTCGTTGAGACTGTCGGAAAGGGCGGTCCAGTCGATCCGGTTCTTGAACTTCTCGAGCATCGCGGCGGTCCAGAGGATGTTGCTGTTGGACGAGACGTTCTTCCAGTCCACCTCGTCCTTAAACTTTTCGAGATGTGCCTCGTTGAAGGCGAAACTTTGGGAGATGTTGCTCCAGGCTTCAGTTTCCATCATCTGGGCGACAACGCCCTCACAAAAATTGATTTTTTCCATAACGATACAGATTAAGGTGTTTGTTTCTTTCACAGGTGCAAAGAAACGGCCCCGGCCTGCAATAATGTGGCATCTTTTAAGTTTTTTCTTTCGTACCTTTGACCTCTGAAAAACAATCCGCTAATGGAAACGAAGAACGGCAAGGAAACACTCTACAAAGACCTTCTTGCTAAGGCGAGGGCGCTGACTGAAGGGGAGAGCGACACGGTCGCCAAGATGGCCAATGTCGCCGCGCTCCTGCATCGGGGGATGCATTTCTGGTGGACGGGCTTCTACAGGGTCATCGGCGGCGAGCTTGTCCTAGGCCCGTTCCAGGGTCCGGTCGCGTGCATCCGCATCCCTTACGGGAAGGGCGTGTGCGGGACGGCGTGGAAAGAAGGCAGGACCATAATAGTTCCGGACGTGGAGAAGTTTCCTGGACATATCGCCTGCTCGAGCGAAAGCCGGAGCGAGATAGTCGTGCCTTTGAGCGACGCTTCCGGAAATATCACCGCCGTGCTGGACATCGACAGCACGGAGCTGTCGGCATTCGACGAGATTGATGCCAGATGGCTGGAAGAGATAGCGGAATGCCTGTAAATTATTTATCCGGACAGAGGAAGCAGCCGTTTTACGCCCCTCCACTTTTGTTACACAATTTATCTTATGTTAAGTTATGGATTTAACATCGTTCCCCTATTCATGGCTTTTATATACCAAGCCATCCAATGTCAAGCTCTATGCGAAAGGAGACTTTTGCAGCTGAATTCAGCTGATATTCTTGCCGTGACAGTTCTTGAATTTCAACCCGCTGCCGCATGGGCACGGATCATTCCTGCCGACTCCACTGAAGCAACGCATCGTTGCCATTTTTCCCATTGCCGAAGCCATTGAAGCCATCTGAATCTTTGCCTCCGGGCGCACAGGTATCTCTTTCGGAATCCTTCCGCCGAGAATCCATCTCGGGATGCTGTTCATATACTCCATCAAAGGCCGGACGATTGAGTTGAGTTCATCTACGGAATCCAGATGAGGCGCCCCGATGGCGCTCTGAATAATTTGAGTCGGCCGGTTCGGACCGTCTGCATCCTGAACCTCAAACCACACACGGCTGAGCCTCGACACGGCTTCACTTTCACTGAAACCGCACTTCTTGAGCGCGGCCACCGCGTCCCTGCATACCTTTGTATCCTTTCCGTAATGAAAGTACGGGCCGGTCGAGCCGACTTCGATTATCTCCTTCATGGAATACTCCTTGTAGTGCCCCTCCCCCATTCCGCGGCTGAGTTGCTCCCGGAAGACATACTCGGGGTCACTGATTGCAGGATTGAGGATGACCCCGTCAATATTCATGTCCGCAAAGGGAAAATAACTGCACAGCTCCATGTACATCGGCCACCAGTCCTTTTCTTCCGGGCCGAATGTCTGCTTGATGACCCGGAGGTAATCCTTCGCCATAGGGACTCCGTACAGCCACAGCATCCCCCAGAAGAAATAATCAATCATGTACCTGCCTCCCTTCTTCACATCCTCAATGACCTGGTCGATGAAAGGGGAGATGAGCATCTGCATATCATCCGTGAGCCAGAGGTCTATCTTTGTCTCGTCATCGTCAGCGAAATCCCATTCGATGATGTTGTATGTCATCGAACAGAGCATATCCGGGAATTTGTCGTACTGCAGGCAACCGTCCCTTTCAGCCTCACAGAGGTTTGACAATATCAGGAGATCATATATCGGAAGAGCCTTGAGGAGACTCACGGAATCCCTTCTGAAATTATCCTCAAGAGCATCGGCCAGATCCGCCTTGTTCAGATTGGATTTTATGGGATAGCCCCCCATCTTCCGGAGTGTGTTCAGTTCCTCTTTCCGCAGATCCTCGAAGGCCTGACGGATTTCACTGGATTGCTTGTTCATATGGCTTCATCATTATTCATCCGAGAAGAAACTCCGCCGCATTTTTCGGCGACACGGCACCGAAAGACGCCTCCGGATAGGAACTTATGAACTGAGTTGGAGTCTTTACCTTCTTTTCAGAGTCCCACTTGAACTCGAATGCGGACATCGCCCCGTCAATAACCTCGATAAGATCAACCTCTTTCTGCTGTTCCGTTCTCCAGAAATAGCTTGACACATATCTCTTCGAGTATTCATTGCTCTTCCTCCGCTCCGCAATCATAAAATTCTCCCACATATGTCCTACCTCCTCCTTTGGCCTCAAATCCAGAGGCGTGAAGTTGCCGAGGACGGCATTCCTTATCCCGAGATCATAGAAATATACCTTGCGGCTGAATTTCAACT
>CAVLBF010000040.1:0-15379 GCA_963661285.1 Bacteroidaceae bacterium | reverse complement strand
CGAGGGCGGTCATCATATCGTCCACCACTATCGGGCGGAGTTCGAGCATCTTCGGTAGGGCGAGGATGCTGTCGATGAGCTTCTGAAACTTCGCGTCGCTTATCTGACGGGGGTTCGCCCTGTTGACCTGTATCTGCGAGAGCTTCACGGTCTCGGTCTTCATCCGTGTGTTCATATCCGTTGCAAATGATTGAGTTTATTTTTCCACCTTTTCCCACGCCTTGTCCTGCTGGAACTCCCCGAAGAGACCCCAGCGGCACATAGAGGCGTATATCGGCCTGTCAAGCCCGAACTCGCGGCGCAGCTCCGACGGCGTCGTCTCCAGCGTCCCCTCGAAGAGGATGTTGTCGGCGCAGTCGCGGACGCTGATGTCCACGGCCTTCTGCCCGATGCAGCAGGCTATCGCGCAGGTGCAGGGGACTCCGGTGTGCAGGGCGTGCGAGAGGGCTATCTTCCGGGCGAGGAGGTTCAGTGTGAGGTCCGCCTTTGAAGCGTCCTTCGTCCACGGGCTTCCGCCGCCGATGCGGCAGTTGCCGCCGTAGAAGTCCACCGCGAGCTTGCGCCCGGTCGTCCCGCAGTCGGCTATCGGGCTGTGCCGGACATACCGGCCCGTGCCGTTGATGACAAGGTCGTAGTGTCCCGATAGCTGCTCCCTGACGAACCTGCGGACTTTCTTCCGCGTGCTGTCCCGCAGCAGGGGAATGGCGACGATGACCTTGCGCACCGCGCCGTCCTCGGTTATGACCTGCGTCTTGATGTCGAGGCCGCCCAGCCCGCTCTCGAAGAGGGCCTTGCAGAGCCGCTTGGCGAGGGCGTGGTCTTCGGGCATATGGCCGTACCTCGGGTCGGGGTCGGCGTAGCCGAAGAATATCCCCTGGTCTCCCCATCCGGAGAGACCCCGCGCGATGTCGGGGGACTGCTGGTTGATGAGGCTCTCCACTTCGAGGAGGCCGCCGCATATCGTGTTGTCCTCTCCCCAAAGGGACATATACTCCCGGGTGTAGCCGATGTCGTTGACGGCCTCGCGGACGAACTCCCGGATGAACTCCGGGCTGAATGACGCGCGGCTCGACACCTCCCCTCCGAGGGTGACGCGGAAGTTCTTTATCTGCACCTCGACTGCGTAGCGCGTGTCGGGGTCTCGCTCTATGTAGCGGTCGAGGAGGTACTGGCTGATGTAGTCTGCCACCTTGTCGGGGTGTCCGGGGGACACATATTCGGAAAATAGTTTCATAACTGCGTGGGTTTGTGTACGGGAGCAAAGTTAATCAATGTTTACATAATAAGCACTATTTCTGACCGTTTTGGCACGGATTCGCCTGTTTTTCGCACATTTCGGGCTGGAAATCGCACGAAATCGCCTCTCGGAGCATCTCGATGGTCGCCCGGCTGTAAAGCTCCGAGGGGGTCGTGCGGAAGACCCTCCAGCCGAGCAGCGCTCCGGCGTTGTATTTCTCCACGTCCCCGAGGAAGCCCTGCGGTCGGGTGTGCCGCCCCCGCGTCCATACTCCGCCCTCCACTTCGAGGGCAATCCTGCGGGAGGGTATCGCGTAGTCGAACCGCCACATCCGTTTCGGGTGGAAGCGGTACTCCTTGACGCACTCCACGCCGAGGTCAGCCTTGACGATGCAGGTGAAAGTGTCCCTTGTTTGTGCCGTATTTTGTTTCTGCCGGGCTTTCATATCGAAGATGAGGGTTTATACCATCCGGGGCTTTCGCGCCCGAAAATGGGGCGTTTCTCGCGTTTTCCGCAGAGACAGCGAAAGGGGTGCGCACTTGCACCCCGATTGAAACCGTGACAATCCGTAACGGGTTGCCCAGTGTCAGAAAGGCAGGTCGTCCGCCTCCGCGTCGGAGCTTGCCGCCATATCTATCGTCCGGGCGGCCGTCATAGCCTGCGACTGCCGCTCTATCTCGTGCAGGCCGCCGAGGATGGGGATGGCCTTTCGCTCCTCCTCCGACAGGGCGTTGTACGCGTCCTTGTCGAGGCTGATTTTGACGCAGTGGGTGTCTCCGTAGCGGGGGTCGCGCATCTCGACCGCCGTCATATTCAGATACACGCCCTTTTCGCCCACGAACAGGCCGCTGCCCTCCACCGGAATCACGAGACACTGCTTGGTCGCGATCTTCCCCTTGAGGTTGATGAGCGCAGCCCCCTTGACCTTGAGGAGGTCTGCCTTGATGCTGTAGTTTGCCATAATGCTTTTGATTTAGTTTTGATTGTTGAAAGTGTTTACTTTATTTGCGTTTACTTCCGGATGCCTCTCGAGGAGGGCTTCGATGGCCTCCTTTTCGCGTCTCTGCGCACGCCTGGCGGCGATTCTGCGTATGAGGTCGCTTTCGGCCTTGAAGTTGCCCGCGAGAGCCTTTTCGAGCAGCCGCGAGTCATAGCCGTTGTCGATGTCCCCGACCACTATGTCGCCGAGCCGGAACGGGAGTCCGCTGCGGAGGTATTCCCTGTAGTCCTCGAGTTCCCCGGGAGGTATGTCGAATGTTGACCTGAACATTGTCTTTGCCTGTTTTTGAGTTATCAGAACGGGAGGTCGTCGTCTTCCCCTATGCCGTCCCCGGCAGGGAGGTCGTCATTGTCCCCGAAATCGAGTACGGCCTGCGCGTCCGCCTCCCGCTCGCGGAGCCTGCGCTGTTCCCGGAGGTGGTTGGTGTTGTCCCAGTCGGGGGACTGGCCCTCCTCGCAGGGGGTGTAGCGTCCGTTGTTGATGTTGTACTTGAACAGGGCAGTGCCGTTCTCTCCGAGGTGCCGGAACTTGACCTTCTGCACCTGCACCAGCACGCTGTCGTTGGCGCGGTCGCGGTGGACGACCAGGCCGAAGTCCGCCTTGTTGAAGAAGTTGGCCGAGCCGCTGATGTCGTAGAGGGTCGGGATGTCGGTGACTCCGTCCTTGTTCTTGGGGAGCTTGGTCGGGTGCGCCATAAGGATGACGAGGATGTCGTTGCGCTGCGCGAAGTTCGTGAGCTTGTCGAGGACCTCGCTGACATACTGCGTCTCGTTGCGGCTTCCCTGCTGGCTCTCGAGCCTGTTGTAGGGGTCGATGACGAGGGCCTTGATGCCCCTGCGCCGGACGAGCACCCGGGCCTTGTCGAGGATGGTGTCGAGGCGGAAGTTGTCGCTCGGGCTGATGAAGAAGAAGTCGCTCCCGAGATGCTCCTTGACCTCCCGGTACTCGCCGAGGGAGAGGGAGGCCCTGTTGAACCGCTTCCCGGTGAACTTCTCGATGAGCTTCGAGGCGTGGTAGGCGAGCGGGGCGTTCTCGGGGCTGAAGTAGGCGAAGCGCCAGCCGTAGCGCATATTGAGCCGCTCGGCCATCTCGTCTATGAACTCGGACTTGCCGCTGCCGGGGATGCCGGTGACGACGCAGAGGCGCTTGGTCTCGAAAGAGCAGAGCCTGTCGAAGTTCGGATGCCCTATGGTGACCCCGCGCTGGAGTCCGTTCTCGAATATCGCGTCGAGGCTCTGCTCGAAGTCGCTGACGGTGAAGATGCCGTCCACCTTGGTCTCCGGAGCGTCCGCGAGGCACTGGAGGAGGCTCTCCTTTCCGTAGCGCATCAGATGCTCGTTCGCGTCCTTGCAGCCCTCCCCGTACTCCAGCACCCGGCAGCGCTCCGCGCCGAAGCGGCGGAGCAGCTCGTCTCGGAGCAGCACGCCCTTGGTGTCGGTGTCGGAGGCGATGTAGATCGTGTCCTTGTCGTCGAAGTAGCCCTCGATGAAGTCGTCGAGGTAGTCGAGGTTGGCGTTCGCGCCGTTCGGGACGCTGACGCAGTCCTCGCGCCCGCACTCGACGAACGAGAGGCAGTCCATCTCGCCCTCGGTGATGATGCACTCGCGCCTGCCGCTGATGGAGTCGATGTTGTAGGGGATGAGTTCAGCCCCCTGCACGAGCTTGAAGCACTTGTCCCCCGTGCGGAACTTCGTGTTGACCAGCTCTCCGTTCCGGTAGTAGTTGAACTGCACGGTGTTGGCCTTGCCCTGCTTCTGCGGCATCCACTCGAGGCCCTCCGTTACCCTGCACTTGCGGAGGGTCTCCTCGCTTATGCCCCTGCCCTTGAACCAGGCGAGGGCCTTCTCGCTGAACGGGCTGTTCTCGGTGTCCTTGGGGGCGGGCTTCAGGTACTCCCTGCGGGTGTGCCTCACCTGCGTCTGCCTGTACCAGGGCTGCCGCTCCATCCACCGGCGCTTCCCCTCGGGCGAGGGGTCGTAGTCGCTCTCGTGCAGAGAGCCCGCCCAGCCGCAGTAGTGGCAGTTCCACACGCCCTTGTCGAGGTCGACGCTGAGGCTGCGGTCGCGCTTGTCCGTGCGCTGCTCGTGGCAGCGGGGGCAGATGCACTTGACCTGCCCGCTCCGCCTGCCGTAGGGAATCTGAATCCCGAAGTCGGCGTAGTCCCTCCCCGTCCTCATAGCAGCAGCCACTGTTGTGTCGAGGCGTTCCAGAAGTACTGCTCGCTCGGCCTCGGCGGGGCTTCATCGGGGACGGTCGCCTTGCCCGTCCCGTATGTCCTGCGCCCCATCTCGTCGAAGTACTCCCCGGGTCCGATCCTCGGCGGGACTATGGGGCAGGTGACATTCGCGCCCGGCTGCTGCTGCGGAGGCGGGGTCTGCCTGTGTCCGCCGCCGGACCTGTCGTCGTAGTTGCCCTCCGTGACCTTGACCCAGTTCGAGCCGTTCTCGAAGAGCCAGTCGAACGAGGCCTGCCAGCCCCTGCCGTTGTCGCCCCGGAGGAAGCTGCTGGACTGCATCCGCCGGAAGAGGTCGCCGAGCGTCTTGAGGGTCTCGGCCTCGTCGGAGCCGCAGCCCATCTCGGCGAGGCGGAGGCGTATCTTGGTCTTCCGCCTGTCCGTCACCTTGACGCACCTCGGGTACGCCGTGCATACCGAGTTCCACAGGTCGGCAATCTTCCCGCAAGGGAGAGAGGGGAGGGAGGGGGCTTCGTCAGAAGCAAAATTTTCTTTCTTATCTCCCTCTTTCTTTATTTCTTCTCTACTCTCCTCTTCTCTTCTCTCCTCCGTTATGTTTGTTATAGCGGGTATAACAGTGTTATCGTTTGTTATCTTTTTCTTTCCCCAACGGCTCTCCATTCCCTTGCGTCCAGCCGCCGCCCGCGCTTCGGAAAGTGCTGTTAATCTTTCCTTTTCGACTGCAAATCTCGCCCTGTGAGCATCGCTCCACACGCGGTCTCCCTCGTACTGCAAAAGACGGATGGATTTCATAAAGTTGAGGATTTCCCCCAACTCAGATTTTTCAATTCCGAAATCATCCGCATAGAGCTCAAGATTGACATCATCAAGAAGCATATCGAAATTCGGGGAGTCGGTCAGCACCTCCAGCAGGTAGTTCCACGCAGCGTAGCCCGTGTTCCCGAAGCGGCGGCGGAGCGCTCTGACCTTGACATCATTCCTCATATCCGCATCGTGGCTGAAATAGAGGGTCTTATCTTTCGCTAACATACCGCTGTAATCATATAAAAAGAGCCGCACGGCAGGGTTGACCACGCTAACAGTTGCGTCGGGGAGGCTTTCGCTTGTCCCCATCCTCGTACGGCTCTATGTTGTTCGTCTTGTATCATTGTGTGTCCTGTTATCTCGGTCGGTCAAACACATCGGCGAATTTAACCGATAATTCAATAAAATCAAAGGTTTTCGCCTGTTTTTCTTAATTCTTTAGGCAAAAGGGCCTTGTCGACGGTCTCCCTGCGCTCCAGCTGGCGGGCGAGGATGGAGGCGAGCCTCCGGGCGTTGAAAGCCCTGCACCCGCCGTCCCCGCGCATCGCCGCGTATTCGCGCAGATAGCGCACCGCCTCGTCCCTCTGCCTGTTGCTTATCAGTACCATACCGCAAAGCCCCTGTAATAGCCCTTTCCGCCCCCTATTTCAGCAGGAAGCGCCTCGCGCCCTGGACGGTCTGCGTGTACTTCGCCGCGAGGTCGGGGTACGCCGCCGTGAACGCCTTCGCGTCGAACCTCTCGCTCGGCTTCGGAGCCTTGAACGTCGCGAGGGTCACGCCCCCGTAGCTGATGGCCTCCGCGTCTGCGAACGCGAGCTTGATCTTCTCCTCCAGCTCCTCCTTCTCCCGCTCCGCGTCCGCGATGGCTTTCTTGACCTCGCGCAGCTCACGGCAGGCGGCGCAGATGTCCTCGCCCACCTCCAGCACCTTGCCGTCCGTGTGGCGGCTGTACTTGAGCAGCACGTCCCGGACGCTTATCGCCTCCGGCTCGCGCCCGCCCTGCACGCAGTCCGTCCAGAACCGCTCCGCCTCCTCGACGAGCCAGCCGAAGAAGTCCGGGTTGAAAGCGATGTCCCTGTAGCCGAACTCGCGCCCCTGCGTGAGCCACGCGATGCTGCCCTGCCGCACCCCGGCGACCCCGAGCTGGTACTGCACCTGGCAGAACCAGTGCTGCGGGAGGTCGTCCCCGTCGATAGGCCTCTGGGTGGTCTTGCACTCCAAAATGAGCTTGTTTTCCGCGTTGTGCGGCTCTCCGGCCTGCCAGTACATCCTGTCGGGGCTGACCTGCAGGAACGGCTTCTCGTTGCTGCGGATTATCCAGTCGCCCGCGCTCCGCTTGATGATTTCGTTGCCCGTCTCGTCCTGCCAGAAGCGCGAGACAGCGTCCTCGAGGTAGTGTCCCGCTTTCATAGCGAAGCTCTCCTCTTTCGGAGCGTCAAGACCTCGCTTGCGCCTCCACAGTTCATACGGAGTTTCAAATGGGTTCAAGCCCACCACGGTGGCGACCTCGCTGCTGCCGATGCCCGACTTCCTGCATTCGAGCCATTCGTCGCGGGTCTTCGGTCTGATGATTGTCGTGTTCATACTGCTGTTGATTTTGATATGTTCATTGTCTTACTTCCTGATGAGATAGAAGTCCGCGTACAGGGCGGCGAACTGCCGCCCCGCGTATCGCGCGAGCGCGTCCGACTTGAAGCAAAGGCGAGAGCCGAAGGTCGCGTACGCAGCCGAGGGGGCGAAAATCGAGTACGCATAGACGAAGCCCGCATTCGCACCGTAAGACGCATAACCGCTGAACAGGACACCGCCTTTCTTCTCGTCCTCGTCCAGCGCGTCCCATTCCTCCCGCGTGTAGAGGGTGAACCACGGGTAATACCTCCACTCGTCCTCGGCGAACCGTGGCTCCCAGCCCTCGTTGAGCGCCGCCGTGGTGACGCGCAGCTTGTAGTAGGCGACGATGTCCGCGTTGTCGCGGGTCTCCTCCGCCCCCTCCGTCATCGCCTCGAAGTCCCACCACTGTTTGACCAGCGGGTGTTCCTCTCCGAGCACATTGAGCGCGTCTTCGAATGTCTTGACCCGCTCCTCAATCGGGCGGTCGTCCTTTGCCTCCTCCTTGAGGGAGGCCTTCGGTTCATCGAGCTGCCTTTCCAGCTCCTCGATTCTCTCTCTGATTTCCATAATTCCGTAATGTTATTCGTTACCTGTAGTTGTCGTCTTCACCGCAGCGGCCATAGCGTCTGCGGCCTTTTTCCTGTTCTCCTCGGACTTCCTGCGTGCGGCCTCCGCCTGCGCGTCCGAGTCCGCCACGTTCGCCCGGAAGACCTCCTGCACGGTGGTCGTCCCCTCCTTGATGGCGTTCTTGAGTCCGGACAGCTCGAAGATTCTCTCCCCGGTGATGTCCGCCGCCGACTTCACGCCGCAGTACTTGAGGATGTCCGCCTCGCCCACGCCTATCTTGGCGTAGTAGGCGAGCATATTCTGCCTCCGGCTCTCCAGGTCCATACTGCGCCCGACGGCCACATCCTTGACCTCGTTGATGACCCTCTTCGTGACCGCTTTCGGGACGACCTTGAGGACGGCGTTGCGGAAGGCTATCGCGCTGGCGGCATTGCCCGTCATCACCTGCATATCCTCGCTGTAGGTCTTGCCGTACTTGTCGGTGATGCGCCGCTTGACCTCCACGCTGACCGCGAGGTTCGTCTCGAGGTCGTGGCAGATGCCCTGCGCGGTGACGGTCTTGCCGTCGTTGCCGATGACGCGGGTCTGCACGCGGAGGTTGCCCCACGCCCCGGCTATTATCTCGGCGAGGCGGACGCTCACGCCCTCGATGAGGCTTCCCTGCCTGCGGAGCGCGTAGAAGCAGTCCTCCGCCGTCTCGGTGTCGAGCGTCGCGATGTCCTTGATGCGCCGGAGCGCGTCCTGCACATCCCTCGGGTAGGTCTTCGCGGTGGCTATCTGAATGTCCACCTCCGCCCTGTTGATTGCCTGCAGCATCTCGCTCTGCTGCACGATGATTGGTTCGCTGTTGTTGCTGTACTCCATACTGATTGAGATTTTGATGTTGTTGATGTTTGATTGATTTATGACTGTTCCCTTTCGAGGAAATAGACCTTGAACTTGCGCCCGTCCCCCGGGTTCGTCTCCCAGCGGTCGCGGATGTCGAGACCCTCCCTGCGGAGGCGGCTGACGCACTTGCGGAAGTCGACCGTGCGCCCTATCCTGTTCCCGTCCTTGGAGGTCATCTCCGCTCCGCCGAGGAACGCCTGCTTGATGTGGGCTTTCGCCCTTGAGAGCGGCAGGTAGAAATCTCCCTGCGCTGCCTGTGATGTTGATGATTGTGTCTTCATACTGCTGTGGGGTTTATCGTTTGTGTGCCATTATGTATCTCGCCGCCTCGCGCTCGGTCTGCGCCTTTGTCGGGACTGCGTCCTCGGTCATCCAGCTGTCGAGGGCGGCCTTGTCGAAGTAGACCTTGCGGTCTTTCTTGCTGTGGGGTATCTCCCTCCGGGAGGTGAGCCGGTAGAGGTGTCCCTTGCTGTAGCCCGTGTAGAGGGCGGCCTCGTCGATGTCGAGCGTGTTCTTCGCCCCGATGAGGGCGAGGGCCTCCAGCCTGTCGAGCCTCGCCGCTATGTCGGCCATAGTCGGACTCTTTCCCGTCCCGCTACTCATCGCACGCCTCCTCCCGGCCGTCCCCGGGTTTTGAAAGCTCCCTCCAGTCGTCCATCATCGCGGAGGGGAGCAGGCCCAGCCGTCCGCAGAGGAGATAGTCCCTCCAGAGCAGGTAGAGGGCGAGCAGCGCCCCTCCCTTGACCCCGAGCCACTGGAGCAGCGTGAGGTTCGCGTCCGGGGCTTCCTCCCCGAGCAGGAAGATGACCGCCAGCGTCCCCGCGACGAACTTGGCCGCGAAGAGGAGCCATTTCAGAAGTTCGGCGAGCGCTCTCATCTCGCGCCGCCCTCCTCGGCGGAGAGACGCGCTGGGACGCGCTTGAGGATGCCGTACACGGTGCTCGTGCTGTGTACGCCGTACTTGTGCTTGAGATGCTCGATGACGGCGAGGACGGGCTGCCCCTCCACGCTCATCAGAGAGCGGTACTCGTTGTAGATTTTCAGCTCCCTCGCCTCCTTCTCGGCCCTGTACTCGGTCTTGAAGAGGGGAGGCCGCTTCGTGCTGTTTTTCGTTGATGTTGCCATATCCGTATGAGTGATTTAGTTGTTGCTCTTCGCCGTTTCCCTGACCGCCTTGATGAGGTAGTCCACCTCGTCCCCGGAGAGTTCCTGCCCGATGCGGCGCTTCGTCTCGATGATGTAGAGCCGCCCGCAGAGGGACTCGCAGTAGTGGTAGAGTTCGCTGTCGCACTCCGGCTCGCCGTATCTGATGATTTTCTCCACCGTCAGCTTCCGCTCCTCGAACGCGGCGTTCCTCGCGTCCAGGGCGGCCTTGTGTTCCTCCTCCGCACGGAGGTTGAATTTGCAGTTCATCTCGATGGGGAAGTCGTTCTCGATGTTCTTGCACATCGTGTCGATGTCCTCGCCGAAGAACTCCGCGAAATAGGTGTCGCCCTTGAGGCTCTTGAGAAGAGCGATTTCGTCAAACTTGTTCATCCTTTTTTCCATACTCCCGTTGTTTTAATAGTTAATCCTAATTCGTAATGTTTTTTGTATCTTTACCGCGTTACAATATCGTAACCGACTGCAAATATAAACTAAGTTTTGATAACAATCAAGAATGGAAACAGAATTTTGATAAAATTTTCAACAAAGTTTCGATTATGGAGTTAAAGTCAGATGCGTATGGAAACCGAGAAAAGAATTAAAAGGGTGATAAATTGGCTTATTTATCAAGATATTGCCGAAAATGAAAGAGCGCTGTCCGAGAAGCTCGGATACACTAAATCTTCATTCAGTCAGATAGTGAACGGCAAAGTGCCGCTGTCTGAAAAATTCGCCAAAAATCTTTGCGCCCTCGATGAAAATCTGAACTGTGTTTGGCTTTTAACGGGAGAGGGAGAAATGTTTCTTAATGATAACTTGAAAGGTAATTCTGCGGTCGTAGGAGACAACAATAACTGGAACAATGTGAATACGGATGCGGCATTGCTTCGCGCCCTTGATGAAATCGGGGAGCAACGAAAATTGACACAGGCGGCGCAGGAGCAGATATTTCAACTTGTGGAAATAATTTCAAACATCACAAAACAATAATCATTATGGATTTCAAAGACTCAATCAGACAGATATCCGAAAGGATAGAGAAGCTCAAGGACAACCTGCAGACGGAGGAGGCGACAAAGAACGCCCTCGTGCTTCCGTTCCTCACCGCGCTGGGGTACGACGTGTTCAACCCTATGGAGGTGCTGCCGGAGATGACCTGCGACATCGGCACGAAAAAGGGCGAGAAGATAGACTACGCGATACTCGCGGACGGGAAGCCGGTCATCCTCATAGAGTGCAAGCACTGGCAGCAGAACCTTAGTCTGCACGACAACCAGCTGCTGCGCTACTTCAATGTCTCCCCGGCGAAGTTCGGCGTGCTGACCAACGGGATAGTGTACCGCTTCTACACTGACCTCCGCGAGCCGAACAGGATGGACGAGAAGCCGTTCCTCGAAGTCGACCTATCCGACATAAAGGAGGCGCAGATTGAGGAGCTGAAAAAGTTCCACAAGTCATATTTCGATATGGAGGCGATATTGAGTACCGCGAGCGAGCTGAAATATATGGGCGAGCTGAAAGCGGCGGTGTCCTCCGAACTCGGGTCTCCGTCCGGCGAGTTCGTGCGCCTGTTCGCGAAACAGGTGTATGACCGACCTCTCACGCCAAAGGTGATGGAGCAATTCACCGCCCTCGTCCGCAGGGCAGTGGCCTCGTGCATCAGCGACCTCATCTCCGACAGGCTCAAGGCGGCCACCGCCATTGAGGACGAGAACTCGGCGCAGACCTCCGTCCCGGCTGCGGAGACAGCGGATGTCCCTGCCGCCGAGAGGATAGTGACCACGGAGGAGGAGCTGCAGGCGTACTACATAGTGAAGTCAATCCTGCACGGGGTCGTGAAGCCCGAGGATGTCCTATACAGGGACAGCGTCACGCGCTTCTCGGTCTTCCTCCGGGGCAACAAGGCCGTGACCGTCTGCCAGTTCCGGTTCAGCGACAGCCGCAAGTACATCGGCTTCCAAAAGGGAGGCGGAGACAGCGACCTCTTCCCGATAGAGAGCCTTGACGGCATTTGGGAGTACGCAGACCGCATTATCGCCGCAGCGAAGCAGATAAAGGGGATATAAATCTTTCTATACTACAGGCTGTACTATAGGGAAAATGTCAGAAAAATCATCATAGACTCCAGCTGGAGTACAGGAAAGAAATGGGAAAAATTGTTACGGAAGAGACGATGAGCGGGAGGCTCAGTCAGATCATCGCTTACAGGACGGGGGGACGGCAGTCGGACTTCTGCCGCCTTATGGGGTGGAAGCCGCCCTACCTGTCGAAGCTGCTCTCGGGGGCTGACTTCGGCCTGCGCCCGGTGCTCCGGGTGCTTGAGGCCGTGCCGGAGGTGGACGCGAGGTGGTTCCTGTTCGGGACGGGCGAGATGCTCGGGGAGGGGAAGCGTGCGCAGGTGCGCAGGGACATACTCGACGGGGTGCTGTCCGTCCTCGACCTCGAGAGGTATATGCCGGTGATGACGGCGGAGGAGCTGCGCCTCTTCGAGGGCTGCGTAATTCGGGGCGAGAGGCCCTCTTTCAGCCCCGAGACGGTGGAGGGATGGGGGAGGCGGCTCGCGGAGCGGGAGGCGCTTATGGAAGCCCGCATTGCCGCCGCAACGGAAGCGAAAGGCATAAGAAGAAAGGGGAGGGAGTAGTATGCAGACGGAGGAAAGCCAGCAGGTGGTCGTGCGTTTCTTCGCCGCCCTGCGCACGCTCATAGAGCAGAAGAGGCTGCGGGGGGTTCAGACCTTCACGCGGCGCTACGGCATCAACCGCCGCAACTTCCTCACGGAGGAGAAGCAGCCGGAGAGGGATATGTTCCAGCTGTCGTGGCTCACCGCCCTCGTCCGCGACTGGGGCGTGTCGGCGCGGTGGCTTCTGACCGGAGAGGGGAAGATGTTCCCCGACCGCCCGGGGAGGAGGTAGTTATTTCTCGCGGAAAAGCCGTATCGCGGGCCTGAACGCGCCGCCCGTATGGTTTTACCATACAGGGGCTGAAAGCCCCGCATTCGGGCTGAAATCGCGTCTCACGGCTCATCCCCGGCTCTCCCCGCCGTCTCCGGGCTTCGCGCCCCCGAGGACTGACGGGATGCGGGCGACAGCCGCCTGCTTGTTCTTGTCGAGGACCTTGACATATATCTGCGTCGTGGTCAGCTCGCGGTGTCCGAGGAGCTTGCTCACGGTGTAGATGTCCGTGCCGAGGTCGAGCATCATAGTGGCGAATGTATGCCGCCCGCAGTGGAAGGTGATTTTCTTGTCTATCCCGGCGCGGAGACACCACACCTGCACGGCGGTGTTCGTGCAGCTCGGGCTGTGGATGTCCCGGAACGGGTGTTCGTCGGAGCGCCCCCTCTCCCCGAGCAGCTCCGCCGCCTCGGGCGTGATGTCGAGGTACTCCAGCCCCCCGGTCTTCTTCTGCTTGAAGATGAGGCGCGTGAACTCGCCCTGCGCGTGGACTTCGCCCCAGGTCAGCTTGAGGATGTCGCTGCGCCGCAGGCCCGTGAGGCAGCTGAACAGGAACGCCCGGCGGATGCAGTCATACTCGCAGGGGGTCTGCGCGAGCCGCCGCAGCTCGTCTATCGTGAGGTACATCCGCGTCCCCTCCTCGGGCTTGAAGCCCTCGATGCCCCGCAGGGGGTTCTCGGAGATTATCCGCTCCTCGTAGGCCTGCCCGATGCACGCCTTGAGCTTGTTGAAGTACGACACCCGGCTGTTCCGCGAGAGCCGCCGCCCTCCGTCCGCCGACCACGCCCCGGCCTCCCTCTCGAGGTAGTCCCGGAAGCCCCTTATGTACTCGGGCGTGATGTCCCGGAAAGTGCGCTGCCGGAGCTTCGGGTCGTAGAGCGTCAGGTGCTTGAGGCAGGAGCGCCAGTTGCCCCAGTTCCCCCGGCTATCGCCGCCGAGCCTCTCGGCGCACATCCGCGTGTAGTAGTCGTGGAAGTTCGTGTCCTCGCTGAACCGGTCGCGGAAGCCGAACTCGCCGTTCTGAACCTCCACCACCCTCTTCGCCCTTATCGCCTCCGCGAGGGCGAGCGTATTCCTGTTCGCCTCCCTGTCGGCGCGTGTCCTCTCGGGTATGAGATAGAGGTGCAGGTACTCGTAGCTGCGCCGTCCGTCAAGATAGATGTCGAGGTAGAGGGAAGTCCTCCCCGTCCCCTCCTGCAGTCTCCTCCGGAGTCTGACAGGCTCTTTGGATTTTGTTGCCATTTTGTTGCTGTTGTTGCGGTCACTGATTCGAGCAACAAATTAACAACAAAAAAACGACAACTCGAATACAAACTATGCGAAAAGTAAAAGGGGCACGGCCTTTCGCAAGTCCGTACCCCACAGCAGTATGTTTGATACAAGTTGTATCCGAGTAGTGTTTGAGTTTACATCAAATATCGTGCCTCATTTCCCGATGCAGAACCTCCCGAAAATCTCTCCGAGCACCTCGTCCGTGGTAATCTCTCCGGTGATCTCCCCGAGGTGGTGAAGGGCTTCGCGGAGGTCTTCGGCGAGGAGGTCGGGGGTCTGACCTGCGGACAGGGAGGAGCCGACTCTTTCAAGCGCCGCGCATGCTTCCGTCAAGGCCTGATAATGGCGGAGATTGGTCACGACGGTCTGGTCAGAATCCAAAGCTTGTGACTTTTGGGTATCGGACAGCAGCCGTTTCAACTCATCAAGCCCAAATCCGGTCTTGGCAGATATAGAGAGTTTAACAACCTTTTCACCAAGAGATAAAACAGAATCGTTAATTCTATTAACATTAATGTTACAACCTAAAATGTCGACCTTATTCAGGAGTACGGCCAGCTTTTGGCTTCGCACATCCGTTTTTGAGACTATGTCGGAAATCGAAGCCTCGTTTTCTTCTTCCGAAGCGGTCGCATCAAGAAGGGCAAGGACAATCGTGGCCTCCTCCATCTTTTTATAGGACCTTGAGATGCCTATTTTCTCGACCTCGTCGGATGTCTCCCGAAGGCCGGCGGTGTCTATGAAGCGGAAAAGGACACCGTCTATCGTCATCGTCTCCTCAATCGTGTCGCGGGTGGTGCCGGCAATGTCGGAGACGATGGCGCGGTCGTCGCAGAGAAGTGCGTTCAGTAGGGTGCTCTTCCCTGCATTCACCGCGCCGACGATGGCTACCGGAACCCCGTTGCGCAGAGCGTTGCCGTAGCGGAAGGAATCGGTGAGCGAATGAATGTGGCGGATAGCGTCATCGAGCAGAGACATAAGTTCATCGCGGCTGGCGAACTGCACATCCTCCTCGCTGAAATCCAACTCCAGTTCCAGCAGGGCGGTCATCTTCAGCAGTTCATCCCTCAGGCCTTTAAGCTCTTTGGAGAATCCTCCTTTCAGCTGGCTGAAAGCCACTCTGTGAGCAGCTTCGCTCTGCGCGGAAATCACATCGGCAACGGCCTCTGCCTGAGCCAAATCCATCTTGCCATTTACAAAAGCTCTCTGAGTGAATTCCCCCGGCGTCGCAGCCCGTGCGCCGCAGTCAACCAGACGCTGGAGCAGGCGTTCGACGATATATTTGGAAGAATGGCAGGCAATCTCCACCGAATCCTCCCCGGTGTAGGAATGCGGTGCGCGGAAGACACTCACCAGCACTTCGTCAAGAATCTCCGTGTCATCGGAATCGCAGAAGACGGTGCCGTAGTGCAGCGTGTAGCCGGCCGCATCCGCAAGTTTCCCGCTTTTTAGCCTGACAACCCTGTCGGAAAGTTCTATGGACCCGTTCCCGCTGATTCTGACTACAGAAATCGCACCTGTCCCCGGAATTGTCGCCGGGGCGCATATTATATCGTCTGCAAGCATATTATTCATCCTGCAAAGTTAACAATCGTTAAAAAATAAGTTGGTAATCTTTGGCTCACCTGAAATTTTCCGTGTTTAGATCATAAATGTAGTCCATAGTCAAGGCAAGTCCTTACCTTTGCAACTATGGATACGAACACCAA
>CAVLBF010000039.1:0-16458 GCA_963661285.1 Bacteroidaceae bacterium | reverse complement strand
AATTAAAGAAATCAACGCTCTCGATTCTATTGTTTCTCGGTACTTGCTTGTACTTATCTTCCAGTATTATCAATGAACTTGTCCCTGCCTCTCGGAAAGGGATTGCAAAGATAAATGACTTTTTCATTTCAGCCAAATTTTTTTAAACTTTTTATCCTATATTTGTTTCCGGACACTAAAAAATCAAGAATGGAAAACTATAAGCAGACTCTACCTCACTATGAATCAATGAAGTATCGCAGATGCGGCAAAAGCGGCCTGCTTCTGCCCCAGATTTCGCTCGGGTTCTGGCACAACTTCGGCGAGGACGCTTCACGCGAGAAATGCCGTCAGATCGTGGAATGCGCATTCGACAGCGGCATCACCTATTTCGACCTCGCCAACAACTACGGCCCGCCTTGCGGGGCTGCCGAGACTCTCTTCGGCGAGATTTTCGCCGAGTCTCTGAAGTCTCACCGGGATGAGGTCATAGTCGCGACCAAGGCCGGACACGATATGTGGCCCGGGCCTTACGGGGAGTGGGGGTCGCGCAAGACGATGATCTCCTCGCTCGACCAGAGCCTGAAGCGGCTTCGTCTGGACTATGTGGACATCTTCTATTCTCACCGCCCTGATCCTCAGACTCCGCTAGAAGAGACGATGCAGGCGCTTGTGGATGTCGTGCGTGCGGGCAAAGCCCTCTATGTGGGCATCTCCAAATATCCGCCGGAGATGGCTGCCAGGGCCTACGCCTACCTTCGCGAGCAGCATACCCCTTGTCTCGTGTATCAGGGGCGTTACAATATGATAGACACTGCGGTGGAACAGGAGATACTCCCGCAGGCCGCAGGGGAGGGCGCGGGCTTCGTGGCCTTCTCGCCTCTGGCTCAGGGGCTTCTCACCGACAGGTATCTTCACGGCATCCCGGAGGGATCGAGGATGACCCACAGCTCTTTCCTGAAGCCCGAGATGCTGACTCCGGAGCTCCTCGCCCGGATAAGCGCCTGGAACGAAGAGGCCGGGCAGGAGGGGCTGACTCTCGCGCAGTATGCGCTGAGGTGGATTCTCCGCCGCCCGGAGGTGACTTCGGTCATCGTGGGGGCGAGTTCCGTAGAGCAGCTCAAGTCAAATCTTGTCGCGGTCGAGTAGCCTGAACGCGGCAGCTTCCCTTATGTGGTCCGCTCCGATGCTCTCCTCCCCTTCGAGGTCGGCTATGGTCCGGGCCAGTTTTATTATCCTGAACCAGGCGCGGAGCGACATCCCAGTCCCGCTCATTATCTTCTCCAGCGCGGCGGTGCACTCCCCGCTCAGCGGACAGTATTCCCGCACCTGACGGTTGGACATCTCCGCATTGACGCTTATCCTCTCGTGCAGAAACCTCCGGTGCTGGACTTCCCGCGCGGCGATGACCCTGCGCGCGACGGCCTCGCTGCTCTCGGGCTTGCCGCCCCGCGCCGCTACTTCCGGCGGGACGGTATGCATCCACACCTGCAGGTCGATGCGGTCCATTATCGGCCCCGAGAGCCTCGAGAGGTAGGCTATCCTTCTGGAAGGGGTGCAGACGCAGCGCTCGCCTTCTCCGTAATATCCGCAGGGACAGGGGTTGGAAGCGGCCACCAGCGCAAACGAGGACGGAAACTCCACCTTGGTCTTCAGCCGGGAGATGGTGACCTTGCGGTCTTCGAGCGGCCCGCGCAGAGCTTCCAGCACCGCCCTCGGCATCTGCGCCAGCTCATCGAGGAAGAGCACGCCGTTGTCGGCGAGGGTCACTTCCCCGGGGATGATGTTCTCTCCGGCCCCGCCGCCGATTATGGCCGCCATCGAGGCTGAATAGTGAGGGGCGCGGAACGGGCGCTGCCGTATCAGTCCCCGCTGCCCCCTGCGCAGGCCGGCTACCGAGTATATCCGGCTCGTCTCCAGCGACTCTTCACGGTTCATCGGCGGGAGAATCCCGGCCATTGCCTTGGCCAGCGAACTCTTCCCCGAGCCGGGTGCTCCGATCATCAGAATATTGTGGCCTCCGGCGGCGGCAATCTCGACGGCCCGCTTGGCGCCTTCCTGCCCGATTATGTCGGAGAAGTCGATGTTCTCTTCCGCCGTATTGTCCGCCTCCCGGGTCTTCGCCTCGGGAGAATTGCGTGCCAGAAGTTCTTGGCAGTCTTCGCGCCCTTCAAGTATCCTGATGACATCCCTCAGACTCCTTACGCCGTAGATGTCGGGCCCGTCGATGTCGATGGCTTCCAGGGCGGAATCTGCGGGGAGAATGACCCCTTTGAGCCCCGTGCGCACGGCATATTCGACAAATGGCAGAGCCCCCTCGATGCCGCGCACGCTCCCGTCAAGCCCCAGTTCTCCCATTATCAGGTACTTCTCGGCATCCTCCATAGAATATTGTCCGGATGCGGCCATTATCCCTATCGCTATGGGCAGGTCATAGCCGCTCCCGCTCTTGTGCATATCGGCCGGGGCGAGATTGATGACGATCTTGCGCCCCGGTATCTTGAAGCCGAGCGCCTGCATTGCGGTAAAGGTTCTCAGGAGGCTCTCCTTGACCGCGATGTCGGCAAGCCCGACCAGATGCACTCCTATCCCGTGGTCTATGTCCGTCTCTACGGTGACTCCCACCGCTTCGGTGCCCACGCATTTCGCGGCGTTGATTCGTTTAAGCATTGTAATTAGTATATTTGCCTGTGAATTTGTTACTGATATGCAGCATACCATATTGATAAAGTCTCTCTCCGGAATAGAGCCGGCGGCGGAAGAATTCCTCCGACTTGTCCGGGGGCACAGCCTGATTGCCTTCTACGCTCCGATGGGCGCGGGCAAGACCACGTTCATCTCGGCCCTCTGCCGCCGTCTCGGAGTCCGCTCCGATGCGGTCGGGTCTCCCACCTTCGCCATCGTCAACGAGTACCGCACTCCTTCCGATGAGGCAATCTATCACTTTGACTTCTACCGTATCGCCAAGGAGGAGGAAGCGCTGGACATAGGGCTTTACGACTACCTCGACAGCGGCAGCCTCTGTCTGATGGAGTGGCCGGAGCATATCGAGTCGCTGCTCCCCGAGGAGACGCTGAAGGTCAGCATAACACCCCTGGAGGACGGATCGCGCGAACTCAGCTGGACGGACTGACACTGACTTCCGCATTGATGCAGCTGAGGTATCCGTGCAGTATCAGGTCTTGCCGTCTGCTCCCGTACAGTATGCAATGCGCATCGCCGGCCTTCGCGCTCAGTGCGGCGCAGAACTCCCCGTCTCCGATGAGGGCGGCGCAGGAAGGGGACATCAGCTGGTAGCCTGAGCCGTTGAAAATCGTGCCTTCGGCACCTGAGCCATAAATCATAGCGTTGCCGGAAGCGTCTTCCCCCACCGCGAAGTCCCGGCTCTTCCCGTGATAGACGACAGCTGCCCCTTCGCAGATTTCGCTGATTCTCTCCGGGTCTTCGTCGGTCACCACCGCCGAAATCCCGATGTCCCCGCCGTATGACATCCATCCCGAGACGGAGACGAGCCCGTCGTCCTCAATCCAGACCCGCCCGTCCTGCAGCTCATACCAGAGGCAGGAAAGCTCCGCCCAAAGGGGATGTCCTCCGTGAACCTTGACGTCCTCTATCCAATACCTCCATTCCAGAGCGGTCTTCGTCTCCACACAGTCCTGCACCATATAATAGTGCTCGTCCCTGTCATTGCCCGCCCGGTAGCAGAAGCAGAGCTTGTCCTGATCTCTGTACAGAGCCCCGTAAGGCCTGTAGGACGGGTCCGCGAGGTCTCCGTAGACGCTTCCGCTCTCGCGCCTGAAGAGGACTTCTCCGTTCTTCCTCAGGCTGAAGCCGTCTCCGCTGCGGTTTTCGGAAAGGGTGTAGACATCGTTCCCGACAGGCATCAGACCGCGCAGGATCTCCCTCCCCTCGAAGCTGAAGAGAGTCTCCCCGTCTCTGCCGATTATGGTCCGTCCTCTGGAGACGGCTTCGGTGTAGAGGTGGCCGCCGATGATGTGGTGACTGTCCAGGTCGGGACTTGCGGATTCGGCGGAGGAGGGGATGCTGAGGACGGGTTCGAAGTTTTTGTAGAACAGGATATCGTAGGAGCTTCTGCCGTAGGTGCTGTCCCTGCGCCAGTCGTAGTCGTCTTCGAATCGGACCGCCGACAGAAACACCGTCGTGTCCGTGATGACGCCCGTCTGCCCGTCTTCGCCTTCCCTTTCTGTCGGATTCCGTCCGTGGCAGTCTGCCCTGGACTTGCCGCCGGGCAGCCCCTCGTCGAGGTTGGTGCAGCCTGCCGCCCAAAGCAGAGCGCAGGCAAGAATGATGAAGTCAGAAGTTCTCATAGATGTAAGCCGTTTTCCGCAAAGGAAACAAAAAAAACGGCATCCGGAACTCTCCACGCTCCGGATGCCGCTACAAATTAAAGTTTTTTATGCGTTTTTACGTTTCTTTAGAACTTGAACCTAAGTCCCGCGTCGAAGCTTACGCTCACAGGCTTGTCAGTCCTGACGCTCTTCGGCTGGTCGCAAGGGAAATAGTAGCGCAGTCCCGGGTCGAGATACAGGCCGAGTGTCCTGTTGAGGCTGAATTCAAGGCCGAGCCCGAGCCCGACAGAATACTGAAGTTTCTCCACCCTGTCGCTGCAGCTGATGTCAGGCGAGGAGTAGAGGACGTATCTGTTGGAGATGCAGTACTCCGCCTCCCCGAGTCCATAGACATAGAACTTCACCTTGTCGTAGTTCAGCACGTCGTAGTACAGCCCGACCGGCACACCTATATATTGAAGCGTATGGGAGACATTGCCCGCCTCGGAGCGCACGATGCTCCCGTCGGAAGCGAATTCGGTATACTTGCCGGTGAATGTCCTCGTAAGCAGAGAGTAATCGATGCCTGTGCCGAAGGAAAGCCTTCCTGCTATGTGGAAACGGACTCCCAGCCCCAGAGTGACCGGCACTCCGTAGGTGGAGGTGCTCAGCTCTGAAATGCCTGAAGTGCCATAGCCCGGTGCCATAGAGGCGTAAGGTCGTGAGACGCGGACATCGGAGTCGTTGCCGCCGACCGCGCCCTTGAGGTATAGTGCAGTCCTGCCGCTTCGTCTTGCCTTGCGGGCGTCTTCGGCCTCAAGCAGAGCGAACGCGTCATCCCCGTCCTCCGCTTCTGCGGACGGTCTGCCGCCGCCTGCCGTTTCAACGGCTGCCGTTCCCTCCCCGTTGGAGGCCTGATCGTCAACGGCCGTTTCGGCCTTGTCGTTGTCGGCTACGCTTTCCGTATTGTCGTCGCGTCCGGCTGCGAGGCTCTGCGTCAGATATGAGTCCGCAGGAATTGCGATGCTCTGCGGCTCTGATGTCTCCGCCGTTTCCGTTGCCGCTTCCGTTGCGGAAGCCCCCGCAGGCTCTTCAGGCAGGACGGCCTGTGCCACCGGGGAGACTTCCTGCGGCTGTATCTCCGCGCTATGCGTCCCCGTGAAGAATAACCCGGCCCCGAGTGCGGCGGCAAATGCAAGAGCGGCTCCCGCCCACTTCATCCGGCCATATCGTCCGGTGTTGCGGAGGGCGTCGTCGTCCAGACGGGCGGATATGCCTTTCCAGACGCGCCGTGAGGGTTTCACCTCCGCGTCTTCGAGCATAGACCTCATCTGAAGGTCGAATTCCTTAAACTCTTCCTGCATCTTATCAATATCGTTCCTTGATCTTTGACTGCAACAGCACTCTGGCCCTTTGAAGCTGAGAGCGGGACGTGGTCTCCGAAATGCCGAGCGCCTCCGCGATTTCTTTATGTGAATAACCTTCTATCACATACATATTGAATACGGTGCGGAAGCCCGGCGGAAGCGCGGCGACCATCTTGAGCAGCTCGTCGTGCCCTATCTTCTGCACGGGAGTCGGCTCGTCGCCCGCAATGTTCCAGGCGAGTGTGATGTCTTCGGTGTTCTTGAGCGCGTCTTTCTTCCTGAGACTCATCAGAGCAGTGTTGACAAAGATCCTGCGTGCCCAGCCCTCGAAGGAACCTGCCCCCGTGTAACTGTCCAATTTGGAGAAGAGGGTCACGAAACCGTCCTGAAGGATATCCTCTGCCGCGTCCCTGTCGCCCATATAGCGCAGGCAGACGGCGAACATCTTCTTGGACAAGAGGTCATAGATGGCTTTCTGCGACCTGCGGTCTCCCTTTTTAGCCTCTTCAATCCAATCCGCTTCCCGAGTATCAAGATGCTTCCTGTTCCCGAAAAGTTGCATCGTCGTTTTGGAATATTTAGTGCTAAAGTAACCATTTTTTCTCATAAAATTGCATACTTTTGCGGTCGGTATGAGAAAGTTCTTCATTTCATATATTCCCCTCCTGCTGCTGTGCTGCTGCCTCCGTGCGCAGAATGTCGCGGACAGCGGTCCCTTCATAGACGCCGTGTCGGATTATTCTGAGGGCAAGTATCAGCAGGCCAAGGACAAATTCTCCTCCCTGCTGGAAGCATCCCCCTCCGATGATGCCGTCAACTACTATCTCGGGCTCTGCGAACTCTCTCTGGGAGACAACGCTGCGGCGGGGGAGCATCTCAGGGCGGCAGTGCAGCTGGATTCCACCAACATCTGGTATCTCAATGCCCTCGCCACGCTCTACAGCAACGAGGGCGACCGTCCGATGCTCGCCGACATCTGTACCAGACTGGTCAAGATGTCCCCGTCGCTCTACAACACTCCATATACGCTGACCCTTATCGCCGACGTGCGCTTCACTCAGAAGCGCGACTCGCTGGCCCTCTCCTACTACAACCAGGCGCTTGAACTGGACCCGGACTACGCGCCCGCCGAACTTGGCCGCCTCGAACTGCTCAGGATGCAGCGCAACTACCCTCCGTTCTTCGCGGCCCTCGAACACTTCATAGGCAACGAAGATGTCCGGACCGACATCAAGAGCGACTACCTCGAATCCATAGTCGACAATCTCGACTCCCGCTTCTGGTGGGTCTGGGGAGAACAGCTCAAGAAGCTGGTGGACAATTGCCGTCAGGCTTATCCGGAAGACCTCAAGACCCGCGAGCTGAAGATAAAGCTCCTCTCCATAGAGAGCCGCTGGGACGAGGTTCTGGAGGAGTGCGGTTCGCTTGCCGAACTGGCCGCCGGGCAGGGGGACAGGGAGCGGCAGCTTTTCGCATACTCCTACGAGGGCGACATCGCATACAGGCAGGGCGACCGGAAGCGGGCATACAAGGCTTATGACAGGGCGCTCAAGGTCGATGCGGGGTACGCCCCCGTGCTCAACAACTATGCATATTACCTCTCCGTGGAGGGGAAGAGCCTGCGCAAGGCGCTCAAGATGAGCCGTTCGGCCATTGATTCCCAGCCCGACAACGCCACTTACCTCGACACCTACGGCTGGATTCTCTATCTGCTGCACCGCCCCAAGGAAGCCAAGCCGTACTTCAAGCACGCTATGATTTATGGAGGCAAGGACAGCGCCGTGATACTGGAGCATTATTCCAAGGTGCTGGAAGCCCTCGGAGAGAAGGATCTCTCCACCTACTATAAATCTCTCTCGGAGCAGAAGTCCGGCAAATGAACTTCGTCGGACGCATACTGCTGCCCCTCTTGCCGGTCCTCGCGCTCTGCATAGACGCGGCGGCCCAGAACACCAGTGCGCAGGAAAGCCGCAAGGCCCAGCTGGAGAAAGAGATAGCCCAGATTCAGAAGCAGCTCGGCGAGAATACGAGCAAGAGCCGCAGTGCGCTCAACGAACTCACCCTCATCCGCAAGCAGCTCTCCAACCGCAAGGCTCTCCTGCAGGAGAGCGACAGGGAAATCCGCATACTCTCCGACAGCATCAGGACAGCGCAGCGGGAGTACAACGCGCTCCAGGCCAGGCTTGACACTATGACGGTCTATTACCGGCGGCTGATCCGCGGGGCCTACCGCAATCGCGATACGAGGCTCTGGTATGCCTATGTCCTCTCAAGCGACGATGTCGCCCTGGCCTCCAGACGCTATGCCTACCTCAAGACTATGGCCTCCAGAATGAATGCCCAGGCGCAGAAGATCAAGGAGCTGCAGGCCGGGCAGGAGCAGAGGCTCGCTTCCCTCCGGGAGATGAAGCGCCGTGCCGAGAGCGTGAAGGCCGAGCGGCAGCGCGAACTGGACAATCTGCGCAAGGAAGAGCAACGCTCCGATATGCTGATCGCAAGTCTCAAGAAAGACAAGAACAAATACCAGAAGCAGCTTGATTCCAAGCGCAAGCAGGTGGAGGCGCTTAATAAGGAAATCGAGCGCATCATCGCGCAATATATGGAGGAGAGCGGCAAGAAATCCTCTTCCGGGAAGAGGAACGCGACACTGGACTACAAGCTTGCCGCAGAGTTCGAAGCCAACAAGGGCAAACTCCCCTGGCCTGCCGACGGTCCGGTGGTGGAGAAGTTCGGCAAGCACAACCATCCTGTGTATACCTCGCTCTCGATGCCGTTCAACAATGGCATCGGCATCTCCCTGTCTCCGGGGACGGAAGTGCAGGCGGTGTTCGACGGGGAAGTGCGCAGGGTGATAGTGATGCCGGGCTACAACCGGTGCGTGCTCATCCAGCACGGCAACTATTTCACTTTCTACTGCAAGCTGGACGCTGTCCTGGTCAAGGCTGGCGACAAGGTGAAGACCGGCCAGACCATAGGTAAAGTCGACACGATAGACGGCCAGACGCAGCTGCACCTCCAGGTCTGGAAAGAGAAGACTCCCCAGAACCCGGAAAGCTGGCTAAGGCCCAGATGATTCGGATTATTCTCCCGCCACCCAGACGAGCACGTGGCGGTCGAAGGTCATATACTCCAGCCGGAGATCCTCCTCGAATCCGTCCTTCTGGATGAACGTGGCTTCGAGTTCGCCCTCGCCGCGAAGTCTGAAATCGTCGATCTCAATCTGCTCCGCAAAGTCCACGTTGTGCTGGGACATCTTCTTGTAGACGGCTTCCTTGGCGCACCAGTAGATGGCGAGCTGTTCGTTGCGCTTGTCCTCGTCCAGCCCGTCTATCTCCTCTTCGGACAGGGCTTTCTTCTCGACTGCGGAGAAATCCCTGTCGAGGGACTCGCAGTCTATGCCGACCTCTTCCGTGTCGTTCAGGATGACGGCGACGTATCTGTCGGTGTGGGTGATGCTTATGTTGGTGGCGGAGTTCTCGATATATGGCTTGCCGTTGTCGTGGTGGCTCAGGTACACTTTCTCTTCGAAGAGGGTGTCGAGCAGCGCCCGTACCGCAAGTTTCTGCTTTCTCAGCGATTCGCTCCTGATGTAGGAAATTTCTTCAAGTTCGTCTGAAGGTACTGAAGAGAGCGCCCGCAGTTCGTCTTCAGTCTCTGTGATCTGCCATACCCCCAGTTTCGAGTGGTAGTCGTCGTCAAGATCCTTTATAAGATATAGTGCCATAAAATTTTTATAACGCCGCAAAGATAATGATTTTTATTATATTTGTCCCACTTTTTGGACACGACTAATTTTCGATGACATTATGAAATATCTCACTGATGAAAAGTTGGTCATCGTTGGCGCCGGCGGAATGATCGGTTCCAATATGGCCCAGACGGCCCTTATGCTCGGGCTCACCCCAAACGTCTGCCTCTATGATATCTTCGAGCCCGGCGTGCACGGCGTGGCGGAAGAAATCTATCACTGCGGCTTCGAAGGCGCGAACGTAAGCTGGACCGTCGACCCTGCGGTAGCGTTCAAGGACGCGAAGTACATCATCTCTTCAGGCGGAGCTCCCCGCAAGGAGGGTATGACCCGTGAGGACCTGCTCAAGGGCAACTGCCAGATTGCGGCTCAGTTCGGCGACTACATCAGGCAGTATTGCCCTGACGTGAAGCACGTCGTCGTCATCTTCAACCCTGCCGACGTGACGGCTCTCACCGCGCTCATCCACTCCGGACTGAAGCCTGAGCAGCTCACTTCGCTTGCGGCCCTCGACTCCACCCGCCTCCAGAGCAATCTCGCCAAGGAGTTCGGCGTGCCTCAGAGTTCAGTGCTCAACGCCCGCACCTATGGCGGCCACGGCGAAGCTATGGCCGTGTTCGCAAGCAAGGTGACCATCGACGGTACGCCTCTCGCCGAGAAGCACCTCTCCGAGGAGAGATGGGCTGAAATCAAGCACGAGACCGTTCAGGGCGGCTCCAACATCATCAAACTCCGCGGTCGCAGCTCATTCCAGAGCCCGGCCTACAACGCGGTCAAGATGATCGAGGCCGCAATGGGCGGAGAGAAGTTCACCTGGCCTGCAGGCTGCTATGTCAACTGCGACAAGTGCGGATTCAAGAACGTGATGATGGCTATGCCGACCGTGATCGACAAGACCGGCGTGCACTATACCAAGCCGGAGGGCACAGCCCAGGAGATGGCCGACCTTCAGGCCTCTTATGAGCACCTCTGCAAGATGCGCGACGAGATTGTCGCGCTCGGCATCGTCCCTCCTGTATCCGAGTGGAAGAAGTCCAACCCGAACCTCTAGAAGGTACTGATATCTTCCTTGTCAGGAAGCGAAAAAAGCCCGAGGCCGCGAAGCCCCGGGCTTATTGCATATTGTTGTCAAGGAGGCGCTATTCCCCTTTGCCGAACAGGGCCACGGCATCCGCAGTGAGCCCGGTGGAGGAGAATCCTCCATCGTGGTAGAGCGTCTGCATCGTCACGTGCCTCGTGAGGTCGGAGAAGAGGGTCACGAGATAATCCGCACAGTCGGAGGCGCTTGCGTTGCCGAGCGGAGACATCCTGTCGGCGTAGCCGAACATATCCCGCATCCCCGCTATGCCGCTGCCGGCGGTGGTCATCGTCGGAGACTGTGAGACGGTGTTGACGCGCACGCGGCGGCGCTTGCCGTAGATGACTCCGAAACTGCGCGCGATGGACTCCAGCAGGGCCTTGGCGTCGGCCATATCTCCGTATCCCTCGAAGGTGCGCTGTGCGGCGATGTAGGTGAGCGCGGCCACTGAGCCCCATTCCCTGAGCGCGTCCTTGCGGTAGAGCACGGAGAGCAGCTTGTGGAACGAAATGGCCGAGATGTCGAGCGTCTTGCCGAGGAAGTCGTAGTTGAGGTCTTCGTAGGCGCGTCCCTTGCGGATATTAGGCGACATCCCGACCGAATGCAGCACGAAGTCGAACTGCCCTCCGAAGTGCTCCATCGCCTTGTCGACCAGGGTGTTGAGGTCTTCGAGCGAAGTCGCGTCAGCAGGCACCACTATGGCTCCGCACTGTTCCGCGAGAGCGTCTATAGTGCCCAGCCTGATGGAGACGGGAGTGTTGGTGAGCACGAGCTCCGCTCCCTCTTCGCGGGCCTTGAGCGCCGCTTTCCACGCGATGGACTGCTCGTTGAGCGCCCCGAAGATGATGCCTTTCTTGCCTTTGAGTAAACCGTATGCCATATTCTACTTTTTTAAATCCTCATTCGGGACGAGCATAAAGGTAAGCTTGCCCTGACAGCAGAGATTGCCGTTCACCGTGGCCTTGGCCTCGATGAACACTGCCGGTCCCCTGCGGCCCGCAAGCCTCGAACGGGTGCAGACCGTGTCGCCCGGAAAGACTGAATGTTTGAATTTCACCCCGTCCAGAGCCGCATAGAAAGCGGTGTGGGTCTTCAGCTCCTCCTCCGGGATGAGCAGGAAGCTTGCCTGCGCCATTATTTCGCAGAGGATTACTCCGGGCACTACAGGATAGCCCGGGAAATGGCCCGTGGTGAAGAATTCGTTGTCCTTTATCGTGTACTCCGAACATACTTCATCTCCGTCCCATCCGGATTTGTCTATGAGGAGCATCGGCTCCCTGTGGGGGAGGATCCGCTTGATTTCGTCTCTATTCATCTTTGTCCATATTTTCAGTTCCACTTCCTCAAAGCCACGCAAACATTGTGCCCCCCGAAACCGAGAGAATTGGACACGGCGATGTCAAGCTGCCGAGGCTTGGCTTGCTGAGGAGTGTAGTCGAGGTCGCACTCCGGGTCCGACTCCTCGAGCCCTATTGTAGGCGGCACGACCCCGTCCCTGAGCGCGAGTGCGGATGCGATAAGCTCCGCAGCTCCGGTGGCCCCGAACATATGGCCGGTCATCGACTTTGTGGAGCTGATTGAGGCGCGGCGGGCGTCCTCTTCGCCGAGGGCGAGCTTGATGGCCTTGGTCTCGGCCACGTCGTTGAGCTGCGTGCCCGTGCCGTGCGCGTTGATGTAGAGGTTCTCGCCAGGTCTGTATCCCGCTTCCGCAAGGGCATCCCTGAATGCCTTGGAGGCCGGGATGCCGTCCTGTCTTGGCGCCGTGTAGTGGTAGGCGTCGCAGGTGCAGCCGTAGCCGCAGACTTCCGCTATTATCTCCGCCCCTCGGGCTGCGGCGTGCTCATATTCTTCCAGCATCATCATTGCCGCCCCTTCAGCCATCACGAAGCCTCCTCTCCGGCGGTCAAACGGCAGGCAGGCCTTCGCCGGGTCTTCCTCCGTAGTGAGAGCCTTGCAGTTGGCGAAGCCTCCGATGGCGAGCGGGGTCAGCACGGCTTCGCTGCCCCCGGTGAGTATCGCGTCGGCGCGACCGCCGAGAACCGCGAGGTAGGCCTCGCCGACGGAGTTGGTGCCCGTGGCACAGGCCGACACGTGGGTGAGGCAGGGTCCCTGGGCATTGTAGCGGATGGCGATGTTGCCTCCGGCAATGTTGGGAATCATCATCGGAATGAAGAGCGGGGAGATTCTGTCCGCCCCCTCCTCAAGCATCACCTTGGTCTGGGCGACGAATGTATGCATCCCCCCGATACCCGTGCCTACATACACCCCGAAGCGCTCCGGGGCGATGTTCTCCCCTGATACGAGACGGCTCGACGCCATAGTCTGTGCTGCCGCCGCGAGGGCGTATTGGCTGTAGAGGTCATTGCGACGGCGCTCCGCACCGCTCAGTCCGAACTGTGCCGGATCGAAGCCCTTTACGGCGCCGGCCACGTGAATCGGGAGCCCGCAGTCCTCGAATCCTTCAAGAGGGCCGATGCCGCAACGGCCCGCCTTGAGGCTGTCCCAGAATGTCGGGATGTCATTGCCGACCGGGGAGATGACCCCCAGGCCGGTGATTACCACTCTTCTTCCGTTATTCATACATAAATCTTCTGATGCTTCCCTTCGGGGTCTTCACGAACGGATCGAAGCGGAGTTCGTATGAGCTTATCCGGGAGTACCCGGGAATCTTCCGGTTGAGCGCGGCGAGGTTGGCGTCCATCACGCTCTTGAGCGCAGAGGCGTCCATATCGCCGGCGAGGTTGTGGTCCGGCACCACCAGCGCCACGAGTTTCCCCTCGCGGGAGACGACCAGACTCTCTCCCACATACGGCAGCGCGTTGAGCACGACCTCTATCTCCTCAGGGAAGATGTTCTGCCCGTTGGTGGTGAGAATCATACTCTTGCAGCGTCCCACGATGAACACGCTCCTGTCCTTGTCCACGGTGCCGAGGTCGCCGGTGCGAAACCATCCGTCTTCGGTGAACGCCGCGCGGGTGGCTTCCTCGTTCTTATAGTAGCCCTGGAACACGACATTGCCCCTGATGAGGATTTCTCCCGGGATGTGCTCCTGGTCTGCGGAGTCGATCTTGAGCTCCACAGCTTCATCGACGTATTCCCCGCATTCCTTGAGTTTGTAGCGTCCCTTGTGCCCGAGGCAGATGGTCGGCGCGGCTTCCGTCATTCCGTAGCCGGTGACGAACGGGAGCTCGAGCTTCTCGACCATCAGTTTCTCCAGATGCTCCGGGATGGCGGCCCCGCCGGTGACGAAGAGTCCGATATGGCCGCCGAGGGCGTTGAGGAAGATGGTCGCGAGCGCTTCGCAGTAGTCGCGGTTGTTCTTGTAGTCCTCAAGCTTCGCCGCCCCGCTCTTGCTGTGGACGAATTCTCCTATGGAGTCTTCCAGCAGCTTGGTGAGGATGAGCGGCACGGCAAAGAACACATAAGGCTTGTATTGCCTGAGGGCAGGTTTGAGGTTTGCCGGTACCGGCGGGATGCAGAGCACGATGAGGTGCATCCCGAAGCAGAGCGGCGCAAGCATATCATAGACCATCCCGAAGATGTGCGCATACGGGAGGACGCTGACATAATTGTCTTCCCTGCGGTACGGAAAGTGTACCGGGATGAGCTGAATGTTGGCCGAAAGGTTTCTGTTGCTGAGCATTACGCCCTTAGGGTTGCCGGTTGAGCCGGAGGTGTACATTATTGCGGAGAGGTCGTCCAGCGAGCCGGCCTCGTAACGGATGTCTTCAGCCTTGAGACCGGAGGGGTGCGCGTCGGCGAAGAGGCTGTCCTGTCTTGCATATACTTCGCCGAAGCCCTCGCGTGAGGCGAGGAGTTCGAGCCCCCTGATGTCGATTGCTCCGAGCAGGTTGGGGAGGGCGCTGAAGTCAATCTTGTCGAATATCGACTTCTCCGTATAGAGGAGCCGCGCATCGGAGTGGTTCACGAGCTTTGCCGTGTCGTCCGGGGTGAAGCCGTTGAATATCTGCACGGCCACATAGCCTCCGATCTGGGCGGCAAGGAATACCTTGGCCCAGTTGGCGCAGCTTCTGGCGTTGATGACTATCTTGTCTCCTTTCTGAAGCCCCGCCGCTCTCCAGCAGAGCACCATCTTCTCGATGTCGGCGGCGAGTTCGCCGTAGGTGATGCTGCTTGTGCGGTAATCGTCGAGGGCGGCCTTGTCCCAACATTCCTTGACGGAATTCTCAAATCTGAGAATGAAATTGTCCTTTTGAGTGAGTTTGTACATCGTCGTAAAGTTTTTGTGGGTTTGAAGAACTCTGAAAATAACTCGCGGCGAAGATATGTACATAATGTCTGCCCGGAGCCGGCGGAGACGCCGTTTGTGGCTAAAATGGGCCTCCGCGTGGCGTGGACTCTCTTTTGTGGCGACTGCCTGCGGTGATCGGATTTCGCCCCAAAACCGCATCCTGCGGGGTTTGGAGGCCTGTGGCGAAAAAATCAGAGGTAGAAGTCTTCGGCCAGACGGCGGTATTCTTCCGAGCGTGCGCCGTTCCGCATAAGGGTGATTTCGAGCTCCTCCGTTCTGCACGGCGCTGTCGAAAACTCGATTATCGTGCGCTTGACGCCTTTGTGCTCCGTGGTCCTGATGCCCAGCAGCCGCAGCGGCATCAGCCCGTACGAGGCGGCGCATCTGCGGACGCTTACGCTCTGCTCCGAGGGGAGAATCATCGCGAGCCGTCCGCCGGGGAGCAGATTGTCAGCCGCGAACTCGAGAATGTCCCCGTAAGTGAGGCTGTCGTTGTGCCGGGCGGCGGCTTCACGCCCGTCGGGGTTGCGCAGCGAGCAGTCGTAGTAAGGAGGGTTGGAGAATATCAGGTCGAATTTCTCTTCCGGCCTGTAGGCGGAGAGGGGAGTGCAGAGAGCCTCCAGCCTGCCCGGCCAGGGGGAATGGCGGAAATTGTACTCCGCCTCGGCGGCGGACAGGGGGTCAATGTCGATGCCGGTGATGCGCAGACCGGAACTCCCGGAGATGTCCTCCGGGGTGATGTCTTCGCTGCGCTGCGCTGCCATCAGTGCAATCACCCCCGTACCGGTGCCTATGTCGAGCGCCCGTCTGTCCGACGGGCGGATGCCCATTGCCGCCCCGAGCAGAACCGCATCGGTGCCGACCTTGAGAGCCGAGTCCCGGTTGCGGACCGCAAAGCGGCGAAATCTGAAGACATCCTCGCCCATCGGAGGTCTAATCGACGAAAAGTCCGTCCCTCATCTTGAGGCAGCGGTCGCAGAGGGAGGCGAGCTCCGGGTCGTGGGTGACAATCACTATCGTCTGCCCGAGCCGGTCACGCAGGTCGAAGAACACCCTGTGAATCTCCTGCTTGGTGGCGGAGTCGAGGTTGCCTGTCGGTTCGTCGGCGAGGAGCACGGCGGGGTCGTTGATGATGGCTCGGGCAATCGCGGTCCGCTGCTGCTCTCCTCCGGACAGCTCGGAGGGCTTGTGTTCGAGTCTTGCGCTGAGTCCGAGGCTTTCGAGTATGCCGAGAGCCTTTCTGCGGGCCTGGTGCGAGGGCGTGCCGGCTATCAGCGCGGGAATCATCACGTTCTCCAGCGCGGTGAACTCCGGCAGCAGATGGTGCGCCTGAAAGACGAATCCGACCCTGCGTCCCCTGAATGCCGCGAGCTCATCGCTCCGCAGACTCAGGACATCCTGCCCGTCTATGGAGAGGCTTCCCCCGTCCGGGGAGGAGAGTGTGCCGAGTATCTGGAGCAGGGTTGACTTGCCGGCCCCGGAGGCCCCCGTTATCGAGACGGTCTCCCCCCGGGCGGCGGTGAAATCTATGCCTTTCAGCACTTCCAGCGTGCCGAAACTCTTGCGTATTCCGTGTGCTTCGATAATCATTCCGCGTCTTTCACAAATAAGCCTCCAAAGATACAAAATTTCCGATTTTTTTGCTTTTGTCACGAAAGTGGCTTATATTTGCAGTCCCGTTTAGGGGAATTCGGGGTGTGGCGCAGTTGGCTAGCGCATCTGGTTTGGGACCAGAGGGTCCTGTG
>CAVLBF010000038.1:0-16854 GCA_963661285.1 Bacteroidaceae bacterium | reverse complement strand
CTAAGAACAAGCGCTTTATCCTGAAACGCTTGAACGAGAATGCAAAATATGAGCGCTACGGGGACAGTTTCCTCTGGCTAAGGGATGCTGGCGTCGCAATCCCCGTTTACAATGTAGAGGAGCCTAAAGTGCCTTTGTTGCTGGCCCGCTCCCGCAACCTCCTCAAGCTATTCTTAAACGACATCGGCTTGCTGGCCGCCCAGTATGCCGACGGCATTCAGCTGCGGATTATTAAAGGTGACAAAGGTATCAACTTCGGATCCATCTATGAGAATGCCGTAGCACAGGAGCTCGTTGCACACGGGCTGGAGCCTTATTACTACAATAGCAAGAAGAGGGGCGAGTTGGACTTTGTCATCGAGATGGGGGGCAAGGTCCTTCCCATTGAGGTTAAGTCCGGGAAAGACTACACTTATCATCGAGCTCTTTCCAACATAATGGACTGCGAGGAATACGATATGCCTCAGGCGCTTATCTTTATTAATGACAATCTTATCGTCGAGAGGAACTTCATCTACGCCCCAGTTTATATGGTGATGTTCCTGGAGAAGCCTACTCCATCGCTTACTCAATATCGAGTAGACATTTCGGGATTGAAATAGTTTGGTCTAAATTATTGTACTTACTTTACGCTTAATACGGCAAATGAAACGTTTATTTATAATTGTGACGGTGGCGCTGTCTGTGCTGCTGTCCTGCAATCCCGCCGCGCGGAATTCGGCTCGCAGCGGCGATCTGCTGTTCGTGTCCATTCCGGCGGACTATGACCTCAACGCCGGCTCGATGTCGGGCGCGATAGCGGCCTCGACATCCGGGGGAGCGGAGAGGATGAGGATACACGTGGCGATTCTGGAGGTGCGGGGCGACTCGACCTGGATCATCGACGCGACGATAAAGCACGGCGTGGACCGGCATCCGCTGGACACTTTCCTCGCGGATTTCACGCTCCGGGACGGGAGTCTGCCGGAGCTGGAGGTGATGAGGCCGAAGGTGAGCGCGAAGCAGGCCGCCCGCTTCGTGGAGAATGCCAAGAAGTTCCTCGGGCAGCCCTATGACGTGCATTTCCTTCCGGACAACGGGGCGATGTACTGCAGCGAACTGGTCTACAATTCTTATGTCACCCCGGCGGGGAAGCATCTTTTCAGCGAGTCTCCGATGAACTGGCGCGACGCTGACGGGGAGATTCCTCTCTACTGGCAGGAGCTCTTCGCTCTGCTGGGCGAGGAGGTGCCGCAGGGTGTCCCAGGCACGAACCCGCAGATGATGGCGGAGGAGGAGTGCCTCACGCGGGTGGACTGCCCGGCATTATCTTCAAGGTGACAAGAATATGTGGATCGTATTTGCCGTGCTGTCGGCTGTTTTCGCGGCCTTGACGTCGATTCTCGCCAAAATCGGAATCGGCGGAGTCGACTCCACTCTCGCCACCGCCATCAGGACGGTAGTGGTCGTGCTGATGTCCTGGCTGATGGTGTTCTTCACCGACACTCAGGGCGGCATAGGCTCCATCAGCTCCAAGAGCTGGATATTCCTCACTCTTTCCGGACTCGCGACCGGCGCGTCCTGGCTCTGCTTCTACAAGGCCCTCCAGATGGGGGAGGCCACAAGGGTGGTCGCGGTGGACAAGCTCAGCATCGTGTTTACGCTGATTCTCGCCTTTATTTTCCTGGGCGAGACGTTCACCCTGAAGTCGCTTCTGGGCTGCCTGATGATTGCCGGCGGGACTTTGCTTATGGTCTTGTAAGTCTTGCCATTGCCTTACAACAGCAGGGCCGGTGTTCAGCGCTCGATGACATTGGTCCTGGTCCAGGTGTAACTGTCGTAGTACTCGTACCATTCTATGAGTCCGAGATAACGATCAAACAGGCTGCCCATTTCGTCAATGCAGGCATATCCCACAGCCGTCGGCTGTATGTCGCTCGCGGACTTTGCGGTTCTGATGAAGACTGCGCTGTCCACACCTACATATCGCCAGCTCTTTGAATAGTACCCGCTCTGAAGAGGGAGGACTCCGTTGTAGTATGAGGTGACGATATAGGCCCCCAGTTTGATGTTGGCATCCTTAGTGAAGATGTCGTTGAGAGTACGGTCGCTCCCCTCATAGTAGTCCAATATGCGTTTCACCTCATCCGGAGTGAGAGCCTTGTTGTAGTTCTCGGCCTGATTCGGGCCCCACATAAAATACACGTCGCTCTTGTACCTCGTCCACCTGCAAGGAATGGTGTTCCACTTGGGATTGCGGTAGTTAGGGTAGTCAAGAGCGAATTTGTCCATAACGAAATGCGCCCCTTCAATCTGGCATATCCCCCTGTCTTCGTGACGCTCCACCGGACGGTTCTTTATGTATTCCGAGAATTTCTCGAATTTCTCGATGTTGTCCTTCAGAATCGTCTCTCTGTCCGCGTCCTTGATTCCGTCACGCAGGGTGTGGTAGAGCTGGGTCAGGTAAAAGGTCTGCGCGACCGTAGCGATGTCGCTGGCGCGGAGCGCCTCCCTGACGGCATATCCCTGACTCTCCCAGGCTGTGGTGTTATATGTGTAGAGGTCATACATATTGAAGATGTCCCTCTGCTCGATGACCGTGGTCAGCAGGTAGGCTATATAATTGAAGCCCTGGACATAGACCGGATTCCCTCCGACATTGTGGGAAGCCCAGTCGAGGATTATCGTCTTCACTTCATCGTCTGTTTCCGCGTTGCTCAGACGGGTATAGTATTCTTTGTTGTAATTGGTAAGTTCACTCACCATCTTGCTGCGGTCGTTGAGATACTTCTCGTATGTGGTGTTCTTGTAGAGGATGGTCATCTGCGCAAGCTGATTGCTGATTTCGTCCATCTTGCCCAGCAGGTCGTCAAGCGTGGTGGTTTCTCCTGACGCCGGGAAGAGCATATCAAGGAGCACTCCCACGCCCTTGCCCCAGGCGGTCGTGGCCGCAGTCTTGCCTGCCCATTCGAGGAATTCGATCCAGTCGAAACCGCCTGCGGTGAACTGCTCTCCGTTCTGGAGCGAGAGCTCGAGTTTGCGCGGTCCGGTGAATTCCTTGTCATTCGGGTCGGGCAGGAGCGAAGGCTTGAGGCTCACAGCCTTGTAGTAGCTGATGTCGTTGTCGCTGAGGTGATAGGAGACCGCGCTGTCCTCGTCCTCCCCGAGGAGCATAATGGTGTCCCCGTTGAGGTCGAAGGTGAGCTGCTCCCCTCCGAGTGTGGCTCTGAACCCTTGGGCGCCGCCCGTGAGCCGTTCGATTGAAGAGCTTTCCTTGGACAGGACTTCATATCCGCCTGTAAGCGAATATTTCATATTGTAGAACTCGGCCGTGGCGTTGTCCTTGACATTAAGAATATTGATGGTCGTGACTCCGGTCTCGGAAACCGACATCGGGCCCTCCCACACTCCGTCGAGAGGCAGCGGGGCCTCGGCCTCCTGCTTGTGGCATCCTAGAAGCGCGGACGCGGCTGCCAGGCAGAGCGCCGTCCTGAGCAATGTGTTTTTCATAAATATTAAAATTTAAATCAAAAATTTCGCAAAGATATCAGCAATGGACTTTCCGTGCAATACTTACGGACAATTTCTTCCTCTAAAAAAACTCTCTATCTTTACGGAAAATACTTGGATGATGAAAATAGTATATCTGGACGCGTCCACGCTGGGGGATACCCCGCTGGACGAGATACGGCAGCTGGGGGAACTCGTCACCTACCATACGAGCTCCCGTGAGGAGTCCCTGGAAAGGGTGGGGGACTGCGACGTGCTGATGGTCAACAAGGTCCTGGTGGACGAGGAACTGCTCTCCCGCGCCCCGAAGCTGCGCCTGATCTGCGAGTCGGCGACCGGAGTCAACAATATCGACCTCAAGGCTGCGGAGCGGCGGGGGATAATAGTGCGGAACGTGGCCGGCTACTCCACCGATGCCGTGTCGCAGGCCGCATTCACCCATCTGCTCTCGCTTCTGGGCAACGCGCCTTATCTCGATGCCTGCGTCAAGAGCGGAAAGTACAGCGCGAGCGGCATATTCACCGACGTGACTCATCCTGCGGTCGAGCTCTGCGGCAAGACTATGGGCATCATCGGGATGGGGACAATCGGCTCGCGGGTGGCCTCCATCGCTACAGCATTCGGGATGCGGGTGGTATATTTCTCCACATCAGGGACTTCCCATAATACCGACTATCCGAGCCTGAGTCTGGAAGAGCTGCTCTCCAGCTCCGATGTGGTGAGCATCCACGCTCCGCTTAACTCCCGCACTCAGAATCTGATAGGCGCCCCCGAGCTAGCGAGGATGAAGCGGAGCGCCGTGCTGCTCAACCTCGGCAGGGGCGGCATAGTGGACGAAGCGGCGCTCGCGCACGCTGTCGATGAGGGAATCATAGCCGGAGCGGCGCTGGACGTGTTCGTCGAAGAACCCCTGCCCGCCGACAGCCCTCTGCTGCATCTCAAGCACCCGGAGCGTTTCCGCTTCTCGCCGCACAGCGCCTGGGCGAGCACGAGCTCCCTTCCGAGGCTCGTCTCGATGGTCGCCGAAAACATACGGAAAGGCTGGTAATCAGTCCCGCAGGCAGGATAGGCAAGACTTTTATTCTTATTTGAGATAAAGGTCTTGCTTATCTTGTTTTTTGCCGTATATTTGCATTAACGACATCGTTAGACAATATTGTTAATTTAGAACGGAAAACGCCTGAGCACCGATGAAAAATGTTAAAATGACAATTCTATTGCTGCTGAGCCTGAGTGCTTTAGCGGCATCCGGGCAGGAGCGGCTGTCGCTTCGCGAATGCCTTGACTATGCGGAGAGCCACAACCTCACCCTCCTCAAGGACAATCTCGCCCTTGAAGCCGCCCTACAGTCCCGCAGGGAAGTCGCGGGAGCGCTTCTGCCGCAGATAAGCGCGTCTTCCTCCATCAGCTACAACGCCCGGAAGACCACCATCGCTATGCCCAACTTCGTCAACTCGATGCTGCCGGAGTCGATGCGCGACCCCAATGCCCCGAAGTATATGACGGTGACGATGGGGATGGACTACAACGCCAGCTGGGGCGCAACGCTCACGCAGCAGATACTCAACTTCCCGCTATTCAACGCGCTGGACATCGCCACCCTCGCCGCGAGCCTTAGCGGGACGGGGGCGGAACTCGACCGCGAGGAACTTATCGCCAAGACCGCCACTCTCTACTTCTCCGTCCAGGCACTGAGCTATGCAGTGTCGCTCTTCGATGAGAGCATCGCGTTGATGGACAGGATTCTAGCCATAATGCAGGTGAACGGGGAGAGCGGTCTGATGCGTCACGTGGACATACAGCAGATAGCGGTCAACAGGACGAACCTCGCCTCGGAGAGGGAGTCTTTGGCGCAGACCGTCGGGATACAGAAGAACCTGCTCAAACTCCAGATGGGATTCCCGATGGACGAGGCGATAGAACTGGAGGAGCTGAACATAGAAGCAGCGGAGAATATGCTCCGCTCCGGCACTCTCAAGCCGTTTGATGTCAGCGGACTGCTCCCGATGCGCTCGCTGCGGGAAAGGCAGCGGATGCTCGAACTCCAGCACCGGGCCGCCGTCTATGAGACGCTCCCGACGCTGAGCTTGAGCGCCAACTACGCTATGAACTATATGGGGGACAGTTTCAGCGGCGAGACTTTCCGGCACTTCCCGGTGTCGGTGATATCCCTCAATCTCCGCTTCCCCCTCTTCACCGGCCTCTCCAAGAGCGCAAGCATCAGGAAGGCGAAGATTGAACTCCAGTCTTCGCAGCTCGACGAGAGGATGCTCACGGAGTCGCTGAATATGGCTTACTCCAACGCGCTCTCCTCGCTCGGGCAGAGCCTGAGGACGATGGAGTCGCAGGAACGCAACCGGGAGATGGCCCGGGAAGTCTTCGCCGTGGTAGAGAGCAGATACCGGGAGGGACTCGCCTCACTGTCGGAGCTGCTGAACGCCGACTCCGCGCTCATCCGCTCGCAGATGAATTATGTCAACGCTCTGGGAGGCAGTATGAAAGCCTACATCGAGCTTAAAAAGGCCGACGGGACAATACAGGAACTAACACGATGAATATGAAAAGAACAGTTACAGCGATAATCATCGCCGCGCTGGCGGCGGGAATTGTGGGCATATTGCTGCTCAATAGGAAGCGCTCCGCAGAGCAGAGCGCGTCGGCCTCCGGGCTCGACCGGAGCGTAAGCGTGTCTACGGTGAGGGCGGAGCGCTCCTTTATCTCAGACAGCTTCAGCTCCAACGGCGTCTCGCAGGCCGTGAGGGAACTCAAGCTCCTCTCGGACCTCTCCGGCAGGGTCACTGAAATCTATGTGGAGAACGGAGACCGCGTGGCGGAGGGTACGCCTCTGCTTAAGCTCGACAGTGAGGTTTACGAGGCCGACTATCTGGCGGCGAAAGCCGCCTGCGAGGCCCTCCGAAAGGACGAGAGCAGGCTCGAGCGCGCCAGCGAAGAGGGCGGAGTGACGCTGCAGCAGCTGGACAATGTCCGTGCGCAGCTCGCCTCGGCGGAGAGCAGACTCACCGCCAGCCGGCGTCGGCTTGAGGACGCGGTGGTCAAGTCCCCGATTTCGGGCACCGTCAACTCCCGTTTCGTCGAGAAGGGTTCGCTCGTCGCCCCGAACGTCCCGCTCTTCGAGATAGTGGACGCAGGCAGCGTGAAGCTGATCTGCTATGTCAGCGAAAGCCGTCTGAGGCTGCTCTCTGTAGGGCAGAAAGTGTCGGCTACCGATGCCGGCGAACCCGGGGCGCTCTTCTCCGGCAGAATCACCCACATCGGCCTTAAGAGCGACCGGGGGCTGAACTATCCCGTGGAAGTGCTGCTGGAGCGCGACCCGCGCCTGCGTGTCGGGGCGTACCTTAAATGCCGCTTCTGCGAGGGGGGCGGACACGATGCCGTCACCATTCCTCGAAGGGCGGTCACGGGCAGCGCAGGTTCGGCCGTAGCATATGCCGTCGAGGACGGGACCGCCCGCCGCCGCACTCTGCAGCTCGGGGCATTGTCTGGCGATATGGTGGAGGTGCTTGAGGGGATTGAAGAGGGGGAGGAGATTATCGTTGCCGGGCTTATGAATGTAGGCGAGGGGGAGGAAGTGAGGATTGTGAACCGATAAAACGACGCTGCGCTATGAAGATTTCCGAATTGTCCATACGGAGGCCGATATATGTCGCGGTGCTGTTTCTCGTGATAACTATACTCGGCCTGCTGGGATTCCGCTCGCTGCAGGCGGAACTTATGCCCAAGTTCACCCCGCCGTCGCTCACGGTTGCGGTGGTGTACCCGGGAGCTTCTCCCGTAGAGGTGGAGAGCTCGCTCACCCGCAAACTGGAGGATGCGCTCGCTTCTCTCCAAGGGATAGAGGCTATGCGCTCGTTCTCCTTCGAGGGGATGGCTATGGTCTTCGTCTCGTTCAGATACGGCACCGACATCGATGAAGCTATGACCGACGCCGGCAACAGGATTGCCTCCCGCAAGGCGGAGTTCCCCGCGACGGCCCTCTCGCCCGTCATCAACAAGATAACGGTAGACGACAAGGCGGTGATGACGCTGGCGCTGCGCTCCGCTCTGGAGACGGTCGATTTCAGCGACCTTGTGGAGCGGCGTATCGTACCGGAGCTGCTGCGTATCCCCGGGGTCGCCAAAGTGGATGCGATAGGCGAGAGGGCAAGGGAAATACAGATTAATTTGGACCTCGACGCCCTCGCCGCGCTTGGGATGAACCCGGCCCAAGTGATGGGGGCGATACGCTCGTCCAATCTGGATTTCCCGACGGGAAGCATCAGCGATGCCCGCAGCCGCACTTCCATACGCCTCTCGGGCAAACTCGCGACGGTAGAGGACATCCGCTCGCTGGTGCTTATGACTCTCCCCGGCGGCACGCAGATAAGACTCGCAGACATAGCGGAAGTGGTCGAAGCCCCGAAAGAGGCGCGACGGCTCGCCCGCCTGAACGGCGAGCAGACCATACTGCTCAACATATTCAAGCAGGGCGATGCCAACGCCATCAGCCTCAGCGACAATGTGCTGCGTGTGGCCACGGAGCTCGAGAACGAGCTGTCCGTCTCAGGACTCAGCATAAGGACTGTCGCCGACACCTCGAATTTCACGCGGGAGTCCATCAGCTCGGTCTTCGGCGATCTGCTGCTTGCCGTGCTGCTGGTGACGCTGGTGATTCTCCTTTTCCTCCACGACCTGCGCAACGCGTTGATAGTGATGTTTGTAGTGCCTGTCTCGCTGGTGGGAAGCTTCATCGGGATGCGGGTCTTCGGATTCTCGCTCAACCTTATGTCGCTGCTCGGGATGTCGGTCGTGATCGGGGTGCTGGTCGATGATGCCATAGTGGTGATCGAGAATGTCTACCGCCATCTCGAGATGGGGAAGAAACCCGTGGCGGCGACTCTCGACGCGATGCGCGAGATAGGCTTCACGGTGGTGAGCGTCACGGTGGTGCTGGTAATCGTATTCCTGCCTATCGCGCTGACACAGAGCCTCGTGTCTGACATTCTCCGACAGTTCTGCGGGGTCATCATATTCTCCATCCTGCTCAGCCTGCTGGCGGCTCTTACCCTGGTGCCGCTGCTGACTTCCCGTTTCGGCAAGCTTTTCTCGCCGGATGCGACCCGTCTCTGGGGGCGGATGATGCTTGGATTTGAGGGGGCTGTCCGGAGTTTCGGCGAAGGGGTTGCGGGTCTTCTCCGCCGGTCGCTGAACCACAAGAAGCGGGTAGGTGCAGCCGTGCTTGCCCTCACGCTCTGCATAGTCGCACTCTTCCCTCTGGGTTTTATCGGCTTCGAATTTATGCCGGACGTGGACCAGAGCGAGTTCTCGGTGCTGCTTGAGATGCCGAAGGACATATCGATGGAAGAGGCTTCGGCATTCGTCGCGAAGGCGGAAGCGTATCTGCTTGACAAGCCGGAAATAAAGGAAGTCGTGTCGATGATAGGGCTTACCAACAGCAACAACGAAAGCACGCAGGGCACTCCGTACCTCGCGGAACTCGGGGTGAAGACCGTGCCGCCGTCGAAGCGGAGCAAATCGGTGAAGCTCTACGCTTCCGAGCTGCGCAGGGAGCTGGGCGACTGTCTGGTGGATGCTTCGGTGAGGACGTTCCCCGCCTCGCTGCACGGGGCGGCCAACAGTTCGGCTCTGGAATATGTGGTCTCGGGAACCATCGCCGACTCCGTGGCGGCGTTCGGGGAATATGCGCTCGACGCTCTCCGCCGCATCTCTGGCACCACGCAGCAGCAGCTTTCCACGGGCGGCGGTATGCCTGAGGTGGAGATTGTGGTGGACAGGGAGAAGATGTCCGCTCTCGGACTCACGCTCGACGCGGTGGGGCAGGGGCTGCAGATGGCGTTTCAGGGCAACAGCAGCCTCAAATATGTGCGCGGCGACTATGAATACGACATCAACATCCGGGCTGACGCCATCTGGCGCGACGATATTGACGACATCTCCAATCTTACGTTCATCAATCCTTCAGGGGAGCGCGTCACCCTCGGGCAGTTCGCGCAGATCCGGCTCGGCACAGGTCCGGGAAGGCTCGAAAGATATAACCGCAACCCGTCGGCGACGCTCAGCGCCAATGTGGTCGGAATCTCGCCAGGAGCGGCTTCGGGGCAGTTCCTCGCGGCGGTCCGTGACAGGGCGCGGGAGACGGGGGTGAGCCTTGCCGCTACGGGTAATATGAAGTCGATGTCGGAGTCGATGGGGGTGCTTGGCATTGCTCTGCTGCTCTCCATCGTGCTGATGTACCTCGCGCTGGCGGTGCTGTACAACGACTGGGCAGACCCGTTCGTGGTGATGCTTTCGGTCCCGTTCTCCGCTCTCGGGGCCATCCTCGCCCTCGCGCTCTCCGGCACGTCGCTCAATATCTATGCGATGCTGGGGCTCGTGATGCTGGTGGGGCTGGTCGCCAAGAACGCCATTCTCCTCGTGGACTTCGCCAAGGAGCGGCTCTCGCAGGGGGAGGGAGTCGAGGAGGCGCTGCTGGGTGCCGTCCGGATGCGCACGCGGCCTATACTTATGACCGCCCTCTCCACCGTCATAGGTATGGTCCCGGTGGCGCTGGCATCGGGTTCGAGCGCCGAGCTGCGCAACGGCATAGGCTGGGTCATCATCGGCGGGATGCTGCTCTCGACCCTTCTCACCCTCATCGTGGTGCCGGTGGTGTTCTCGCTTTTCCATAGTAAACGCTGACGGGCTGCAAGGTTTTTGTCATCAGAATAATTATTGCTTATTTTTGTGACAGGTTCCCGGACAGTTTGAGGGATAAAAGACTTTATGACAAAAGAACAGGAGATTCTGCTTGCTGCGGAGGACGAGTTTCTGCGCAGCGGTTATGATGCCGCTTCCACCGCCGTGATTGCCAAGGCTGCGGGGGTTACCCACGCTATGGTGAACTACTACTACAGGTCCAAGGAGCAGCTTTTCGTCAAGGTGCTGGATGGTTGCGTGTCGGAATTGCTTGAGAAAATCCGGCTGCTGATGAAGTCTGACGGCGATTTTATCGAGCTGGCCGCCGAGAGCGCCGCGACCCTCTTCGACAGCTTCCTCGCCAAGAGACGGCTGCCCTTCCTCCTGCTCGATGTCGCGAGGACGCATCCTGAATTCCTGGAGCATTATCGGGAGACTTTCAGGGCAGTCTGCGAAGCGAGCGTCAGGCGGCACTCCGCCTATCTGGAGCAGCAGATACGGGAGGGGAAGGTCGCGCCCTGCAGCATAGGCGACATCTTCGACACCGTGATTTCCCTAGCCATAGCCCCGTTTCTCAACGCTCCTATGCTGGAGAATGTCCTCGGCCTGTCCGGGGAGGGGATTGAGTCCTACCTGGCGGCCCACCGTGCCGAGATGGACCGTATAATCCGCGCCCGCTACGCCCGACGGGCGGTGTGATTTGCGGGGGAGTTCCGTTTTTTGTCTATATTTGGTAAAAATCGCAGACCTTATGTCACTGAAAGTTTTTTCTGCGGCTGCGTTTGCCGCAATAGCCCTTGCGGGAGCGTCGCTCCTGTCGTCCGATAATGCACGCGCCGCTTCGGTGACGATTGTCCCTGAGCCGCAGAGCATCCGTCAGACCCGCACTTCCGTGCGTATTCCCGCCGACAGGATCAGAGTCTATGCCGGCGACCGGGAGCTTCGGGGGCTGGTCGGCATCTGGTCGGAATCGCTCCGCAAGCCTTACGAGGCCGGAGAATACGAGACGCCGACAGGATTCCGCCGCATAGTTTCAGCCGTCACGCTGCCGGAAGTCAGCCGTAGCGGACGCGCGGGCAAAGCCCATATCAGGCTGTATCTCGACGGCACTCTCGCCGAAGAGCAGTACCGGCTCAGCGTCAACCCGGAGGAGCTTATCGTCATCAGGGGCGGCTCCCCAAAAGGCGTATGGTGGGGCTTGCAGACTCTGACACAGATACTTGTCGAGAGCGCCGGACACCCTCGAGGGGAGAGTCTCGCCGTCTCCGGGATGGAAATCGACGACTGGCCGCAGTTCTCCTACCGCTCCGCGATGCTGGACTGCTGCCGTCACTTCTTCACGGTCGATGAAGTCAAGCGATTCATCGACGTGCTCGCCCTGCACAAGCTCAACACCTTCCACTGGCATCTGACCGACGACCAGGGCTGGAGGATTGAAATAAAGAAATATCCCGAGCTCACCCGTGTCGGCGCGTGGCGCAGGCAGTCTCCTGTCGGCTGGGCAGGGCAGGACGGCAAGGACGGGATGCCGTACGGGGGCTTCTACACGCAGAAGCAGATACGCGAAATCGTGAAATACGCTGCCGAGCGACAGATTACGATTATCCCCGAAATTGAGATGCCGGGCCACGCCGAAGCCGCTCTCGCGAGCTACAACTGTCTTGGCTGCATCGGCAAGGACTATGATGTCTGGCAGGAATGGGGAGTGAACGATGAGGTGTTCTGCCTCGGCAGGGAGAGCACCTTCGACTTTCTGGAGGGCGTGCTGGATGAGGTCTGCGAACTCTTCCCGGGTGAATACGTCCATATCGGAGGAGACGAGTGCCCGCGCGACCGATGGCGCGAATGCCCGGACTGCCAGCGGAGGATGCGCGAGGAGGGCTTGACAGAAGTCGGTGAACTTCAGGGATATATGCTGAAGAGGATAGAACGGCGCCTCAATGCCAAAGGCAAGCACATCATCGGCTGGGACGAGATTCTCGACTCCGAGATCACCCCGACGGCGACAGTGATGTCGTGGCGCGGACCACAGGGCGGCATCACCGCAGCGAAGCGGGGCAACAAGGTGGTGATGGTGCCGAACAATTACTTCTATCTCGACTACTACCAGACCGCCGACCCGCGCGGCAACGGCGAGCCTGCGGGCATCGGGGGGCACGTCCCGCTCCAGAAATGCTGGTCATTCGACCCTTACGACCAGCTCAAGCCGGAGGAGCAGAAATATATCACAGGCATTCAGGCGAACACCTGGACGGAATATATCTGCAGTCTGGACCACGTGCAGCATATGGAGCTGCCGCGTTTCAGCGCTCTCTCCGAAGTCGCCTGGCACAAGGGCGATGGCGATGCGGAGCAGTTCGTGCAGCGCGTCAGCGACTCGATGCGGAAGGTTTACGAATATTTCGGCCTGATCTATGCGCCGTACGCGTTTCGGGGAATTAAGTGATTTTATGAAAAAGATAGGTGTATCAGTGGCGATGGAGCGGGAGCTCCGGATGCTGGAGGGGAGTCTGTGCCTGAAGGGCGAGAAGCAGCCCGGAGGCTTTGTCTTCCATAATGGAGAATATGACGGGGAGCTTTCCGTCGTCGTTGCGCAGTCGGGAATCGGCAAGGTCAACTCGGCCCTCTGCGTCGCATCGATGATTGAGCATTACGGGGTGGACGCCATCGTCTCCACCGGGGTCTGCGGCACGCTCTGCAATGACGGCAGCATCCGACAGAAAGATATCATTTGCGCCTCGTCGGTTCGATACCACGATGTCTACTGCGGTCCGGAGAATCTTTCCGGGCAGGTGCAGGGCGAGCCGCTCGAATACCTTTCGCTGCCGCCTGAGCAGCTTTCCGCGCTCCGGAGCAGGATCGCAGCCGTCTATCCCTACGGAGTGGTGACTGCCCCCATCGCCTCCGGCGACTGGTTCGTGGACACGGAGCAGAAGGCACGCAGTATAGCTGATGGCTTCCCGGGTGCGATGGGAGTGGATATGGAGAGCTGCTCAATCGCACAGACCTGCAGGCGCTACGGGGTGCCTTTCGTCTCGGTCAGGATGGTCAGCGACGCTCCGCTCTGCCCGGAGGCCGTGAGCTACAACGATTTCTGGGACACCGCCCCCACCGGCCTCGGCACCGTTCTGAGGGCAGTTCTGGGATATTTAAAAGAATTATGTGTCTTTAAGCGAGTTGAGTAGCAGCATCCCTTTTGCGGCCAGCCGGTACTTCTGACGCGGATGCCGTGGGGAGTTTGGGTGGAACTCTCGGATGAGGACGGACAGTATTACATTGGAACGGCGAAATTGAGCTGAGGTTAATTTGGACTTTCATCGAATGAGCCTTGTAACGATTTTCTTTATCGCAAATATCAAAAACGGCCTTCAGTTAACGCTGAGGGTCGATTTTTCTGAATGAATTGTAACGCGATTCTTTTGGAAGTGGACGGGGAAAGGCGTAACTTTGCGATATAACGCTAATGATTTATGACCAATCCGATTGAAGTTATCGTTAGAGGTGCAATCAGGTCCCGAACCTGTTTAGGTGGGCAATATTCATAAACTTTTAAATTCAAATCATTATGAAGAAAAAACTTATTCATTGTTGCGTCATCATCTTGCTGGTGAGCATTTCGGTTGCGCTGCTTCATCGCACGTCCGCCTATGAGTCATTTATCAAAGGAAGATGGAAGACCGTCGGATGCAATTCTGACAATTTCAGCGAATGGAGGACATATTGTTGTCCGAACGATGCATATGACAACTGCAATGGCAGAGTTGGCACTTGTCCTCATTATCCTTACAACGGCTGCCAAGATACATTTTGGTCACGATAAATAAATCTTTGAAACTATGCAAGCACTGCACACTGCAATGGCACTGATGGCCATTTTGGCCTTGGCTTCCTGTGCCAATCAGACTTCCGGCGATGAAATGTCTGCCGAAGAGGAAGCCCAGGTCACATCTTTGTCGGCGGACATATCAGATGTGGTATCTGTAGTTGACGTACAGCCCGTTGATGAATCCGTCCTCTTTGCCGGCATCTCCAAAATGTTGTCGGACGGGCGGGGAAACTTTTTCATTCTGGACTCCAGAGGCACCATCCTCTCGTTGGATGAACACGGACGGCCCGGGCCGCTGAAATTGACCAGAGGGCGCGCGTCAAACGAATATGTGACCGCTTCCGACATCTGCTATGTTGACGGGAAGTTCTGCGTTCTGGAGAATGCCCGCATAAAAGTGTTCGACATTGACGATACTCACAAATGCTCCCAATTGGATTTGACCGGACTTAAAGACCCGGCGGATGCCGTGTCTGCCACGGCGGACGGAAAGTTCTATCTGTTTTCGGCGTTTTCTATGAGCACCCGTGATGACCAGCGCGGCAAGGGCAATGCCCTCCGCCTGATAGACAGCAAGGGGCATCCGGTTTCGGAAAGCATCCCTAGGGAGGACTGCACATTCTCGATGAACAACATAAGCCAGTCCAAAGGCAATGTATATTATCTTCGGCCACAGAACTCGGATTCAATATTCTACAGGCTTGAGAAGGACGGTCCGGTGCCGGCATTCAAGGTGAACTTCGGCGACAAGGCTATGCCGGCGAGGTATTTCTATGACTCGGCCGGCGAGGACATAGGGGTCTATATGATGTCCGACTACTATAAGCTGCCTATGGACTATCACGACACGGACGCTTATGTCTATTGCAGATTCTGCGGCTCTCAGGCGAGCGAATGTTCCCTGGTCTACAGCAGGAAGAGCGGGAAGTGCATCGCGTGGAAGAACTCCAATGAAGACAGCGGCTTCAGGGTGGTAGGTTCAGACGAGGACTGCTTCATCCTCATTCCGGCAAATGTCGCCGGAGAGTACGGCCCTCTGGGGCGGGCGGTTCTTCCTGCACTCAGGGGTAAATGCTCCGAGGGGCAAAACGCAATCGTGAAGATAAGGTTCAACTTCTAGACCTGTATGAAACAATTGCTGCCATTTCTGGCCTTGACGGTATTCTCTATTGTTGCTTGTAACGACTATGGGCACAAAGTCAACAGTGTCATCGGGAAAAGAGTGTCGTTAGGGTCATTAGACCAATTGAATGTGGCAAGCGATAGTATTCAATTCATTCCAGGCAGTTCACCAATTAATGAAGCCTCTCTTAAACTCTGCTACTATGTGGACTCGACAAAATGCTTCGGCTGCCAACTGAAGTGGATTGAGAATCTGCTTCCGTATTATGAACTCGAAGACTTTTTCAATGGAGTATTCTCGGTTTGTTTGATTGTCTCCCCAGCGATGCGGTCAAGGAATGAGGTCAACTTCTTCCTGAAGTCACTCTTCCCGTCAGGAGGAACGGTCTATCTTGACAAAAAGCACGAATTCTACTCCAAAAACAAATTCTTGCTGAAAGATGAACAATTCAATATGTTCTTATTGGATAGTGACAACCGGGTTATATGCATCGGCAATTCACTTACCGGCAATAAGAAACTGGAGAATCTCTACATCAAACGAATTAAAGACGCCTTGTAACGATTATCTTCATTGCGAGCATCAAAAACGGCCCTCCATTATGCGAACTAAATGAAAAAGAACCTATTTGCAATATTATTTTTAATTCTTGCCGTGTCCTGCTCACGCTATCCCTCGGACGTTGAGCGCACATTGCGTTCCGCCGGGGACAACAGGTCTGAACTCGAGAGGGTGCTCGAACGGTACAGGGTGTCTGGCGACGAGGATAAGTACAGGGCAGCCTGCTTCCTCATAGGCAATATGAGCAGTCAGGGAAGCAAGGACGGGGCGCCATTGCGACAATACTACGAAGCACTTTCTTCATTCTATGACCGTCCGGATGTTGATATGTGGTCGCTGTATGCGTTTGAGGATTCCCTCTTCAATATACTTGACTTCTCCCATCTTGAGATGTACTATGACGCAAAGAACATAGGTGCGTCATACCTTGAGAAGCGAATCGAGGATGCATTCTCCGTGCGTAAGTCAAACTGGTGCCGTGAGCTGAGTTTTGAAGATTTTTGCGAGTATGTGCTTCCGTATCGGGTCGGCAATGAGTTGCTTGAAGACTGGGTTGCCGACTACAGAGCGACATTCGGCCACGCACTTGATTCTTTGTCCGCAGACGCGGCGGCGACAGTGGAAGACTTCTGCCGTGCCGTCAGCACGCTTTTCCCCGAGCCGCACCGAAACTACACCAATTATCCTCCGGGAAAGCCATCGCCTGCTCCATCGTCCTTGAAGCGGATAGCCGGCGGGACCTGCGAAGATTACCTTGGGCTTTTCACATATCTTGGCCGAAGCTATGGGGTGCCGGTCGCGACTGATTATACGCCCCAGTGGGCCAATCATTCGAAAAGCCATTCTTGGTGTGGGGTTATTCGTGGGGACAGCACATATCATTATTCTGTCGGGGAACCTCTGTTCCTTGCAAGGGAGAAACCTTTTTCCTTTAAGCTGGCCAAGGCTTATCGCAAAATGAATTCGGTGCAGAGGGAGTCCCTCGGCGCTCGCGAAAGTCCGGAGAAACTCCCTCCGACCCTGCGGAGTTCGCGGATCAGAGACGTGAGTGCGGAATATATGCCGGTGACGGATGTGTCCCTTTCGGGCCTTTTCCGTGAAGGCCGCTCAAGGTATGTCTTCCTCTGCTGCTTTGACGACAAGAACTGGGTCGCCGTATCCG
>CAVLBF010000037.1:0-17233 GCA_963661285.1 Bacteroidaceae bacterium | reverse complement strand
TCGGGGACGCCTCGCGGCGGCCCTCCGGCGATTACCACTGAAACTGATAACAAATTACCGCCGTCTGACCCCTGGCGGCGCGGGGGTATGTCTGTCAAGGTATCTCGCGGAGAGGGCGAAGACCACGAGATTGGCGGCCTCCCACAGAACCCACTCACTCATAGATACGTCCTCACTCGGCTCGCCGCACATCATCAGCAGCGATAACGCGCATATAAGGCCGACAACAGCGTTGACGGCCTTCTGGACTGTTACGATTCCTGTTCTCATATAGCACTATTTTAGTAGCTGGCCGGGCGCAGCCGACCATTAATCATATTTTTTATCCGCTCCGAGTTGCCGGGCATATCCCACAGTTCCTCGTCCAGCTCGTCGAAGAGGGCGTCTGTCTCATAGATTTCCAGTCCCCCGACTCTCTTCGGAGCTGGACGCAGCCACCGCTCCGTCTCACCCCGGAACGTCTCGCCCGTCTCCTCAATATAGTCCGAGTCAAAGATGACGTGGGCGGTGAAGAACCGCCCATCCACCTTTATGTGCCACACATTCCATATCCCACCCTCCGGATGCTCCTTGATGCAATCCAGAATCGTATCCGCAATCTTCCGGATGAATCCCTCGCTCTCCATATCAGTCTTTATAAATCATAATTCGATGCTCCAGTAAAGCCAGACGAGGAAGACGCGCCGCCCCGTGCGGCCACGTGAAACGATGATGGACGGAAGCCAATAGAACTGACTCGGAATCCTTTTTTTATGGTTGATAATCTTCATTCTCGGTTTTGATTTCCTTAGGTGTCCCGCCATCGTTGAGACAGAAGCCAATTCGTTTCAACCGTGTCTGAACGTCCAGTTCCCTCCGATGGTATATCGGTACCCCGAGCAGACGAATTTCCTTCGCCCACCTCGTGTCCGTTGCAGTAACTATGACCTGTAATATCGCTTTCATTTCTCGATTTTGTATTTCCCCACGAGGCAAAGTGGTATTGCCAACTGCCCTTTGCCGGCGAGCAACGAAAAACCCCGCACTCTGTACTTGCTCTTGGTGTCTGGAAGGGAGATAATCTCGCCCTCCTGCGGCATACGGGAACGGGCATCTATCCATTCTTCCATAAACTCTCCATCTCTTTCACGTCAATCTTCTTAACCTTCCGATTATTATTCTTATTATACCGCTTTATGGCGTCTTCGCACAGGTGATGTGCCCACCAAGTCCACTCATCATGGTCGTTGTCGGGCAGATCCCTGTCGTTATAGACTTTCGTGATGCAATACTCCGCCGTGATGCCGGAAGCCGCGATATGACGGCGATAGCGGTCGGCGATGTCCCCGTCCTCCTCGGCGAGGTCGATTGTCTCAAGACAAGAATCAACAAGAAAATTGTCAGTGTAAATCTCCACCGCAGCGCCATCGGGGCAGTGACGCACACCCTCATATGCGGCCCGCATCTTCATGCGCATATCATCCTTGCAGGGGCCGGCCATTGCGAACTTCGTCCTCAATATGGTCGGGGAGAGCACGCTGGCATCCAGACCCTCGATCTTCGCACCCCGGTTTTCAAGCACGATGTAGGCGTAAGCTCCCACACCGTCCTTGACCAGGCCGTTGATGTAAACTCTGATTTTAGAAGTCGATTCCATCATCCTGTTCTTTATTGTACCATGGCTCTTCCGGTGTCTCGGGGAGAGTCCCCGCCCGTTCCTCCAACGGCAGATGAGACTGGACAGGAGAAGTGTCCCATCCGTACCGGATAACCTCATCCGCATCGTTTTTCATCCGTTTGGTCTCAGGTTCATAGTACATACCGGCGAGGTCGCCGACGTGAAGGCCCGGAACGCGGTTCTTCGCTATCTCTATCACGTTGGTGTATTTCTTCATCAGAATATCCTCTATCTTGGGTTTCGGGAAGAAAGACTTGGCCTGGTTCTCAAAATCCTGGTTGACGCGATGGATTATGAAGATGTTGTCCGCGAGATTGCCGATTTCCGCAGCGCCGGAAATATCCAAATCGCGAAGAAAAGCCGTCTGCTTGCGCGGATGGGCCACGAGCCATATATGAATATTCTCGATGCGGGCCATATCGTGCAGCTCGGTTATGAAGTCTATCTGCGCCTTATACTTCGACCGATCATCCTCGTTCCCGAGATAGATTGTCATAAGGTTGTCCAGAATAATGTTCTTCGCGCCGTGTTTGACGATTTGCAGAATATCCTCACGCAACTGCCCCCAGCTGTTGCCGTACTCCGTGTTGTGGATAAAGAGTTTCCCTTTTAGCCAAGCGAGTATCTTGTCTTCGACATCTTTCGGGACATAGTAGGCATCTTTGTTCCGCGAGGATGGTTTTACGTATTTTCGCCCCGCCGCCGGGAGGGTAATCCACGACTTGAGCAACTGATTCGGCAATTCCCCGGAGAAAATTGCCGTGGGGAAACCCTGTTGAATGGAACTCAACAGAATCGTGTTGAGCATCGTTGACTTTCCCGAGCCGGGACGGCCAGTCATTACCGAAAGCTGCTGGAGTATGGTTCCGCCATATATCTTGTCATCAAGTTCTTTGATGCCCGTGCCGATGCTGATTATATCGCTCGGGTTCAGTGTCGGTATTTCGTCAAGCGACAGCCAGATGGCACCTTTTTCATTGCTCTCTTTCTGCGGAACGAATACGTCCCTGTTCTCCTGCCACTGCGGATTCCGCCTGTACGCGGAATCCGCAACATCCCCGCGTCGAGAGTACGCATCCGGTTCAAAAAGCAAACGCACGTCCCGCCATTTGTATTGCGAGCAGGAGGCGTGGAGACACTTGTACGCTATGGTTCCATCATCGTACTGGAACAACATAGCGTCCTTCGCCCTGTGGTCCGGGTTGAACACGCAGTGGTCGAGAATGAACCTCGTGCCGCCCGCGGCCCGCACCTCCTGTCTCACCTCTATGCCGTGCTTCTGAATGAACTCCCTGAGGTCAAACTTATGCCGTCCCCAGTCGTTCTCCCTCGTGGGTTTCGAAGGCTCCGGGACAAGGGAGGCAATCTTGGCGAAATAAGCCGCATCGGTCGGAACAACAACTTCCGGGACGGTGAGGAACCGGCACATCCGCTGCGGGCGTTCGGTGTCATCCGAGCGTCCCTTGCCGGACATTGTGCCCGGCAGCTTGGCTATACGTGCGGCATTGGCTACCGCCGTGTCAATCTTTACCCTATCGTCATCGAATATGGAGCCGAGCGCCTTGAGGAAGTTCATCACCATATTGTCCGTATCCTTGCCGTTGGGTATGTCGCAACGGTAGTACAGATGCACGCCGTTGGCGGAAAAAACCACAACCGGGTCATTCAGCCCCTCGGATTTCAGATAACGGATGACGCGGCGGGCGACATCCTTGACATACTTCACCTCATCCTCCGTGGCGTTGATGTCAGACAAACGAACAGGGTCGATGTCAATGAATATCCAGTCGCGCCCCGCGATGTCGTTGTCGCTCGTAGTTTTCGCCGGACGCTCAAGAATCTTGTCGAACTGCGCAAGGTGCTCGCATTGAGGATTAAGCCGATTGATGACGAAGTATATGTTGCGGGTGTCGTATCTTTCCACCCACTCTATGATGGAGTCCGGGTCTTTGAAATACCCGCTGTACATTCCGTCCCTGCCGCGCCCCCCGATGCGTATTTCCACGAGCGGATTTTCTTTCCAGTCCACAAAGAGGTCGAACCATTTGTGGATTTCCGCCTTATCTATTCTATTCATTCAATGCAATAGCGTAACACATCCGCATCGGTGCAGCGGGAAACACCGCTATTGCCCGAGTCGTGCAACCATATCCTCATATATCAGTCCGTCCTCCCGGGACGGAAGCCACCAGTTATGCGCCTTCCGCGCCCACTCCTTTGTTCTGGAGAGCAACTCGCTCATTTCCGCTTCGGTCATCAGCCGTGTGGAATAATCCTCATCAGTCGGCTCGCCCGTGAAGACATTGAAAACGGTCTTTCGTCCGAGCACCTCGCGCTTGACATCGCGGGCGACCGACCCGACATCGGGATTCCCGATGGAGCGAGCAATGAGCGTACACCACGCCCACCAGCAGTCGGACTGCTCCCTTGACCGCCTTGAGGAAGAGCGGAGTTCCGTCAGTTCGACGAGCCTCCCTTTTCCGGCAAGGTAGCCCGCTCTGTTCAGAAACTCCGCCTTCGTCAATGCGTCAGAAGTGTCGTACCTCATCAGAACCCGAGGTCAGCATCATAATCTCCCTGCGCCGTGGCCGCATAGGCCGAAGGTGCAGCCGGAGCGGCGGGAGGAAGCGGCGCCGCGCCCGCCGGAGCGGACGGAGCAGCACCGCTCACGAGCGAGATGTTACGAAGTTCAAGGCGTGTGAACACATCCTCGCCGGAGCCATCCTTTTTCGCGTACTTTGAGCCGCGGACGATGAACTCCACCTCGACCTTGCCGCCGACCTGGTAATTGTCGAGAGACGCGCAGGTCTCAGGTCTTGTCGCCTCGAGCTTGATGTAGTTGGAATTTCTCTTTTCGCCGGTGTACTGGTCGAAAATCTGCTGCTCAAGAATGAGGGCGCGCGATACGAAAGTCTTTTCCTTGAACTGTCTGGTTTCCGTAGTTCCGACGGAATAGACCAGACCTTTCTGTGTCAATGCCATAATAATAAATGATTAAAATTCTCTGTCTTTCAAATAATTTACGAGATTGTATTTCGTCACGAAGTCCGTGAAGTCGCAGACAAGCCTTCGGTTCTCTTCCTCCATCCCGTCATACCTTATGCATTCGATAGCGCCGTATGGCCGGATTCCGAGAGAGGAAACATCACATCCGTGTCTGTTTATGTTGTAGGACGGGAACTCAAACAGGTCGAAATAGAACGTGTCGAGGCCGGTGAGGTCGAGGTATAATTTCCACTGGACCGAGTTGACGTAATCGTTGTATCTGACCGCGCTGTATTTCGTCTTGATGTCCCGCACGAAAGTGCCGTGCAGGACATCGACGCGTCCGTGAACCCAGATGGGCATCGACGGAGTGTCGAACTCTCTCCCAATCCATTCCTCGTGGAAGGCATAAGGAAGTCTCACCCGGTACTTGAGAGCCATCGCCACCTGTTCCTCGTTGAATATCACCGGATGGTCGTCCACGGTCACGCGGAACCTGCCCATTTCGGGCAGTTCCTCGATGACCGATTCACCCTGCTCGACTATCGCGTGGAATGCGCTTCCGATGTACGTGTAAGCATTCCCGAGAAAAGGAGTGGTGATGGCCGCGATCATAGCAGTCTGGTCTGTCCATTCATCCCCCGCGAGGAACTTGCGATAGGTCTCAAGAGTGGTAACGGATATGCGTTTCATCACTCCGCCTTGATGAATTTACCGGAAGCCTTGTCCATCTTGAGGCCGAGGTTCTTGAGGATGGGGGCCAGCTTCTTCTTGAGCGCAGGGGCATCGGCGGCGGGGCAAGCCCCGATAGCCTTGAGAGCCGCATCTGCGGTCGCAGCATCACTGACTTGTGCGATGGCTTCCTCCGCATTCTTGATGGCTTCCAGAGCCGCGTTCTGCGCATTGGTGCGTTCCTGTATGCGTTTCTTGGTGGCGTTAATGATGCGAGCCATAGCATCATTGTATGCCGGGTCGCTCACATCAGGGATGATGATGTCTCCCAACTGGGCGGTATCCTTCGCCACGATGCGGCGGTCCTTCCGGAAATGAAGAACGCGGGAGTTGTCCGCTCCGTAGGAGAGGAAACCAATCTGGTCAGAAATGCGCTGCACAAGATCCTTCGACTGTCCCGTCACAGACGGGTAGAAGATTCTGTCGTCTCCGTCCTTGTCCTCGGCGGCATGCGCAAGAATGATGAGGTCAACGTTGATGCCGCGGAGATAGGCCACGAACTTCTTGAACTCGTCCCCCACATACCCGAACATCTTGAGTTTGTTCTTCTTCGAGGCGTCATCCACGCGGGTGGCGTAGTCGCAGAGGAAGTCATCGAGGCAGGCTTTCGCAGTGTCTATGATGACGGTCTTGTACTGACTGAATGTCTCCTTCTCCGCAGTGATGTCCTCCCACTTGGAGCAGACGAGTGTGTCCTTGCGGAGCGCGGCGCGGTCAGCGCCGCGGTCGCAGTCAATGAGGACGGGTTTTTCAGCGGTGTTTGAGAGGGAGGTCTTCCCTACGCCCGGAACACCGTAAACGAGCAGGACCACCGAACGGGTCGGGAACTGGTCAGTTGCTTTGATAATCGGCATAATCGTAAAGTATTTTTTAAAAAAAGAAAAAGTATCGCAACGATGTACAACAAGAGTTGTCACAGCAGCCTGTAAACATCTTTCGCCCATACGCCGCTCACTCCGTTGGCGCAGGCGCGGCGCAGCTTACCCTCGGTGATGTACCGGGAAATCGTCTGCGGCGTCTTGTTGAGAACGAATGCGGCCTCCCCGCAGGTCATCACACGCGTCTCATTGTTCATGGCCGCGTCGAGCCGCTGGAGGACGGATATGAGGTCGGTCAGCTCTTTCATTTGGCGGGCTTCTTCAAATCCACTTCGATGCGGACTTCCAGTTTGTTGTAGTTGCTGGAAGTCGAGAAGATATATTTACATTCCGGGTCAGAATTGACCTTCGAGATGGTCACTTGCAGGGAGCGGAGCGCGGAATAATTCGGGACCGCGACCTCGTACACCCCCGACTTGAGCGACCGCACCAGCTTCAGCCATTCTCCGTTTTCAACCATTGAACGGTCGTAATCCTTGTGTTGTTTTGCCATGTTTTCTTTGTTGAATCATACATTCTCGCACTGCTCTCCTCTGCCTCACACGCGGACTTGGAACCGCCGTCGGTGGCATTAAAGCCATTCGGTTTCCTACACCCTATTTGGGTTCGGAAGGCGTTTTCAGTTTCCGCACCTTGCGGGCGCTTCGTGTCTCTTACCAATGTAGGCCGCCACCCCTGCCCGAATCACAGCGAGAACTCTTTGCTTGCGCTCAAGGGATTGGCCGGCTTCCGCCCGCCACCCACGCTCCGCCTCGTCCTCCACGCCCCCATTTGACGACTGGGAGCAGCCGGGCGTCGCCGCCGTTTGATTAAAAAATCAACGATTGTTAGCGTGAATTGCATTGTTTAACGAAAATATTTCCTAAATTTGCAATGAACAAATACGAGAAAGTGCCTTGCAGGTGCTTCCAAGCGCATTTTTAGGCTTTGCGTCACTATGTCAACCCGGTTAAGCAATCGTTGATTGACTAACCACGGATGCAAAGGTAAAGCAAAGTTTGATAAAAAGCAAGCACTTCTTGATAATTTTTTGCGCTATTGTCAAATTTATTTAAGATATGGCTGATTATCAAAGACTTGAAGCAATCAAAAAATGCTATGGCTTACAAAGCGACGCCGCGCTCGCCAAAGAAGTCGGCGTATCGGCGCAGAACATAACCGATGTAAAGAGGCGCGACCGAATGAGCAAGACCGTCGCGACGGCTGTCTGCAAGAAGTGGGATGATTTGAATCCGATGTGGGTGCTTGAAGGGGAGGGTGACATGATGAAGGGGCCGAGCATCCAGAACATACAGGGGGACGGCAACCATCACAACACCAACGGCCAGTCAAATGACCGCTATATCGCCCATTTAGAGGCCGAAATCGGGCTTCTCCGGAAGGAGAAGGAGGACTTGTGGGCACTCGTGAGGAAACTTATGAAAACCGAATAGAAATGGGAATGACGGAGGCGGAGAGGGCGCAGTACCTCATAGACAACTGCACCGGAGGCTCGGCGGTGGACTTCGCTAAGTCCATCGGGATCGACAAGACCCGGCTGTCGAAGATCGTCCACGGACAGTTAAAACTGGCCAGGCTGTTCGATGCCATAATAGCCGCATACCCGGCGGTCAATCCGCAGTGGCTGAGGACCGGGGAGGGATACCCAGGAGACCTGTCGGCGGAACTCGTCAGAATCAAGTATGAGAAGATTCTCGCCGAGAAGGATGCGCTCATCAGAACGCTCCAGAGAGTGATTGACGAGAGGCTGTAAAACAAAAAAGGTCGGGAACTCGACGTTCCCGACCCCAACCAATCAAAAAATCACATCATTATGGACGTGATGGCGGGTATGGGGGCGGCCAGGCCCCCATACCCAAGGGGCTACTCGGAAAAGAAGCCGGTAACGTAGGCCTGCTCAAGGTTGCCGTCCGGCAGCACCTCATAGACCTCCAGCCGGAAGTAATTGTCACCGTCCTCGGTGACAGGCGTTTTGCCTTCGGTCAGTGCCTTGCACTCGGCGATGGCCTCGTTGAGGGTTACACATTCTATGCCGGTGTTCACTGTCCCGACGTTGGTTGTTTTTTGAATGATGTACATAATGTTTTGATATTAAGATGTAAGTGGATATTGCCGTCAGAATATTCTCGGCAGTCCGTCAAGCATCAAGCACGTCCTGGCGTGCTCGTGGTCGAACCATCCGTAGTCCTCTATCCCCTCCGGAGCGTCAGGATACCGGCCGTCCTGCCAGTCGTCCCGGCTAAAGCACGTCTCGTCCTCATAGACCACCGCCGCCGTGCGGCCGAGAACCTCGCCGTCCCACCTGTCCAGATAGTCGAAGATGACCAGATATGCTTTTTCATTCTCTATTGGGATAATGTTTTTTACTGCGATTTTACAGCCTGTGTCCTGGCGGCTGATAGCCGCGATGATGTTTTCTGAATCCATAATTTGTTACATTAAAAATTGTTTCACTTTGTCGTTGATGTCCACCTCGTGGCGGACCACGTAGCGCGCGGACATCTGCGGGTTAGTATGACCCGCGAGGCGCATAATGTCGAGTACATCCGTGCCGAAGTCAGCGAGGATGGTGCAGAACGAGACCCTCGCGGAGTGCGATGACAGGAACCTGTATTTCGGCCCTGACAACTCCTTCCCGGCCTTGAAGACGGAGACCTCGGTATTGATTCCCGCCCGCTCGGCGAGAACCCGCACCAGTTGGTTGTAATATGGGAGTGAGATGTCCGCCCCCTTTGCGTGCAGCCATTTCACCCTCTCCCGCGTGGCGTCGGAGCATGGGATTGTGGAATGGATTTTTGTCTTTTGCGACACGTAATTGAGATACCAGCCGCCGCTCTCGCAAGGCTGGAAGTTCGAGGGGCGCAGCTTAACGAGGTCGGAATGGCGGAGTCCCGTCTTGCACGAGACGTAGAAGCCCTCCCTGACGGTGCGCTCGACATCGGAGCAGACCTCCGCGTCCCCGAACGCCTCCACCTCCGCCGCCGTAAGATAAGTCTTCATCGGATTCTCATTCTTGCTTTCGAGAATCCTGCGCCAATCCTTCGGGAGGATGATTTCCTCCTCATACTTGGCGAGAAACGATTTAAGTACCGCAAATGTGGTGTGTGCGGAGGATGCCGACATCGCTTCCTTAACACGTGCCGCAAATCTGGTGAGATGCCATCTGTCCAAGTCCTCCCAGGAGCAGATGCTGCCGGCCTTGAGATGCTTGATGATGCTCGGCCGGTTTTTTGGGGTGACGCATTCAAGTGCGTCGTAGAGTGTTACCATAGTCTTGACTGATTAAAGAATGGCGAAAGAGCGGGGAACCAACCCCGCCCCTTCTATTCACTTTCCGGTTTGTCCTCCTTCTCCCATTCGCGCTCCACGCGGTGTTCCATAAAACCCCGGACAGCGAACTTGGAACTGGCGGCGAAGACGCCGAGAAGTATAGGGACGCCCCAATTCAAAAACCGCCCGAACCAATCAAAAAACTCCCAGGACACCTTCTGGCCGAAAATAAGCAGAAAGATGATGCCACCGATGGTGAGGGTCAGATACAGCACCAGACTCACCAGCATCAGATAATGGCAGAACAGATAAAAAAACTTTGACATAGTGTAGCCCTCCCCTGTGGGGCAAATATAAGATAAAATAACGATTAATCGGCAAATATCCGGATCCAATAATCCTCCGAACTTATATGGTTTATGAGCGTCTGGTTGAAAGTGTCCTCAAATTCCGCCGCGCTATATACGGCGATATGGTTGTCCTCATAGCCGTTCCGTTCGCAGAACAGGTCAATCTCGCGGCTGATTTCCTTGCGGATTTCATCCTCGTTTCTCTCGGAGAGACCGTTGCAGCCCTCCCAGTTTTCCGGGAGCAAGTCCCAGCTTCCTACATAGATTTTCATAATGATTGTATTTTAATTGATGATTCGCCCCGGGCGGTCCAGCCAGAGACCGCACAATGAACTTATTCCAGTCCGCAGGCCTCCTCGTAACTCTCCTCGCACCAGTAGCCTATCTTCGCCACGATGTTATGGACGTCATCCTCGATGTCGACGCAGTCCGTTTCGCCGGCACAGCCGGAAGGGTATCGGCGGTCCATCTCATCGGACATTTGCACGCGGTCAAGCCCATCCAGAACGCCCGGTTTTTTGCAGATCGTATAATTCGTGTCCTTGATGAACTCACGGGCCTCCTTCCAGGCCTCGCGGAAGCTATAACATAAAATTTTGTACATAACTTTTGTGATTTTTAATGATTGAACATAGCCCCCGTGCCGGGGTGAGACCCGGCACGGAGAAGAATCAGACCTCGCAGTTGTAGAAATCCTCATCGCACCTGCGGCAGTAGTAGTCGTAGCCCGGCAGTTCGGACTTGACGAGCGGCCCTCCGCATTTCGGGCAGAGGCCGAGAATGTCGGAGGCATCGACTATGCAGGCTTCATCCTCGCAGCAGTCCCACTCGCTAAAGTCCGCATTGACAGCTTTCTCCCTTGCGATTTTTTCGGCTTCCGCCTCGCTCTCCGCAATGATGTTGTGGAAACAATGGCAAAGGTCATAATGCACGTTCACGGTATAACATTTCTTTTTCATAATCTGAATATAATTGATTAAACATAGTCCCGGGAGAAGGTTGCGCCTCTCCCCCGGGAGAGCTTACGACAGGGCTATGCCTTGCTGGACACTGTGGCGCTGCCCGAAAAGACGGCCAGGGCCTCGTCGAGGCTGCTTACGCCGTAAATCTCCACGCCGCCAACGAGCGATAAATCTTCCATCCGTTTCACCGTTTTGGCAGGTAGCATGCACTTCTTCCCCTGTTTTTTCGCAAGTTCTATGGCATACCGACCGCTGACATCCCTGACGCTTCCGTCAAGGCCAAGCTCGCCCGCGATGATGTAGTCATCAAGGCCAGGGAGTTCCATCTGCCCGCTCGCGGATATTATTCCGAGGGCAATCGGCAGGTCTAAAAAACAAACCGCTTTAGAAACCTCCGGAGTGAGATTGATTTTGATGCGTTTTCCGGGGACGCTGAATCCCTTTGCCTGCATCGCGGTCACGACGCGCAAAAGAGCTTCCCGCAAATAATTATCGGGAAAACCGATCAGGTGGATGCCGATCCCCGGCACGATTTCGGTTTCGATTTCGATGGGGACAGGCTCGTAATCCCCGTCACCCACAACGATGCTGAATGTGTGAATGTGAGTTGTCATAATGATTTGTTTTGATTGGTTAAACAATGGCTCCGGGAGAGAATTTCATCTGTCTTCCGGAAAAAAAACACGACGGTTTAGAAAGGATTCACCCGATCGTCCACAAAAGAGAAGAAGCTGTCCTCCGATATGATGATATGGTCCGTCAAGGATATATCAAACAGTTTCAGACAATCCTTCACCCTCTCCGTCTCTTTGCGGTCTGACGAGCTTGGCCGTGGATTGTTGCTCGGATGGTTGTGCACCAAGATGACGGTTGACGCATTGGCATCAAGCGCGGCCTTCACCACCTTGCGGCAGTCGATGATGGTTGCCGCCAACCCTCCCTCGCTGACCTTGACATAGCCGGTCAGATGGGCCGCACGGTCGAAGAGCAAGGCATAGCAATGTTCGCAATAACCGACCGCCACACCCTCGGTCTCATAAACCCGCTTGCACACAGCGGCAGCGGAGTGGGGATCCCGATACTGTTCCCCCGCATCTTCCAGCAGTCCTACACCATCGTTGCGCCGGAAGTTCACTTGGTAACGTGAGACAAAATTAGTGTTCATGATTTAGAATGATTAAGAATTAAACTTCGCTCCCGGCGCCCCCTCCCGGAAGCCACAGGGCAAAAAATCAGAAGTGGTAGTTGAACACCTGTCCGATGTAGATGCAGAACGGCTTGCCGTCATTCTCCTCGCCGAGATGACGCAGATAACTCAGAAAGTCATCCGCGTCCACGGTGCACCCGTTCCAGTCCGGCAGATAGAATTTTGAGCTCAAACCGAAAGGCTGCGAGCAGGCTTCACGAACATAGTGTAGCCCCAAGTCGTCCACGTTCTCATAGTCCAGCGCGGCGGCCTTCGCCTTGATGTCGTTCATCCATCTGGCATACAAAGCCTCGATGTTGCCCGTAAACATCACCATCGCGGTACGGCCCACGATGTTTCTGACAATCTCGAAAGAGCGGTCCGGGAAACAACGCATGAAAAAGTGTTCAATCGCGTCGTAACGTTTCTCTGCGGTATCCTCTATCCCATAATGTTCCACACCATAAATATGGTGCCTGCCATCATCTGAAATTTCGGATTCGGAAGCCCATTCATCAACCCGGAAGTCGCGCCACCTGATTTCGTAAATTTTTGAATACATAGTGTCTGATAATTTGATTGGTTTTTCGTCCCCTCCGTCCGTTCCGCCAGACGGAGGAAATTTTCAGAACTCCTCGTCGAACTTGAAGTTCACCTCGATGGAGCCGAGACCGGTGAGGCACGCGATGCCCTCTCGGAAGAATCGGCGGGTTGCGCGGTTCATATAGGGGAGATTGATTTTAATCCACTCCTTGAGGGGAATTCGCTCGCCGCTCTCCTTGCCGATTTTCCGGGCATCCTCCGGACCGAGCATAAACGAGACGTTTATGACGGTCTGGCGCACACCGTGCCATTTGTTATGCAGGTTGTCAATCTGCACGACTATGGCTCCGTTGTTGTTCCAGCCGCAGCTAATCTTGTCAACGAAATACGCCCACGGCAAAGACACCGTGGCAATCCCGTCATCCTTCTTCGCACCGGTCTCCGGGCAGATGTCCCCGATGTGGACTCCGTAGTTATAACCGCCCTGATAGGCCGCGAGAACCCCCGCGAGGATATGGAACGGCATCGTCCGCCCGATCCCCCACTGATAGAACCGCGCGCAAGTTCTGTAACCCTTCTTACGGTTCGTCCTTTCGTCGCGGACTTTCTCCACGACGAACAATTCTGTTCTTTGTCCCATAATGTAATGTTTGATTGGTTGATAAATAGAAGCCAGCCGCCCCTTCCGGAACGACTGGCCAAAACATTTTATATAAACTTTTTAATTATGACAGCGGCCATCTCACGACGGCCCACGTCTATCAGATGTGCAAAAATAGACAATAATTGAAGATTGTCAAGCGTTCCGCCCAACAAATTTTCTCACCTCGCCCTCGGTCATCCCGGAAGTGAGTATAAAATCCGGGCAGAATCCGCCGTTCAGCCATACTGGGAACTCGTCGTCGCGGTCTCTCATAATGGCCACGGAGTCAGCCCCGAAATCGCGGGAATCCATACTTCCGGTTTCCTCTCCTGCGCCCTGCGCGACCCTGTCCAAGAGCCACCGGGCGATGTCGTTTCTCGTTCTTGTGTCCATTGCGTGAAAATTTTGATTGGTTCAACATAGTTTCTGACAAGGCGGTCAAGCCTCGTCAGAAATTTCCTCCACTTCAAAGTGGTAGCAGTTCTCGTTCTCGCCGGGGCAGAAGAACGGATAGTCGATTCCCTCATTGTGCTCCCAGCACACGGGCTCGCCACGGAAGAAGCGGTCTTGGGCGACCTGATACACGCGGCTCGGCGTGGTTTCGATTTCGCTCCTGCATCCTTCCTTCCGGATGGTGAGAATGTCGCCCGCGTCATCGCCGCAAATATCCTCCTTCCACTTGTCGGTGCGGTTGATGAGCACAATCCTGCCCCATCCGCTCTCGTGGTCGTCCTCGAAGAAAACGACCTCTCCGATTTTAAATACTCGTTTCATAAACAGTTGAATTTGATTGGTTTGTCGGTGCTTGCAGATGCGTCCGGGCATCTGCAAGCAAGGGTTTTACTCATCGAAAAGCAGTTCCATAGTAACAGTAACAACAGGGTTTGCGATAACTACATCCTTGACCAAGCGATAGTGATTCACAGGGTCATATTCCGCCTTTCTTCTAAGCCACTCCGTTGCGTGATCCAAGGACTTGAAATGCTCGCACACTCTGTACTCACCAGAACCCCTTTCAATTTTAATGATGTGATAGTTTTCTTTTGCATCCATAATGTGTAATGTTTGATTGTTAATACTCGCGCCCGCAGCGCGGCTCAACGCGCTGCGGACAGAACCCGTCACGCGACGGCGTTCTCCTTCTCGTGATAATAGAGCGAATCCGCAACCATTCCGGAGAAATTGTACCGGAGTCCATAAGTCCCGAAAGCCGTGAATATCCAGCCCGACAGGAAATTCCTGTCATCGTCCGCCCTCGGCGAATCCTCCCCGGCGTCGAGCCGTTCAATCATCGCTCCGAGCATCTTCCGGTCAACGTTACAACCAAAATTCCGATAGTCGAAAGTCCCCGTGCGGTAACGCGCATAGTCGTCAAGGACATTAGCGAAATTCCCCGTCATCCGGTATTCGCCCGAATGCAGGTACCGCTTCATATCCCCGTTCGTTCTGGCGGCCACGCACCGCGCAATCTCGCGCAGGGTTTCATCGTCGAACTCAAGGTCGAGGAAATCCCCGTTGTCTGCATCGCGCCACGATTCGCGCTCCTCTCTGTACATCCCGAACAAGGTGTCCTCGAATTGCGCCACGTTGATGTAGTCTTGGATAATTTCTGTTTGCATAGTAAATCTGTTTTGATTGGTTTTTAGCGGGTGCGAGTTCGTTCAGAAACCCCGCGCCCGGATTACGGATTCAGCACAAGAACCACAAAAAACTTGTGATACATCGTGGCATTGTAGGTGAATATCACCTTGTTCCCCTGTACCCTTGTGTTCGCCCGACCTACACGCGCGGAATGCGCCCGGATGACGCTCATAACGGATTTTTCATCCATCTCCGTACCTCTGGCATTCGATACAACGCGTAACGCATCGTCACCATAGTAAGTGAGCCCATTACCGTAATAAGAAATCAATGAAATTGTCATAGCAAATAATTTTTGATTGGGTTTTCGCCCCTCCCGACCCGTCCAAAGGCCGGAAGGAAAATTCTTCACCGCGAGGGCACGACATCGACGCAGAAAAGGCGACTCTCGAAACGCACCCGCCTGATCCGGTACGCGTCCCCGCAGTCGATGCACCACTGCGCATATTCGCGCATCGATTCGACGTTGGCCTTGCAGAACCGCACGAAATCCTCGTCCGTTTCTTCCGTACCCTCCTCCTTGCATTGTTCGCGGTACAAATCCCACATCGCATCCTCCACGTCGTGAATGTTCATCGCGTAGCCGTGCCACACGATTTCAGGGTCTGACCATTCGCCGTGCCACACGAAACGGAATCCACGGATCCCCATCCAGAGCGGCCAAGAGTAATCTGTAATCTTCATAATGAATTCGATTTTAATTGATTGGTTTTTGGGGTCCGGCGGTTCGGTCAGAAACCGCCGGGCAAAAAGTCAGAGCGTAAGAGCGTCGTACTGCTCCCGCGTTTCAAAGCGGTCGTGAATCGGGATCGGCCTTCCGACACTCTCCCAGAGCATCTCCGCCCATCTCCCGTCGGATGTATAGGCGAAGTTGCCGCCGAACATCGGACCGCAAAGCTTACGCGGTTTCACGACAGGCTCAATACAGTAGTGCTTCTCGCCCCACAACACCCGTTTGTTGAGACGGCACACATCCTCAATACGTCTCCCTTCGCGTCCGCACCACTCGCGAATTTCCTCATCTGTGGATTCCGCGGAGAAAACCTCTATCTCATCCAGACGGCCCGAAACGCCGCCGTTCGTGGGGTCATAGCATTCGTTGACCCACGGCACGTGCTTGTACACGTCAAGTTTTATATGCCTCATAGTGAAAATGATTTGGTGATTAATTGGCGGCGAACGGCCCGGTCAAGAACCGTTCGCCAGATCTTGGCTCATCAGAACCAGTCGTTCTTCACGCAGTCCTTCCAGAACAGCTTGTACGCGCTCCTGTAAATCTTGAGCAATTCAGCGTCGTTCTGAACCTCGTCCCACGTCAGGCCGACGGCGGCGCACACTTCCGCGTCGCACGCTCCGAACTGGCACTCGTGATTCGCGAACTCATAGCGGAACGCCTCGGTCAACTCCTTGCGGGATTTCCGAAATTCCTTCATCTCCCGCGCATGACGCTCGCTCAGTTCTTTCCACGCCGGAATATCCGAACGCCGGAGGAAACCGCCGCAGCCGATGCTCACGATTTGTGCGCATCCGTTCTTGTCGTTCGGCAAGCCGAACTTCTCCATCATTTCGGCGAATTGTTTGTTTGAGAACGCGAATCCCAGCGGGAACGCGTTCACCTCCGCCTGATGGCGGGCCTTGATAGTCTGATAAGATTCCATAATGTTTTTTTTGATTGATTAACGTTCGCTTCCCGGCGGCTCTGAACCGCCGCCGGGAAATTGTTCAGCCCGCGTATGCGGCACGCGCGTACAGAGGGGCGCGGGCGCGTATCTGCGCCTTGCGCTTCCTTATCCATTCTTTCAGTTCATAGTCGATGACGGATTTGGCCCGGCAAATCGCCTCCTTGATTCCGGAATCCCCGTAGAAACCCCAGCAGGAGTCTATCCGCTCGCCGTTCCCGTCCTCGATTACGAACCCGTACACGTTGCCGGAGAGGGCGTCGTTCCACCCGTCCACCACGCCGGCGGCGATTTCCGCCGCCTTGGATTTGCTCCACGACCGTCCCTTCTCGCGTCTAACGCAGACGAAGGCCCAGCCGTTGGAATAGTCCCAGCCGTGGCACTCGCCGAGGCTCAACGCGATTCCGCTGTGGTCGTAGATGCATACGGGAAAGATGTAGAATCCGTTCAGGAAATATCTCCCCGCGCCAATCGCTTCCCGGCATTCCTCTGCCGAAACGCTTTCGGAGTTGACCCGCAAACCGCGGTAGTCGGAACAAAGGAAACTGTCCGGATTGCCCCACTGCGCGGGAGTCTCATAATCCTCGTCGTAATAGATTTTCACTGACATTCCCTTGTAGTCGATGCTTTCTTTTTCGTACATAGTGATTATTTTTTTTTAGATTGGTTGATAATTGGCGCGCCGCCGCCCGGTCGGGAGCCGCAGC
>CAVLBF010000036.1:0-19964 GCA_963661285.1 Bacteroidaceae bacterium | reverse complement strand
CGAAGGCCGGGTAAACGCCGGCATCTGGGTGATTCTCGAAAAAGACAAATCTTAATGATGGAAATGAGGGATGCCTATCGCCACAGGGGTTCATTCTCCCAGTCGGCGGGGAATCCCATTGCAGAGCGGTCGATGCCTGGATAGGCGGCAAAGAGGGCTTTGAGTTCCGCCTTGAAGTTGCTGTCGGGGGCGATGGTGCGAAGCAGGTAGGCAATCATCGAGCAGCGGAAGTAGATGCGCTGGGAGTTCGTCTTCGCAGGGTCTATCCAAGGATGTACTACGCGGCGCGGCTCCGCCGGGCGGATGGGCAGGAGTTTGTTCCAGACACGGCTGTGGTGGCAGCAGAGGTTGCGAAGTCCGCTGAGGACCAGAAGCCAGGAAGTGAACACCGGCGGCTGGAGTCCGAAGTGCTGGGCGATTTTCTTCTTGACGGCAGGGTCGGCCAGATTCATATAGATGTGTGCCATATTGCCGAAGGGCAGGATTTCCAGCAGCATCCAGGCAGGAGGGAATGGCTCGGAGTAGGTGTTCTTGAAATGCTCGATGAAATCCTCCCGGGAGCCGTTGTATTCCTTGGAGATGACCGCCATCAGCGTATCGTAGCGGTCGAGGCTCTGGTAATTGGCCGCATCCGTCAACCAAAAGATGTCGCCGGTCTGCTCGGCCACAAAGCCCCCAAGGGTGCTGCGGATGGCCACTTCAATCTTCTCTATCTTGGTAAAGAGCAGGGAGCGTAGGCGGGAGTCGAAGGTGTACATAGCCACGACTTTGTCGAATGTGGCTGACGGCTTGTAGATGTGGTCCTCCTTTGGCAGGGCCAGAAGCGGATAGAAATAGGCACTGAGCCGATAGTATCCGACATTGGTCAGATAATTCTCTGCAAGTTTTTCGTCCGCGATGGAAAGGCCCCTTGATTTCAGCAGGGCGATGTGCTGGAGGGGTGTCAGATAGGTCTTTGTGAATGAAACCGTTCCCATATAAGTAAAAAAAAGACCCACCGATTTGAGCATTGTTAAGAGGCTTGGCGGGTTCTACTGCTGCAAATATAGCGATTGTTTTCTATCCACCAAAATATTTTTGACTTTTGTTCGCGGATATTTAGGTATGTTTATAATCGGTTCACTCTGCGTGGCTTGCAATGTATCGGCAGATGCCGTCGACGTGAAGATTGACGATGGATTGCTGGCCCTCAGTGGAGATGAGAAAGGCGCAGTCGCGATGAGAATCCATAAAGAAGTTCTCGACCAAGACACTTGCAGGCAGAGTGTGGCGCAGGATATAGAATTCGTCTTCAAGGTCGGGGTCGCCGTCGGTGTAGTCGGTTATGAGACGCTGGCCGGGCAGATGGTATCGGGCGGCATCGTACAGGCAGGTGGCCAATTCGTCAGCTTGGGTGTCGCCGTGGGTGGTGTATGCAGACCAACCGGTGACATCGTACCAGCGGTCGCCCATTCCGGCGGCATTGCAGTGGATAGAGGCGAGGATGACATTCTCTTTGCCCACGGCCCGGCAGAGAGCATTGACACGGCGGCAACGCTCCGACAAGGGTATGTCCTCCTCTTCCGGAACGAGAAGCTGGGCATCGTGACCGAGATTGTTGAGCGCAGCTACAATCAGAGCTGCTATCTGGCGGTTCCAGAGGTATTCCCGGAGTACTCCGTCTGGACTTCGCTTGCCGGGAGTATTGGCCCCGTGACCGTTGTCAATAAGGATTTTCATAGCTGGTTCTGTGTTTAGGTTCACGCCTCTAATTTACACAAAATCAGCGAGTAAAGCAAGATTTATTGATTGTTTAGGGCTACGGGGTAGTGTTTTCTATCATTATAGAAAATCATGTCGTAGTCCTGGCGCAGTCATTTCTTTTTGTATTTCTCCCGGAAAGACTTAAGCAGGACAACATTCGCGCCGTTGCTGAAGTTCTGTTCATGGTGTGCATCAATATGGGCATAACAATCAATGCACAGACACTCCAGGTTGCTTTCTCGGTTGTTTGCCTTATTCCCATCTTTGTGATGGACGTGAATGAACCGTCTGTCAAGGGGATCGTCGATATGAACACCGCAATGCTCGCAAGTGTAATCCCGCCTTTCACGGTATGCCTTGCTTATTTGTTCCCAGCCGTAAACATAGCCAAAGATATCGTACTCCGCGCCAAAGTCTGTCTCAGCCAGGCCTAGTTCTTTTTTTATGTCACGCGCAATTGCCGCTTCCCCATAGTTGTCAGAAGAAACGGTGTCATCCGTATCCTGATTTCCATATACACGAGTCTTTATGAATTCCACGAATTCCTCGGATGTCTGAAATTTCACGCGCCCCGCATATTCCCTTATCATACTGACACAGTTCTTACACAGGTCCAGATGGTCAAAATGCACTTCCTCGCCCGTATCTCTGTTCACTACGGTCACGTCTTCGGTATTGGCCCATCGGTATTTATTGAAGTAACCGTTTAACTTGAATTGCTGGATTGTAGAACAATTGCACAGATGATACTTCGGCGGGCCGTATGCATCCAATTTGTAGTCTTGGAGGTATAGGAATCCGACATGTTTAACCCCATTTCCATCAATAAGATACATACCGACACTCGTCTCGTCATCCTTAATCTCAAGATTACCTTTCCGGATATCCTTTGCCGTGACCGTCACGGGTGATATGGGAGTCCAAGGCCGGGCTTCCTGAACCTGGAACCCAAGTTCAGAAAGAGTCTTTTTCAAGCCCCCAAAGGCAAATATCGGCTCACTTCTTGGCATTTACCCTGCGCTTGGTTACGAAATTTTCAAGAATCTCATCGCCAGTAGTTATAATCCTGAACTCAACCCTTCTGGACTTATCCTTATCGATTGGCTGTTTTGAGTCATAGATATACCTGCCGTCACTGTCAAGGGCTTTCCCGTATGACAATCCATTTGCCGTGAACCAGTAGTTCAACAAATCCTGATCTTCCTTGGAATATTCCCCGAAAGCAGGAATGCTCCGGATATACTTGAGCACATTCCTTGCCCGGTCTTGAGACAGGCGGATATTCGCGATGTACGGGTCATTGCCATAAATCGGATATGGTACATTGTCGGTATGTCCCTCGATACGGATTTCATTGATATTCCTGCGCAAACTGTCACGTAAAAGGATATCCAGATACTTGGGGATGAAATCGTCCAGGACGGCCTTGAATTCCGGAGAAATTTCTGCGGAGCCGGAGCTGAACAGGGTGGTAGGGTCGTTGAATTTCATTGACAAGTCTTTCCCGATTGTCATCTGCCAGCGGGTGGTGTCATCCGCGAACTTGCTGACCAGCTTGTCATGGAGTTCGGTCTTCGTATCAACGTAGTCAGTCAGGATGTTTGTACTCTTCTGCACCCGCATTATATATGCTATGGCCACGAAGAGGAAAATAACCATCAGACCTGTCATAAGGTCCGACACAGACATCCAGACATTATGCTTGCCGGCCATAATCAATTCTCAGTTTTTTGTCTGACCATTGCCTGAATGCAAGCATCCAGTTCACTGAGCGTAGATGCCAGGCGTTCATAGAATTCCTGATTGATGCCTCGGAGATTCGCATTCAGGGATTAAGATGTCTTCTTTATAATGCCCACGCTGTCATCCATACCCTTCTTGGTCTCCTTCCAAAATTGTGAGCTGTAGTCGTTTATCTTGTTGATTTCCTCCAACTTGCCCATCAACTGAACCACAGCATCAACGAAATTGCGCTGCTTCCTGACCCAATCATTCAGTTTTTCGGTGGATTCCCCGAATTTGGCCATGTTGTCCTTGGACAGCTGGGCAGTGTCTTCGAGATTCTTTGTTATCTCGACGAATCTGGTATCATCCACCATTACCTTGGACAGGGCGCTTAAAAGTTCCTGTAGTTTTCCGCCGTCACTGACCAGAAGCGAGGTGTCTTGTGTCACCTTGTTCAGCGCTTCCGCATCATTGGCAAAGTTCTCGCTCATTTCCTTGTACTGAGACGTGAGCGACTGAATCATAGACTTGTTCTCTATCTGCCATGTGTTCAATTGTTCGACGCTCTTGTTTAGCTGATCGAAGTTTTCCTTTACGAGCCGTTCAATCAAGGTGCCCATCTGCTTCTGGAATTCCTCCGTCAACCCCTGCATGACCTCGACAAGCGCTTCTGTATTGCTCTTTTTCAGGAGTTCGGAGAAGTCGTCAAACTTCTGGGTAAGCAATTCGTTTGTCTCCTTCATCTTTGCCTGTATTTCAGATACTTCCGTATGAAGGTTCTCGGAATATACTTTGGTCTCAGCCAGTTGGGACTTGCTTGTTTCCGATATGGTTTTGACTTCATCCAGCTGCTGTTCAGCTGTTTTGCGAATTTCTGAAATGCTTGAACCGGAAGCCTTGATCTCCGTCAACTGCTCATTGAGTTTGCCGGAGATATCGGGAAGTCCCATAGATATAGCCTTGACATCGGATGTCAGATCCTTTACGGCCTCCAGCGGCTTGAGCTGGGTTCCGACGGCCGTTGTTTGCAGAAGTATAGAGTTCATCACTCCCTTGACCTCTTCCTTCAAAGAATCAACATATTCTTTGTTCAATCCATTCAGGGAAGACAATGCCGCATTGTAAAAGGCCGTCTGGTTGTTCTGAGCTGTCGTCAACTGGGTCTTGATTGTTTCTATCGAATTTACAGATGTTTCACTCATCCGGGTAATGGCGTCGCATATCTTTGCGACCGATTCATCCTGTGAGCTTGGTTGAGAAGACTCGAAAACGTCGTAGATATGGTTCAGTATCCCATTATACACAAGGGAGCATATCATTCCTGCAAGAGAAGTGAAAAATGCCGTCTTAAGCCCCCCAAGCAGGATAGGAATGCTGTTATCGAGGTTATCTGCATCGAAGCCCATTAGACCCCACGTGATGCCCAGAAATGTTCCCAGGACACCCAAAGTGGAAAGCACCGCAGCCTTCGACTCAAATGATATCCGGTTATTTTTAAGTTTCTGGTTGTCGCCTTTTGCGATTAACAGGCGAATCAGGTATAATGCGAAGAAGCATAAAATGACAATCACGCTAATAATTGTCACCAGACTGGAGTTCTCGTTCAGAAAAGTCTGAAAATTCATGATTTAATTACTTTGGTAGTCTTTATCTGTAGATTAAATAACTATTATTCAAATACTTCAATGATATTTTCGATTGTGCCATTGCTGGTCGTGCCCGGTCCATTAAAGGTTTATATTAGTTCTACTTTCAATCCAAGCCCGAGACGGTTCGATATTTCCATAATCTGGGCGTACTTCGTACCGGTATCGGAGCAGGTGTTGCAGAACCAGCCACCACCAATCGGCTTGCTCGGTTTCTGATAGCGGGGTGCAGGATTCTTGAGAATCAGGTTGTCGGCGCAACAGATGATGTTGAGTTCTCGAACCTTTTCAGGGCCGGCATACTTTACGACTTCAATAAGAGAGTCCAGCACTTTTGATGGCTGGATGATATGTCCGTCCGGGAAGGTGACACGAATCTTGGCACGTGTGCACTCCGGGGTCTCGCCTTTAGGCAGAACGGTTATGTCGGAGCCATCCAGCGGCACAAGGCTGACCGTGAGGTCGATTTCGAGTTCAGCAGCGATTGTTTGGAGGTCTGTACATTTCTGAGCAGTTGAACTGTTGGTCATTACATACCAACCGCCACCAATAGGCTTCTGATATTGAGCATACTTGGCATCCAGTTCTTTTGAAACGATGCCGACCCCTGCGTGGGTGAGTTCAACGAGAGCAACAAGTTCCGGGTCAATCTTATTTATAGTCTTGCTGTATGTCTCGCTGACATTTTTATCCTGAAAAACGGTGCCGTCAGGAAATTCAACGCGAAGAATATGTGTCTTGCTGCGCTTGGGCGGTTCGATGGTGACGATGGGTGTTGCAGAAGCCGTGCTGCTCGCAGGAGCATCATGGGCATAGGGGTCAGACCAGTTGATGGCATTCAGCAATGTCCCCCAGTCGTGAAGATTCATTGCCGAAAATCTGTCCCCATAAAAGCGTTCAACCGCGTTCAATGCCGCTGCTTTTTTCGGATATTCGGTATCGAGATAAGGTCGAACAATATCTATCAATTCAGGGTTGGCAATCCTTGTCAGTTTGCCGTTGGCATCGGTGTACTCGGCTTCCCAGTCGTGAACTACAGGCACTTGTTTCTCTTGAGGTTCAGGGTCAATGTGTGCTCCATAAGGGACGGAGGCGTTTTCCTGAAGCAAATGAGGTACTTCCTTGTTATGGGCGTATGCCTGTGTCTCGCTTAAAAAGGCTATGTATTGCTTCATCGCAGCGGAATATTCGTGATGCTTCTGTTCATTCCACACCTTAATGTCAGGAATTTCAAAGAATCTGTCAGCTGCGGCCTGATATTCGGAATACCTGCTACACGAAATGAAAGTATCCTTGTATTTTTCTATCGAGCCTTCCTGTATGAGAGCCTTAATTGCTCTAACATAGCGTTTTACCGTAGAATCTCTATAGTCCTTTGTGGATAGGAATTCCTCGAAGTCGGTAAGGGATTTTTCAGAGCAGAAGTAACCGAAGATGTCTCCATTCAATGGCTCGCTCTCTTTGACAGCCTGCGGTTTCGGGGTGGATTCCGGTTCTTCTGTCTCTATTATTTCAACTATTCTTGGAATCAGGCCATCAGGGGTAATTTCGGGAGCGGCTTGCGTCAGATAGTCGATGTATGAATTAAGGGCGGCGGAGATAAGGTTGTGCCACTTCTCGTTTTTTTTCCGAACCTCATCCAAATCTACGAACTGGGGAACGGCCAAGCGGTATTCGGTCAGAAAATCGTATTGCAGGAAAACCTTCCGGTTTCTGGAAATCGTGCCGTCCGACAGGAGGCTTTTGATGACACGACAATAGTTGCTGATGGTTACTTGGGACATTTCTTCGTCCGCCAGGAAGCGAGCGAAATCAGCGACATTGGAAGCATCTGTAAATGTTTTGAATGATTCGTTAGCCTCTGGACGACGTTTTGAACCCATCGCCACATAATCGCCCTCTGCAAGGAAGTAACTGCTTACATTGACGAAGAACATCCGAATCAATTCCCTTGGAAAGACGACAACTTCACCCTCATTGCTTAGCTCCAGCCTTTTGAAAGTCATTTCTTTTCGTGCTTGTTGCTGCAGGGAATAACGAGAATAGAACGACACATTTCCTGTACTGTTCAAGCGCTGTTTCACCCAAACAGGATTCCAAGTAGCATAAACATCGTTTTCCCCGTCATAGCCGAGCAAGATGAAGTCCGCTTCCGACTCTTTAATTGGCCCGAAATCATCGCGCTGTGGGAGTTGAGCACGCCACACATCCGGATTCTCGAAATGTGCTGAAGTGAGATTTTTGATATAAATCCAGTATTCAGTACTATTCAGCAGAATGCGGAATGGATTAAGTCCTTCGATGAAGCGATATGTAGCTCCCTGTAAAGCAGCAAGGAATCGAATCTGCAATTCCTGTCTATCAATCTTCTGTACCATAGGCTATATAAGGCTTTTGAAAAGAGGGCTTGCTTCCATATTGAAAGGCGATGCATCTTTGCGGACATCCAACAAACCATTCAGGTTACTTGAAAAGTGGACTTCGGACACAAGAGGCGGTACTTGGTCTTTCTGGATGCTGGGGATGTCGTGATAATCGTAAAATTCAAGGAAATCAACCGCCGTTGTATAGTCGTAATAGATGCTTTCGAGTTTGGCGATGTCATTGCCTATTGTTTCGGCGATGATTGTGAAAAGACGCAACTGGCAATCAACGGCAGAGACTTTGTCGCGTATCTTGTCATAAAGTCCTCTTACGGAGAGACCTTCTGCTGCTGGACCGGACTCTCGAACAACGGTGGAGGCGATTAGAAGATTAGAGTTCGGTGACGGATTCAATTGGTCCAGCACGAATGTATGAATCCGTTCTTCAGAGGAGGTACTTTTCACTTCAATCTTATCCTTGCCCATAGTGAAATCATACTTGGCGGACGGAGAAGAGTGCCAGGCGTTGATAAGAGTTTCAGGCCGTGTGCTTTGCTCAATCACCAGAAGTTCTGCCCAGAGACCCTGAACCATCTTCTTCGGCGGGCTTGTCAAGGCATCAAATATGGCGATAAGATTTTCCACTTCAACAGATAATTCCCGATTGGAGGGAATCTGCTGCAATTTGTGGAGCATCATCGTGAAAATATCCACGAAATACGACTGGAGCGGCGCGTCAAGTGAACGTAGCGTTATGAGAGAAAATGTACCTTCCTGCTCAGTCCCATCATCCTGTATCAAACGACAGGATGCATTATACTCCACAGAGAGTATTTCCCTGATAATGTTCTGCACGGATGAAGCGGACGAATTGGTCCGTACAAAGAACATCGGAAAACCCTCTTTCGTTACGCCCAACTTGTGAGGCAGATTCTCTATGGCAATAACCGTGAACCTGCCGTCCTCTGTGGCTTGGTTGCTGAGAGCCTGAAAGCGCGAAAATAGTGTATTAACTTGTGGCATAGTAATTTATTTTCTATTCTTCATCTTCCTCGTCATCAGAATCATCAATATTGTATTGCTCATTGGAAGTGTATGTGGCAGCCAACTCCTTAGGAACATATATCGCCATCGTATATGCTTCTTTTGGATAATCCAATTCGGCACCCTTAAGCCTGATATGATAGAGTTGGAAGGTCAGGGAATCGTGCGGCCCGACAATCTTGGCATCACCGGGATAATTCGTGGAATCACCTGCCGAACTGGGACCCGCGAAAATCTGAGTGTTCGCCGCAAGGCGACGTTCGGTGGCATCGAAGTTACGCTCAATGGAAGGAGCATTGAAAGCCATCTGGTAGAAATATACATATTGGGCATTCTCATTGCCAGACGCACCGGCAAGGTAGCGAAGATAGCGGACAGTATCTGCCTTGCGCTGCGCATCGGGCCAGTTCTTGAAGTTGAAGTCAGTGAGGAACTGTATTGCCTCTTCTATGTCAAGTTTTAACCAACGATGGGTACGATAGATGGTCGTGTCCTTGCGGACAGTCCACTCGTTTTTATGCTTTTCGAGAAACTCAGCTACAAGTTGGTCGTTACGCTCTATCGTGGACTTGCTGGAAAAGGCTTGCAAGGCGTTCATTCCGGACATTCTGGTATTGACCACCCAGATTGGCAGCACATTGGCGCGAGTGGGCCGTAATGATGGCGACAACAGGACTTTACGCTCAGCTGCTTCAAGAGAATCACAGGCAGCAAGAGTAGAACGCAATTCTTCCTCGTGCTTGACATAATTCAGATAATTCGCAATCGAAGTGCCAGGCAGGAAGACACGGCAGGATTTGATGTAATCCATTTTATAGCCGAAGAATCGGCATCTCTGCTGTATGGTGTCGGCGTTGGTCGCCCCTTTCGTGTAGCGAGGCATATAGGTGGTCGCCAACTTCTCAACGGTAAAACCGCGGTTGAGCATTTCTGCACCTACGAGGATGTGCATCTTGTAATCGTTCCACTCTATTTCCGTCTGGGCCTCCGCATCCGTGTTGACGAGGTACACCCTTTTCGATTTCAAAACTTCAGCAATCAATGGCTTGATAACATCGAAAGAAGGACGTTCATCAACATCGTAAAATTCCAGAGCAGTGGGTAACAGATGCTCGAAGCGTTTGAGAAGGTTTACTTTGTCATAGTTATCATCGGGCTTACCCATCAAGCGACGCCAAGACTTCAATTCGTTATCTATCCATTGCCAGAATGTCTTGTTCCATTCGATGGTATTGTCCGGGTGAACCATCATTGAGAGGTAATTCACCCCGTCCACTTTAAGGTATTTCACTACGATAGCGACAGCCAGAGTATGCAGCATCAAGGCATCTTTCAGTGACTGCGGCATTTCGGTGAGCTTGTTGTATTTCTTGTGAAATACTTCTTTTTCCGGGATTTCCACTATGAGCTGACCATCATAGAGCTCGCCGTTATAGCCTTTCCCGAAGAATAGTTTACCCCCGACATACCCCTCTCCCGGGGTCAGCAAGGTATGGCTCTTCGGAGAAAGCAGGTCTTGCATACTGATGAGGATGTTGGCCTGCGGAGTGGCTGTGTACTGGATATATGTGTTGCTGGGCAGGTCTGCGCGGAGTTTCAGGATGGCGTCGTAAGTGCGTGATTTTGAATCTTCCTCGTATTTACTGTTTCTGCGGCCATAGCTGTTGAGTGAAGCCTGGTCAGCCTCATCGTCAATGATGATGACCGTTTCGTTCGCCATAAGTTCCTTGAACTCGGAATTATTGACTATCTGACGGACTTTGAGGATGTGGTCGTAGTGTTTGAGAATAGGGATGAGAACAATCGGCTTCTCTATGGATTCGAGATTGCCGATAATGTCGTCAAGGTCGGCCAGAGTGGGATTCGGATGAATCTTGTAGAAATCATTGTTCGCGCCGTTTTTCCCGATAAGGTCCTTGCGGAGGCGTTTGGAGGTTTGGTCGAGAAGATTGTTCTTGGTGCCGGCCAGATAGATGATGACACGGTAGCCGTTATCTTTCGCCAGAGCCGTAACACCAGTAAACGACATGGTTTTTCCACTCTGGACATAACCAACTGCAAGGTGCGTCGTCTCTGGATTTGTAACAGCATCATGAGGATTGCAATGGGCCAAGACATCACAGGCTTCTTCCCGGAATGTGGCAATAGCCTCTATTGAGAGTCCTTTGGGGTTGCTTTCGGAGCGACGGATATACTTGATAAATCTGTCGAAGAAATCCCCACAGGTCACTTCCTGTAGAACAGTCCTCTTCGGATTATCAGTCTTTATTCCCTTATTTACAATGATTTGCTCCATTCTATACTTTCGTCTTCTTTATGTATTCGTTAAAAAAGTCCATCATCGCCATAGCCGTTTTGTTATTGACGGCCTCGGTTGTGAACCTGGCGACGGCAAGGGTTTTCAGCAGAGCAATAACGGGATCTGTCGGCTCTCCGAAGACTGCGAAGAAATCGTGCTTGACATTTATGTTACACACAATCGCATCGGGGTCATTTTTATCAACACCAAGCCAACATAGTTCAGACCCCTCGTCGATAAATTTCACAATCATTCGATGAAGTTTGCCGTTTATGTCGTAGAAATCGGGCTGCTTGAACTCGTTAATGATATTCTCTTCTGGAACAGGCTCCGGAATGACAGCTTTAGTTTCTGCGACTTTCGCCTTTTCCTCGATGGGCTTGGTGTCAATTGAAACCGGAGTTCGCTTCGTTCTCGGTGCCTCATCGTGACGAGACACAATTTTCTTTACCTGACGGACCGTGTTGTCGGTGCGGTAATTATCTGCCTGTGCAAGAATGTCGAAGTCCCTGTCGCGAAGCTCATCACGGAGAGCTTCCATAAGCATCTCCAGATTCTCCTTGTCCTGAATATCGTTCTTGTTGAAAGAAACGGCAAATCCTTCCAATTCCAACTCGCCAAAGATGCGCTTGTAACGGAATGTACCGGAGGAAGAGCCAAAGATGCTCTTCGGGAAATAGCGGCCATCCTCTTCCGCACCTATGATGACACGGCCCCGGCGTGAAAGGACAAGACCGTTCTGGGTGCTTTTCAGTTCTTTGAGAATGCCAATGAAGCCTTTGGCTTTATAACGGCCAAACTGGAAGTCTATATCCTTTTTCCATAGCCTTGACGGCCCCTCCATATTCTTGTAATACGGAGCATTCAGTATGGCGTACTCGGTGAATTCAAGAGGATCATTGTTCACGTAGATTTCCATCTCCTGATTACGGAGGGCGTTTCTGTAGATGCTTGCCAGTTCCGTTTTTATCTTCTGGAGGCTCTTTTCGGTAGGGACATTCTTAGTCGGGGATGAAATTTCAATGTTTGTGAAATGTTCTTCGGGCCGGGCCTCTTCGCTGTTGACATCTACCTCTTCAAGATTGTTTTTAGTAACAAGGTCTTGGTCGAAACGAACGATGCGTGAAACACCCTCACCAAGCGCTTTTGTGCGGACTGACCACTTGTTGCCAAGCCAGCAGGCTGCGGTCTTTAATCCCATTCCGAATTCATTAAGACCGGTATTGTCATCTGGGGCGTTTGCAGGTTCAAAGGCATTGACAAATCGGTTGGCGGCAATGCCGCCGGCATTATCCTCAATGATGAAGTGAGTCGCCTTTCGCTGAGCCATTTTCGTCTCGTTCTCGTCCCATAGAATCTTAATGATGACGCGAAGTTTATAGGCAGGGTCTATAGCCAGCAGAGCCTCCCGGTTGTCACGGAAAGATTGCAGGGCGTTGTCCACGAACTCGGCCAAAACGTGAGGAACTGTATTGGGAAGATCCTCAAAGCGCCCATACATCTGAGGGCCGATTCTGACGCTGACTTTATCTATGATTCTATCGCTCATATTACTTGATCAGGTTTTTGGCGATTCTGTAAACCACATCCACATTGACGGCATTACCTAAGGCCTCATATACGCGGGACTGCGTTAACTGGAAATCTCCTTCTCCGAACTTCAAATCCTGCATACACTGGAGAGCAGCCGCTTCACGCATCGTCATATATCGACCTTTATTTGGTTCACCTTCAGCGAGTGATTCTTCTGGAAGGTTTATCCACGGGCAAATGGGAACTTGAGTACCGACGAGGTTCAGCGCAGGGGCGAAGTTCGGGAGTTTGACACGAATGCCGGAAGCTCTGAACTGAATGATTTTGTCTTCCATTGTCGCCGTGGCTTTCGGGCCGCAGTTCCATTCCAGTTTTAAATGGCTGTTCTCAAAACTGGCAATTTTGGGAAGCCATTCGTCAAGCCACTCTTTGTTTCGCTCATAAAACGCCCTATTTTCTTGAATGTAGCGGATTTTCCACTTCGGGAACGCCTTCGCCGTAGCTGTTTTTGCATATACCGGCAGTTGCGCGAGGCAATCCTCAAGATTCCACCCATCGATAGTCCGGCCGAGTTTGCCGTGTGTACCCAGAAGGTTGTCGGCAGTGTTGAATGCCGGTGCCGGAGAAACAGGATAGTCAGCGCCAAATTCCATTGCCCAAATTGGAAATCTCGGAATCTTACCCTCGTGTTCCATCGTCAGGTCAAGAAACTCTTGCCATACTTCAAGTTGATGCCGAGTTTCGGGCTTGAGATGCATATACTGTGTGCTGGATTCGTCCAAAACACTTTTGATATGCGTCTTTTTCTTCAATGGCTTAGGGTAGGTAAAACCATTGATACCACCTTGATGTCTGTCAACGGCGACAATATAAACGCGCCTACGATGCTGTGGAATACCGAACTGGTGAGGGGAAAGGATTTCCGGAGTCGGCACATCGTAATCCAACTTATCTAACTCCCGTAGAATGACGCGCATTGTGTCGCCACCATCGTGCCCGTTAAGGTTGGATACATTTTCAAGGAGAACATATTTCGGACGGTGGAAGTCAAGTATCTTGCAAATGGTAAAGAAGAAATTGCCCCGTTCCTTTTCGTCCTTAAAGCCCTGACGTTTCCCTGCCTGGCTGAATGGTTGGCAAGGAAAACCGGCACAAAGTATATCGTGGGCCGGAATATCTTCCGGCTCATATTGTAGGATGTCGCCGTGGATTACACCACCGCCGAAGTTGATTTCATACAGTGTCTGGAGGTCTTCTTTCAGTTCACTGGCAAATACGCACTCGTGCCCCAATTTCTGGAGCGCGAGATGAAATCCACCCAGTCCGGCGAACAGGTCTATGAATCTTAATCCCATCGGATTATGTTGTTGTCTATTGTTTATTTTCCGCTTAAGCATACAAAATTAGAGTTTTTTACCGATTTTTCGCCTTCTTAGCTGATATATTTGTTTTTGCGCGCATTGGAACAGACTTATTTTGCTTTTTTGTAGCGTCCGAGGTCTTTGCGAATTATCAGTTTTTCCCCGATCCATCGTTTGATGTTCCGCTCGGCGGTGGAGAGCGGCATCTGGAGATTCGCTGCGGCTTCAATGTAAGTCTGGCGGTCGAATTCCTCGTCGAGCGAGTCCCAGAAGAGCTGGCGGCGGACGGTTTTCTGGGTGACGGTCTTGGCCTTTACGACGGTGGCTTTCGGCAGGGTGTCGTAGATGTAGGCGGAATGCTGCAGAAGGGCGCGGGACATTGTCATTGCCGCATCGAAATCGCGCTGTTCACAGACAATCCGGTTGCTGAAGTCACCGTCGTCCATCAATCGGACTGCGGAGAGAACCATCATAATGCGGAATGTCATCAGGCCGAGCCGGGCGACCGTCGCTTTGAAATCGGTGCCGAGCATCTGAGGGAAGCGGGAATAGACATAGCGAAACCAGTCGTTGAAGGAGGTGCGCTGGGATTCCGTCAATTCGTATTCCACATCGCCAAGTTCGATGAAAACTTTGTAGAAGTCGTGGAAGCGGCTGCCCAGTGTCTGGAAGAATTGGTCGGCGGTGCCATTCTCACGTCTGGCAAAGACATCCTTCCATTCGTCAGTACCGACAAGGTGGTAGAAAAGGAAGCGGCTAAAAAGGCCGTTTTCGGCATCGGGGATGAGACTGCTGACCTGTTTCGGAGTGCCGGAGAGAACACAGCTGACGCAGGGGCGATTGACATAGACGAACTCGCGGTCTTTGCGCCGGGCATAAGACACTGCCTCGTGATGGGTGAATTTCCGGAAATGGTCGGAGTAGTTGCCGTAATCTGAGGCGAAGGTGTTGGCCAGCGTGTCGCCCTCTGTCTCGAACATAATTCCGCGTCCGTCGTTCTCATTTAGCACTTGGATGAATGCGGTGGAACTGGCGTTGGCAGGGAGAAAGAGCATCCGCAGGGGCGGCTCCTCGGGTTTTTCCATCGTCATCTTCTTTTTGTTGGCGTTGAACTCCTGCATTTTCTGCTTGTATGCCATCACTTCGGCTTCGTTGATTTCGCGGAGCCGGTCGTGGATGGGCTGGATGATATGTTTGCAGAGCGTGAGGCGGCCTTTGCCGGAGGATGCCTGTGCGGTGACGAACAGGTACAGGTTGGGCCAGTAGGAGCGGTCGGCATACACGCCGGAGAGGTTGGGAAGACAGGCGGAGATGCACACGATTGAGCCGAGCAGCAGAATGTCGGCATCCTGTTCGTTCTCGCCCCGGTCGATTATTTCCTGAAAGAAACCCGGCAGGAGGTCATGGATTTCCGCTGTGAAGGTGGGGAGTTTCTCGTCTTCTTCGCCCTCACTTTCGCCGTTTCCCTCACTTCCCTCAGTTTGAGGGTTTCGGGATGGGGTGGCCGTAATCAATTTGCTCTGGCCGTGTGAGGAATGTGAGGGAAGTGAGGTTTTTGAGGGAACTGACACGGAAATGCCGTTCTCTTTAGCCAGCTGGAAGAATGTCTTGATGGTGATGCCGTGGCCGTGAGCACGCATACATTTGTCATACTGGTCATCAGCTTCTTTCTCGCTGTAGCCGGAATAGAATCGGGAGATGCGGTGGAAATAGTCACGGCCGTTTTCGCCGAGTTCGTCAGAGAGGGCGAAACCGAGGTCACGCCAATTGGAATAGCCCTGAGTGATGTCAAGCCGGGCGGCTTCGATGCGCCGGGTGACGATTTCGATGTCATCGGTGACGTCGGTAGTCCGGACCGGCTGCATTTGTATGTGCTGGGGAGCCTGTGCTGCTGCCGGCTCGACCCATTCTTCTGGATTGAATGTCTTTTTCATATTCGGGTTCATTATCGGGATGTGTATTTGGGATTGAGATATGCCATCGGGTCATACGGGAGGAAACAGGCTCTGGAAAGGTCTTTGCCGGAGCGGTCCGGTTCGATGCCGTATGTCTGCTTGATGTAGTAAGCGATGCGGCGGAAGTAGTCGGCGTGGGAAAGGCGGTTTTCGGCTATGGGGATGACCCATTTGAGTCCGTGGCCGGAAGGGCTTCTGAAGAGAAGTTCCGTCTCGAAGTATTCGTCTGACAGAAGCCGTTGGAAAAGACTTTCAACGTCGGTCAGGTGATCGAAGTCAAGACAGATGAGGTTTGACACTTCAAGAATGGCTTTGTCGCTGCGGGTCTTGAACTGGCCGCAGAAAGTGGCATAGTCAAAGTTGGCTGCCTTGAAGAGCTTGGCCTGTTTCTCGTCGGAAATGGAGCGGAGTTTCTGCGTGGCTTCTGCGGCATATTGACCGGTGATGTAGGCGTAGGCATCTGTCAGGGTGATGCTCTTGAGCGGATGAGTGTTGGTGACCGGGCGGCGGAAGAAGGAGAATCTCGGGCCGTGTGGCTTTTCATCCTTATTGGCGTAGGGACTGTAGTCCTCTTCCAGATGCAGGTGCATTTCCCTGTTCAGGTGCTCCAGCAGGAACTGTCCAGATTTGCCGTAGTAACGCTCCGCGAATTCCAGTGCATCGCCGTCGGGTATTGCGCCTGAAAGGTCGTGATGAACGGCGAGCTCGTCACAAAGTTTCTTTTCCGGCTCCAGACGGATGATGTCTACCTTCAATGTCGGTTCCCAGTTTTGGAAGGGGTTGCGGATTACTCCGCAGTCCCTTCCTTTGATGTGCATTACGATTTCATCCGGGAAGTGTTCCCTGACGATGTGGGAGTAGATGTCGGCCCCGTAGAGGGTCTTGGAGAGGACGGTGCTACGATTTATCATCGTTTGCCTCCTCCTGCGGCTGGTCGGTCAGGAAACTGCCGTTATGTTCACGGTAGAGTTCGCGGAAAGCCCGTGCGTAATCGTCATCGGACCCCAGGAGATATTCTTTCATAATCTCTCCGAGCAGACGTGGCTGTTTCATAGAGTCCCTCCGCTTTTGCCGTGAAGATGCTTCATTGCTTCCATCTGGAGTTCGGAGGTCGTCTTGTGGGCGTTCTCCTGAAGCCAGGCGTCAATCTTTGATTTGAGGAAGCGGAGCTTCTTTCCCGTCTTGTTGTAGGGGATGAGGTTGTCGCTGACCCAGCCGTAAACGGTGGATTTCGCCGGTTTGTCGGGCAGATAGGCACACAGCTGTTCAAGGTTGAACCACTGCTCCTCTTCTTTGCTGTTCTCCTCGTCGTTGCGGTTGCGGACGAGTTCGGTAAGGCCATCAATCTTCTCGATGAGGGCGGCGACTGCCTGCGGCAGTTCGTTGAAAGATAATTCTTGAGACATAAAAAATATTTTATGTCGTGTCGCTTCTTTCTTTTGGCGCCTTATATTGAAAAGAAAGCCCACGACTGATTTCGTGGGCAAAGGTATGGGGTGTAAAGGGTGACTACCGGTGATGCCACCGGTGGTGAATTTTTAGTATTCCTTGCCTTTCTTTAGCTCGATTCCGAGCGAGAGGTCAGAGAGAATCTTGTTTACTTCGGATAGTTCTTTTTGGTGATAGTCAGTAAATTGGATTCCGGCAAGGGCATCATTGTAAAGCTTTCTGTGACTGCCGCCGGTCAGGTAGGCGACCAGATTGCAAATCTTGGACAGGTCGTTGAAGCTCTTGCCTTTCCCAAGTTTTTGCAGGAGCTCGCAGATAATGACCGTGCGGATTTTGTTGCTGCCTTTCGTCTTGTCATCGGCCCTGTCATTTCCTCCGTCAAGAATCGCTTCCGGAGGAAGATGCCGGTTAAGTTCGTCTTCGATTCGTCCGAGCCGTTTGTCGTCAAGGGCGGTTCCGCTGATAATCTCGCAGATAAACCTCCCGGTCAGATCCTTTGCGGCCTGGCTCTCATAGCCGTTGTCTTCCAGGAACACTTTGACGGCGGCGACAGGGTTGGCTTTGGCGAGCCTCATTTCATCGTAGATGCGGTAGGCATTGTTGAACCAGTCAAGGATTTTCGCTTCGTCCGTAATGCCGGCATCGGTGAGGTCCTGATATTGGGCGAAGTTGATGTCATCGTCAATATATTCCGCGAGGCAGGATTTCGGGTAATCATCACGGGAGATTTTTAGCGCATCGATAATTCCCTGTTCGTCCGGCACACAGTCAATGGGGTTGGTCGGGCGCTGGCTGTTGCGGAGATTGCCCAGCAGGAAGTAGAGATAGCCGAAGGTCTTGTCATCTTTGATGACCTCGAAGAGTTCGTCACGTAGGGCGGCTGCGATTTCAACCGGGATTTCTCCTTCGTTCATCTGAAACGGCTCCGGCTCCCGCTGCTGCATCGCATTGTTCTTGTCGTACAGGTCTTTTCCGAGCAGATATCCCTGGCGGCGTATGTCGGCGATGAGTTTGTGGTTGTAGTAGTCCACCGTCTGTTGCTTGCTTGCGCGAAGCGGCAGCAGGTCTGCGATAATCTGCTTGATTTCGACGGGGAATTTCATTGAACTCTCGTTCGAGGCAATGTATTCTTTCGCTCTCATATTCGGCATTTTCAAATGTTAGGTATCAAATTCACGGCTTTTCTCTTGTTTTCATCCACAATCTTGGCATAAACCTGCGTCACTTGGATGTTTGAATGGCCCAAAAGCTTGGAAACGGTGTAAAGGTCGGCACCATAGGTTAGAGCCAGTGTCGCAAATGTGTGGCGGGAAACGTGGAAGGTGATGTGCTTCTGGATGCCGCTCAGTTCCTCGATGCGGCGCATATAGTGGTTGGTCATCGTCGCAGTTCGGGGAAGACGGGCAAAGATTTTGGCATCGTCAGAAGCGCCGGCTTTCTTGGGCATAAACGATATGGCGTTCTTGGAGAGGGGGACGAACATTTCCTTGCCGGTTTTCTTCATCTTGGATTCAATCTGCATCTCTCCGTTTGAATTTTTCTTGATATCGGCCCAGGTCAGGCGTTGCACATCGGAATATCGGAGTCCGGTGAAGCAGCAGAAGAGGAAGGCTTCCTTGACGCCGGATTTCGGAGAGTAGTCCAGATTGATGATTTCCTTGACTTCCTGCAAGGTGAGGTAACAGCGTGTGGATGCGGTGCGCTTGGGTTTGTATTTATTTTCAACGGCGTTGCAGGGGTTTTTGAGTATGAGGTTGTCGCGCTCCGCCTTGTTGAGTGCCACGACCAGCCGCTCATACATAGAAAGTTTGGTGTTCTCGGACAGCCGTTTCGGCTTCTGATTGTTCCTGTGATACATGCCGCCGGCCTCGCGGTTTTCGTTATCGAGAAACTGGAGGAATCCGATGATGAACTCCTTGTCAATACTGCTGAGGGGTATGACATTGCTTTTGTAACGGATAAGCCGCCGTACAAATGTGCGCATCATCCGCGCCGTGGCGATTTTCCCTTTGGCGATGTCTTCCCGCTCTATTTCATTGCAAAAGTCGATAAAGTTGATTTTCCTCGCCTTGTTATAGTCCTTGAAGCCGTATTCGCCGTTCTGGATGTCGATGAGGGTCTGAGCCTTTATGGCTTCGGCAAGGCGCATCTGTTCTTTGTTCCACTCCTTGTTTACCGTCTTGTCCTTTCCTTTCTCGGGGCGCAGGTAAATGCCCAGAAAGTTGTACTTCCTGGCTCCGTTGACATAGCAGTCGAGATAGATTGAACGGTTGCCGTTTGCCAACTCTTTTGTCCGGATTCTGACCGGCTCCTTTACAAGGCTCTTTTCTTTGTTACTCATTGACGTTGACGGCAATTAGATACCGTGAACAAATGTAGTGATTATTCCCGAGCTGTGCAATAGGGTAACAAAAACGGGATAATCAAGTATAAGAAATCGTTAATAAATCGTAAGTAAAGGATGTCTATAAGGCATTTTCAGAGAGCATTCCTCTCTTATTTCGGGTAACAAACGAGTAACAGAATTACGATATTTCAGCCTAAATATCCATAGCTGGCCGTGATGTATGGAAAATCGAAAACCGCATCAGAGCGCATTGTAATGGTATTTTTTAGGAGATACTTATGGATATTTGCGAAATAGAAGATATGAAGTACATCCCATCAATCGCCTTCGAGGAGATGTCAGGCTCCGCGAAGGGTGTGACCGCAGCAAAGGTGCGCGGCCGCAAGTACATCCGCAACCGAGGCTACGGCGGAGGTTTCAAGACCGCAGCGCAGTCCGCAGTCAAGGCCGTGTTCAAGCAGCTCTCCCAGAGCTGGAAGAACCTCACGAACGAGCAGAT
>CAVLBF010000035.1:0-20960 GCA_963661285.1 Bacteroidaceae bacterium | reverse complement strand
AAAATATATCGCGCGCGAGCGGAGCCGTGTTCCCGCCACGCGGGCCGCGGCGAAACGGGGCGTTTTCAGAGGCTTTTCGGAGCGTGGTGGCACTCGGGTATGGAAATGCCGCCGGAGCGGCTGAAAACGCCCTAAAAATGCGAAATAGGGGCATAATCCCGGGCGAATCAAAAAAAACGATGCGCGTTTTTCTGCGCATCGTCGGATTTTTGGTCTCCGGCCGGCTTTCTACTGCACCTTGTCGAGTTCCTTCCGGAGTTCCTCTTCCTCTTTCAGGATTGCGCCGTCCTCGGCCTTGTCATCCGTCGGCCTCGGCTTGCCGTAGAACTCGGGGTGGGCCGCCGTCTGGGCGTTTACGAGCTCGGCGTGCTTCGCGAAGAAGCCGGGGTCCGGGACCACGAGCAGCTGCGAGAAGACGCTCGCGGCGTATATGCCGAGCCAGCGGTCCTCCTTCTCCCTGATGCCGTTGGCGACGAGCATCCCCGCGGAGCTGTCGAGGGAGACGCGCCACGACGCCATGCCGGACGTGGCCGTGACCTTGATGTGATTGCTTTCGGTGTGGAACACGAAGTTCCCTACGCGGTAGTCGCCCCTCTGGAGGCGGATTCTGCCTTTTCTGTCTGTCTTCATTCTTTGGTTGAGGTTGGGTTGTGTTTCTTCGTGGATTTCAGCCGTTTGTCCCGTGCCATAGGCTCATCGGGGATTTCTACCGGGGCTTTCTCCCCGATTTGGTTCTCGATGAGGCCGGTGAGGGTCTTCACGTCATCGGCCGTCAGGTTCTCTCTGCGGCCATGGCGGTCGGTGAGGGAGACGCCCCCGCTGTTTTCGGCGAGGGTCTTGAGGAGGCCGCGGCACTCCGCCGCGGTCCCCGGGATGAAGTCAGTGAGTTGTAGCATAATGTTTATTCTGTTTGTTGGTTTTCCGTTCCTGTCTCTGTCTCGGTTTCGGTCTCGGGGGCCTTCTTTTTCCTGCGGCGTTTGGGCGGCCGTCCGAGTTTCTTGCCGTGTATGGAGTAGCCCGGCCTCGGGGCGTCCGGGTCGGGCTTCGGCTCGGGTCTCGGTTCCGGTCTCGGCTCGGGCTCGGTGATGACGTGTTCCCCGCGGAACGGGCATGTGTCGCATTCCGCCCTCGGGAGGTAGAAGTGGATGGTGGTGTCGTCCGTGCTGACGTTGGTGCGCCGTTTGAGCTTGTCGTACTTGTCGAGGAGGTCGACGCGCTTCGGGTCCGCCGCGTCCAGCTTCGTGATGGTCTCCCACATCTTCGCGAGGAGCTCCTCGTCCGACACGGGCTCCTCCTCCGGCCCCTGCCACAGCTTGCGGTCGCCGGAGGTCCCGTCCGCCCGTGGTTTCCCGCGGTTCGAGGACGCGGAGCCCGGCGTCGGGTGGACCTTCTGGTACTCGTCCGTCACGCTTCCGTTGCGCAGCTGCTTGACGCGCTTCTTGCGGAGGACGTCGAACTCCGGGGCGGCGGTGTAGCTGACCGCGGCGTGCTGGGCGTCGAGGTTGGTGTCCGATTCGCGCAGGATGCCCATGACGAGCATCGCGTCGGACGCGCTCCAGCCCCACGCCATCAGTTCCGCTATGGCGAGCTGCCTCACTTCCACTCTCTCTTCCCTCGCGCGGGCTTTTCTCTTCGCTGAAAATTCTGTCATAAATTGTCGGTATAAACAACGTAGCATTTGCATGATGAATGGTAGGGCGGGAGGCCCTCCTTGTCCTTGATGTCGTGTATGAACCCGGTCTGGGAGCCGCAGATGTCGCACGGGTAGGACGATCCCCTGAACACGAGGTATCCCCGCTTCCCGGCGTTTTGCCTCGACCAGTTCTGCATCCACCCCTTCGCCACCACGGAGGTGAGGAGGAGCGAGAGGGCGGTGGCCGCGGCGATGCGCTTCCCTCTGCCGTAGTGCGGTATAGCCCGCAGGCGGGCCGCGGCGCCTTCCCCCCGGTGGCCTTCCATCCACGGGTTGTCGTAGGGGCGGTCCAGATACTCCCGGATCCCGTCAAGGACCGCGGCCTTGTCTTTCACGCCCTCCAGCCCCGCCGCCGCTATGACGGCCTCCGTCTCGTATCCCCACCGGTCCACATACTCCGCGAGGCGTTGCCGGAAGGTCTTCCCGTGGTCCTCCTCGGTGAGCGCGGGGGCGGTGAACCGCGAATCCCCGTCCTCGCCCCCGAAGGTGCTGACGCTTTCGATGTGGGAGTACAGGGCCTCTCGGAGAAGCGCGAGGATGCCGTTGATTTCTCTTTTCAGCCTCGGGTTGGCGGAGAACCGGAACCTCTCCGGCGGGATGTTGTACTTGCGTGATATGTCCACGATGCGCCTTGCGGCGGAGAGGAGCGCGTCGCGCATCTCCGATACGGCGAGCCTCTCCGCCTTGAGGCGCAGCGCCAGGTACTCTTTCGCCCGGCGTATCTCCTCATCGGTCGCGCCCATTATTCATTCTTCTCGTTGAATTTCTGCGCCTCGAACTCGGCGAGGAGGTCGGCCTTCTCCGCCTCTTTCGCCTCTTCCGTGATGCGCTCCCATTCGGTGGACACGGAGTAGAACCACAGGCGTTCCGACGCGGTCCTGCGCGAGAGGAAGCCGTTCTGGACGGCGGTGGCGAGGTCTTGCGTGACCGCGCTCTCGTTGAGATGCACGTATGGTTTCACCCAGGCGGAGAGGGGCAGGTTCACGAAGTCCAGGGACTTGCGGCTCTCCACGCCGTAGCCGTAAGCGTACAGGTACACCATATCATCGAGCGCGGGGGTGAACGTCTCCGCGTCGTTCATGCCCTTCTCGACCGCCGGGGAGTAGAGGATTTTCAGAGCGGCGGCCGGGAGGTCTCCGCTCTTGAGCTCCGGCGGCGTCACCACGAAGCTCTGCTCGAAGATGCGGTCGTGGAGGTCTGAAAGTTCCTTCATAAACGACTCGGATGCCGACTGCCCCGCGAGGTAGCCCGCGTTGTCGTCCGTCCCCATCGTGATGGTCTTGATGGTCCCGTTCATGTCGTGGTTGGCCTCCACGTTCTCGCCCTTGAGGTAGAGGATGGGTTCCCCGAACGCCTTGTTGTTGTGCGCCATCTGGGAGAAGGCCATCTCGTATTCGTCGATGGAGTCCTGCGAAGCGTTCCAGCAGGGGCCGTCCTCGTTCCGCAGATAGACTATCGGTACGCGGTTGAAGCCGTGCGGCGTCATGCCCGCCGCGGGGTCGGCGAACACGTACCCTTCGAGGACGCAGGCGTCGCCGTCCCCCCCGAAGGTCAGAAGGGCGGGGTTGTCGCCGGACTCCGAGGCCCGGCGCAGGCGGTAGAGGTAGGTCTTGTCCCAGACCTCAAGGCGGTCTATCGCTCTTCCGTCGTCCGTGTACTCCCTGTACGAGCGGGCGAATACCGAGAGTTTCCCGTCCCTGCCGTAGTGCGGATAGATCCTGTCCCCTTTGAGGAAGGACAGCACCTCCCATCCGAACACGCCGTTTTCGAGGTACGCGACGAAGGCCGCGTCCCCGGTGATTTTCACGCTCTTGGCGAACTCGTAGAAGGCGTGTTCCATATTTTTCTTTAGCCATCCGCCCCGGAACATCTTGAGGTCGGCGGCGACGGCTTCCGTTTCGGCCTTGGTGTTCAGGTCGAACTGTATGTCATTGCCGCAGAGGTGCACGAGCTGCTTGAACGTGATTATCTGCTGGTAGGCGAAGGCGAAGCGTGGCACCTTCTCCACATAGGTGTTGACCACCGTTCTGCCGGTGTCCTCCCCGTTTTCGATGACCGGCTCCTCGATTTGCCGGTAGATGTCCGGGAAGTACATCTCGTCTTTGATTTTGTGGGATGACGGATAGTATTGCCGTATGAAGTCATCCTGGATGCGGGGTTCGGTCACGAGGGGCGACCCCGGCGCCGAGGGCTGCACGGCCAGCCACGGTTTTTTTGAAAGGAGTGTTTTCATTATAAGAATCTGATTGATGTCGCTTTACGGTAAACGGGGAGGCCTCTCGGCTTTACGTATCCTCCCTTCCCTATCTCGAAGATGAACCGCATCAGAAGGGCCTCGATGTAGTCAGGCGAGTGCCCCACGAGGTTCTTCATGGCCTTTTTCTTGATGAGCGAGAACCCCTTGTCCGAGGAATCCTCCTCTGGGCGGATCGCGCTGCGTTCCTTGAGGAGTATCTGGCGGAGGGGGACGTTGGCGAACCCTCTGCCGGAGAACCGCATCGTGAGGAGTCTCGGCTCGATGCTTATCTCCCCGTCTATCAGCCTGTGCGCGAACAGGTACGCGCACTGGCTCTTGAGGTCGTGGTACATCCCCCTGAATCTCGGGTCCACGCCGGCCATGTTGTTGAACGGTCTCGCGTGCGGGAAGAAACCCTTGAATGACTGCCCGAGGCCGTTGAGGTCGTAGGTGAAGTTCTCTTCGAGGACCCCCCATTCCTGGAGTTTCGCCTTGACGTTCCTGATGGTCGTCTTGGAGTCGAAGCGGCAGACGTAGAGGTCTTTGATGTGGAAGCCCTCCCACATCCACATCACGAGCGAGTCCCCGCCCTCGAATGCTATGTCGCAGGACGCGTGGCGCTTGCCTCCCTCGATTTTCGGGCGGTCGAAGAACCGCTCCATGTCGAGGATCTTTATCATGTCCTCCCCGGCGGACTTGAAGTTCCAGTTGCCTTCGAGGTCGCGCGAACGCTGCTCGTCCGACTGCTGCGCGAGGTTGGCGAGGTAGTTCGGGTCCGAGGTCATCAGCTTCACGTTCTCCTCCAGCCCCGCGCGGCAGAACGTGACGGACTTGACGAACATCCGCTTCTTGTCGTATCCGAGTTCGGCGTAGCTGTCGTTCCAGAGGGAGTCTATGATGCCCTTGCACTGCCCGTACACCTCCTCCGGGGTGTCGCCCCAGTAGATGGTGTCCGGGCTGTCGCCGTCCATGAAGCAGAAGCGCACCTTGCAGTCGCGCTCGGGGATGGGAAAGCCGTCGGGGCCTATCCACCAGTCTATGAATTTCCTTACCCACGAGTCCGGGTCGGGGTTGCACGTCCCCCAGATGCGGTTGCGCAGCCCCATGCCGTTTCGGTTGCAGGTGACGAGGTATTTGAACTTCACGTAAGGGATGTGCGTGATCTCGTCGATGCCGATGTAGTTGTACTGCTTGCCCTGAAATCTTTTTTTGAAGTCTTCGAGGGTGTCTCCGTAGTAGGAGAATCGGAGTTTCCCCCCGGCGTTGAAGTTCCACGTGCGGTCGTCGCGTGAGCGGTTGAAAGAGCCGTACTGCGGATACATCATCAGCGAGTAGTCGATGATCTGCGTGAGGTCGTCGCGCTCGTTGCGGACGATGAGTCCGGAGAAGGAGGGCTCGCTGATGTCTTTCAGCCCCTCCATGACGAGGGACCACGATTTAGCTCCTCCCCTGCTCCCCCCGCCGATGAGGATGTCCACGTCGCGTGAGAGCATGCGCTCCTGCGCCCCCGCCTGGGCGATGACGCGGTGGGGGTTGATGATGTTCTTGTCTTTCTCGCGAAGGGCATGGACCGCCGCATAGGACAGGACAGGTATGTCTTTAGAAAACAACACGACAGAAGCCTCCTGCTTGTTTTGTTGCAAAATTATTAAAAAAAATACAATTAATGTTGCATATTGTTGTAATTGTTGTATATTTGTACCGAGTATGGAAAGGTCTATGTCATTCGATTCGGGAGAGGTCGGCGGAAACGGACCGATTAAGAACTTCGCCCTTTGTCCGTTCTGCGGGCAGAAGCTGCTCAATGTGGCGTCTCTCGGCGGCGAGGCGGAGGTCGTTGTGAAATGCCGCCGCTGCTATCGCTTCATCCGGGTCAGGATGACCCCTTGATGTATTTGGACAAGAAAAAGCCTCAGAGCTCTGTTTGCGGTTTCGGCCGCGGCGGGGCCCTGTTTTTTTATACTCAAAAGTTCATTAAAAACGATGAAGAAAAAAATCTTTGACGCGCTCAAAACCGAGTACGCGAGTCTGGGGTTGAGCGACAACACATTGATGAGAATCGCTTCTGTTCTGGAGGGTTCCGTCACAAAGGAGGAAGACATTGTAACCGCCGTCAGGGGGGACATCGCCAAACTCCTCGCCACGTCAATCCAGGGAGAAACCGACGGCCTCAGACGCGCAAAGGAGTCCGCCGATAAGGCTCTTGCGGATTACAAGGCGAAACACCCCGAGAATACGGGCGAGAGGGATGGAAGAGACGACGCCGAGCTCAAGAGGCTCCGCGAAGACATCGCCTCCCAGAAGTCCGCCTTCGAGGAGTTGAAGGCCGATTACGAACGCCAGGCCAGGCAGCGCGGCTATGACTCGCTGCGCGCCGCGGTGAAAGGAAAGGCCGGCGAACTCAAGGTGTCCAACGTGCCGATTTGGGACGACGTCGTGGCCGGTGTCACCGTTGATGACAGTACGACCGAGGATGCGCTCCTGACATCGGTGAAGACCGCCTACGAGGCCAAGCTCAAGGCTTATGTCGGTGATGGCGCCGCCCCTTATCGCGGGGACGGTTCGCCCAAGCCGGCGGAGATAGCCGCGGATGACCGGGCCAGGAGAGCGAAAGAGGACGCTGACAGGGTTCGCAAGAGTTGACAAACTTAACATCAATTCATTATGTACGAACACTTTAATAACGCTTATTCGCGCCGCTCCGATTCTTTCGGTGGTGCGAATCCGTTCCTCTGCCACCCGGATGAGGTGAAGTACCGCCAGTACGGCGCTCTCGTCACCGACGCCCTGGCGGAGAAGGAACTCGTGCACGCGGGGACCCCTTTCGAGGTGGACCTCAAGGAGCACAAGGCAAAGTTTATGAAACTTTGGGAGGTCACGAAGGCGGAGGCGAGCGGGTCCAACACCGTCATCACGCTCGCGGCCCACTGGCTCGCCCCTAAGCTCGCCGCGACCGACGTGATCATGGCCGTTCCGGCCTCCATCACGGGTACGGGCAAGGCTCTCGCGGCCGGCACCGTGACCGACAACGGGGACGGGACTGTGTCCGTGACCGTAGTCACCGCGAGCTTCGACACCGTGACGGCGGGGGATTTCATCTCCATCGCCGCCGAGGCCGGCTCGGGTAAGGCGCTCGCCGTGAAGGGCAACGCCGTTCTCACCCGCGACCTGTACGCCGGGAACGCGCAGAATTTCGTTGACATCCCGCGTGGCGAGCTTTACTGCTACGTCAACACCTGCAACGGCATTCCTTCCGCGGTCATCGCCGCCGCGAGGGAAATCGGCCTCATCATCGAGCCGGAATATTTCGCGGAGAACGCTTAAAGAAGGAGGATTGAATTATGGCAAAGAATTTCATTTCGGGTCTTTATTCGACCGAGTTCTACAAGCTGCTTGAGCCGGGACTTCTGGCCCGCGGCTACGCGTCCCTGGAGGACTGGATCGCCGAGCAGCCGGACTACTGGTTCGACGAGGAGGAGTGGAAGCGCATTTACTCTCTCGCCCCGTTCGAGAACCCCGCCCGCACTTTTGACCAGAAGATAGGGGAGCGCAGCGTGCCGATTATGGCCACCTACCTTACCGACGAGGCTGAGGGGCCGCTGCTTCCGGCCGCCGGGGCGTCGAAGAAAACGGGGGAAATCCCTCGCATGGGCCGCGGCGTGGCGTTCGACATCGACTCCTACGAGAAGATGCAGGCGCTCGCCCGTCAGGGCGTGAACGTGACCGGCGAGTTTTACGACCAGTTCCTGAAGGACACTATGAATCTCATCCAGAGCATTCACAGCCAGCGTTCATTCACGGGTCTCCAGGTGGAATCCAAGGGTTCTTACGTCACCACCAAGGCCAACAGCAACGGCGGCATCGTCGGGTTCGAGATCAACCTCAACCCTATTGCGGACAACCGCAAGAAGTGCGGCGGCTTCTGGCTCGGCGAGCACAAGCACGGGGCGAAGAAGGCGTGGAGCGACGCCGGCGCGAAGCCTATCGGCGACCTTGAGGATATGTACAATTACGGATGGCGGCAGCGTGTTGTCTCCCGTGACCCGTCCGCGTCCGTGTTCCGCATCAGCGCGACCAACTGGGAGGTTCTCAAGGCCCACGCGGACACCAAGTCCCGTGTGGCGTTCTGGAAGTACGGACCTACCACCGGCTCCATAGATGCGTATGTCGTGACCGATGAGGACCTCAACAACTATCTCGGCTCCCTCAATCTTCCGAAGGTGGAGGTCGTGTCCTACTATGGATTCGGCACTCTCCTCAATCCGAAGACCAAGACTTTCGAGACCGTCGAGACCGAGGCTTTCGACGCGGACACCGTGGTGCTGCGTCCCGCGGGCAAGTTCGGAGAGATTCAGTGGAAGCGCGCGAACAACATTCTCGCCACTTCGGATTCTCCGATAATGTACACCGAGGGAGGCTCAATGGCCATTTGTGAGGACAGGGGCAAGAAGGGCCTGACCTTCCAGATTGAGTCCATCTGTGTGCCTGTTCCGAAGGCCATCCAGACGGTTCTTTACCTGTCCACCGACCAAGCCGCATCCTAAAATGGCCGAGCCGCGTTATGCTTAAATTGGTGAAAGATTTCCTGAGGGACCTGACGGCGTTCGACATCACGGACGGCGCTATCGAGAATGTCTGCATTGAGGCCGGCGTTTATGATTACGACCATACCGTCTGGGGAGACCTCACCGTCAAGCAGAGGGATCTCTGCAAAGCGTACACCTATCTCTGGTGCGCGTCCACACCTTCCGTCTCGGGTTCCGTCGAGGACTCGGACGGCGGATGGTCGCACAAGGAGGGGGGCAAGCAGAGTTCCGCCTACGACAAGAGGCTTATGCGCCAGATGGGTCTTGAGCTTCTCGCCAAGTACGGCGTCAACGCGGCGAAGTCAACCATTCACGTTGCGGCCGGGGGGATGAGAGTGTTCCCCCGCCGCAAGTAAAAGCTCTTTGATATGGCTTACAATCCCCGCTTCCCACACACGCTGAAAGTCCTGCGCCCCGATTTGGACGAGAACGGCGATCCCGTTTTTGACGAGGACGCCAATCCGTCCTATCACGCCGTGACTTTCGCGGTGGCGAAGTACATCGGGAACATCCCGAAGAGGGATGAGGATGGTTGTTTCTGTACGTGTACAGAGAAACTTGACTCCATCCCTTTCGGTTATCGTAAGGAGAAAGCGACTGTCTCCATTCTCGGGGACGTGATGACTGTCGGGATGATGCTTTCCTGTCCTCTCATCTTCGGAGAAATCCGTACCGGTGACTTGATGGAGCTGACTGACGAGGACCGCACATTCAGGGCGGTGGTTGTAAGGAAGATAAACACCAATTTCGGGACGAACATCTGGTATAACGAGGTCAAGCAGTGACGGCGCAGGGCAAGATAGGAAAATGGCTTGAGAATGTACGCGGGCGGGTTCGGGCGGCGGGCAACGCCACCCTTTGCGGCCAGTTCCGGCACACTCTTGAGCAGTCCGTCAATCTGCACGCGCAGCTTGAGGGCGGGTATCACCGGCATCACACCCTCGAATCCGACACTCACGGATGGGCCGTCGCTGACGGGCAGACTGTCGTGGGCTCCGGCGCGAGCCACCTCAGCCAGCCCAATGAGTACGGCTCCGCCGTGGAGAGCGCGAGGAGGGAGGCGGTGAGCGGCAACCCCGGCCAGAAGGGCGTCTTCTCCGCGATAATGGTCTATCCTTTCGAGGGCAGCTCAGAGCGCGCGGACGATGACGGCCACCAGCCAATGCTCGGAGAACCCCACGACAGCGTGCGGTTCGAGGAGAAGATTCAGGACATCCTGAAAGCCTCCGCCGTCAAGGATTTGCCGGGACGTTTCCGAAAGAACAGACCATCGGCGAAGAAATGAACGACTTTGACATCACCGACATAGAAGAGACCTTGAAAGGCATCGTGCGCGGGGCGGGGGTTTCCCAGACCGTGTACTCGAACCGTCCCAAGGCGACGACATCCCCGAAAGACGATTTCGTGGTGGTGTCGGTGGCCGGGAAGGTTGATGATGTTTCCGCCTACGGCCAGTGCAAGGTGTTCGTTTACCTTTTCGCCCGGGATGTCCAGGCCGTCAAGAACGGGAAGAAGTTGAGCAAAATGTATCAGGCTCTCCGTGCCGGTCTCCCCGGTTTTGCAGGCAGGTACGAGTTTGACCGGCGGCCTTCCGTGCTTGGCGATGCTCCTGACGATTACGGCTACCATGCGAGAGTGATTGAATTATTCGTGACTATCAAATCAAATTAAAACAAACATTATGGCTACACTTACTGACGCTATCAAGCAGGACCTGCACATGGGCAACTCCCAGCTCGCCATCCTGCCCTACACTCCGGGGACAAGTTACGTAACCCCTACGGACTTCTCAAAAGCCGATGTCCTGTACACCCTTGAGGGCACGCTGAACTTCGACGAGGGGTCTCCTTCCACCAACCCTATCCGCCTCGACCAGAAGAACGAGGTTATCGACAACGAGTTTGCGGATGACCAGGAGTACAACATGACGGGCGACATCCCGTCCATCAGCCTCGCGCTGATGTCCTACTTCTTCGAGGAGGGTTCCGCCGTTACCGGCGTGAAGTCCCCTGACGGTGATTTCACCTATGCGGGCAAGAGTTTCGGAGCGGCCAAGACGAAGGAGGTCGTCGTGCTCGCTGTTTCGCAGAGCAAGAAGACCGCCATCATCCTCAACCGCGTCAAGATGCGTCTCTCGCGTCCGAAGGGCTCTGACAACACTTCTCCGAAGGTTATGAGCATCACGGGGGTCTGCGTCGCCGATGCGAACGGAATGGTCGTCACCTCTCTGCCTACCGCTACCGCTGTTGCGGGCAGCTAACAGATGAACTTCTGATTCTGTGGGGCGGGTGTCGTAAGTCGCCCGCCCTTTTTTCAAAAAGATTGATTTATGGAAGACAAGCAGCCTTCGCTCGCGGTGAGACAGGCGGTGATGTCGATAATGAACGACATCCCGACCGTGATTACCATACCCGGGACAAAACATAAGGTCAGGTTGAAATTCCTCCGTGACTGCACGGTGGACAAGGTGACGCGCCTTCTTCTCGAAAGGGAGGAGGCGGAGGAACAGGCCGAGGGAGCGGACGAGCTGATGCGCTCCGCCGCGAAGCATCCGTATCTGAACTTGAAGATAGCCGTGTGCTATGTCCTCAACGACTACTGGAGACTGCGCCTGTGGTTTCCCTTTGTCTGGCGGTGGTGGGCCTATGTGTGGCGTCTCGACGAGGCGCAGGTTGCGGCAGTGCTGGACTGCGTAAAAAAAAAGACCTCGGATTTCCTGCTCTGGTATTCGATGAATACTCAATCAGCGAGGGCTATAAGAGCAGACCTCAAGACGATGGTGACTCAAAGCCAATCCCTTCCTACACCGAAATAGGCCGGAGGGCGGCTTTTGTGAAGGATTTTCCGCAGTATGGGCTGTCCCGGCGGTTCTTCTTCGGACTGGTCACGGTCCCCGAATGGGATTCATACGCGGTGCTGTCCCGCGCGAAAAAGCAGATTATGCAGAGCGACCTGCCGCACACGCTCTACAACTACAAGGTGAAGGACGGAGACAAGTCCTACGACCCGAATGACAGGGCTTTCGAGTTGCAGAGGCTCGCCGACGAGAGGGCCGAGGCGCGGCGCAGGGCACGCCAGGAGAAAGAGGGGTACACGGTTGACGAGGTGTTCCGCGGCGAGGCCGATTGAGTTTGAAATCATTTGACACTACGATACTATGGCTGATATAGACGAGCTGAAATTCAGTATTATCCTCGACGACAACAAGTTCACAAAGAGGATGGAGGAGGTCAACGCCCTGGCGGGCAAGTTCGAGCAGTCCGTCAAGAGTGCTTTGGCCGTCACCAATCTTCTGGACGCCGCGCAGGGCAAGGGCGCGAAGAACGCACAACAGAAGGCCCAGAGCGCCGAAAAGGCCGCCGCTGCCGCCAAGAAGGAGGCCGAAGCGACTGGCAAACTTGAGGGAGAGGAGGAGAAGGTCTATAAGCTCGTCGAGCTGCGCCAGAAGCGCAAGGAGCAGTCCGGGCGACTGACGAAGGACGAGGTTCAGGTTCTCAAGCAGATGGAATCCATCGAGAAGGCCCTTCTGAATGTCCGCGGGCAGCACAAGGGCAAGCTCGCCGAGGAGTTCAGCATAATGATGAACGAGGAGGGTATGACGCGGCAGCAGGTGGGTTCATACCAGTCCCTCGTCACGCAGATGCAGGCCGCCACGAGCGAGACCGCGAAGCGCGAGGCGGCGGAGAAGGCCGCGCTTATGCTCCGCGAGCAGAAGGAGAGCGCCATTCTCGCGCTCAAACGCACGCTCGCGGGGATTAATCAGGAGGTTCTCTCCATAGAGACGCAGACCGCCGTCCAGAAGGGATTGAGCGGAGAGTTGACGGCGAAGGAGATAGCTTCCCTGCAAACCGTCATCGCCACGGAGAGGCAGCGTTACGCCGCGCGGCAGAAGGCGGACGCCGAGGCGCAGGCGAAGGACAGGGCGTTGATTGGATTGCGCCAGACGCTCGTCGGGATTGACCAGAAGATTCTCTCCATAGAGACACAGCAGAAAATCGCGAAGGCCGAGGCCGGAGAACTCACATCAAAGGAGATAAGCCAGCTCAACGCTCAGATCGCGCTCGAAAGGAGAAAGGCGAGCGAGCAGGAGCGTCAGCGCGCGGCTGCGGCCCGGCTCTCGTCCGAGCTGACCCGTCAGACCTCCCTGATGAGGGGGTTGACCTCGTATGTCGCGCAGTATGCATCCGTTTTCGGGGCCGCCACGATTCTGCGGAATCTCGTCCGCATCACGGGGGAATTCGAGGCGCAGCACGTCGCTTTGCGTGCCATCCTCCAGGATACCGTCGCCGCGGACAACATCTACAACCAGTTGCAGGTGCTGGCGGTGAAGTCGCCTTATACATTCCAGAACTTGGTTTCCTACGCGAAGCAGCTGACGGCTTTCTCCGTGCCCGTGAACGAGGTGTATGAAACCACCAAGAAGCTCGCCGACGTCTCCGCCGGCCTCGGCGTGGATATGGGGCGCATCATCCTCGCCTATGGGCAGGTGCGGTCGGCGGAGTTCCTTAGGGGGCAGGAAGTCAGACAGTTCACGGAGGCCGGAATACCGATTCTGTCGGAGCTCGCCAAGCAGTTCGCGGAGATGGAGGGCCGCGCCATCTCCGTGGGAGAGGTGTTCAACCGCATCTCCGCCCGTCAGGTGCCGTTCGAGATGGTTGAGGAGGCCTTCAACAGGATGACCTCCGCCGGCGGCAAGTTCTATAATATGCAGGAGACCCTGGCCGAGACGGTCAAGGGGAAGGTGGCGAATCTCCAGGACGCCTGGGAGATTATGCTCTCCAAGATTGGCAACGAGAACAGCGGGACGATAAAGGGCATAGTCACGATGTTGACCGACCTGTTCGCCAACTACGAGAAGTGGTTGGGCTATGTTTCCGCCATCGTCAAAGGGATAGGTGTTTATGCCGCCGCCCTAACGGTATTCAATACCATTACCAAGGCTGCGAACGGCTTTCAGGCTATCTCCAATAGTCTCCAGATGGTCAAGAACGCGCAGATTTCCCTTGCCAACATTTTGATTCCCACGAACAACGCGATGCAGAAGGTGGCCATCGCGAACAATATGAAGGAGGCCGCCACGTTGGCCACTCTCAATGCCGCGAGGAAGGCGGCGTTGGGCATCTTGGGCATACTGGCGGGCGCTATTTTCCTTGTTTTCCAGCGGCAAAGGAATTTGAGGGAGGAGAATGAAGCGGCTTCCCGCGCGATGGATGAGCTGACGAGAAGCTACCGCGAGAACCTCTCCCTGTTGGCCGCCGGGTGGAACGACCTCGAAAAGACCCATGAGCAGTACAGGAGCGGTGAGAAGACGGTGGAGGACTACAAGAACGCCCTTGATGAGCTGTACAAGAAGTTTCCGAACTTCATCGACGAGAACGTCCGCCAGAAGATAGCCGTCGAGGACCTCGCCGGGGCGTGGGACATAGCCACGCAGAATATGAAGCAGTATTACGCGGAGAACGCCTTGCACCAGTCTCACGAGATTCTTGCCAAGGGCTACAAGGAGGATACCAATAAGATAATCGAGGACCTGAACGCGGAGCTGCGTACCGGAAGGAAGCTCAAGCAGTATCGTCAGAATGGTCTTATCAACGAGGGCTCCATTCAGTTGATTGACGCCTACGTGATGGGATTGAAGACCGAGGAGGAGTTGACCGAAGATCTGAGGCGTCTTATTTACTTGTTGAACAGCGCGGGCGAGACGGTGGCGACCAACGCCGAGGGTGATTACAAGGGGCCGGCGACGATCGGGGTCGGCGGCAACCTTATAGACAACGCGCGCAGCCAGTATCTCGCCCGCACGCGGGAGTTCCGCAAGGCGGTTGAGGAATCCGATGACGCCATCAGAAAGGATTTCACGTCGACCAGGCATCAGCAGGTGCGCGAGTACCTGACGGGTGAGGGCGTGGCGGAGGACAGCGAGCTGATGATGAGGAGCGGTACGGATGATTTCGAGTCTTGGGAATCTTGGCAGGGACGGCTCCGTAAGATGTACGAGAATACGGGCGAGGAGAATCAGAAGGTCATCAAGAATATGTTCGATCACTTCGGTCTCGTCGTCAGCGCGGACGGCCTCAATCCCGCGCAGTCCGCCGTTTCCGAATGGATGAAGAAAAATCCCGCCCCGAACGGCGTGTCCATGGCCGGATTCGACATAAAGCCGGAGACTGACATCGCGGAGTTCGCCGAGAACGCCTTGAAGCAGATGCAGGATGACGCGAAGGCTCTGGCCCGTCTTCCGAAGGGATTCCAGAAGATCGATGAGGAGACTTGGGATGAGTACGCCGAAGCGTTGGAGGACGGGGGAGAAAAGACCTATGCGGCCATTGTCCGCCGTGTCCAGTATTTCGAGCGTATGTCGCAGGAGATTTGGGGGGATGACGTGTTCGGTTCTTCCAAAGAGCTGTCCAAGAAGGAAAATGCGGCCAAGAAGAGTTGGGAGGAGTTCCGGCGCGACAAGATAGCCGATTTGAAGCAGCGGTTCCAAGACCTCAAGGAACTGAAAAGCGCCTACGACCAGTTCAAGAGCCTCGGTTTTAACGACACGCAGATTGGCGGGGTTCTGATGAATTTCCAAGGCAGGGGAATCCCGGAGGGCGGTTTCGGCAACGCCTTCGAGAGCCTCGCGAAGGAGATGGACAAGTACAGCGCCAACGACGCCAAGGACATCCGCAACTATATCGCCGGGAAGGACTTAAAGAAGTACGGCGAGAGTATAAAAGAGGCCCAGAAAGCCACTGACAAATTCGCCAAGTCTCTTGTGGAATTTCAGGCTGTCACGAAACGGCTGGGGCTGGACGGGTTCGCTGCGGAAATAGACAAGATTCTTGTCGAGACGAATGCCAAGAACCAGAAGTTGTCGCTGGAGTGGAGCCAGAAGGAGGAGGAGCTGGAAGCGGCGAAAGACGGATGGATCGCTCAGTACCGGATCCGGAACGAGAACGCCACCATCGAGCAGGCGCGGAAGGCGTGGGAGGACTTCTATAAGGCGCAGAAAGATGCCGCGAAGGAGAGTGTCGATGCCCAAATCGCCTATAACAACAAGTTGGCGCAGATGTCGGTTGACGGCAAGGCGGACGAGTGGGTGGGCACTATGTTGAAGAGAGAGGACATTAGCCTTTCCGACTGGTCTGACAAGACTCCGGAGCAGATTGACACAATAAAGGAGAAACTGATTGCCTTGAGAGACAATCTCGCCGATCTCATCCCGGAGCAGTTGATGGCGGATGCGGAGAGCGTCAATGTGACGTTCGAGGAGTTGTTGAAGACCATCGAGGCGATTATCAACAACAAGATAGACACCACCGATGTCGAGAAAGCCAAGAAGTCGCTGGAGCGGATGGTGAAGGGGATGCAGAAGATCAGTTCGTATCTGGGTTCACTCGGCGAGTCCGTTTCAAGTCTCGGGGGCAGCTGGGAGAGCCTCGGCGATTCCATCAGCAGCGCGGGCAATTATCTTTCATCCTACGCCGACATAACCCAGAAGGTGAAAAGCGGCCAGATGTCCCAAAGTGCGGCCAACATCAGCGCATACATGATGATTGGGCAATACCTCATATCCTCGACCGCGGAGATAGTTGCCAATTTCAAGGAACTGAGGGAGGCTACCGAGGCTTGGGAGCTGCAATTGCAGCAGGCGGGGTATAAACTGACTAATTTGCAGCTCGACGCGTTGTCTTATGAGCAGGAAGGCGTATTCGGTGTCGAGAATCCGTATTCAAAGGCTCTGGCGGCGTCCGAGCAGTTGCGCGCGTCGCAGTCGAAGCTGCTTGAACTGACCGAATCCATTTCCAAGATAAAGGTAAAGGTCGATGAGAAGACCGTCGTGGACGGCATGAAGGTGGCGGGAAGCGCCGTCGAGGGCGCGGCGCTGGGAGCGGTGGCGGGGTCGATAATACCCGGCATCGGAACGGCGATAGGCGCGGCGGCGGGGGCCGTTTTAGGTGTCGTTAAAGGCATATTCGCGGGAAGGAAAAAGAAGGATATTGAGACGACGCTGGGGTCTCTTACGGGCGGATTGATTTTTGACCCGGAGACGCTTGAGCTGACCGACGAGGTTCTCTCGAAGTATGAGCAGATGGACGAGGCCGGGAAGGCGCTCATCGACCATTGGGAAGAGATAAAGGAGACGATGAAGGAGGCCATCGAAACATTCAACGAGAACGTGAAGGATGTCGTCGGGGATATGGCCGCGGATGTCAAGGACATGCTGGTCTCGGCGTTCAATGACGGGGACGTGTATGGGGCGGTCGATGACCTGCACGACTACGTCGGCGAAAAGATTCAGGATCTGCTGATAGATATGGCTTATGCCACCGCGTTGCAGCCTTTGTTTGACGAGCTGGAGAAGAAGATGCGCCATTCTTTCGGATTGGATGAGAACGGCAATCCGCTGGAGAAGATTGACGATGAGGTGGATTATGATTGGACGGATGACCTCGCTGATTTCAATTCCAAATTAAACTCATCCCTGGCCTTGGTGAAGAATGCGTTTGATTCGGCGAAGAAGGAACTCGCGGACAGCGGATACTCTTGGAATGCCGGGGACAGCGAGGACGGAGATAGCGACTCTTTGAGTTCCGGCATCAAATCCATCACCGAGGATACCGCCAACCTTCTCGCCTCGTACGTCAACGCCATCCGCGCAGATGTGTCTTATGGGCGTCTCCAGTGGGAGCGCGTCGCCGTCGCGGTGGAGGGACAGGCGAATCAGTATATCACTCTGAACGATTATTTGTCGCAGGTCCAGTCGAACACGTATAACACGGCGCAGAGATGCAATGATATACTTGTAGAGCTGCGCGGCATTATAACCACGGAGGACGGCAGTCCGTCGGTGCGTACTTCACCGCAGTAAAAAGGGATTGATGCCCGGATGGTCAAAAAATGTTGTAACTTGTTGCAAATTGTTGTAAATTTGTGATATGGCTTGGCTACCTTTCATAAATGACTACAAGCCGTTCTACATCCAGACGGATGCGGACACTGCGGCCATCGACACGGCGTCTTCCTTCGGGATGGTGGCGAAGTCGAACCCGTACCCCCTGCTCCCGGAGCCGAAGGACGTGTACGCGAACGAGTGGAAGGATGAGGACGGGGATGACGAGTACACGGCCAAGATGTACTATGGGGCGTTCGAGTTCGAGGTCTCGTTCTACGTGAAGGCCTACGCGTCCGGGTCGTCGTCGTCGGAGGCGGTGCTGCGCTCGCAGGTGGACTCGTTCTTCGCCAAGGTGAGGGACGGCGAGTTCATGACCTACGACGCGTACACCGGGGTGGGCTACAAGGGCGTGCGGTACGCCGGGTACAAGGAGGAGTCCTTCCTCCGCAGGGACGACTGGACGAGGGCGATATTCAGCGTCACGTTCAAGGTCAACAGCCCGACGTCGAGGACGAAGTATTCCGGGGGTTCAATAGTGGAGGCGTAGGGTATGGCGAGGTTCAGCATAATGGCGGCCGGCGGCGGCTCGGTGAGGTTCAGGGGATGCCCGGCGTACCACGGCACGTACCTGAAACCATCCTATCTGGAGTTCCGGGAGATAGTCTCGGACGCCCCGATTGCGTGGGCGGCCGGGGACTACGTGGACTACACGAGGACGGGTCTCCGTTACAGGCTCTACGACCTTCCGGGGACCGTCCAGAACTCGGAGAAGTCCGGGGTGGCGGAGAGGTACGTCTATTCCAACGTCCTCCTCTACGCGAGGACTAAGGACCTTGAGCGGTGTCTCTTCCGCGACCTCGTGACGGCGGACAACACCATACACTTCTCGTCAAGGAAGACCATATCCACGTATGAGGACGTGGAGGGGATAGCCGCGAGGATACAGGCGTGCCTCGACGCGGGATACCCCGGTGAGTGGAGCGTCGTCCTGGACGCGGGTCTGAATGCCAGCGTGCCCTCCGTGTCGGAGGCGAGGGAGTTCTCCATCGAGAGCGGGAGCAGCGTGCTGGACGCGCTCGACCGGGTGTACTCGGTGTGGGAGAACGTGGGGTGGACGTACTCGTATGATTCCTCCACAGGGAAGAACATTCTCACGATAGGGGGCGCGAACACGAAGAGGGCGGGCAACACCGTGGCCGGGGGGACCATAGGCAAGGGGTGCGGGCTGACCTCCGTGAAGGTGACGTTCTCCAAGCTGGACGACGTCTGCACGAGGCTCTATCCTTTCGGGTCGAGCCGCAACATGAAGGCGAGGTACTACAACTCGCTGGACATCAAGGATGCGGAGAGCGTGGACATACCGCACCTCATGATCCCCGTGTCCTCGTGGGGCAAGACCGATTCCCTCCCCGACCCGAAGAAGGCCTTCATACTTGCCGCATCCGCGCAGGTGGAGGCCGTCCTCGGCGTGCGTCCGAAGGTGCTCTACTTCGACGACGAGGAGTACGGAGAGATATACCCGTCCATCGAGGGCGTGACCATCGGCGACATCCGCTCCGCGAAGGCGTCCACTGACAAGTATTATCCTTCGACGGACATATACGCGGATTCCGAGAGGGCGGATGAGGTGAAGGCGGCCAATACCGCCAGCCTCGACGACGGCACGAACACGGACGGCGCGGTGACGCAGACCGTCACCCCGGAGTGCGATGCGGCGCTGAACGGCACGGTCGGCTCGGCCGGGAGCGTCACGATGACGAAAAAAATAGGGTACGCGGCCCCGACCATGGGAAGGTGGTCGGACATAGTGGTGGGGAACGGACAGGCGTACATATACGCCGAGATGGACACCGGGGTGTCCCTCGACGGGGCGTACCTGACGCTGCACTGCCTCGGGAACGAGGTGAAGGTGACGCTGGCGGCTGCCTACGATTCCGCCACCGGACGGACCGCGCTTTCCGTCCCGGGTGGCTGCGAGTTCCTTCACGAGGACTTCTTCTCCATCAGCGACGCGGATGCCGGGAACCAGTTCATAATCGACATATACCTCACGGTGACGTTCAGCGGGTCGGTGTATCTGACCTCGTCCGCTTTCTCCGTATCGCAGAGCAACAGCGACCCGATAGCGGTCAGTCTCCGGGACGGACATCCTACATATACGACCGTCACCTTGAAGCAGATAGGCTTCGACCCCGGCTCGCAGCGGCTGTCAGCATACGGGAAGGTGGGCACTCTGGAGATGAAGACCGGGGGCTGCGCGGGCAGGAGCTTCCGTATAGACGGCTGCTCTTATGACAGCTCCGCCGACGGCTGGGTCCTGAGGATCCGGCGCGTGGTGGACAGGTCCGTGGGGATGACGTTCCCGAACACGGTCTATCCGATAGCCGCCGGGGACAGGTTCGTCCTCACGGACATCACGATGCCGGACGAGTACATCAGCTACGCCTCGCAGAGGCTTCTGACGAGGGCGAAGGCCGTGCTGGCCGAGCTCTCGCACCCGATTGCGGTGCTCACGCCGTCGATGGACGCGAAGTTCATCAATGAGAACGGAAGGACGTTCCTCGAGGGCCGCTTCCTTGACTTCGAGGCCTCGCTTCTCTCGCAGGGGTACATGGCCATGGGCTATTATTCCGACCTTATAGACACGCTGACCATCAACGAGAACGAATCGTCCATACCGACATACTCTCTGACCCTCCGGGAGCGTCCGAGGAAGTCCTTCAAGCTGCCGAGCGACAGCGCGGCCTCGACGTCGGAGGATGTTGAGTCCTCTTCCGGGACATCCTCCTCCTCATCCTCGGCCACAGGGTCGAAGGGTGACAAGGGTGACAAGGGCGACAAGGGCGACAAGGGCGACAAGGGCGACAAGGGCGACGCCGGAACCGGGATAGAATCCGTGACGCAGACAACCACATCAACCGCCGACGGCGGGGAGAACGTGGTCACGGTCGAGCTCACGGACGGGACATCGAGCCGGTTCAAGGTGCGCAACGGAAGCAAGGGGTCGAGGGGCTACACGGGGGCTTCCGCCGGGTTCGGGACACCGACGGCATCGGCCTCGTCACTTCCGGCGGGTTCCAGCCCGACGGTCGAGGTCACGGCCTCGGGCCAGGACACGTCCAAGGTGTTCAGCTTCGTGTTCGGAATCCCGAAGGGGGCTTCCAGCGGCGGGGGCGGCTCGGCGGAGGTCGTGGCGTACCCCGACTATTTGGACATCGCGGAGAAGGACGCGGGGACGCTCTACGCAGTGACATACAAGGGGAAATGCGACCTGTACCTCGGGTCGATACGCATAACGGAGAACATCACGGCGGTGCTGCCGGCGTCCATGACGGTGAGCGGGCCTTCCTCGCTCACCGGCGGGACCGGGGCGCAGGCCACATACACCGCGTCCATATCGCCGTCGGAGGCGACAGAGAGGGAGGTCACGTGGTCGTGCGCGGTCGGGGTCGCCTCCATCAGCTCCTCCGGAGTGCTCACGGCGACAGGAAGGGGGACGGTCACGGTGAAGGCCGCGAGCGCGGCGCGCCCGTCCGTGTGGGCGTCGGTCGAGGTGGCGGTCAA
>CAVLBF010000034.1:0-21659 GCA_963661285.1 Bacteroidaceae bacterium | reverse complement strand
CTGAAATCAATCACGAACCGCAACATATGGCGAGTAAACTTAAAAACACTATATTTGCAGTCTAATCACAGGCTGTCCTAAAAAGGGGAAGTTCACAGAATAATGATATGGTTTTAATATTGTCTAATGTACGAGGTAAGTCGCAAGACGGAACATACCGTCGTTATGTTAAGCTAGATTACATCCAAACAGCCATTAGAAAGCGCCTGACGGAGGATAGTTACAACGAATTGTAGTAGATACATCGCCTTTGCAAAAGGGTTCGTGAATGTGTAAACGATCTTAGTTTAACACCCCCAAAAGTGCCGAACCTTTTTTAGTTTAGTTCAAACAGACTTGATTTTTATTCAGAATTCTTTCTGTACTGTATAAAAAATGCTATTTTTGCACAGTACAGAAAGAATAATGTATGAAAACGGTGGTTCTTCAACAGAAAAAGGAGAGGGATGATTTGCTCAACCTTCCATATCAGGTGCGTGACGCGGAGGCTCAGGCCGAGGCTTACCTGAGGTCCAAACCGATAAAGCTGATAACCGGTCCCCGCAGGGCCGGCAAGTCAATGCTCGCCCTGCACATTCTTAAAGGGAAACGATTCGCTTATCTTAACTTCGACGACTCCAGACTTATAGAGCGCTTCGATGAAGATACGGTGGAGCAGGCTCTTTCTGAAGTATACCGCGACTACGAATACCTTCTGCTGGATGAAATACAGAACCTTGACGGCTGGAGCGTCTGGGTCGAGAAACTATACCGCAGAGGCGTGAATATGGTCATAACCGGATCCAATGCCAAGCTTCTTTCCGATGACCTTGCCTCGGTGCTTACCGGCAGATATCTGGAAATCAGGCTGTACCCGTTTTCGGCAAAGGAATATCTTGAATATAAGGACCTTAACGGGGAGGCTGTAACGCCGGCAGAAATATCCCGGATAAACTCCGCACTCGAAGACCTCTCCACCTACGGCGGTTATCCGGAGACGCTGGATTCGCAAGCCGTTGTCACAGGATACCTTTCCGCACTATACGACTCAATAATAGTCAAGGACATAGTCAAGAGGTACAAGGTCAGGAAAGTGGACGACCTGTATGCCGTGGCCGACTGGCTGCTCGCAAACTTTACCAACCCCTTTTCTGCCACTTCGCTCTCCAAGGAACTCGGACTCGGCAGCGCGGTAAGTGTCCAGAAATTCTGCGGCTATCTCCAGAATACCTATCTGTTCCAGTACCTTCCGCGTTTCAGCAGCAAGTTGAAACTGATGATGAAAGCTGACCGAAAGATATATGTAATAGACAACGGCTTCATCCTCGCGCGCGCTTTCGAACTTTCCCGCAACGCCGGAAGACTTCTTGAAAACCTGGTATTTCTTGAGCTTCTCAAACGAGGGTATGACCCTCGAAAATACGAGCTCTTCTATTACCGCTCGCGCAATGACCGCGAAGTTGATTTCGTCTTAAAGAAAGGGGTCTCCGTGCAGGAGCTGGTGCAGGTATGCTATGACCTCAGCTCAATAAAGACCCGCGACAGGGAAATCAAAGCGCTTCTCGAATGCGGCGAAGAGCTGCACTGCGACCGTCTCACCATCGTCAGCCGGGACGAACGTGAGACCCTTGAGCAGTCCGGCCGCACCATCCGCATCGTTCCTCTGAGGGAGTGGATAAGAGAAGCTGAAGAATAGCCGAAAGCTAGACTTTCAACCTACTTTTCTGCGGGTCCTTGAAGAGAATCATAAAGAGCACTCCGACCACGAAGGCGTAGGCGGCGAAGATGTACCAGGCGGTGCTCCAGTCAGGAACGGCGGCGTTGTAGACGAAGCGGTTGACGACAAGCCCCGCGACCCAGGTGCCGATGGATGCGCCCAGACCGTTGGTCATCAGCATAAAGAGGCCCTGTGCGGAGGAGCGCATCTGCTTATCGACATTCTCGTTAACGAAAAGCGAACCCGAGATGTTGAAGAAATCGAAGGCGACACCATAGACAAGGCAGCTCAGCACGAAGAGCCACACCCCGCTCCCCGGGTTGCCCAGGCCGAAGAAACCGAAGCGGAACACCCAGGCGAACATCGCGATGAGCATCACTTTCTTGATGCCGAACCTCTTCATAAAGAACGGGATGAGCAGGATGCAGAGAGTCTCCGACATCTGGCTCAGGGAGATGAGCGCATTGGCGTTGTTGGCCCCCCAGCTGCCCGCAAACTCAGGATTGTCCTTGAATGAGGTTATGAAGGTGTTGGCGTAGCCGTTGGTGATCTGGAGCGCAGCCCCGAGCAGCATCGAGAAGATGAAGAATATCGCGAACTGGCCGTTCTTGAAGAGCCTGAAAGCGTTGAGTCCTGTAGCCTCCGCAAAGCTCTGGATTTCGGCTGTCTTCGGCTTGCAAGGACAGTTCGGAAGAGTGAGAGCATAGAGGCAGAGCACCAGACTCAGGATGCCGGACACGAGGAACTGGTTGCAGCTGTGCTGGAACTGCACCCCGTCCGCGCCCTTGACAAAGTTGACGAAGAGCATCGTGCAGATGAAGCCGACAGTGCCGAATACCCTGATAGGAGGGAAGGCCTTGACAGGGTCCTTGCCGCACTTCTCCAGAGCGTTGTAAGCCACGGAATTGGAGATGGCGATAGTAGGCATAAAGAACGCGACGCTAAGTGTATAGAGGGCGTAGAACGTTCCGAATTCAATCCCCGCTCCGGCCCTCAGGGCATATAAACCCGCCGCAAGCATCGACACCCCGGCAAGCCCCTGGCAGAGAGAGAGCACCTTCTGTGCCGGAATCCATTTGTCGGCGACGATGCCCATCAGCGCCGGCATAAAGATGGATACGAAGCCTTGGGTGGCGAAGAAGAGCCATATCTGCGGGCCGAATCCCGATTTAGCGAGAAAACTTCCCATAGAGGTGAGATATGCACCCCAGACGGCGAACTCGAGGAAGTTCATAATAATCAGCCTCAAACTGATATGCGAATTGTTCATTTCCTTACAAAATTGGTTTTAGGGCGTTAAAATTAGCGAGAATTTCCCTGCAAAACAAAAAGAATACGCTATTTTTGCAAGTCGAAGATTTAAGTTTCGCAAGTGCGAAACACGGTTTTTTGAGGCCCGCAGGGCCGAAAGCAAGTCCCTTTCCCGAGGAAAGGGATTTAGGGAAAGGGTAACACAACAGCTTGTGCGGAGGGAAAAAGTTTCGCAAGTACCCGCACAATGCTTATTTTACAACAGATTTTATTACTTGCGAAACTTGAGTCACAGATTAGTGAGGATGAAATTTACACGGACAGCTTCCGACCCGCACAGCAACGCGCGATGCGGACTCATCGAGACAGACCACGGGTGCATACACACCCCGATTTTTATGCCCGTCGGGACTGTGGGCTCCGTCAAGGGCGTCTATCACCGTGACCTCAAGGAAGACATCGGCGCCGAAATCATCCTCGGCAACACCTACCACCTCTACCTCCGCCCCGGGCTTGACACACTCCGGGCCGCCGGCGGGCTGCACCGCTTCGAGAACTGGGACCGCCCGATACTCACCGACAGCGGCGGTTTTCAGGTGTTCTCCCTCACCGGGATACGCAAGCTCACGGCTGAGGGCTGCACTTTCCGGAGCCATATAGACGGCTCGAAGCACAGCTTCACTCCGGAAAACAACGTAGATACCCAGCGAATCATCGGCGCGGACATAATGATGGCGCTCGACGAGTGCTGCCCGGGCGACGCGGACCGCTCCTACGCCCGCAAGAGCCTCGATCTCACCAAATCCTGGCTTGAAAAATACGCCAGCCGTTTCCGGGAGACCGAGCCGCTCTACGGCTACGGCCAGACATTTTTCCCGATTATCCAGGGATGCACATATCCCGACCTGAGGGTGGAGGCCGCCGAACACGCGCTGGAGTTCTCCGAGGCCGGCATAGCCATCGGCGGGCTGGCTGTCGGGGAGCCGACGGAGACGATGTACGAAATCCTCGAAACGCTCAATCCGGTAATCCCTCAGGACAAGGCAAGATACCTGATGGGCGTAGGCACGCCGGCCAATATTCTCGAGGGCATCGCCCGTGGGGTGGATATGTTCGACTGCGTGATGCCGACCCGCAACGGGCGCAACGGTATGCTCTTCACCTGGAACGGGATAATGAATATGCGCAACGCGAAGTGGGCACAGGACTTCTCCGAACTTGACCCGGAGGGCGCTTCGTTCGTTGACCATACATATACCAAGGCCTATCTCCACCACCTCTTCATCGCGGGCGAGATGTTCGCGGCTATGCTCGCGAGCGAGCACAACCTCGCGTTCTACCTCGACCTCGTGCGTCAGGCGCGCGCCCACATCGAGCAGGGAGACTTCGCCTCCTGGAAGGACGATGCCGTCAAACGAATCACTTCCCGCTTATGAAGTTCCCGACATTCAAGAAGATAGACCTCTATATCTCGAAGAAGTTCATCCTGTCCTTCTTTATGTCGCTGCTGCTCATCATCGGCATCGTCATCATCTTCGACATCTCCGAGAAAATAGAGTATTTCGTCAACAACAAGGCCCCGCTCAAGGCCATCATATTCGATTATTACCTGAACTTCATCCCGTACTTCGTCAATATGTTCTCCCCGCTGTTCGTGTTCATCACGGTGATTTTCTTCACTTCCCGTATGGCCGCGAACTCGGAGATCATCGCCATACTCTCCGGCGGGGTCAGCTATGGCCGGATGCTCGTGCCGTATCTGGCTTCCGCCGCGCTGATCACCGTACTCTCGCTGGGGCTCAACTTCTATGTGATTCCGAAGTCAAACGCGACTCGCGTGGAGTTCGAGAGTAAGTACATCAAGCGACACAACAGCTTCAACCTCAGAAACATCCACTACCAGATAGCTCCGGGGCAGTTCGTCTACATCGAGTCGTTCAGCCGCTGGAACAACACGGCCTACAAGTTCACCATAGAGAATATAGAAGGAAACCGCCTGACCCGCAAGGTAAGCGCGGAGAACGCGGTCTGGGACACCGCTTCCGGAAGCTGGAAGATGCGCCGCGTCTTCACCCGCGACTATTCCGCAGGACTCGGTGACCGCGTCAGCTTCAGGGAAAACATCGACACCGTCCTCGCCCTGAAGCTCAAGGACCTCTTCGTCAATGAGAAGACGGTGGAAACCCTGAGTATGGATCAGCTCAACGGGCTGATAGCGACGCAGAAGATGAGGGGCGACGCCAACGTGATGTATGCCCTGATCGAGAAGAACCGGCGCTGGGCGATGCCGTTCTCGGCCATCATCCTTACCATAATAGGGGTGACGCTCTCCTCCAGGAAGAAGCGCGGAGGGATAGGCTGGAACATAGGCATAGGCATCGCGCTCGCGTTCTCCTATATCCTCTTCCTACGTTTCAGCGAGATGTTCGTCTATACCGACACGCTTCCGCCGGGGATTGCCCTGTGGATACCTAACGTCCTCTTCGCGCTGATCGCAGCCGTGCTATATAAACTTGCTCCGAAATAGTAAGAATATGACAGTCAAGATAATAAACAAAAGCGGCAATCCTCTGCCGGAGTATGCCACCGCGCTTGCGGCGGGGATGGACGTAAGGGCGGACAATGCCGAGCCGATAGTGCTCCGGCCGCTGGAGCGGGCTCTCGTGCCGACGGGCCTGTATCTCGAAATCCCAGCCGGATACGAGATTCAGGTGCGCCCCCGCAGCGGTCTCGCGATAAAGAAAGGGGTCACCGTGCTCAATTCCCCCGGCACGGTGGACGCGGACTACCGCGGCGAACTCCGGGTAATCCTGGTCAACCTCAGCAATGAGGATTTCACGGTGGAGAGAGGGGAGAGAATCGCGCAGATAGTGCTTGCCGCGCACGGAAGGATCGAGTGGGAAGAGGTGGAGAAGCTGGAAGAATCCGCCAGAGGCGAAGGCGGCTTCGGCAGCACCGGCACCAAGTAATCGTGATGACGACAGAAGAACTATACAAGGCATATTGCGCCTGCGGATATAGAGTCACTACAGACAGCCGCAGCATCAGCGGCGGGGAGATATTCTTCGCGCTGAAGGGGGAGAATTTCGACGGCAACGACTATGCGCTCTCCGCCCTTGAGAAGGGAGCCTCGATGGCAGTGGTTGACAGGGACGGACTTCCTCGGAGAGACGGGATTGTCAAGGTCGCGGACAGCCTGCGCACATTGCAGGAACTGGCGGTTCTGCACAGGAGCTGCGTATGCGGGGGCAAGCTTCCCGTACTCGGCCTCACTGGCACCAACGGAAAGACCACAACCAAGAACCTCATCCGCGAAGTGCTCTCGCGCAAATACCGGGTCTGCGCTACCGAGGGCAATCTCAACAACGACATCGGAGTGCCGCTCTCGCTGCTCAAGATTACACCGGAGACCCGGATTGCCGTCATCGAGATGGGGGCGAACCACCCGGACGACATCGCCCGTCTGGTGAAAGTGTGCAGGCCAGACTATGGGCTCATCACCAATGTAGGCAGGGCTCATCTGCTCGGCTTCGGCTCTTTCGAGGGAGTGAAGCGGGCGAAAGGGGAGCTCTACCGCTGGCTGGGAGAGCACGAGGGCTCGCTGCTGTTCCTTAACGAAGACGACCCGGACTTGAAGGAGATGGCCCGCAGCCTGTCTTGCCATATCTACGGCTACGGACTTGAATATCAGGGCGCGGAGATGCTTCCCTGCACTCCGGAAAGCCCGTATCTGCGCATCCGGCTGGACGGGGAGCTCATCTGCACCAATCTTGTCGGAAGCTATAATGCCGCCAATGTGCTCGCCGCTATCGCGGTCGGCGACAGGCTTGGAGTGCCGCGCAAAGACGCGATAGAGGCCATAGGCGCCTATGTCCCGGCCAACAGCCGCTCGCAGCTGCTTCGCACCTCCCGCAACACTCTCATCGTGGATGCCTACAATGCCAATCCGACATCGATGGCTGCCGCGCTGGACAATTTCTCCGCTCTGCTCGCTCCGCACAAGACGGTGATGCTCGGGGATATGCGGGAGCTGGGAGCAGATTCGCCCGGAGAGCATTCCAAGATAGTCCGCAGGCTAAAGAACAGCGGCTTCGGAGTGTATCTTGTCGGTGAAGAATTCCGCAAAGCACTCGACGCTGAAGGGATTGCCGACGGATGGCACTGGTCGGAAAGTTCTGCCGCACTGGCCTCCGACCTCAAGGCCCGCCCTCTGGAGGGGGAGACGATACTCGTCAAAGGCTCAAGGGGCATCGAGATGGAGAAAGTGCTCCCGGAGCTTTAGCGTTTCCATCTGTATTGCAGGCTGATCTGGCCTCTGCCCTCCTTAGCGGCGGGATTCCAGGGGTAATCGACGCTTTCGGCGCGAAGCCACAGGCTGTGCGCCTTGTTTATGTGCCAGGCGAGGAAGAGCGAGGCGCTCCAGCCCCGTCCATAATAGGCGGGGACATTGAAACTTCCGGGAGCATCGCGCTCATAGACATAGATGCGGTCGTCCCAGTTGTCTATGCGGAAGAGGGTGCCGCGAAGCCAGAGCTTGAGACTCTCTCCGGAATATCCGCATTCAAGATAGCCCAGCCAGGCGAATGCCTTGCACCACAGGGTGTTGACTCTGCCGGCGAGAGTCCAGCCGCGCCTCTGTGCCGAGAGCTCGGAGCGGATTTCGGCACGCAGCGGACTTGCATCGGAAGGGCGCAGACGGGCGTTGAGCCGCAGCGCAGGCTTCAATACAAGCGAATCGGCGGAGATGAACTCCCGCCTGAGCAGAACGAGGAGTCTGTGCTGCGGTTGAGACTTGTCCCGCCTGACCGCAAGATCCGCAGTCAGCACGCAGGACGGCGTATCCATCCCGAGAGCGACGCCGCTGTATTTCCCGATGCCTCTGTCGAAGCAACGCGCCTGCAGGGTGAATTTCCTCCCGTACTGCGGTATCCAGAGAGCGCCGGCAAGCGCCGAGACCTTGCCCTCATAGCTGCAGGCCGCTTCCCCGAAAATGCTCGTCTGAGGCAGGGATAGCCTCCAGTCGAGGGACGCGGCGCTCATCGAGGCCGTCATCCCGACGGTTGAATGTCGCCCGAGCCGGCTCAGATTGAGGATTCCGCCTCGCCCCGCCACATCCCAGGCGGTGCTGAGGGTATAGCGGCCCAGATTCCAGTCCGCTCCGGCCCCGCAGAGTTCAGCCCCTGCTGCTCCCGTCACCGACAGGCCGCTCGGGTTACGGTAGAACGACGCGGCGGAGGTGAAACTGCTGAGCGAAAACCCGCTCCAGCTCACCAGCCCCTGCCCGAAACGCGCATTGAAGTGACCGGCGACGACCTTGCCCAGAATGCCGTCACCGTAATAGGCGGCGCTGAGTGTGCCAAGCCCGAGTTCAGGGTTCGTATATGTCGTCCGCGAGGTCCATCTCAGCTCAGCCCTGTCACCGATGCCCGCCTCATATCTCAGAGTGCCCGCATATTGCTGCAGGTTACGGGATGAAGCCCGAAGGCTGAGACTTCCGCGATAATCGGCAGACCTGCGATACCCCGGCGGCAGGGAACTGCCCACATCGACAAAGAGTGACAGGGCCTCGGCGAGAGCGGGATTGAACCCGTCCACAAGACCGAGCTCCCGGACGGAGAGGATGTCTCCGGACTCACGGCGGCAGTCTAGAATCGATGCAATCTGGTAGGGGGAGAACAGTCCGCTCGAGCGCAGACGGCTCTCAGAGGCGCGGTTGATTTCCAGAGGATGCAGGGCAAGCGCGTGATAATGCTGGAGTTCATCTTCGGAGAGTTCCTCGATGCACGAAGCGCCGCTGACGGTCAGCACGGCTTCATCAAAACCGGGCCCGAGAAGGGCCAGAAACAAAAGAAGCGATTTCATAGTTCTTATCGTTTAAAGTCATCCAAAATTACAAAAAAATCCTTACTTTCGTAGGATAAGTCAGATTTAACGCTTTATGTCAAACAAATTGGTTTTGCAGGACAAGACTTTCAGGCCGTTCATCTCCAACGACAGGATCATCCGGGCCATAGATGAACTTGCCGACAAAGTCAACGCCGACTTCAACGGCTGCACGGACATTCCGGTCGTGCTCTGCGTGCTCAACGGAGCCATTCCGTTCACGGGAGAGCTGCTTCAGAGGCTGAACTTCAACTGCCAGCTCGTCTCCATCAAGTTATCCTCCTATCAGGGAACAAAATCCACAGGCACGGTACTTAACGTGATGGGGCTCACCGCCGATGTCAGCGGCAGGCGCATCATCATCTGCGAAGACATCGTCGATACGGGCAACACCATCGTCGCCCTTAAGGAGATGCTGCTCGACAAGGGGGCGGCGGACGTCAAGATATGCACTATGCTCCTTAAGCCGGACGTCTATGACAAGCCGGACAGAATCGACTACGTGGGGATGGAAATCCCAAATGAATTCATAGTCGGCTTCGGTTTGGACTATAATGAGTTAGGCCGCAATACCAAGGATATTTATGTAATTGACAATACTATGAAGTACTACGTTCTCTTCGGCCCTCCGGGAGCCGGCAAGGGCACTCACGCCGGAGCCATCGCGGAAAAATACAATCTCAAGCACATCTCCACGGGGGAGCTGCTGCGTGCGGAAATCGCCGCAGGCACTCAACTCGGGAAGCAGGCAAAGGCTCTGATAGACGCTGGCTCACTGGTGCCCGACGAAGTAGTGGAGGGGATGATCGAGTCGGCGTTCGACAAGATAAAGGGAGTCGGCGGCTTCCTGCTCGACGGCTTCCCGCGCAACACCGCTCAGGCGCGCGATCTGGACAAGATACTGGAAAAGAGGGGAGAGAGCGTCACGGCGGTGGTGGCCATAATGATTTCCGACGACGTGATCCGGCAGCGAATCGCCCACAGGGCGGCCATCGAAGGACGTGCTGACGATGCGTCCGAGGCGACCATCACCAACCGGATCAAGACTTATCACGACCAGACCGAGCCGCTCATCGACTATTACAAGAAAGCCGGCAAATACTATGAGTGCAACGGCGACACCGGCACGATTGACGACAACCGCCGGCGAGTTCTTGCCCTCGTCGAAAGCATTGGATAAGAATATGAAACTGAATCTGATCATCATTGCCGCTGCGCTCCTTTCTGTCGCAGTGACGCCTATGAACGCCAATGATGGGACTGTCAACCTCAAGTCTCCTGACGGAAGCCTCTGCGTGAGCGTCTGCGTCGGGACAGGCATCAGTTATACCGTCAGCAAGGACGGCGAGCAGCTGCTCGCCCCGTCCGCTGTCTCTATGACGCTCTCCGACGGAGTGGTCTTCGGGGAGAACGACAAACTCCGCCGGGTACGCAGGTCAAGCAGGGATGAAGTGCTGCCGGCAATTGCCTACAGGCGCTCCGAAGTCCGTGACAACTACAACGAGATGTCACTCGTCTTCAAGGAGTTCGAGCTCATCTTCCGCGCCTACGACGAGGGTGTGGCCTACCGTTTCAAGAGTTCCCTCAAGAAAGCGGCCAATGTACTCTCCGAGTGTGCCGAATTCAACTTCGACCGGGACTGGACAGCCTATGTCCCTTACGCCAACGCGGACTACAGCAGCTTCGAGTCGCAGTACCGCTGCTCGTTCGAGAACACCTACGCGGTGCACCCTCTCTCCGGCTGGCAGAAGGGCAGGATAGCCTTTATGCCGGTCGCAGTCGCCGCTGACAACGGGGTCAAGGTGCTCATCACCGAAGCCGATCTGACCGACTATCCGGGTATGTTCCTATACAAGAACGACGGCAAGACCGGGGTCAGGGGAGTGTTCGCGCCATATCCTGACAGATACGAAATCGGCGGGCACAATATGCTCCAGAAAATAGTCACCTCCCGCAGGGACTATATCGCCGAAGCCGCAGCAGGGGAGGCTTTCCCGTGGAGAGTATTGATAGTCAGCTCCGACGATGCGCAGCTGGCGGTCAACGATATGGTATGGAAGCTCGCCAAGCCGCAGAATCCGGCGGCGGACTTCTCCTGGGTGAAGCCCGGCAAGGTGGCCTGGGACTGGTGGAACGACTGGAATCTCTATGACGTGGACTTCCGCTCAGGCATCAACAACGACACTTACAAATACTATATCGACTTCGCGGCGGCACACGGCATCGAGTACGTGATACTCGACGAGGGCTGGGCGGTCAACCTCAAGGCTGACCTTATGCAGGTGGTGCCTGAAATCGACCTCCCTATGCTCTGCGAATATGCTTCCGGACGAGGTGTGGGCCTCATTCTCTGGGCCGGTTACTATGCTTTCGAACGCGATATGGAGAATGTGTGCCGGCACTACGCCGAGATGGGAATCAAGGGGTTCAAGGTGGACTTTATGGACAGCGACGACCAGCTGACGGTGCGCTTCTTCTCCCGCGCGTCGGAGATGACCGCCAAGTACAGGCTGCTCATCGACTTCCACGGTGCCTACAAGCCGACAGGACTCAGCCGCACCTGGCCTAACGTGCTCAACTACGAGGGAGTGCACGGTCTGGAACAGATGAAGTGGAGTCCGGCCACGACCGACCAGGTGACCTACGACGTGACGGTGCCTTACATCAGAATGGCCGCAGGGAGTATGGATTATACCCAGGGAGCGATGCGCAACGCCTCCAGAGGCAACTACGCCCCTTGCAACAGCGAGCCTATGAGTCAGGGCACGAGATGCCACCAGCTCGCCGAATATGTGATTTTCGATTCGCCGCTCAATATGCTCTGCGACTCTCCTTCCAACTATATGAGGGAGCCGGAGTGCACCGAGTTCATCGCCTCCTGCCCGGTGGTATGGGACGAGAGCGTGCCGGTCAACGGGGAGCTGGGCAAATACATCAGCCTGGCACGCCGCAGCGGGGATGTATGGTATCTGGGCTCACTCAACAACTGGGACTCCAGAGACCTCAGCCTCGATCTGGGCTTCCTCCCGGAGGGGGAATGGACGATGGACGTATTCCGTGACGGGGTCAATGCCGACCGGGCGGGACGCGACTACAGGCGCGAAACCGTCAATGTCAAGTCAGGCGGCCGCATCTCCGTCCATCTCGCACCTGGCGGCGGCTGGGCTGCAAGGATAACGAAAGTCAAGTAGAAGAAAGGATGCCTGCCAACAACAGAAAAAGTCCGCGAGGTAACCTCGCGGACTTTTTCGATAAGGTGTCGGATTATCCGAGCAGCTGCGGGAGGAAAGTGCTGAAAATCAACACCACAAGGCCGCAGAGCAGGACGGCGACAGTCTTGCGCGAGCAACCTTTCCATTCCTTGAGGATGATGCCCCAGACATTGGAGAAGGTCACGTTGAGAGCCATCAGGATGCACCAGCTGAAGGTGATCAGGACAGGGAAGTCAGCGAGGAATCCCTTGCCGAGACTCAGCCCGAAGAACTGGCTGTACCAGAGCAGACCCGCGAGTGCGCAGAAAAGTATATTGTTGCCCCAGAGCGAGCCTTCGCGGTAGTCGCCGAAGGTCTTGTTCTTGCCATTCTGGTAGAGGCAGTACGCCGCGTTGGTTATGAAACCGCCGACAGTCACGAGCAGAGTTGCAGGAAGGGTGGCGAAGATTTCCTTCGTCTCAGTCCAGTGCAGAGGAGCTCCGAAACTCAGTCCGATGTTGAAGCAGGCGCTCATAAAGCCGCAGAGCAGCGCGACGATGATGCCCTTGCCGAAGTTGAAGTCCTTGACGGCTTCCTTCTTGGCTTCTTCGGACAGGGAGGCGGATTTCATCCCGCCGGCGATGCCGATGATGGCTATGCCGACCAGAGTCACAATCACGCCGATCCAGATGGCGGAAGTCAGCGTCGCCGCCTGACCGGTGAACACCGGCCCGAGGATGGCCCCGAGCCCCGCGCAGGTACCCAGAGCGATGCTCTGCCCGAGGGCCACGCCCAGATAGCGCATCGACAGGCCGAAGGTCAGTCCGCCGACTCCCCAGAGCACTCCGAAGAGTATGGTGAGGAGGCTCTCCTTAGGGTATTGGGCATATATCTCGAAGAGTCCGTGTCCGGAAGGCACGGCGAGCAGGGCGCCGAGCAGCGGGAACACCAGCCACGCGAAAACGCCCTGTATCAGCCAATAACTCTCCCAGCTCCACTTCCGTATCTTGTTGATCGGCACATAGCAGCTTGACTGGCAGAACGCCCCCACCGCTATGATCAGCAGCCCAAGAAAGATAGAGGAGTGCATAGGAACTATCTCTTAGAGGTGACTTCCTTCTCGTACTGCTCGATGACAGGGATGACCTCATTGCCGACAGGGACGTTGTTCCTGACGCAGAACTCGTCGTAGACGGCATTCCAAGGCATCGTCTTGCCCTCTTCGATGAGCTGGAGCACCTGGAATGTCCTGCCCTCAAGCTCGTACTTTGCAATCTTCTCCTTCGGTTCGAGGAGAGCCTTGATCATACACTTCTGGGCTGAACGTGCGCCGATGACGTAGGCCCCGATGCGGTTGATGGAGCCGTCGAAGAAGTCAAGCCCGTAGTGTACGCGGTCAAGCGCATCGGCACGGACAATCTCGGAGAAGAGATCCTGCGTGTTGTCGTCCATAATGGTCACGTGGTCGGAGTCCCATCTGATAGGACGGCTGACGTGCAGCATAAGTTCAGGCACGAACTGGAGAACGGCGGAAACCTTGTCGGCAGGACTCTCGGTCGGGTGATAGTGACCGGTGTCGATGGTGAGAATCTTGCCGTTCTTGGCGGCATATGCGGTGTAGAAGTCGTGTGAACCTACGGTGAAGCTCTCCAGACCGATGCCGAATACCTTGCCCTCGATGCAATCCTTCATATTGTCGTACTTCTTCGCGAAGATCTCGTCGAGAGACTCCTTGAGAAGCTTGCGGTAGAGGTAGTGGTTGACGGAGACGTCCTTGCATCCGTCGTGTACCCATACGTTCATAATGCAAGGGTCGCCCTGTGCCTTTCCCATCTCCTCCGCAATCTCGCGGCAGCGCTTGGTGTGCTCGATCCAGAAGTCGCGTATGCCCTTGTCAGGATTGGAGAGCGAGAGGTTGCCGCTCTTCGGGTGGGAGAACGAGGTGGAGTTGAAGTCAAGCTTGGTGTCATTGGCCTTGCCCCAGTCAATCCAGCTCTTGAAGTAATCTACGGTCACTTCGTCGCGGTCTACGACCTTGCCCTGGAAGTCGCCGTATATTTCGTGAAGGTTGAGGCGGTGGTTGCCCGGGATGATGCTCTTGGCCTTGAGCACGTCTGCACGGAGCTCATCTATGTTGCGCGCCGCTCCGGGATAGTTGCCCGTGGACTGGATACCTCCGGAGAGAGCTCCGGCCTGCACCTCGAATCCCTTGACGTCGTCCGCCTGCCAGCAGTGGAGGGAGAGGTGGAAATCCTGCATCTGAGAGAGCACCTTTTCGGTGTCCACGCCAAGAGCGGCATAACGCTCTCTGGCGATTGCATAAGCTTTGTTAACTGATTCTTTCATCGTAGTGCGAATTATTACTTTGTTGGTTTATATTCCTTGAGTTCCACCGACGCGGCGACTATGCGGCGCATCTCCGGCAGAGACTTGACGAGTCCTTCGGCCTTGATCTGCAGCAGCACGTTGCCCAGTGCCGTACCCTCGGTCGGGCCGCAGATGACCGGCATACAGAGTGCATCCGCAGTGAACTGCATCAGATAAGGGTTGAGCGAGCCGCCGCCTATCACGTGCAGACACTTGATCTTGTTCGGTGACATCGACTGAAGGATGTCGATGATGGCGGTGTAGCGGTGAGCGAGGCTCTTATAGATACATCTGATATATTCGGCCGGAGTCCTCGGGGCAATCTGTCCGGTGCGCTCGCAGTAATCCCTGATCGCCTCTGTCATAGATACCGGATGGGCGAATGAAGGGTCGTCCGGATTGATGATGGAGTCGAAGCGCGTGGTCTCGCAGAGTGCGGTCAGAGGACCGATTTCGGCCGGCACGTCCTTGAACTCTGGCCTGCATTGCTCGAAGAGCCAGAGACCGCAGATGTTCTTGAGGAAACGGGTCGTGCCCTCGATGCCTCCTTCGTTGGTGAAGTTCTGTCTGTAGCTCTCGTCGGTGATGATCGGGGATGGGGACTCGATACCCATAAGAGACCAGGTGCCGCAGCTCAGATAGGCGTATTCGCTGTCCTTGGCAGGTACGGCTGCAACCGCAGAGGCCGTGTCGTGGCCGGCAACCGCGATCACTTTCACGTCTTCGCCGATGCCTGTGGCTTTGCGCAGCTGTTCGGTAAGAGGTCCGATGACCGTGCCCGGCTGGGTGAGTTCTCCGAACTGGTCTCTGCGCAGACCTATGCTCATCAGCAGTTCCCTGTCAAGGTCGCCCGTGACCGGATTGAGCAGCTGTGAGGTGGAGGCTACGGTGTATTCGCAGATGGCCTTGCCTGTGAGCATATAGGTCAGCGCGTCAGGGATGAAGAGTATCTTGTCGGCGTTTTCCAGCGCGGTGCAGCCGTTGTGGCGGAGGGTGTCGAGCTGGAAGAGGGAGTTGAACTCCATAAACTGGATGCCTGTCCTTTCATAGACTTCCCGCTTGTCGTGCATCTTCATATAGCGCTCGATGGCACCGTCGGTGTGAGGGTCACGGTAGCAGTACGGCAGTCCGAGGAGCTGTCCGTCCTTGCCGAAGAATGCGAAGTCGCAGCCCCAGGTGTCGATGCCTATGGAGTCGATTTCTATCTTCTCGTCGACGGTCTTCTTAAGCGCTGCTACAATCTCGTTGTAAAGTGCCGGAAGATCCCAGAACAGATGTCCTCCAAGAGGAATCATAGGGTTCTTAAAGCGGGTAAGCTCCCGCATATCAAGCTTTTTGCCGTCATAGGAAGCGATGATGGTCCTTCCGCTGGTGGCTCCGAGATCTACCGCAAGGTAATTTTTAATGGGCATAACGGTTACAAATTATGTTGTTTCGTATCTTGACAAAGATACTTCATTTTCGTCATATATGCATCATCCGTGCCGAAAAATCAGCCCCGGTCCGGAAATCTGCGTCAACTTACAATTGTACGGACAGGGCATCCCCGTCATATTCGACGCTGAGGCTCCGCTTCATAGGGAGACTGCCTTTTCCGCTGTCCGTCCCCACCAGCACGATGTCGAATCTTCGCGCCGTGAGCATTCCCTTGAAGCCGCCCCGGCGCTGAGCGATGTTCAGAGTGCGTTTTGCCTCGTCCCAACTGAAGACGATTTCAGAGAATTCGCCCTTTTCGTATGCATAGCCGTCGCCCTCGTCCTCGTAGAGGATGAACTCTCCGTCCGCTCCGGGATAGACTCTGATTTCCAGTTCGTCCCAGACTTTCTCGCCGCTGTACTGCACCTCCGGCCCGAACGGCAGAATGCTGCCCGCCTTGACGAATACCGGCATAATGTCGATAGGGCATAGGCGCTGGATGTCGCGCCCGCCTTCATACAGGGTGTTGTCCCAGAAGTCGTACCAGCTGTCGCCTTCAGGCAGATAGACGCTGACAGGGGCGGCGGCAAGCCTGATGTCGGGATAGATGAGGTGTCCCTTCTTGTCGGCATCTTTCCAGGTATAGAGCGGATCGGTGACGGGTTTGACCAATATGCTGCGTCCGAACAGGTACTCGTCATTCAGGCGAGAGGCCCGCCTGTCGGCAGAGTAGTCCATCACAAGGGCGCGCATCATACTCCCGCTGCGCTGCACACAGTCGCCGGCAGTGCTGTATATATACGGAAGAAGGCGATATCGCAGCTTCACGGCATCCACCATAGCGTCGTAGCACCAGTCGCCCTCCTCCCCGAATTCGTAGAACTCGCTCACCATCGGCGAAGAGCAGTGGTTGCGCATCAGCGGCATAAAGACGCCCCATTGCACCCAACGGGTCTGCAGTTCCTGCAAGGCGGGATTCTTGGGGCTCTGCTCGTATCCTCTGTAGAAGAAACCGCCGAGGTCGGTGTTCCAGAACGGAATGCCGCAGAGCGTATAATTCAGACCGGACGGTATCTGCCGTTTCATCTCTTCCCAGGATGCCATTATGTCGCCGCTCCAGGAGAAGGTGCCGTAATGCTGGATTCCGAACGCTCCGCTGCGTGTCATCTGCAGAGACCGTTTCGAGTTGCCTTTCATCGCCCGCTGGTGTTCGTAGATGCTCTTGTTGTGCAGAAGCGGGAAAGCGTTCTTCACGCTGAGCCAGGAACCGTCATAAGTCTGATAGTCCGCATCGCCCTCTTTCTCGAAATGGTCAGGCTCCGTGGAATCCGTCCACCACGCGTCGAAGCCCATCTTGTACAGGCCGGTGAGATGACGCCAGTAGAGTTCACGTGCCTTCGGATTGAAGACGTCGTACGGACGCACGCCCGCATTGCGCGGCCAGGTGTCGAAAGGCAGCAGTGCGTTCATCTTCTCAAGTTCCCTGTACTGCTCCGTCCAAGGTCCGAAATTAGCCCATATGGATATCATCAGCCTGGCATTGTTGCCGTGCACGTATTTCACCATCTCCTCAGGACTCTTCAGACGGGGTTCGCCTTGAATCTTGAGATTGCGCATATCGCCGGGCAGATACCTGTCATAGGCCGGGTCTCCCACCTTGTTGATATAATATGGATTCTGGAATCTCATCGCGTTCCAGTTGCTGTCGCAGCCCCAATATTGCCAGTCCTGCACGATGGCGTCGAGAGGAATCTTCAGCTCGCGGTATCTGTCGAGCACGCCGGAGAGCTCGTCGCTGGTCTTGTAGCGCTCGCGGCACTGCCAGAAGCCCATCGCCCAGAGGGGGAACATCGTGGCCTGTCCGGTCAGATTCCGGATGCCGGCTATGACCCCGTCCTGAGTGCCGTCGCTATAGATGAAATAATAATCGGCGCACACGCCCGCCTCGCTCTCAAATGAAGCGGCGGTGCCGTCGTCGGTGAAATATGTCTTGCCGGCATTGTCCCAGTACAGCCCGTAGCCTTTCTCGCTGGTAAAATACGGGATGGCTATGAAGCCGTTGTGGTTCCAGAGTTCAACTCGCTGTCCGCGCAGGTTCATATTGGCATTACGCAGCTGGCCAAGACCGTAGATGGCCTCGTCATCCTCAAGGGAGAAGCTCTGCTTTATGCGCCATTTCCCCTTGTTGGCCTCGTCAGCGCGCGCCTCGAAACTTGTCCCCGTATCGCCCAGCAGGAGCGCTCCGTCCCCGGAGAGGAAATTGATTTCTCCCGTCTTGCGGTTCAGCTTAACGCTTATGCCGGAAGACTGCAGGACAACGCTGTCGCCGCTCTCCCGGACAGACAGATTCTCGATTTTCTGCGGCCGGAGGATGACCGAGTAGCTCTTCTTCTCTTTGAGGATGCCGGAGGGGGCTCCGATGTCAGACTTGACCACGCGCACGATGGTCGGCGAATAGAATTCAACGGAGATTCTCTGCCCGCCGGCTTCTACACTGTAGGCTCCGTTTCCGGGACGCGCCGCAGCTGCGGTAAAGCAAAGCGAGAGGCAGATGATGGAAAAGATTCTTTGCATATTTGAGTGCTTGGTTTAGATGTTTGACTGTCCAATCCCAAATATAGCAAATAATCGGGACATCTGAGACAGGATGCCTCTCTCTTTGCTCCGGCAGCGACAGGGTTACTCCTGCGGCAAAGCCATATCCTCATCGCCGAGGCCGATGAATCTCAGCAGTTCGCGGATGTCAGAGGGCTCGAAATTAGGATTTTGCGTCCTGATTACGGACAGTCTGCCGTTCTCGTCCTCCTCCTGACTTTTCAGAAGAGAGTCGCTGCACTTTCTCCAGCCGGAAGCCAGGCTAATCTCGCGATGTGCGCCGCAGTGAGGGCAGGCGCAGCTCATATCTACCCTGCCCGAGAGCGGAGAGCCATTGTAGGCATAAGCGTATAAGCGTTCCCCGCACCCGCATTCTGCACTGAACAGATCCCCGTTTGACAATGAATTCCGGAGAACGGTGCCTATAAAGTAGGGCGGGGGAGCAATGTGAAACGCGCCGCCGGGGAGGGCATAGCTCATATCCAGCCCGACGGGGATGAAATAGAAGCGGTCAATATCTTTCCACTCGCCGAAGCCGGCAAGCAGCCTGTCGGCATACTTGAGATAAAGACTAAGCGTTACGCGGTCCTCACCCTGAGGAACGCCGAAGCCCGCTGACGGGGCTGAGAAAAAGTCTTGTGCCATAAGCAACAGATAATTTTTGATTGAACAATCCGCATCCTCTTGCCACCGTGGCATCTGTCCGCTCGGTTGGCGGCCCTTTCGGGCTCTCTTGATGCTTGATGCAAAGATAAGAACTTTTCCGGAATCCGCAAGCCTGCTCTCGGGACAAGTTCGGCCAAGTGCCTTGATGAAAACCGGCCAAGTGCCTCGATGAAAACCGGCCAAGTGCCTTGATGAAAATCATACTATATATTTGAATTTCAAAAATAAACGCTATATTTGCATTTGATGAATTTATCTGACAAATATGGCGGATTACAAAAAGAGAGTTGCCGATAGGATGCTTGCAGACCTCTTGGATGCGATGGGGGCTGTTCTTGTCGAAGGGCCGAAATATTGCGGGAAGACCACTCTGTCAAAACAGCAGGCCCGCAGCATTTTGAGGATGTCCGACTCAAAGACAAGAGAGCAGAATCTTGCTATGGCAAGAACGAATATCCACTACCTGTTGCAAGGAGAGACGCCGAGACTGATAGACGAATGGCAAGTTGCGCCACAGTTTTGGGATGCTGTCCGGAACGAGGTAGATGACCGGGAAGAGGACGGGCAGTTCATTCTCACCGGATCCGCTGTCCCTACCAAACCACAAGACGAGACAGAAGAAATCTTCCATTCCGGAACCGGGCGTATCGCAAGATTGAGACTTCGCACTATGAGCCTGTGGGAGTCCGGCGAATCGACAGGAGATGTGAGTTTGTCCGGCTTATTTGAAGATTCTTCAAGCGTTGAAGGGACAAGTCGTCTTGAGCTTGACGATGTGGCGTTTCTCGCCTGTCGTGGCGGATGGCCGAAAGCCACACTGAAGAAAAACCCCCGGGCCGCACTCCTGCAGGCGAAAGAATACTTCAAGTCTGTCGTAAGCTATGACATATCCCGCGTGGACGATGTTGAAAGAGATGAGGAGATAGCAAAAAGACTGATGAGGTCATATGCCAGAAACCAAGGCGGTCAGGCCACACTTGGAACCATATTGGCCGATGTGGCGACAAATGAAGACCGGCCTCTGGCCGAATACACGGTATACTCATACCTCAAGGCCTTGAGAAAGATATTTGTCATTGAAGATTCTCTTGCCTGGAATCCGAACCTTAGAAGCAAAACGGCAATCCGAACATCAGAAACCAGATATTTCACAGATCCGTCTATCGCCACGGCAGCCTTGGGCATTGGTCCTGATGACCTTATGAACGACTTGGAAACATTCGGCCTTGTCTTTGAGACCTTGGCCGTAAGGGATTTGCGCATCTATTCTGAGCCGCTGGACGGAACCGTTTATCACTATCGCGACAAAAACGGGTTGGAATGTGATGCGGTCATCCACTTGCAGAACGGCAAATACGGACTCGTCGAGATTAAGCTTGGCGGCGCGTCCGCCATTAACGAGGGAGCCGGAACGCTACTTGAATTGTCATCGAAAATCGACACGCAGCGAATGAGCCACCCGTCGTTTCTTATGGTTTTGACAGCAAATGGCGACTACGCCTATAAACGTCCCGAAGACGGCGTGTTAGTGGTGCCGATAGGCTGTCTGAAAGATTGAATCACACATCGCCGACATTTTGTTTCCGAAACGCACCATATTTGTAGCGTTTCGGAAACAAAAAGTGGCATACATTGAGAAAGAATGAACGACAACAATGTGTAAATCAGTCCATTTGCTTGATAAACATATATGTTTTATTCCTTTCTGCAACATCAAAACTTGTCAGATATTCAAGTGCTTTGACATAGCCGGCGGAACGTTCTTTTATTGTTTCTATGATTTCGGTATCAGAAGCTCCCTCCTTTTCAGATGTTCTGATTATCAGGTCAGACGCAGTGTACGAACCATTGAAATAGCGACTCGCCTGTGACATCGCCTTCACTGATGCAACACGGTTCATTGCGGATTCTGAAGGATATTTATCCTTGCTTAACGACAGCACTGAAAGAAGGTATCTATGCTCATAATCATCAACAACCTTTACGCCTTCAAACGGAGCGTTTTCATACATTCTCACCAGAAACCTCGTCAACGCAGTCTTCTCTTGATTGTTGCCCTGCGCAAACGACATCAACGGCATCAACGCCAAAACCAAAAGGAACAAATTCCGTTTCATATTTTCATTTACTTGACTTTACGATCAATAGTGAATCCGCTGATTGTCATTAACTCTTCAACCGGGATTTTAAAGAATAATTGATATTGGGCTGCAATCGCTCCCGGTCTTAAATTCGGGATAAATATCAGGTAGTCTGTTTCAACCCACGAAAACTTTCCTGCCATACCGCCGCCAAAATATGACCCACGGTTAAATATTTGAACGGCCCAACTTTTATATTCGTACCGCATATTATGAGGCACATTTTTCATATAATCCGGCTCAATAATAATACTGTGGCACTCCCTGTTGTCCGAGCCATACGAGTAATCCATATTTTCCTTAAATGTGCCACCCGGATAGTTATATTCTTTGTCGTTGCTATCCTTCAACACAAAACCGATAGCAGCTTCGTTCTGAATCCGATTAATCTTTTTCACAGCGGTCTCGACATCAAACAACGTTGCCACCCTGTCTTTCAATTTCCATTTCCTT
>CAVLBF010000033.1:0-23311 GCA_963661285.1 Bacteroidaceae bacterium | reverse complement strand
CGCCCCGTCATTGGAATCATCGCCATAAACGGCGGTCTCCGGTGGCGGGGCGTTGGTTTACTCAGTTTAAAAACGATAGACTTTAAGATAGAAAATACTCAACATTATGAAACCGAGCGAGAAAGCATATTCGTTGATTCGTCAGTTCGAGGGACTGCGGCTGTCGGCGTACAGATGTCCGGCAGGAGTCTGGACTCTCGGCTACGGACATACAACAGGAGTGGCCGAGGGGATGACAATAAGCATAGAACAGGCGGAAGATTACCTGAGACAGGACATTGAGACGGCTGAAGGCATCGTCAATGCGGAGTGCCTGAACTTGCGCCAGTGCCAGTTCGATGCTCTGGTCTCGTTCGTGTTCAATGTCGGAGGAGGGAATTTCCGCAAATCCACTCTGTTGAAGAAAATCAAAGCTAATCCGGATGACAACTCCATTATGGACGAGTTCCTGCGCTGGGTCTATGCTAAAGGCAAGGTTCTGCCCGGACTCCAGAAACGCAGACTCGCCGAGATGAAGCTATATTTCTCGGAAAACTGACCACAAAATCTTCCTGCCTTATGACCAAATCAGAAATCCTCCAGTTCATCGGAACATATATCATCCCGCTCGTCTCAGTTGCCGTCGGCTGGATTGCCGGTTCACGCAAACGGCGCAACGACTTCCTCAAAGACCTCCAAGCATCCATCGACCTGCTGTCATCCGAGAACCGCAGGCTTCTTGCCGACATAACGGCGGTAAACGCCGAGATAGTCGCCGTCCGCAAGGAAAACGAAGAACTGAAAGCTTCTGTTGACCGTCTCTGCTCCGAGAATGCGCAGCTTCAGGAGGAAGTGCGTCAGCTGAGGGAACAAATCAAACGGCCATAATGAATAAAGGCAGGTCATCGTTTTGGTTTACAAATCACTAAACATCAGTACAATGAAATACGGAATCATAGTTCTGACAGCATTGACGGCGGTTTCCTGCTGCCCGAAACTCTATCCTCACAAGACGGAGAACACCGAACACATCGTCACCGTCACGGAAACCGTCCGAGACACCGTCATCCAAGTCCAGCCGGATTCCTCCATAGTCGAGGCTCTCATCCGCTGCGACTCCACAGGCCGTGCAAGACTCGATGAGATCCAGACGCTCCGGCAATCCGCCAGAGTCCGGCAGACACTCTCACTCAAAGACAACCGGCTCACAACAAAAGCGGTCGTGGATTCGATGGGAATCTACCTCACCTACAAAGACCGTTACAAAGAGGAGCAGAAAGTCCAGACCATAGAGACCGTCATCGAGAAGCCTGTCAACATTCTCCATTGGTGGCAGAAAGCTCTGATATGGGTGGGAGCGGTTAGCACGCTCATCCTGTTGGCACTGATTGCCGTAAAGTTTATCTCGCTAAAGCTGAGGTAAGCCGCAATCCGGACAATATTTCGCTATCTCGCCGCCATTCTGCAAAGTCTGGCGGTTTTTCGGTATGCCAAAATTCACTGAAAGAAATTACGCTCAACTTTACCTCAAAGTGAGCGTAAAACTGAGCGTAAATTTTATAACTTGCTAACTATCATATAGTTATTCGTGGAGATGGGCGGACTCGAACCGCCGTCCAAACATCGTCCCGGAGGGCTTTCTACACGCTTATTCTTCCTTTGGTTGTCGACCGCTGCCTGCCGGAAGACGGGCCAGCCGCGGCTTATCCTCTGATTGCTTAAGGAGTCTTAGAGGCGTCCGGCTCCCGCATCCGGTTTGAATGATACCCCTTGACCCAGACTGAACCGGCCTAAAGCTGGAGGGATATACGTCAGTGCCGCAACCTTGGCGACTCTGATTGATGCTCAGCCTCTTGGAGACTAGCAAGCGTATGAGTAGTTATAGTTGCCAGTTATGGCTTGAAGACTGGGATTTACGGGCCAATCTCCTACTCCCGGCGTGCTTACCGACCAAAATCGCTGCTGTCAAAACCAAAACATCCCCAGTCGGTCGGCTCCGCCTCTCACGAGGGGGAAACCGATGCAAATATACAACTTTTTACCTTTTCAAAACAGCTCTACATTTCGGAATTCCCGTCTGCCTGTCCCATACGGAAAATGTACGGGAAAAAGTCTGCGAGGACACCAGTAGAAGGTCATCAATGTAGCGCAGCATAGACCCCGCCAAGGTCTTGCACCGCGCCGTGATAGTCAAGATCGAAGTAGCGCCCGTCCGCCTCCAGCTCTGCCCGGATATGGAACTCCTCTCCCTCAGCTGCTACGCTGACTCTCCCCTGCCTCAGTGCGTATAGCTTGACTACGCTGCGCTCGGGAAGCCTCTCCGCCACGAACGACCCTGTGATGTTGCCCGAATCGTCCCTGAAACCAAGCATCATCAAAGGCTCCGCATCATCTGCCGCAAGATTGTATGTGCCCGGAGGAAGCAGCCGCGTATCGTCTACCGGGGCATATAGCACCAACAGCGCCGCGACTCCCGGAGAACTCAGATTGAGCTCGTCATCCGTCCTCCCCTGCACAAGCATCAGAGCTACGCCGCGGTATTCAGACCCGTCCACAGGATACTCGTACGCTGCGGCCCAGGTCGGCTCATAGCGGACGACCTCCTTAGGGTAATCGGATTTGCCGCAAGCTGATGGCATTGAAGCTAGCAGTACGGACAATATTATTCTCAACATCACCTTCATACCCCCTATAGATGCAAGGAGGGACGGAATTATTGCAAAAAAGTCAAAAAAAATTTGGGGAATAAAATAATTGTAGTACCTTTGTGCTGCCCGAACGGAACGGGTACAAATAATCGCTCGGGAGCTTAGCTCAGTTGGTTCAGAGCGTCTGCCTTACAAGCAGAGGGTCGGGGGTTCGACTCCCTCAGCTCCCACAAGAAGAGATTGCGAAAGCGGTCTCTTTTTTCATTAACTTTGCGCCCGAGCCGGAGACCCGGGGGGACCGGAAACCGGGAGGCTGGAACCGAGAACGGAAAACGCAATACGCAAATCGACAGGACAAAACAGAGACAATATGCCGACTTCTGCAAAGAAAATCTACAGACTTTTCCTCAGCGCATCGGTAGCCATCCTGATGGCAGTGACAGCCGCCAGCGCACAGACAGGAACCTGGAGCGGAAACCTCACGGTCTCCGGGATGGAACTCACGCTCATATTCAACATAGAAGACTCCGAAGCGACCCTCGACGTGCCGGATCAGGGCGCAACGGGGATAAGCGCGACTGTCAGCCGCACGCCGATAGGCGGCATCAAGCTGGAGATTCCCGCCATCAGTGCTAAATACGAAGGCATCTGGACGGGAAGCAGCATCATCGGCACATACACCCAACTGGGAGCCTCACTGCCGCTTACCCTCAAGCCGGGCGCACCTGTCCTGAATCGGCCGCAGACCCCTGAGGGGCCATTCCCGTATAGCAGAGAAGAAGTCTCGTTCAGCAACGGCGACGCCACGCTCCGGGGCACTCTCACCCTTCCCGAAAGCTGCGACAGGAGGACTCCGGCCCTTATAATGGTAACGGGCAGCGGGCTTCAGAACCGCGACGAAGAACTCTTCTCCCACAAGCCGTTCGCCGTCATCGCCGATGCGTTCGCAAGGGCGGGAATCGCCACGCTGCGATACGATGACAGGGGCTTCGGCGAGTCGACCGGCGACGTCGTCAACTGCACCACAGAAGATCTCAAGAACGATGCGCTGGCGGGAATTGAACTCCTGCGCGGAAGATTCGGCAAAGTAGGCGTACTTGGACATAGCGAAGGCGGGAGCATAGCCCTGATGCTCGCCTCCGAAGGCAAGGCGGACTTCGCCGTAAGCCTCGCGGGAATGATCGTCTCCGGAGCGGAGACCCTGCTCCGGCAGAACCGCCGTGCGCTGGAGGTGGCCGGAGCGGACAAGGCCGACACCGACTCCTACTGCCGCCTGCTGGGGGCCGCATACGAGGCCGCCGCAAGCGGGCTCCCGCTCCCGTCTCCCGACACTTACGGCCTTCCCGAAGGCCTTAAGCAGAACTATCTGGCCGCGTCCGCTCAACTCCTCACCCCATATATGAAATACTTCCTCGGGATGGACCTCCGCAGCATACTGGGCAAGATAAGCGTCCCTGTTATGGCGCTGAACGGCGACAAAGACACTCAGGTGGACTGCAAGCTCAATCTGGGTGCGCTAAAGGTCGGACTTCCGAACGGAATCCACAACGTCATCAGAGAGGAAGCGGGTCTCAACCACCTCTTCCAGCACTGCACAACTGGAGAAGCGAGCGAGTACAAGACAATCGAAGAGACATTCTCCCCTCAGGTGCTTGCAGAAATGACGGAGTGGATCAACGGACTCTAATCATCGCCGTCCGGCTCCGGTACAGGCCGCTCCCCCGGTGCGGAAGCGGCATAGGACGGGAAATCTATGACCGCGTCGGAGCTCGATGACACGGAGACGAAGCCGAGTCCCCCAGACACATTGCTGGGGATGGCAGTAGGCTCGATAAGGGGTGACACCTCAAATCCGAAAGTGTCGCAGGCATTGAGAGCCCGGTAGTAGTTGTATGCATCAAATGACAATGACTGAAGACGCACGCGGGCCTGAGGATAAAGATCCGCATCGTAAGAGGCGTAATATTTGTCGAAGTCATTGATGAAGATTCCACGGTAAGAGACTCTGAAATCAAGACTGTCCACCGTAAACTTCACCTCGGCTTCGCCGTCGGCGAACCTCTCGTCGCTGAAGACCCTGTTCACGTTGTATGGGTTAAGAAGGCGAAATATGTACGCCCCGCCGTCGTAGTTGTCTGAAGACTCCGGGAGATAGTCGTCAAGGAGTATCTTGTCGGTACCGATATCAAAACTCAGCCGCGCCACCTCGTGGAAAGTACTGTCGGCGTGTGGGCTCATATAGTACATATAGTCAACGAAATGCGCCACAAACTTACAGTCTCTGACGAGTTGCAGGCGGTAGTAGTTCTTCCCGCCGGGGATGTCCCGGATCTTAAGATTGAAATCGACGAAATTGCCGCTGGAGAACAAAGACTCGCCGCCCTGAGAGCGCCGGAGGGTGTCCACGGCGACGAGTTCCGCCCTCTGTGGCACTTCCGCTTCAGCATAGGCGTGTTCGCCATTATATCTGGCGTCAATCCTGACCACATCACCGGGATGCAGGGCGGCATCGAAAGTATAGACATTGACCACTCCCTTGTCGTAATGTCCACCGGGTGTCCGACTCACCCCATTGACGCTCATCGAGACCTCGGCATCCTCAGGCAGCGTGAAACCGGCCCCGTCTGAATACGAAAGGTAAACCGAATGGGACTCTTCCCCGTCATCAAGCATAGCATTGAGCACGAGATAATTCCCGGAAGTGCGGTTCTTGATTTCGACATCGTTGACGCACGACGCGAGGCTTATGGCGCAAATAAATATGATGAGCAAGCGTTGCATAGTGTCAAAAATTATAGGTATAACCGACGGACGGGACTATGGGGAGAATCGTTATCTTCCTGAGCAGCATACGGGTCTGTCCGTCCACCTCCTCCGTGTCAAGGAAGACATAATTGGGATTCATATAGTTGTAGGCGTTGTAGACGCTGAAGTTCCATACGCTCTCCCCCCGATGCGTCCTGTGGTGCAGATTGACCCCGAGGTTGAGCCTATGGCTGGGAGGCAGGCGGTAATTGTTGCGGGACGTGACATAGTCTGCGGTCTGGACTTCGCCCGAATCCGGGTCCAGCACCTGCGTCTTCTGCATAGGGAGAGTCGTCGCGCTACCGCTGGTGAACGACCACACCGCATTGACGTCCACGACTTTGGAGAATATATGGTTGACGCACACGTTTATGCTGTGCCTGCGGTCGTACTTATAAGGGAAGATGCGGCCAAGATTGACCGACCCGTCCGGAAACCATCGGTCGCTCTTCGCGAGAGCATACGATATCCAGCCCGTCGTATTGCCGGCGGTCTTCTGAGCGAAGAACTCCAGCCCGATTGCACGCCCGCGCCCCATAGCGACAAGATTTTCCCATCCGGCGGTGTTGCCGATGGAGAACGTGCCGTCCTTGTATTCGAGTATGTTCTGCATCTCTTTCCAGTAGCCCTCGACAGAGAATTCCCAATCCTTCAGCCCGGCGTAATAGACTCCGACGGAAAACTGGTCCGAATATACCGGCTTGACATCCTTGGTAATCGGGACCCAGAGATCCATAGGTAGAGAGAGCTGCGAGGCGGAGAGCAAGTGCACATACTGCGCCATCCTGGCGTAACCCGCCTTGAGCGAGACATCGCCGGGAAGGGACAGCTTGGCCGAGAGTCTCGGCTGGAATGCCAGATAAGACTTCCCCTCCACCGCAAAAAGCGAAAGCCGCGCCCCGGGATTGAGCGTAAGGAAAGAAGTCAGAAATATATCATCCTCCGCATACATCGAGACATCGTGGCCATAGTAAGGAGTCTTGTCGATGAAGCGGACCGTATTGTCCTCAGGATCTTCCTCCCCGTTCACGGAATGGCTCTGTGCGCTGAAAGTCTCGGGGATAAAAGTGTGGAAGATATATTCGGCGCCGAATTTCACCAGATGAGACGGAGAAGGATTGTAGTCAAAATCCATCTTTGCGCTCAGGTCGCGTATTCCGGAATGGTAGTCTGTCCCGTAACGGGTGATGTACCGGACTCCGTCCTGTGTCCCCTCCTCGTGAGCGGAGCTCGCGATAAGAGAACTGTAGCTGTTCCAGGCCACGGTAGCGTTGGAGAAGAGCCGGCTGCTGAAGATATGGTTCCACCTCAAGTCCACGAGCCTGTTGCCCCAATTGACACGCAGCGCATCGTTGGAGCGGGAGCTGCGCCCGATGATCTCGCTGTCGAAATCGGACTGCCGCTCATACTTCAGATTGTCCGCACCGAAATATGCCCCGAGATACAGCCTGTCCCTGTCCCCGACGCGCCAGGTCAGCTTGCCGTTAAGGTCGTAGAAGTAGTAATTGGCATAGTTGTCCTTGGCAGCCAGCTTGATCAGCGGCGCGAGCACTGCGGAATGCATACCTCTGGCGCTCACGCTGTAGCTCAGCCTGTCCTTTACTATCGGCCCCTCGATATGGAGCTTGTCGCTGATGACGCTCAGGGCGAGACTGCCGTGGGTCTCCTTCATATTGCCGTCGTTGGTGCGGATGTCGATGATGCTTGACACCCTGCCTCCGTATCGCGCCGGGAACGAACCCTTGTAGAGGGTGACCTTTTTGACCGCCTCGGGCTGGAAAACCGAAAACAGGCCCAGCATATGGTCGACATTATATATCGGCACTCCGTCAAGCAGGATAAGGTTCTCGTCGGGGCCTCCGCCGCGCACATAGAGCCCGGCAAAGCCCTCGTCACCGCCCTGCACGCCCGGAAGGAGCTGCAGAGCCTTGAGAATGTCGTTTTCTCCGAGCAAAGCCGGTGCGTTCTTGATATGCGAGAGGGGCACGTCGATGGCCCCGAGGTAGCTGGACTTGATTCCGGCGTCCCTCCGCGCGGTGACCACTGAACCGGCCAGTTCGAGGGATTGGACCAGGGAGACGTTTATGACAGTGTCCCGCACGAACGGAATCTCAATCACCTCTGTCCCGTAGCCCACATATGAATATGACAGGGAAATGCTGTCCCGGAAGCCCACTGCCGAAGAAGTGAGGGTGAGAGAATAATAGCCGAAGTTGTTGGTGGCGGCGCCCGTCAGCACTGAAGCCTGGTCAAAAACCACTCCGACACCGATCAGGGTCTCACCGGTGGCTGAATCGTAGACGTGCCCGCTGATCGTGATTCTGTCGGGAGCGGCCCAAAGAGACAGGGGCAGCGCAAGCGCGAGCATTATCAGAAGTTTCTTCATAGCCGCAAAGGTATAAAAAAAAGCGCTACGCGGAACTACCCGGCGTAGGAATGCATCCCTCCGAGGAAGAAATTGACCCCGAAGTAGGTCACGAGCACCGCGATGAACGCGACTATGGTGAAAATGTGGAACGCCTTGGGTTCGGAGAATTCGGGCAGACTCCGCGTATGAATCCCCAGAGCATAGACCATCAATGTGATGAGCGCCCAGGTCTCCTTCGGATCCCAGCTCCAGTATGTGCCCCAGGAGACATTTGCCCACACCGCACCGGCGAAGATGCCGAGCGCGAGCAGGAAAACTCCGGGCAGTATCAGGGCGTGGGAGAGGTCTGCCATACGGGAAACCGTTTCCGCTCTGCGCGGAGAGGGTCTGCCCGCCGCAAGCGCAAGCGCCGCCGCCCCGTTGAGCATCATCAGGGCAAAAACCGTGTAGGAAAGCATCACGAGCGAGACGTGAATGCTGAGCAGCGGCGAGGAGAGCACGGGCACGAGCTGAGTCACCGCCGGATTAGCGCTGCCCATTCCGGACACCGCCATAGCCAGTCCGCCTACGATAAGGGAGAACGGCCTGAGAATCGGAAGCCTGCCTCCCAGCGCCAGCCCGCACAGCAGAGCCGTCCAGGCGATTGCCATCATCGTTTCCGGTCCGTTGGAGAGCGGGATATGTGACGAGGCTATCCAGTTGGTAATGACCATCGCGCTGAGGTCGAGAAAGAGCAGGGCGCAGACCAGCAGAGCCCCTCCCCTCACGCGCACGTCAGGCGCGACGCCCTTGAGCGAGGCTGCTGAGACGAGAGCGAGCAGCAGCACTCCGGCGAGCAGGCTTATGCCCGCCATAGGGAACAGGGGCGGGAAAGAATTGTAGAGCCTTTCGGCGGAAATTCTGAAATCGGAAGGCAGTCCGTCCCCCGCGACCTTGCGCTGGTATTGGCGGATCTTGGCGAGGGCCTCGGAGAGAGAGTCATACTCACCGTTCATCACCAGTTCGAAGATGTAGTCCCAGGATTTGCGGATGAATATCCACTGCTCGTCGGGGATGCCTTCGGGCAGACGGTCACCCTGAGCATACCACTGCACGATGCCCAGCGAGTCGGCGCAAGGGTAGATTTTAAGCAGTTCACCGCTGTAAAGCGCGCTCACGGTGCGGGCCTTGTCGGCCTCGTCAGTTGCGCTGCGCCGTCGGTGAAGGGGCTGCGATTTCCAACTCGTATGGTAGAACATCCAGCCGGTCAGCACCTGCTCGTCGCTATAGCCCTGCACGCCGAAGCTGCCGTAGAGCTTGATACTGAAGTCCTTGGCTACGGTCTGCAGCGGACAGACGCGGCCCTGATAGCAGACATAGAGTGTCCCGAACTCCTCCGCGACATCTCTCGGAAGGGTCTTGGGGGCAGCGGCGGCTGAAGCGCCTAGAGCAAAGATGCAGACGGCTGCCGCAGAGGCGAACGCCTTGCGGAAGAGCTGACTGAAATGCTTGTCAGTGAAGCAGTAGAGCAGGATGGAGAGCAACAGCAGCGCATAGCCGCAATAGCTGACCCCTGTCCCCCACGGGTCGTGGGACAGCGAGAAACTCGCTCCGAGCGAGTCACTGTCGTAGCCTGCCTGATAGACCCGATAGCCGCTGCGGGAGAGGATATGATTCATACTGATTGTCTGCTGAGAACTTCCGGACCCGTCACTGACTGTCACAAGTGAACTGTAGTCCGACGGCAGCACATTGCCGGAGTAGTAGGACACAGTGAAGTCATCGAGCCTGAGGGTGAAAGGAAGTGCCGCCGAGCGTCCGTCGGAGAGAGTGAAAGCGGCTGTTTCTTCCCCTGTCCTGAGGTGAAGAGTCCCCTTCTGCGAGAAGAGAAAGCTGAGCAGCCCGCCGGCGAGTATCACAAGCAGCGAGCAGTGCAGAAGGAAAACGGCGGATCGGCGGTAGAGCCTTTCGCGCAGGGCATAGCAGCAGGCGCTGACTGCGGCAAGCGCCCAGAGGAGAACGAACCACCGGCTTCCATATATCAGGCTATGAGCCTGGGACGTGCCGCAGAGCTTCTCGACGACGGTGGCGGCGACAAGCGAGAGCACGACCAGGCTGCATAGACCTATTGTGGTGTATTTGAGAATCCTATATTGCATCGATAAACTTCACGACGGCCTCGCGGTCCGAGGCGGACAGAGCCCTGAACTTCTCTACCGACTCGCGCGCGTCGCTCTGCTTGGAGCCGTGCCACATAATGGCCTCGATGACGGTTCTGGCACGGCAGTCGTGCAGCCTGTCGACTCCGCCGTTCACGATTTCGCTGAGCCCTCGACCCCAGAGAGGGGTGGTGCGGCACCAGCCGGTGCGGATATCATTGACCATATAAAGCCTGTGCTGCACCATATCGGTATATGGCCAGATGGTCTGGTTCGGGTAGCGCGGCAGGCGGGAGTCGCCGTCCTCGAAGAACCCGTTAGGGTCGGTGAACTTGTCCTCGCCCGTGGTCCAGCTCGGCCTGTGGCAGTACTGGCAGCCGATTTCGGAGAAGAGAGCCTTGCCTCTCTGCACTTCGGGGTCGTCAAGATCGCGCGCCGCAGGGACTGCGAGGCCGCGGTGCCAGATCATAAAGTCGGTGTATTCGCTGTCGCTCATCTCAGGTTCCAGCTCCTTAGAGGTGAGATAGTTGTAAATGTCCTTCTCAACATCTCCGGTCTTGTTCTCCTCCGGGAAGTACTTGTAGAAGTCGGCCTGCACCTCCGGATCCTGCGACGCAACCCGGGCGTAGGTGGTGGTCATATAGTTGTAGCGGCGGTCGCTGCGAGTCACGTTGGTGATGTTCCAGATGGCGTTCGCGCCGGCTGCGTCCTGCAACGGGCCGCGGGAGAGAGCGTAGGTGTAGCGGAGAGGATGGCCGGTCTTGCCGTAGGTCTTCACCCATTCGCCGTTTGCGAAGACGGACGGGTTGAGCTGCGCTCCGGCCTTCTCCTCTGAGGCGTACTGCGCTTTGAGATCCTCGTCGCTGATGGCGTCCAGAAGCCCCACACCGTAAACTCCGATGGTGGATTCGAGCCTTACATTGACGTTTTCGTATGGAACGGTCGAGGTGACCCCGTTCTTTGTGACCTCAAGAGGCACGTAATAGGCATCTTCAGGAATGACGACCACCGGATAGATGAGGCTGTAGGTCTCCCCGTCCGGGAACTTGTTGCCCCATTCGTCGGTATATTCGGGCCAGTCGATCCGTATTTTGCTTTCGTCGAGCGGGGCCTTGAACGGCTCCACCGCGAGAGTCTGCGGCATACCTGTCAGGGAGCTCAGGTAAGTGTCGGTATCGTCGGTAATCACCAGAAGATATCCGTTACCCATATTGTCCGCCTTGTAGCCGGTCTGGCGTTTGCCGTGACCGTAGTTCGGGTGGCAGTAGAGGCAGCCACGGCGGACCATCAGAGGACCGAGTCCTCGGAATGCGCCCTCCTTGTTCTGATTATAGTCTCTTTCGAAGAGCTGCTCGCCGTTTTTGAACGCCTGGATCATTCCGGCATTCTCGATGGCGGGAGTCGGCTGTTCGTAAGCTGACGAGCTCGAATTGAACGCAGTTCCCAGCTTGCCTCCGGCATACCACTCCTCGCCCAAAGGCTGTGGAGCGGGAGTTTCCTTCCCCTCGCGGGAGCAGGCGGCAAGCATAAGGACTGCGGCCGTGATAACAATATAATAATATGGCTTTGACATTGTTCTATCTGTTTACGAGTACCTTTCTTGCCGCTTCAAGGGCTTCGTTGAGCCCGTTGCAGGCATTGATGGCATCCTGGACTTTGGCATCCTTGTAGTTCTTGACGAACGGTCTCGGCATAGCGTCAATCCTGGCAAGGCAGGTGGCGATGGCGTCGATGACGTCCTGGTCGGCCTGCTCGTCGGCTTCCCTTACGAAGTTGCTGACACAGTGCGCAGAAGGAGCTTCCGCACCGAGTTTGCCGAAATATGCGCTGCGTATGCTGACCACATTGTCGTAGAAGTCGGTGATGGAGTTCCAGGAATGAGGGGACTCTATGTAGTTGACGTCCTCCCCGTTATGCGGCTTGCCTATCTTGGATTTTCCGACCTCGTCGATGATGTCCTGACAGCCTACGATGATCTGCTCGCTGCCGGCGGTGACTGACTTCCAGACGCTTCCCGGCTGTCCGCAAAGCCTCATCTGCTCTCCGAAGTTATCCTCAGGCTCAAGCTCGGCCTCCTCGATGAGCTCCACCTTCCTCTCGCTGACCTCGTCGATGCCGGCCCAGGCGGCCTCGAGTCTTGCGCAGCTGAGCGCAAGGTCCTTGGCCACGGCCACGGCGTATTTGAGCTCGCCTTCAGTCATCTGGGCCGCCGGCCTGTTCTCCCCCTCGCGGAAGATGATGTATTCGAGACCGTGGAACCCGACGAGCCCGTTGTTGAGATTGGCGACCACATTCTCTATGTCGGCCATCATCTTCTCGCTCCCGAGAAGGTTGTCGAGAGCGACCTTGTCGAGAGGCCAGGTGTCGATGTGCGGGTCGATGAAATACTTGGAGGCGGCTCCGAAGAGGAATGCCTCGCTCCACTCCCAATATTGACGGGCATCTTTCCAGAGCGTGCAGACCTTGTCGACATTGGCGTCGGTCTGAGTGGCCTGAAGCGCCGTCACGGCATCATAAAGCGAGAGAGACTTGTCGGCGAGGGTGGAGTATGTAGGGAGAACCACGTCATCGACGAACTGCTCGTTGACAAGCTGGAGTTCTGCGTTTTTACTGTCGTCCACTCCGCCGGATTTTTCGCAGGAGGCGAGCGCTGTGGCAGCCATTGCTATGCAGAGGGCTGCCGGTGAAATGAATCTGTTCATCATTGTGTATTGGATTTCAATTAATTATCTTTCAAACCAGCCGCTGAATATTATTCCGAGGCTGACTGAGGGTTCATCGTTGTAAGGCGCGACATAGTAGCGCTTGGACCACTCTGCCTTGACGGCAATCTGCTCGATCGGATACCAGTTGACTCCGGCCGCGACGCGGTGCTTGCCGCACCAGGTGTAGTCCAGCACTCCGTCCGCTACCTTATACATAGAGTCGTAGTACTCGTAGTGTGCAAAAATGTAGAGCTTCTCGCGGCCCGCAGGTCGCCTGGAGAGAAGCGAGAAGATGTCATAACCGGCCTCGACGCTGCCCACTATGGCATCTGACCCGACGGCATTGTGCGGGGAAGGAGAAGCCGTGGACATATTGTTCTTGTTGAACGCCGTGATTTCGGCGGAATCGTTGAGATGAGCGTAGTCAAACACGCCCTGAGCGACGAAACCGTACCCCGCGTAGCGGAAATCAGCCGAGCCGATCAGCACATCGCCCCGGCAGGCGGAGTACTTGCTGTTCTTGGTGAGAGAGTTGCTGAACGAAGCCCCGTAGTATCCGCTGAGCCCGAGTTTGAGGCCCTTGACAGAGCGATTGTCAATGCGGAACGCTCCGGCGTAGCTGTTGGCGATGTTGAATTCATATGGCGAGCCTGCACCGCCCTGGATGAAGTTTTCGGTGCCGAAGCGGTCGGAGTCAAGCCCCGGGAGGAACAACAGTTCGTACGACCAGTCCCCCACCGTGCCGAGTATCTCTATCCCGGGCTCGTGCCAGGTGCAGGGGAAGACGGTGTTCTCTCCCTCCTGACGGTAGGCGGTGAAATACTCGTTCGGGAGATGGTGGGCGTTGGTGAGACCCACCGGGATAATGATCATCCCCGCACGGACCTTGAACGCCTCGCTGAAGCTCTTCTGAAGCCAGAACTGCTCCAGAGCGACCTCGCCGCCCATCTCGATCTCTGTCTCGTATTCTCCTGTCTCGTCGGCCTCAAGCTCGACGGAACTCCCGGTGCCTCCGTGTTCGAACTCAATCTCCGAGCCGAGAGTCCAGCCGTTGCCGAAGTCATAGCCGAGATTGATTACGAAATGCGGGATGTCAAACCTCCCGTGACTCTTGTCGGAGGCGTATCTGTCGGGGTAGGTGTAGCGCTGCCAGGCATCGGAGTAGAAGTTGCGGGTCATCACCGCCTCTCCGTATCCGCCGAGGGTGAGTCTCTGCTGTGCCGCCGCACAGACACCGCCCGCCAGAGCGAGGGACACCGCCAAGAAGTTTCTGCAATTCATTTTTCCTCAAATTTGAGCGCAAAATTATGTCTCAGCGCCCTCATCGGCAATCGCAAGAATTTGTGAAATTCTCCGGCAGGAAATCACTATTTATGGGGATTTTACACTGCGGCGGCGGGGATAATCGGGAAGTATTCTTATTTTTGGCATCCAAAAATCCGGGATATGAACTTCACAGGTCTCATCATAGGCATAGTCGCATTCCTCTCCATCGGGATGTTCCACCCGATAGTAATCAAAGCAGAATACCGCTTCGGAGCGGGCTGCTGGTGGGTTTTCCTGCTGGTCGGGCTCGCTTCGGCGACCGCATCGGTGCTGCTTCCCGACTACATCGCCTCCACGGCGCTGGGCGTGTTCGCGTTCTCCTGCTTCTGGAGCATACTGGAGGTTTTCGAGCAGCGGGAAAGAGTCCGCAAGGGATGGTTTCCGGAGAACCCCAAGCGCAAGAAGCGCTAATATTCAAGCTTGAGATCGTCCACCCAGAGGATTGAATCCTTGCTGCCGGTGAAGTAGTCGCCGAGCATACTGGCCGCGCAGGACACGATGATATGCGTAGGCACGCGGGATGTGGACAGATACTCCAGAGGTATCTCCACTCTGGTCCACTCGTCTATGCTTTCGGATGCGATGTAGCGCCCGTAGGCGATGACGTTCTCGCCTTTAGGGTTGAAGAAAGTGGACTTGTCGGTGGTGTTGATCGCCACAGGACAGTCGGAGGTGCCGCCGTATTTGCGGTAGTCCCAGTCGCCGAGGGCCACCCAGACTGATGCACGGTCGTTGTCGCCGGCTTTGACCTCCTCGCCGTCGGGCACGCCGCCGATAGTCTTTTCCTCGATTATGCCGCTCTTATACTTCAAGTATAAGGTCAGCTTACGCGGTCTCAGGGTGAAAGGACGGCCCATATTGACTACGCCTCCCGAAGTGCCGATGGTGCGGCTGAATTCGCCGGAGAACACGTTGCCGGCCGCAAACTTGACCACCACGTAGCGGGACATCATCTTAAGCGAACGCTCCCCTTCCACCTTGTCGCTCTCGTCCGGCATCGTGATGGCATAGCTTGACCCGACTGTGGTCGAACCCTTGTTGCCGCTCCCCCACCACTTGGTCTGAAGCTCCGGCATAGAGGACGCAGGGTCGTAGAATGAGAAGTATTTACCTGATTCGGCGTGGCTTACGGTCTCAAATCCGGAATTCGGCAGCTGTGTCTCGGCTTCGGTGGTGAAGCTCCGCACCGCTGTGACATCCTCGCCGCTATAGGCGCAGCATTCGTATTCGGTGAGAGGCTCAAGACCGTCCGCCGCCGCGCTGAAATCCGCTCCGCTCCGACTCACTCCCCCGACTTCCGTCCACCCGGTCTCACCCGCCTTGCGGATGCGGAATCCGCACTCGCGTCCCTCGACTCCGGAGGCCTTCATCCACGCCACCCTTGTCCACACGTCGAGCGAGCTGAATGCGACGCTCTGTTCGACTTCGTTGACATAAAGGCTCCATTCTTCCACTTTATCGCCGTAAAGCACGCCGACCTTGAGGGGCTCGGTGAAGTTCTTGAGATAGGATATCGCCGGGTTGTAGACGGTGCCCTCCCGCGGCCCGAGCTTGAGCGACACTACCGCCACCTGACTAAGGTCAGTACCCTGCGGCACATTGGCTATGGCCCTGAAATTCCGCGCGTCAATCACAGAAGAGCCTACCTGACCCGTGACTGTGAATTCCCTCTCGATCGGCTGCACGGCCCTTACGGTCCAGTAGAACTCGGTGTAAACCTTGAGCGTGACGCTGAGAGGCCGGCTGAGGTCGTGGACGCCGACCAGGTCAACGGACGCGCTTACGCGGCTGTCGCTGAAGCTGACGGATGTGATATTGACGTTCCTGATGTCGGAAGTCTCGTCGAGGGTGATGAGAACCTCGCGGGCCTCCGGGTCGATGCTGACTCCCGTCGCCCCTTCTGCCGTAAGGGAGTCAATCTCGGCGGCGACATAAGGATAAGGGATGTCGTTGCTGATGCAGGAAATGAGCGCAAGGAGGAACGGCAATATGGCGGGAGCAGTTTTCATATTCTAGAAATGCAGGCTGAGACCGTATGAGATGTCGAGGATGTCTATCATAAAGTTGACCTTGGAGCCGTAACGGCTGCCGCTGACCTCACCGTCCTTGATATAGTCGGTCTTGGAGTAGTTCGCGCCCCCGATGCCGATGGAGACGTGCGTGCTGAGGTTGTTGAGCACGAATATCATAAGTCCGGGATGCACCGCAATGCGGAGCTTGTCGGTGACGGTGCGGCTGTCCAGCGACTGCGCGTTGTATGAGAACGAGGTATTGGAGCGCGACCACGAGAGCGCGATGTCGGTGAACACCCCGAACCGCCCCTTGGAGTCGAGAGGGGCGTAGGTGCGGTGGTAGAGCTCCGACTGGATGGTCCTGGAGTCTGCCGTTATGTCCTGCAGCGACATCTCCAGGCCATCGCTGAGCATAGAGAGGTCGGCGTTGGAGACGCTTCCCGAAGCGGCGGTGTACTTGGAGCGTATGCCGACGGAGCGGTTGTCCCTGTAGGCGTAGTCGAAATATGGCGAGACGCTCAACACCGAGCCGACGGCATCCAGACTGCGGAGAATCATCATCACTTCGCTGTTGCTGCTCGCGAGGTCAAGATAGAAAAACTGTATGCCGGCGGAGACGTCGCCCTTTGGCATAAAGACACGGTCCCGGACGCGCTTCCCGGACACGGAAAGGGAATCAGTTCCGGGCTGCCCCCGGAGCGGAAGCAGACCAAGAATAAGCAGGAGCGGTATGAGCGCAGTACGTTTCATCATATATAGTAATACAGGCTGAAGCCTATCGCAAGCAGGTTGATGCGGAAATTGATGAAACTCGTGCGTCTGGAGCCTGCCTCTACCTGATTGTGAATCTGGTCTGTCCAGTCGAAGTGCAGGCCGAGCATATTGACGTTGACATCGATGGCGAGCCTGTCGGTGACGAAAGCGATGAAGCCCGGGCAGACGTTGAGAGCAATCGAATTCTCGATCCCGTAGCTGCCGCTTACGGCATTCTCGCGCCCGTCGAGTATCTTGCCCTGGCCGAAGGAATAACCGAGCTGCAGCTCGTTGAACAGCCCCACTCTCTTGAGCGTGCCGATAGGGATATAGTATCTGCCTATACCCTGTATCTCAAAGGACTGGGTAAGTCTGTGATAGTTGGAGAACTGCAGATCCGCAAGTTCGCCCAGGCTCAGTTCCGCGCTGTCGAGCAGGAACATACTCCGCTTGTAGCCGAAGCGCGCCCCGACGCCGAGATTGTCCCTGACCATATAGCAGGCCGCAGGGCTGAGCGAAATGGAGTAGCCCGTGGAGTTGACCCCGCTTAGCACGAGGAAATCGGCGTTGTCGCTGCTCTGGAGGCTGTATCTCGCCCCGCCCCCGACCATCCAGGTCCCTTGAGGGATAAATACGGGCTGGGAGGACATATCTATGCCCCTGTCCATCTTCTGCCCCCTTGCCGGGAGGCAGAGGAGCAGAAGCAGAACGGATGCGAGATGATGCAGTCTCATTCGTAGAGAAGCTCCATTCCGTCGAGCCACAGCTTGCTTTCGTCGTAGCCGGAGAAATAGTCGCCGTACATACTTGAGGCGCAGCTGATGACGATGTGGGTCGGACGCTTGTTGAGATTGCGGTACTCGAGAGGCAGGGTCACCTGAATCCAGTCCGTTGCAGGGTTGGAGGAGTCTGAGGAGACTATCTTCTCGGCGAAGGCGACGGTGGAAGCGTCGGTGCTGAAGTCCACGAAGGTGCTCGTGTCGGTCGTATTGATGCACACCGGACTGTCGGCATCTCCGCCGTATTTGCGGTAATCCCAGGTGCCGAGGGCGATGCGGATGGATGCCTTGTCGTAGTTGCCTTTCTTGCCCTCGTCAGGGACATTGTCGCTCTCGCGGTTGATGACTCCACCGGAGTATTTCATCCAGAAGCGGAGTCCGGTAGGACGCGCGGTGAACGGACGGCCGAAGAATACCGTGCCGCCTGAAGTGCCTTGAAGCTCGCCGAAATGGCCGCTGAAGAGGTTGCCGGCCGCAAACTTCACGACCACCCACCTGGACTGCAGGCAGACTGACTGGCTTCCGTCCTTATAGGTTCCGGTATCCGGGTAGCAGATCACGGAACTTGAACCCACCAGAGTGGCGCCGTAGTTTCCGTTGCCCCACCACATCGTCTTCAGCTCCTCATCGGCGGACGACGGGTCGTAGAAAGACTTGTATTTGCTGCTCTCGGCGTTGGATGTGGTCTCGAAGCTGCCGTTAGGGATGGCCGGGGCCTTGTCGGTGGTGAGGGTGGACGGTGCGGCCATATACTCCTCCTCGGAGGATTCGAGAGAAGTGACGGCAAGCCTGTACTCATACTCCGTCTCCGGACTCAGGCCCTTGACCTCGGCACTGTACGCGCCTTCGGACTCGCGGACGGCAGTTACTCTCGTCCAGCTGTCGCTTCCCTTGGCACGCACATCGAAATATACCTTGTCCCTGTCGTACTGCTCCTCGTCCACGTCAGCGTGCGCGGTGAAGTGACCCGCCCAGACTTCATACGACGAAGTGCTTGACACTCCGGTAGAGCTGGCTATGAAGATGATGTTGTCATAGACATTGTTGGTCGTGTCGTCCACGAGCAGATCGAGGCCCAGCGTGCCGTCCTTCTCGACATACTTGAGAGCGAGCTTATATCTCTTGCCTCCCTCGACGGCGCTGACGGCACCGCTCTTGCTGAATGCGGAATTGTCCTTCTTGAGAGTTCCGGAGAAGGTCCAGCTGAGCGAAGGCTCGAAGCCGGAGGCGATGAAGTAGCCGTCCGCTCCGCTCTTGTCGGCGGTATAGACAAGAGCGGATGCATCGTCCAGAGCGACGGTACAGCTATAGCCGTCGGCGAAGAACTCGGCTATGGAATCATCGAAGCTCACGCGGGAGATGACGTTGCTGACCTTGGCCGTCACCTTGACGCTGCTCGCAGCTCCGGCGGCTATCTTGAAGCTCTCGGAGCCGGAGTAGCTCTTCTGCTCCCAGGATGCGGCGGCAGGGCTGGCCTTGACCGCCTCGCCGGCAATCACATCCACCCTGTATTCGTCGGACGGAAGGTAAATCTGCTCCGGCATCGCGGAATAGACATATTCGCGCACCTTGCCGGAGAAGTCGGCCTTGTATATCTTCACGACCGCTGAGGAGAGGAGCTCATCGGAGCTCATCGCCGCCTTTGTGGCGGTGTTCTCCACGCTCACGGAGAGCGAGAACGCGCCCTCACCCGCCTGCTCGGAGGTGCAGGCGGCAAACAGCGGCAGCAGCATCAGACTGTAATAATATATATTCTTCTTCATATTACTCTACCTTAAGACTGATTGGAATGCTCTTGCGGCAGCCCTTGGTGTCGACCACGTTCATCGTGAAAGTGTGCGTGCCCGGGAATGCGAGCAGAGGAGTCTGCGCTCCGGAAAGGTCGAAGTCAATCGCCGTCTTGCCGGAGAGTTCGCTGCCGTGCGGGAACGGCACGATGTCGAAGACTCCGAGTGCAGCCTCGGACGGATTTATCAAGTCGAGGGTGGTGCCGCCGACGGTGTTGACGGAGGCGATGAAGTCCGCATTGGTGGAGGCGATGTCCACGGTGAACTTGCGCGCTCCGTTAGGGATTTTCGCAGTCATAGTGAGCGGGAACTCGCCGGTCGCAGGGACAATTACGGTCTCGCTTATGTCGTAGGAGCAGGTGCTCACCAGCTCTATGCCGCCGTCGCCCACAGGGGCGTTCGGGTCTTCTCCGTCGCCGTCTTCATCGGCGGTGACGTCGTTGCTGAGTTCGATGTCCTCCACAAGTCCGTCGATGGATACGGAGAAGCTTGCGTTGCCGTCGGCATCAACCTTCTTGAGGAAGGTGATGATATGCCAGTCACGGGCCTTGACTCCGGTGATGGTGGCAGTCATCCTCTGGGTCTTGCCCTCGATAGAGCCCTTGAATGTCACGCTGACCGTAGATTCCGTCCCGTTGAGCGCGAAATATCCGAGGCGTCTCTCGTAGGTCGGTTCGCCCTCGTTGTAGCTGAGGGCGTAGTCGAGAGGATAGCCGCTCTGGAGCTCTACGCTCGCCTTGCCGTCGCCGGTCACGGTGTCGAGAAAGGCGTCATTGTAGCTTACCGTGACGATAGCCTGAAGCAAGGTGCAGGTGATGCTGCCGAGCGCGGTGGTCTCGCCGGCCTTGATGCTGAAGCTGCTCGAAGCTCCATAGACAGGAGAATTGAACTTGGCCTCCGGCACGTCGGACGAACTGGAGCGGACGTCCATAGTGTAGTCGCCGGCGGGAAGCAGCATCGAGCCGGTGCCGCGCACTTCCGACCAGGTCTTCTGGCTCACGAGCGCAGCGTCGGAGCCGTAGATGGAGAGCACATATTCGCCGCCTGCGGCTTCAGCCTTGGTCGCAGGGTTGACCTCCTCCGACACCACGAGCTGCATAGAGGCGAAGGAGAGCGTGCCGGTCTTAGCCCCGCCGTAATTGAATATGTCCTTGGAGCAGGATGCCAGCAGCACGGCCGCACCCAGCATAAATATGGATAAGTTTCTCATTTTCATACCTTATTCGTTTAAATCGACATCCTCCAGCTGCACATCTTCGACCGTGTCGTCGAAGATGATGCTGAGCGTGCCGCTGCCCACATTGGACGCGTCGAACTTGAGGGTGTAGCACTTCTTGGCCTCAAGCCCGCTCTTGCTCACGCTGACCGTCTGGGTCTTGCCGCCCTGCGAAGTCAGAGTCCCGGTGAGAGTGAATGCGTAGGCATCCATAAAGGTGGCTCTGGTCTCCCCCTTCGGGAAATCGATTTGAGTGCCGGCACCCGTCTTGAGGGAGAAAGAGTAGTCGGTGAAATAGGAGGTGAAACTGTCCGTGAACGCGAGCTTCACCATTGTGTTGGCAAGACTTACCGGAATGCCGACCGTGCTGGTGGTGCCCTGGGCTACGGTGAAAGCCGCCTCGCCGCTGAAATACGGCTTTCCGAAGCCCTCGTCGGAAGCGGAGCCGTAGCTCGCCGCAGCGGTATAGGAGCCGACCTTGATGGCGGAGGAGCTGTCGTAGCTCTTAAGCGCTCCGTTGTAGACTTCATTGCCCGAAGCGTCGCTGACCACGAGGGTGAAGTCGTCGGAGGACGGGAGCGTCGCGTAGTCGGAGACGTTGCTCTTGGTGACGTCCGTGACGCTGTCGTCGGAGTCCAGCGCGAAGCGGATGAATCCGACTTCCCCGTCGGGCTGTCTGGTGCAGGACAGAGCCGCCGTCAGCAGCAGTCCGGCCAGAGTGATTGTGTGTTTCATCTTTGTCATTTAGATATTTTTACTTTTATATTGTCTATGTAGAGCCAGCAGGTGCTGTTGGAGGTATCCCAAACCGTTTGGGTGACAGTCCTCCAGCTCAGTCTTATGGGAGACTGCACCCCATTGAGAGTCATCTGTGACAGATGGTTAATATAGTCATAAGAACCTGTTGTTTCGTTGAGCTGGAAACTGTTCGGATAAGTGCCCGTATCATCCCCGCTTTTGAGGTTATCGCCGGTGGTTATATATCCAAAATAAACTGTCTGATATGCTTGAGGTGCAGGGGTAAAAATATTAAGTCCCCCCTCCTCCCTATTCATCGAGTAATTGTACTGGACATCAAGGTTAACTGTTTTGCCCTCCTTCAGGCCGCTGAGAAATGGAGAATCAGCTCTTGACGGATAATTCGCAAAGCCCGTTTCGCGATGACAGGCCAGCCTGATTGCTTTTCCAGCCTCAGCTCCTGCCCTTGCCACACTCCACCCGTTGAACACCTTCGGATCTTTGCTACCAACATTGGAGTCAGAATGTTTGTCTCCGGAATTGAAACTCTCCACCGTCGAGAAGTCCTCGAAGAAGAGATAAGGACAGTCGAGGCTGATGTCCGCTCCGGTGCTGCCTGACAGGTCGGCGAGAGTGACGCTCCGGCTGAGCAGGGCGCTTTCGGACTCGTAGCTGACAGTGACGCTCTTGCCCGACAGAGCGGTGAATTCCGACTGTTCAAGGGTTTCAAGGAAGAATGTGTCCCCTGTCTTGATGAGAGACCCGTCCTCCTTGGTGTAAGTATATGTGTTCGAACTTGTCCCCGGCCAGCAGACGCCATCCGGGAGAGTGAGGGTGATTTTCTGCAGGTCTTCGCCGAGATTGTTGGAGGCGAGGGTAACGTGAAGGCTGTATCTGGGCCTTACGGACTCCGGGCGCAGCGCCACGGAGGTGATGTGGCCGGCGAGGAAACTCCTTCCCGCAAGCAGATAGTTAAGTTCGGCGTATTTATTTGCAGAATAGAGCTTTACCTGCATATAATCTGTTGTCCCGTAGGTGGTCTCAGGCGGGAATATGGCCGCCGGTGCGTAGTGTTTCGTATCGCTTGTGGATTCGGAAAGAGTCTGCTTCAGATTCACAGTCACGGTGCAGCTGCCGGCGGAGAGCTTGGCGGTGGAAGCGTCCGTGACATCTACATTTAGCTTGCCCGCAAGAGTTTGAGGCATTGTGAATTCGATTCTCTCCACCGGCTCGCCGAGCAGGTTGCAGCCCTCCGGCATATAGAACCTGAGGAAATGCAGCAGATGCTTCATCTGCACGCTCAACCCCTGCTCAAGGACTACATTGTCCCCTATCGGCTGCAGAGCCCCGCCCTGCGCCGGAACTGAAACTATTATGTCCCTGCCGCCCGAGAGGTCTCCGTCCTGCACTGACGGCACCGTGAATGTCGCGGTCGTGCCGCTGAGCGACTCTGGCAGAGGATAGCACATATAGTAAGTGTAAGTACCCTCGCTCATAGGAGCATCGAGCGTCGCGCTGAACCAGGCCATCGGGTTCGGGGATTCGGTGGAGGCATAAAGACTGAATGTCCGGGCTTCCAGAGCATAGCTGCCGTCTTCAGACTTGGCCCAGACTGCTGTCCGGTCGCCCGCGTCCCAGACGAAGTGCCTGTAGTCAGAGTCGGGGCTGGTCTTGGTCGCTGGAGTGCCGCCGACCCCGAGCGCGACTTCGACGGGACGCGCTTGCGGGCTGTAGTCCAGACCGCAGGATTGACAGAGCAGCAGAGCCGCAAGTGTCGGGATTGCCAAGCTTTTAACCAGCCGTAACACTACTTACCTACCTTGTTTCCTTTATGCTCGATCAGGAACCGTTATCATCATTTTTGCCCGCATTATGCCGCAATCTTCGTTCCAAAACAGCCCGCAAAGGTAATAATTTTTTAGAAGCGGACTTGAGAATAATTCATAAAATCGGGAAACGCCCCGTGGAATTACAGATTTATTTGTATATTTGCACTCTGAACGGAAAGATGCTCGAGTGGCTGAAGAGGCACGTCTGGAAAGCGTGTGACCGCCCAA
>CAVLBF010000032.1:0-24421 GCA_963661285.1 Bacteroidaceae bacterium | reverse complement strand
GCCCGACAAATATCAAGTCTTTAGTTAAACCGTCCAACTTTTGGGGTTCACCTCACAAATTGAGAAAAATACATACATTTGTGGTGTTTAGTTTGGCTGACGCCATATTGTTCGAGACGCAAATACTTTTATTAGACATCAATGTCTACGATTCTAAAAGGTCATTTCAATATGGGGAAAGAGGGAGCCTCATACACAATATAGACTTCAATGTCTAGTAACTGGTGGTAGTTCGCTTCCTCTTTCCGGTCAGTCTTTATATTTGTTTGGTTAGAACCAGAGCAGGGATCTTATACACCCTGACGACACTTAGGTCTAGACTAAAAAATAGTTCATCCACAGACTCCAGTTCTAACGGAAACAAAGATAAAAAAGAGCACCGTAACTCCCATATTGGAATCACGGTGCAAATCTAAAAGGCTAAAAAGTCGAAAGACTGGTTAGCCACCCTCTCTATTGTATACTAGAGGCTCCGAGCCGTCAGGCAGCAGACTTCGGAGAGACTCCGTTCGCAAGTCTGCGACTTGCTTCACTCCGGCCCCTCCCACAATCCGCTTCGTCCTGCCGAGGCAGGACTCGCATCTTGCGGGCCCCGACCCCTGCCCGAGTCCGTGGGTGGACACGCTCTCCGAAGGCCGCTGCCTGCCCGGCATCTACGCCTTGCCTAAAGAGCAAATAGCTATTTCTTTGACAATCATCGACAGGTTGGACATCTCCGAGATAGAGTCCGACTACGAGGGCGGTGGCGCACGCGTACTCGCATATTGCTGTCGCCGCCGAACTTGCCCCAGTTGCCGGACTGCCCCGCCGCTGTCCAGGTAGGGAAGCTTCGGGCGGATTTATTCCCGACCTGGATTTGGAGGATGCCCTGAGAGGCTTTCTGCGTCAGGTGCCGTCTCCAGGTGGGGAAGTTTTTGCCCGGAAATGTCCCCACCTGACTCGCCCCTCTCAGACCGCTGTGAAGCTTCGCGCCGCAAAAAAAGAGGATGACCCTTTTTGGTCACCCCCTCTTGAGCCACTCACCAGACTCGAACTGGCGACCTGCGCGTTACGAATGCGCTGCTCTACCGACTGAGCTAAAGTGGCTTGATTGTGGACTGCAAAGATAGTAAAAAAAATGATTGCGTCAATTCTTTGCGCGCCTCTTGTCCGAAGCGTCCACCAGATTTATCAGAATGCTTCCTATGATGCCGGCGCTGACGGATGCCATCAGTATGGCTATCTTGCCCGCGTCGGTCAGCTGACGGGCGATTTCAGGCTCGTTGGCCCCGAATGAGAGCGTGTCCACGAAGATAGACATCGTGAAGCCTATGCCCCCGAGGCACGCGGCTGCGAACATCTTGCTCCAGCCGGTATTGGACGGCATCTCGCCGAGATGGAGTCTGGTCGCTATCCAGCTGAACAGCGTGATTCCGATCGGCTTGCCCAACACCAGCCCGAGGAAGACTCCCATTGACACGCTGCCCAGCGCGGGGTCGAAGCTGAACAGGTTGAAATATGACGCATCGCTGATCACCACTCCCGAATTGGCAAGGGCGAACAGAGGCAGAATCAGGTAGTTGACCCACGGGCTCAGAAACCTCTCCACGACGAACGTCATCTCCATCGAGCCGTTCTCTATCTCCGAGAGCTTGCGAAGGCACTCCTTCTGCTGCCCGTCGGAGTAGCTGTCGCCGCCGCTGTCGTACTTTGCTATCATCGCGATCAGCCGGTCGCGCTTGAGGCTGTACTGGGCCTTGTTGTAGCGCGGAGTCGCCGGAATCAGGAATGCCATCACGACTCCGGACATCGTGGCGTGGATGCCGCTGTAGTAGAAGAGCACCCAGACAAGGAATGCGCAGAGCAGGTACGGGACCATCCTCTTCTCTCCAAGCCTCCTGATTATGAATGCCATCCCTATCGGGGCGGCGGAGAGGACGAGCAGCGGAAGATTTATCTCGCCGCCATAGAAGAACGCGACTACCAGTATGGCTATCAGGTCGTCGGCAATCGCAAGCGCTGTGAGGAAGACCTTGATGGAAGTCGGCACCTTGTCGCCCAGCATAGTAAGAATGCAGACCACGAAAGCTATGTCTGTGGCTGTAGGGATGCCCCAGCCGCTTGCAGCCGCAGTGCCGTGGTTGACGGCGGCGTAGATGAGGGCCGGGAACAGCACTCCGCCGAACGCCGCAATCACGGGAAGCAGCGCCTTCTTGGGCGTGGAAAGCTCGCCGTAGGCAATCTCCCGACGTATCTCCAGCCCCACGGTGAAGAAGAACACCACCATCAGGATGTCGTTGATGAACTTCTCGACAGTCATCCCCCGAGGAAAGTGAATGTCGAAATCGCTGCCGCTGAATATGTGAATCTGTATCTCGGTCTCGAGTAGGCTGTGGTATAGATGCCCTGTCAGAGGCAGGTTGGCGAGCAGCATCGCAGCTGCCACGCAGCACATAAGTAGCACTCCCTGAAACCACGGACGGCCAGAAATCTGTTTCCAACGCTTGTCGGCGCGCACTATGCCCCTATTCCATTTGGAGGTGGAAATGAAACCCATCAGTCTTTATTAAAAAATAGTCTTGAAATCTAAAACTCTAACGTCCCCGAGCATCCCTTCCAGCCGGGTTGACCCGTTCTCTCTGCCGCAAAGCGGCCTGCGCTGCGCCAGCTCAGCGGCAACGATGTCTCCGATGCGCAGGTAGCAGAATCTGCTGACTTCGGCGATGCTCTCTTCTATCATCTGCGCCGATGCGCCGCCGCAGGCGAAAACCTCCTCTCCGTCCCTGAGGAGCCTGAAGTCCGCTCCGTCCAGGGCGCTTTTGTCCGGCATCTCGCCTGGCAGGAACGAAGTGTGGTCGAGGCAGCAGGCGCTGGCGTAACCCTCCTCGGAGCCGTCCATAAGGTCTTCCGGATACATAAGCACTCCGTAGCCGAAGGTCTGGAAATATCTGCCGGCGAACTTGAGGCCTATGCTGCGTCCCGGCTTGGAGACTCTGGCATACAGCACCGGAGAAGCGCTGACGCGGTTTACGAAGTCCGGGACATAAAGGTCTTCGCTGTCCTTCTCCCAGGTCGTGTCCGGCCTGACCACAGTACGCCTCGCGGCGGTGAGCACCACTATATTCATCCGAACAGCTTGCCGTTATACTTGGCGGCGAGCCTTTCGCGCTTGAACTGCTCCTCGAACCTGTCGAACTGCGCCTTGGTGTCGAGAGTGAAGCTGCCCTTGCGTATCCAGTCGAAATACGACGGCTCGGTGTCGAAAACCTGCCTTATGGTCTTGCCCTTGTGCTTGCCGAAGTTGACGAGGACCTGTCCCTTGTCGTCGTAGATGAGATGTCCGGAGAAGTCCACATATTTCTTGCCCACATAGGCCGAGAGGGCCTTGACGTCGTTCTTGAGCTCCGGATAGCGGTCCAGCTGGCCCTTGAGCACCTCGTAGGTGGCGACGGTGTCGGCCTCGGCGCTGTGCGCGTTGTCGAAGTCTTCTCCGCCGCAGTAGAAGCGGTAGGCGGCCTTGAGGTTGCGCGGCTCCATCGTGTGGTAGATGTTCTGCACATCGACCATCAGCGGCTCGTGCAGGTTGACTTTCAGGTCTTTACCCGCGAGTTTCGCCCTTTCGAACTCCTCCGCGAGCATCGGGAGGTCGAACTTGGACGAATTGAACCCGGCAAGGTCGCTGCCCTGCAGCCACTCCGCCACCTCGTCCGCCACCTCGAAGAAAGTGGGGCAGTCCGTAAGCATATCGTCGGTGATATGGTTGACCTTGGAGGCCTCCGGGCAGATAGGGCGCTGCTTGTGCAGTTCGTAGTCCCAAGGCTTTATCTTCCAGGTCTTCACCCTCTGCTCCCCGTCCGGGAACACCTTGACGAAGCTGAGCTCTATGATAGAGTCGGCAGGAATATTGAGGCCTGTGCTTTCGATGTCGAAGAAGAGCAGAGGCCTGCTGAGATTGAGTTGCATCGCCGTAATACCTTTATGACACCATTATAGGCATAAGGATGCCGCAGAGCTTTGCGCTCTCCTCCTCTTCCTCCGACGGCACGATCAGGGCGGCCCTGCGGGAGTCGGCGAACTTCATCACGACCGTCTCGCAGCTCATATTGCTGAGGATGTCGATGAGGAACGAGGACTTGAAGCCGATGCTGATGCTGTCCCCGTTATAGTCGCAGTCCAGCTTCTCGTATGCGGCGAGCGCGAAGCCTAGGTCTTGCGCCGTAATCTCCAGCTGACCCTGCCTGAGGTCGAACTTGATGTGGTTGGAGGCTTTGTTGGCACAGACGGAGACGCGTCTGACAGTGTTGAGTAGCTGGTTGCGGTCGATTCTGAGGACATTTGAATTGTTCTGCGGGATGACTCTGCGGTACTCGGGATATTTGCCGACGATAAGCCGGCATATCATCATCGTGTCGCCGAAACTGAATACCGCCGTTCCGGAATCGAAGGTCACGGTCACCTCCCCGCTCTCCCTGTCGAGGGAGGACTTCAGCACTGACGCCGGCTTCTTGTGGAGGATGAACGATGATTTTTCGCTCAGCTTAATTTCTTTGGAGGTATAGCAGATGAGCTTGTGGGAGTCGGTCGCCACCAGGGTGATTCCGTCCGGGTCCATATCGAAGAAGATGCCGTTCATCGTCGGACGTATCTCGTCGTCTGCGGTGGCGTAGATGGTGCTGCTGATGCCTTCCGCAAGGACGCTTGCTGGCAGCACGGCCGTAGTGGCGCTCTGCCCGGCGAGCTTGATGGCCGGGTAGTCGGCGGCAGGGAAATATGGCAGGGAGGAATTGCCGTTGCTCCAGATGCACTCGAACGAGCCCTCGGAAACGGTCTTTATCACCACCGGCTGATCCGGAAGCGCCTTGAGCAGGTCGGTCATCTGGCGTGCCGGGACCGCCATACTGCCTTCCGCGACTGAATTCTGCACTTCAATCACCGTCCTGAGGGTGAGTTCCTGGTCGGAGGCGGTAATTTCGAGTTTATCGCCCTTGAGCACAAGGAGGAAGTTCTCGAGGATGGGAAGGGCGGTCTTCGTCGGGATGGCCTTTGACACATCCATCAGACCTTTGAGCAGTCCGGCGCTTGAAATGTTGAATTCCATATCAGTCAATAGTTCATTTTGACAAAAATACGAATTATTCCCGAATATTGGCATACAATTTGACTTTTTAGACGGCGGAAATTTTAAAAGACTTTAAGATATGAAGAAAGGTTTCTTTATCGTGCTTGCATCGATGGCCCTGAGCGGGCTCACCGCCTTTGCCGTCGTCAAGAGTCAGTCTCCGTCCCCTCAGGAAGCTTCTTCTCAGGTGGCCGGCGCCCCGGAGGGGCAGCTTGTCAAAACTGTCAATCTGTCACTGTCCGACTACCCTGACTTCACCTACGCCGCAGAGACCGCCGTCGAGGCCGTCGTATATGTGGAAGTAAGCTCCAAAGTTCCGCAGCAGGAGTATATAGATCCGTTCTTCCGCTTCTTCTTCGGCGACGGCTACGGCCAGCAGGGCGGCGGAAGCCGTGAGCGCAAGGGCAGCGGCTCCGGCGTGATCATCCGTCCGGACGGCTATATCGTGACCAACAACCACGTGGTAGCGAACGCCACCAGCGTGAGCGTCACCCTCAACAACAACAAGAAATACGATGCCAAGGTAATCGGCACAGACCCGGCGACCGACGTGGCCCTGATCAAGATAGACGAGAAAGGCCTTCCGGCTCTGCAGTTCGCGGACTCCGACAAACTGCGCCTCGGCGAATGGGTGCTCGCGATAGGTTCGCCTCTCGGGGAGCAGCTCCGCTCCACCATCACCGCCGGCATCGTCAGCGCCAAGGGACGTTCGATGTCCAGCGGCGGGGAGTTCAAGATTGAATCATTCATCCAGACCGACGCTGCCGTCAATCCGGGCAACTCCGGCGGCGCGCTCGTCAACAAAAAGGGAGAGTTAGTAGGAATCAATACGGCAATCGTCTCCACCACAGGCTCTTACACCGGCTATTCTTTCGCCGTGCCTTCGAATATCGTCCACAAGGTAGTGGCCGACCTCATCGACTTCGGCGCGGTCAAGAGGGCGAAACTCGGAGTTTCAATCACTTCTGTCACCGAAGAAATGGTGAAGGAGATGAAACTTTCTTCGCTCGACGGCGTATATATAGCTGAAGTTGTGAAAGGAGGGTCTGCGGACAAGGCAGGCGTGAAGGAGAAGGATGTGATCGTGGCCATCGACTCGACCAAGATTGCCACCCCTCAGGGGCTTCAGGAGAAAGTCAACGGCTTCCATCCGGGCGACAAGGCCACAATCAGGCTGATTCGTTCAGGCAAGACGCTTGAACTCCCGGTGACGTTCCTCGATGAGGACAGTCTGGAGGCGGCGAGCCGGAACTCCGACGGCACCATAGTCTTCTACGGCGCAAGCCTCAGGGCGGCCAAGAAGGGTGTAGAGATCGTTTCGGCGGGCAACGGCAGGATAGCCAAGGCCGGCGGAGAAGACGGATTCATCATCCTCTATGTCAATGACAAGAAGGTCAGCAAGCCTCAGGATGTCATCGACATAGCCAAGAAGAGCAACGGCGCCATCTTCATCGAGGGTGTCACCGCGAGCGGCAGACCTGGATACTTCGGCTTCGGCAAAGACGAATAGCTAAGGCTGAACGCAGGCAAGTGCGGTTGTCGCGGTCGGACTCAGCTTCGACCGCGACAATTTTATTATGCTATAATGAGACAACTTAAGATTACAAAGTCCATCACCAACCGCGAGAGCGCATCTCTTGACAAATATCTTCAGGAGATCGGCCGCGAGGAGCTGGTGTCACCGGAGGAGGAAGTGGAGCTCGCGCAGCGTATCCGCAAGGGCGACCAGGAAGCGCTCGAGAAGCTCACAAGGGCCAATCTGCGCTTCGTCGTGTCTGTGGCGAAGCAGTACCAGAACCAGGGCCTGAGCCTGCCGGACCTCATCAACGAGGGTAATCTCGGCCTGATCAAGGCGGCGGAGAAGTTCGACGAGACGCGTGGCTTCAAGTTCATATCCTATGCGGTGTGGTGGATTCGTCAGTCCATTCTGCAGGCGCTTGCTGAGCAGAGCCGTATCGTGCGTCTTCCGCTCAATCAGGTGGGCTCCCTCAACAAGATAAACAAGGCCCTCGGTAAATTCGAGCAGGAGAACGAGCGTCAGCCGTCGACCGATGAGCTCGCCGAGATGATAGATGTCCCTAAAGACAAGATAGCCGACACTCTGAGAGTCTCCGGCAGGCACGTCAGCGTGGACGCGCCTTTCGTGGAAGGCGAGGACAACAGCCTGCTGGACGTGCTTCCGAACGATGACTCGCCGAGCGCCGACCGGGGGCTCACCAACGAGTCGCTCAGCACCGAAATCGAGCGTGCGCTGCAGATACTCACCGGACGCGAGAGGGAAATCATCAAGTCGTTCTTCGGAATCGGCTGTCAGGAGATGACCCTCGAGGAGATAGGCGAGAGGCTCGACCTCACGCGCGAACGTGTCCGCCAGATTAAGGAGAAGGCGATACGCAAGCTCAAGAAGCCGGCTGCAAGCAAGCTCCTCAAGACATATCTGGGCTGATGGGCGCGGAGAGCTTTATCGCCGCGAAGGCCTCAGAGGCCGTCAAGGCAATCTACGGAGCGTCAGTCGAGGCATCGGCGCTACAGGTTCAGCCTACCCGCAAGGAATTCGAGGGGGACTACACTCTGGTGGTTTTCCCGCTTCTGCGCGTCACCCGCCAGTCACCCGACGCCACAGCTGACGCGATAGGGGAGTGGCTTCAGGCCAACTGCCCTGAAATCAGCGCGTTCAATTCGGTCAAGGGATTCCTTAACCTCAGCCTCTCCAATCTCTACTGGAGGGAAAGCCTGGAGTCCATAGCCGCCGATGGCGACTACGGCCGGCTTCCGTCCACGGGACGCAGGATTATGGTGGAGTTCTCTTCTCCGAATACCAACAAGCCTCTGCATCTCGGGCACATCCGCAACAATCTTCTCGGCTCTTCCGTCTCCGACCTGCTCAAGGCCGCCGGCAATGAGGTGATCAAGGTGACTCTCGTCAACGACCGCGGCGTGCACATCTGCAAGTCGATGTATGCCTGGGAGCAGCGCTTCGGCGGAGCGACTCCGGAGAGCAGCGGCAAGAAGGGCGACCATCTGGTCGGCGACTGCTATGTCGAGTTCTCAAAGATGGAGAAGGAAGACCCGTCCGTGATGGACAAGGTCCACGAGATGCTTGTGAAGTGGGAGGAGGCCGACCCGCAGGTACGCGCCCTCTGGCAGATGATGAACGAGTGGGTGTTCGCGGGCTTCGAGCAGACCTACAAGGCGCTCGGCATCAGCTTCGACAAGACCTACTATGAGCACGACACCTACCTCCTCGGCAAGGAGCTGGTGCAGAAGGGGCTCGATATGGGAGTTTTCGTGCGCGATCCGGACGGCTCGGTGTGGTGCGACCTCACCGCCGACGGGCTCGACCGCAAGCTCCTGCTCCGCTCTGACGGCACTTCGGTCTATATCACTCAGGACCTTGGCACTGCTGAGCGTCGCTTCAGCGAATATAAGCTCGACTCGCACATCTATGTGGTCGGGGACGAGCAGAACTACCATTTCCAAGTCCTCAAGCTCATCCTCAAGAAGCTCGGCTTCAGCTGGGCCGACTGCATCTACCACCTCTCCTACGGGATGGTGGAGCTCCCGGAGGGCAAGATGAAGTCCCGCGAGGGCACGGTGGTCGATGCCGATGACCTCATCGAGAAGATGTACCAGGAGGCCAAGGCCACCTCGGAGGAGAGCGGCAAGCTCGCCGAGATGCCTCAGGAGGAGAAGGAGAGACTCTACCGCATCATCGGGCTGGGAGCGCTCAAGTACTTCATCCTCAAGGTGGACCCGAAGAAGAAGATGCTCTTCAACCCCAAGGAGTCCATCGACTTCAACGGAAACACCGGCCCGTTCATCCAGTATACCCACGCCCGCATCTGCTCCATTCTCCGCAAGGCGGAGGAGAGCGGCATCAGGGCGGGGATAGCTCCGGACGTCGTCCTCAGCCCCAAGGAGATACGCATCGTGCAGATGCTCGCTTCATACCCGCAGAAGGTCGCTGAAGCGGCGGAAGCCCTCTCTCCGGCCCTCATAGCCAATTATTGCTACGAGCTTGCCAAGGAGTTCAACCAGTACTACCACGACACGAGCATACTCCGCGAACCGGAGCGCAAGCTGCTCGAGATGAGGCTCGAGCTTATCTCAACTACGGCCCGTGTCCTCCGCGCGGCGATGGGACTTCTGGGAATCGAACTGCCCGAGCGGATGTGATGCGGCGGAGCCATTGATGATATAGGGTATATTGCGTACTATCAGGAGGTCTTTGTCCGCCTCGGCTCCGAGTTCCCCGTAAGGGGCGATGTCGAGGTGGACGAATTGCTTTTTAAGCTCCCTGAAGCGGCTTCTGTCCCGCCTCTCCGCCTTTGTCGCGCCCCGGTAGCCCATCATAAGGGCGCTCGCCATCCAGCGGCGGTGCTCCACCTCTGACAGCGCGTCAAGCGTGCCGTCGTCCAGAGAATCGACACTCTCCCTGCTCGGCTCTATGCCGAATGAACGGAGTTTGACCGGGATGGACGCCGCGCTCCAGATGCTGGAGAGCTTATGCGCGAAGGACAGCCTGTTCCACGCATCTTCGGCGGAAGCGGCCGGAGGGTTGCCGTACTTCAAATCATAGAGACGGTTGACCCGCGCTCCACGCGTGACCCGCCTCAGGAACAGGGCATCGGCGCCTGGTCTCGCCTCGCCGAAGCAGGTCAGAGAGCCGTACATCCCGCTCCGGACGGCCTTTTCGAAGAGCTCAATATGGTCATTCTGATATACCGCCACAGGCACGCCGATGCCAAAAAGCTGCCTCGGAAGATGCACCGCAGAGGAAAGATTGTCCGCAGAATTCTCCCCGCAAAGAACCGCCGCCAATCGTTGTGAGGCCTCTTTCGCCCATCCGCACAGCAGCCCGCGCACGAAGAAGGAGGATATGTCACCTTCTATGAATTCCCATTCGATGTCCAGAAAGTCTCCGAAAGCCTCATCGGGAGCGAAATCCTCGCGCCCCTCAGGGGTGACGAGCGAATAATGCGAAAGTTCGAAAAGGCCCTCCCTGTCGGCGACGAATCTCTCCATACGCGGCTTCATATTCTCCCCCACAAAGGATATCACTGTTCGGAGGCCGTCCTTTGCGAAGCCTTGGAAATGGCATATATGGGACGCCACTTCTGCGACCGCGTCGGCGACGGGAGCATCCCCGGCAATGACGATGCGCAGTCTCTCACCCTGCTTCGGAACGGGAATGAAAGGCGTGTCGACGAGAAGTTGCTCGGCAAGGTAGTCCCCGGTGTCGACAATCTCCACCCTGAGGCGGGAAGTCCCGCTGACGGGGAGATAATTGAATATGTCCCGGGCGGCGGGCGAGTCTATCGTGACATAGCAGGGGATGCCGGCGCCTTCGCCGCCGCAAATTCTTTCAAGGATGTCCAGCGAACCGATGTTTGTTGAGTCCCGGTCCGGCTCGTTGTCCTCGCCTATGATGTAGACGGATGAGGCAAACTCCGGACGGGCGGAGCGGAGGTCGGCCCCGTTGTCGCGCTCGCCCCTGTACCAGGTGACGCGTCGGCAGAATGCCGCATCGCCGAGCGCGGTCTCCATACGGGAGCGCAGGTACTCCACCTCGGAAGAAGTCATCACCACGATTTCCTTGTCCGCAAATTCCGGATTGTCCCTCAGAGCCTTAAGCATATCCACGAGCCGGGAGGAGCCTCCGAGCAGCAGAATATGCCCCGTGAAGCGGTAGCGCCTTTCGCCGCTGCGGAACGATGAGGAAATGTTGGTGAACACATTGGAGAACACCGAGATGAGCATCGCCGAGAGGATAAGTACCCCGGCGGCGGTGACCACCAGGCTGAAAATGTCATTGGCTTTATGGTCCAGCGGGAAGTTCCCCGCATCGAGATAGAGCGAGAGGACATCCGTCCAATCCAGCTTCCATATCCGCCCCAAAAGACAGAAAACAGCGAAAAGCGCCAGCACGATGCCGCAGAGCCACGCAAGCTGTTTCCCTTCCCCTTCGGACAGCAGTCTGTCAATTTTTCTTCGAAGCATAGACTTGTCTTATATGGTTTTCTTTTTCGGTGAAATCATCTTTCTCAGCAAGCTCCTTGAGGGCGCTGCCTTTGAGCCTCCCGTGCAGGAAATGTTTGGCCAGAGGGTTGTCCGGGCTGGCCGTTTTCAACCTGGCGAGGGCCATTGTCATAAGTTCAGAAGCAATATCACCTATCTGGGATTCTTCCCCGGAGGCGGCAAGTGCCATATAGTACATCGCCGTCTTCTCCAGTGCTTTAGGGTGTTTGAAGAACCCCGGATCGCTTCCGCTGAGCCTCTGCCATATATTCATAAAACGCACTCCCTCGCGGAGAGCCTTCTCCTTGTCGCCGGCCTTGACCAGTTCCATCAGGGCTATGACGAAGCGGTCCACGGATTTGAAGATGGCGAGGAACGACTCGTCGCTTGCCGGCAGGGAGCCGTAGCTGCGGAAATATTCCTCGAAAAAGTCCTCTTCCTCCGGCTTGCCCTCCCGGGATTTTTTCTCTATGGCGGCAAGCAGCCCGTCCGAGCCGGGGAAGCCGAGGCTGACGCTTCGATGCGCGGCTTCAAGGGCTCTCCCCATCAGTGAATCTTGTCCCGAGGCCGCCAGTATGCTCGCGAGCGCGAAGGCGTCCGCCCCCGAAAGGTCTTCCGCTCTGATGTCATCAGTCCAGCCGGCCATCTGCCCGGAGAGTTCAATGCGCTCCTCCGGCAGCTCGGCAAGGGCTGTCGTGACGGTAATTATAAGCTGCAGGCGCTCCTGGGCAGGCAGGGCCTTGCAATAATGTTCGAACCCGTCGCCCCTGAAGAAGCCTTCCCGCAGCAGGAGGCGGATCTGCGGCCCGTGGGAACGGACGAGACGCGACATCTGCTGCCCGTGAAGGTAATCACCCTCCATAATATAGGAAGCGAATTGCGAAGGTTCGCCGCAGGCGAGGGCATAGTAGAGGCCCATAGTCTCCCGCAGCGAATCGCCCCCGTCCAGCGAGCGGACATATTCTGATATGTCTTTCTGCCGCCGTTGCAGCCCGTCTTCCGGAAGGGTGAGGTACTTGGCCTTCCAGAGGTGTCTTGCCCTGTCCTCATAGAAGAAGTCCTGCAGGAAGTTCATCGCCCTGTAGAACTGCACGCAGTCCCAGTCCTGTCCTGAGAAGAAGGCTATGTCGCTTTCCCTCAGTCCTCCCGGCGCGGCGGCAATGGTCCAGATGCCCTGCCTCAGCCCCTCGCCGAGGGAGAGGTTGGCGGTGATGCCGTTCACCATAAAGGTCATAATGTCGTAAGGGGAATCCGGCATATCCTTCCATATATCCTCCAGATAGGAGTTGATTGCGTCAATCTGGCTGCCTTTGCGGGAGCGGATGGCGGAGAAATCCTCCTGCGTCAGGGCTTCGAACAGGCGGAACACGCTGTGCACCTTGAGCGTGACGAGCACTTTCCGCCTCGACGTCGCCGCCTTGAGCATCTGTCGCCGTATTTTGTGCGGAAGCTCCAGGAAATAGCTTTTCTCGTAAGACGATATGAGCCTTTCGGCCGCATCGGGGTCATTCTGCACCCCGATCATCAGCTTCCCGGCCACATTTGGGTGAGCCTTGAGGAATTTCTCCCTCGCCTCGCTGCCGTCCTGAAGGTTGGCATATACGTTGACATCGTCTTCCACCCTGTCGAGCCAGGTCATATAGAGGTCTTGCGGGGAGCCGAGTTCCAAGGACTCGACATCATCCATAAACACATAGATGTATTTCCCCTCCTCCCGCACCGCTTCGACGAGAGAGCCGAAGAGCGCATCAAGGTCGAGCTTGGGCATTTTCCCGAGCATTTCCTCATCCGGGGGCAGGTCCTCTCTCCCGCAGACGGCTGCAAGCTCGTGAATCCAGCGGACAAGCACCGGACGCATAGCTTTGCCGTGTTCCGAAAGTCCGAATACGGCAAGCAGCCTGACCACTTCGTCGTCCCCGTCCCACTCCGCGTATTCGCGGGCCATACGGGTGCTGGCGCCGAAGCCCGGCACATACCAGACCGCCTTGTCCGGGCCTGACGCATCGCCGTCCCCGTCCCCGTCGTCCGGGAGAGCCATATCTATTGAGCCTGGCAGAAGTCTCAAGAGCGTGGATTCTTCCAACTCTTTCTCCTGCGCCCACCAGCTGTCGGCCCCGCTGTCGGCCTCCCTTGAGGTCTCGAGTTCAATCTGAGATGCAAGCTGCTCTGTCACAAGGTGTTCGAATTCGTCGGAGGAGAATTGCCCGTCAGCCCAGCTCAAGCGGTAACGGGTGCAGCGGTCGTCCTTGCCGCCGCTTGTCTCAAACAGCCCCCGCACCTTTTCTTTGAGCCTCTCCAGCCGCCGCAGATTCTCGGAGTCCGTGTCACAGAACACGGATTTGACCTCCTCCGGCATCCCGTCGTAGGATTCATCGTCCCTCAGATAGAAAAGTATATGCGAAGTGTCGAAACTCTGCTGCGACAGGGCTCCGTAGACTATTTCCATTTCGGTGACGGAACATCCGGCGGTATCCCTGAGGATGCTTTTCTCTTCATCCGACAGCCCCCCTATAAACTCTTTCCACCGTTCCAGAGGAGGTATCCAGCCGTAACGCCTGCCGATAAGACCTATGAAGAAGGGCCGGGCGCTGTCGATGCAGGACGTGCAGACCGAGAGGACCTTGCGCTCGCTCTCTTCTTCGCTCATATTGGAGGTGTTGACGCCCAGGCGCAGGTCTATGGCCTGAAGTTCCACCCTGCGGTCACGGTAGCGCCGGTTGAGGGCGGGGATGACGCGGAACTTGATGACATCCCTCTCGAAGTCCATATCCTTGAACGTGGACGAGAGGAAGATGTTGTATCGTCGCCAGGAGGCGGGAATGTCGTTCGGCATAGCGATGTCCTTTACATATGCGGTGTAGCACAAGATAGATATTTTTTAAATGCAGAAGTCATTTTTTTAAGAAAAAGTAGTATTATTGCACTCCGATTCATAGAACATTTTTAACGGATATATGGCACAGGACAACAAGAAGCGTCACATCGTCAGTTATGAGAATATGTCCCGCGAGCTGGCGGAGGCATTTGCGGAGAAGTACCCGAAAGGATTCAGCGACTATCTCCCGGACCTTACCAGGTACACCAAGCCGGACGGCACTCCGTTCTATGCGGTGATGCTTGAGATTCCGGATGCCATATATCTGGTCAAGATCAAGGTCAAGATAGACGATTCGGACGAAATAGAGAGATGGCTCGAAGGCGAGGAGGATGCCGAGAACGAGCAGGTGGCCGGAACGGCCGGAGATGCCGGCGAGGAAAGCGGGCCGCTCCCTGACGAGAACATCTCCCAGTACGGCTCGGAGGACGAACCAGCGGATGCGACTGAATAAGGGTTTGACTAAAATATCCGAGCAGAACAAGCTCCTGCTCCTTAGTTTTGTGGTCGGCGTGCTCTCTGGGTGCGCCGCCGTCATCTTGGACTGGGCCATAGAAAGCATCAGCCACGCTCTGGACGGCAGTTTCGCCGGCAGTCCTTACGAGTGGGGTTTTCTGATATTTCCGGGGGTCGGTATGCTGATTTCCCTGCTTCTGCTCAAGTTCCTCGTCAAGGACAATATCGGCCACGGAGTGACCAAAGTGCTGCTCGCCGTTTCGCGCAACGAGTCCCGGATCAGACCTCACAATACCTGGTCTTCAGTGCTGACCTCGTCGTTTACCATCGGATTCGGCGGTTCTGTGGGGGCTGAGGCCCCGATAGTCTATACGGGAGCGGCGATAGGCTCCAATCTCGGGCGTGTCTGCGGCCTTTCGTACCGCAATGTGACGGTGCTTCTGGGCTGCGGCGCCGCAGCCGCGATTGCCGGAATATTCAAGGCCCCGCTCGCAGGGGTGCTCTTCACCCTGGAGATTCTCCTCTTCAACGTGTCGATGAAATCGATGCTCCCGCTGCTCGTGTCCACGATTTCGGCCACTGTCGTGAGCTATGCTTTCCGGGGGCAGACCCCCGTCTTCGCCTGTGAGCCGACGGCGTTTGCGATGGGGAATATCCCGTATTACCTCGTGCTCGGGGTGGCTGCGGGCTTCTTCTCCCTTTATTTTACCAACGGGACGCTCTGGCTTGAAGACAAACTCGGCAAGCTGCGCAATGTCTATCTCCGCTGGCTGCTCTGCTCCGTCGGGCTCGGACTGCTGATATTCCTCTTTCCGCCGCTCTACGGACAGGGATATGACTCGCTTAACTGTCTGCTTGCCGGACAGGAGCTCAGCCTTGAGAACAGGACTCTCCTTTCGCCCCTGATGGATCATCGCTGGGGTGTGCCGCTGTTCTTCGTCCTGATATTGTTCTTCAAGATTGTGGCTATGACCCTGACCAATTCCGGCGGGGGAGTGGGTGGAACTTTCGGCCCTACGCTCTTCGCCGGGGCGATTCTGGGCTTCGTGGTGGCAAGATGCCTCAATCTCTGCGGCAATTCCGTCCCGGAGCAGAATTTCGTGCTCGTGGGGATGGCGGCGCTGATGGCTTCCGTGATGCAGGCCCCGATGACGGCAATCTTCCTCATCGCCGAGATATCGGGAGGTTATGAACTCTTCATCCCGCTTATTATGACATCTACGGTGGCTTTCGGGACGGTGAGGATTTTTGAGAAATATTCCATCTACACCAAGCGTATCGCGCAGAGCGGCGACCTGCTCACTCACGACAACGACCAGGCCGTGCTTACCCTGCTCCATACGGAAGACCTGATCCGCGACAAATACCCGAAGGTCAGGATTGACGCGACCCTGCGCGAAATCGTGGAGATGCTTTCCGGTTCCGAGTCGGACGCGTCGGTGATGGCGGTGATCGACTCCAAGGGCCGTTTTCAGGGGATGGTGGATCTCGCCGCCGCACGCAAGTACCTCTTCAGCACGGACAAGTACGACAGCATCCACGTCTACAACATTATGGAAACCCCGCCGGAATATATCTACTACGGAGAGAAGATGGGTTCGGTGATGCAGAAGTTCGACAAGACCGGGGCGTGGAGGCTGCCGGTCATCGACCAGGACCGCAGGTACCTCGGCTTCATCTCCAAGTCACGCCTGCTGATGGCCTACCGCAGCGAGCTGCGCGAGATTTCGCAGGAGGATTAGGCCCCCCCCGGTTCATCGCGATGCGGGCCTGGAGCTCCCAGGTGCGGAGGCGGTCTTTGTAGAGATTGTTCTCGTTGGTCTTCTCGACGGAGAGGGCGGCGTCGGAATTGTCGTCCCAGCGGCGGCAGTCGTACAGCACGTCCCAGATGCGGCCGATCTGATATTCGCGGCTGATGCGCAGTGCCACGGCGTAGTCTTCGCCGTATTTGGTGGTCGGGAAGTTTATCTCCCGGAGCAGCGGTGTCCAGAAGCCGCGCGGGGCTCCGAGGCCGTTGATCCTCAGGGCGTTGTTGCGCCCGTTCTCGGGGGTCCACTCACGGTGGTCGATTACTCCGGGGGGTAGCGGATTCAGGTTTATGTCCGTAAGCCGGTACGAGCCTATCACCATCGCGCAGTTCTGCTCGCGGAAGGCGTCCACGAACTTCTGCACCGTGTCCGGTCCGGAGTAGACGTCATCCGAGTCGAGCTGCAGTGAGAAGCGTCCGCACAGCGGGTGATGTACGGCGGCGTTCCAGTTGCCTCCGATGGCGTGGTAGCTCTTGTCCTGGGCGATGTAGATGAGGCGCGGGTCGTCAAAGGAGCGGATTACCTCCTGCGTGCCGTCGGTCGAGTTGTCATCGACCACGATGACATTGTACCTGAACGATGTCTGCTGAGCGAGCGCCGAGCGTATCGCGTCGCCGACGGTGCGGACTCTGTTGCGGCACGGTATCACCACCGAGGCCTCGTATTCGAACTCGCCGCCGCCCGTGAAGTCCACCGGCCTGAATTCGGGCTTGAGATAGCCCCCGACGGCTTTCAGATGCTCGGTACAGGCCTGTTCCATCTCAATCTGCACAGAGCGGTTGCGCGGGTCCACATAGTCGAAAAGCTTCTCTCCCGACTTGCGTGTGTCGACTGCCAGCTCGTAATAGAGGAACTCGTTGATATGCACCAGACTCCCTCTCTGCGAGACTTTGAGCCTCAAATCATACAGGCCGGCATATTCGTAATCCTTGTCCATTCGGGATACCGCCTCGCGGAGCGCATCCGTGCGGTAGAGCTGAACCCCTCCGAAGTCGAAGTCGTCCCGCAACGCCCCGGCCTGGCAGTCAATCACCGGATACGGCTGCACCTCACCTCCGACGGACGAGAAGCGGTCGGCATAGACCATCGCAGCCCCGCTGTAGGAGGCTACCTGCATCATCCGCTCCAGGCCGAAATCGACCCATCGCAGCTCCGGGGGGCCGGTGTAGATAAGCGTGAAGTCCGAGCCTGCTGCGGCATCTGCAATCTCCCGTATGCGGGAAGTGGAGACCCTGAGGGGGATATCGAATCTGCTGAATGTCATAAGCGCGATTTTTACTCCCAAAAATAAGAAAAAAGCACTACATTTGTGGAATCGACACACAGATTATGGAGCGGAAACTGGTAATAATCCCGACATACAACGAGATAGAGAACATATCCAAGATCATACACGCGGTTCTCGGACTGGAGGGCGGCTACCATCTCCTGATAATCGACGATGCCTCACCGGACGGTACCGCCGATGTGGTCCGTGACCTGATGAGAGTGTTCCCCGACAGGCTGAATATGATTGAGCGGGAGGGTAAGCTCGGACTCGGCACGGCCTATGTGGCCGGGTTCAAGTGGGCTCTGGAGCGGGACTATGACTATGTCTTCGAGATGGACGCGGACTTCTCCCACAATCCCGACGACCTCCCGCGTCTGCTCCGCCCCTGCGTTGACGGAAGGGCCGATATGTCCGTGGGCTCGCGCTACTGCGACGGCATCAATGTCGTGAACTGGCCGATATCCCGCATCCTCATCTCCTACTGCGCTTCCATCTATGTGCGCACCGTGCTGGGATTCCGCATCTATGACAGCACCGCAGGGTTTGTGTGCTATTCCCGTAAGGCGCTGGAAGCCATCGACCTGGATGCCGTCAGGATGAAGGGATATGGCTTTCAGATAGAACTCAAATACACAGCACGCAAGCTAGGATTCAGAATCGCCGAAGTTCCGGTCATCTTTGTCAACCGCAAGGAGGGTACGTCCAAGATGTCGGGCAGCATCTTCGGCGAGGCGTTCTGGGGCGTGCTCGCCCTGAGGTTCAGAAAAATTCTTCCGAAGCAATGAAAGAGCTCTATATCAATCATATCGCCGAACTGCTGGAACTGAAGTCCTGGCAGGTCGAGAACTGTGTGGAGATGTTCGCTGACGGCGACACGATTCCCTTCATCAGCCGCTACCGCAAGGAGCGGACAGGCGGGATGGACGACGCTCAAGTCGCCGAGGTGCGGCACTGGGCGGATGTCTATGACGAGATGGAGAAGCGCAAGGAGACGATACTCAAGACCATAGGCGAAACGGGAGCGCTCACCGACGCCCTCCGCGACAGGATCGAGGCGAGTCTCAGCTCCACCGAGCTCGAAGACCTCTATCTGCCGTACCGTCCCAAAAGGCGCACCAGAGCCACTGCGGCCAGGGAGCTCGGGCTTGAGCCGCTCGCCGACCTTATGTGGAACGTCCGCACTCGCAATCCCGAGTCGGATGCCCTCAAATTCCTGGGCGACAAGGTCCCCGACACTGCGGCCGCCCTCTCCGGAGCCCGCGACATCATCGCCGAAAGGCTCAGTGAGACCGTGCAGATCAGGGAGAACCTCCGAGGCATCTTCCGCTCCAGACGGGTGTGCGCATCCGTCACCAAGGCCGGACGCGACTCTGCGGAAGCCTCCAAGTACCGGAGCTACTTCGACTTCAAGATGCCGCTGAATCGCATCCCCTCCCACAATCTGCTTGCTGTCCTCAGGGCGGAGGGCGCGGGCTTTCTCAGCGTAGGGATAGATGCCGACCCTGAGAAATGCGCCGCCAAGATATACTACGACTTCTGCCAGGAGCATTCATATCCTTCCGGAGCGCTCGCGGACCAGATCAAGGAGGCGGTGGCTGACTCCTATAAGCGTCTGCTGGAGCCTTCCATATCCGGTGAAGTGATCAGGGAAGCCAAGCGCAAGGCCGACGTCGAGAGTATCCGGGTCTTCGGGGAGAACCTCCGGCAGCTGCTGCTCGGTGCGCCGGTAGGGCAGAAACGGACGATGGCCATCGACCCCGGCTTCCGCAACGGCTGCAAGATAGCCTGCCTCGACGAACAGGGCAATCTGCTGTACCACACTATAATATATCCCCACCCGCCGCAGAACGACAAGATAAAGGCTATCACCTCCGTGCAGGGGATGATAGACAAGTTCCGGATACAGGCCATAGCGATAGGCAATGGCACGGCATCCCGCGAGACGGAGGAATTTATGCGCAGGATACATCTCCCCGAGGGCTGCAAGGTATGGACAGTCAGCGAAGACGGGGCCTCGATCTACAGCGCCTCCGACATCGCGCGCCGGGAGTTCCCGGACGAGGACGTGACCGTGCGCGGGGCGGTGTCCATAGGCCGACGCCTGATGGATCCGCTGGCCGAGCTGGTGAAGATAGACCCGAAGAATCTCGGCATCGGACAGTATCAGCACGATGTGGACCAGTCCCTGCTCAAGGAGACGCTCGACAATACCGTGGAGAGCTGTGTCAACGCCGTGGGCGTCAATCTCAACACGGCATCCCCGTATCTGCTCGCCTATGTGTCGGGCATCGGACCGTCGCTCGCCGAGAATATAGTCGCATACAGAACCGCCGAGGGAGGATTCAAGAGCCGCGCAGAGTTGAGGAAAGTGCCGCGCCTCGGCGCAAAGGCATTCGAGCAGTGCGCCGGTTTTCTCCGTATTCGCGGTGCGGAGAACCCGCTCGACTCCTCCGCCGTCCATCCCGAGTCCTATGGCATAGTGGACAGGATGGCGAGTTCGCTCGGGGTCAGCACCCGCGAGCTTGTGGGCAATGCGGAACTCTGCTCCCGCATCAAGGCGGAAGACTTCGTCACCCCTACGGCCGGTCTGCCTACCGTGAACGACATATTGAAGGAACTCGCCAAGCCGGGCCTTGACCCCCGCGAGAGCGCGGGCGAATTCGCCTTCGCCGACGACATCCGCTCCATCGATGACCTCAAGACGGGGATGGAGCTTCCGGGGATAGTCACCAACATAACCAATTTCGGCGCGTTCGTGGACATCGGTCTGCACGACAACGGACTGGTGCACATCTCCCAGATGGGCCCGCGCGGGACAGACCCCTCCAAGGTCGTCAAGCTGCACCAGCAGGTCCGGGTGAGCGTACTGGGAGTGGACCTCGACAGAGGACGTATCTCGCTGAAGCTGTTGAAGTAAAGAGGACGGTCGGGAATATGGAGAATGTACTTTTCATCTGTCACGGGAATATCTGCCGCAGTCCGATGGCGGAGTTCATCTTCAAGGATATGGCCCGAAAAGCGGGTCTGAAGGGCGGCAGAATCGATTCGGCGGCGGTGTCGTATGAGGAGGAGGGGAATGACATCTACCCTCCCGCCAAGCGGACGCTGCAGGCCCACGGAGTCCCTTTCGAGAAGCGCCGCGCCCACAGGGTCACGGACGCGGAAGCCTCCGGATATGATGCCATCGTCATTATGGATTCCTCGAACAGGAGGCTGCTTTCACGGATCTTAAGTCCGGAGAATATGTCCAAGGTGCATATGATTATGGAATACGCCGGCAAGTCTTCGGATGTCTCCGACCCCTGGTTCACGGGCGATTTTGAAAGAGCTTACCGTGACATCTCGGAAGGCTGCGCCGGCCTCCTGCGCTCGCTCGAAAAACGGGATGTCCGCCTCAAATGAGAATGAACGCGGATTTTATATATATTTGCATTGGCAAAATATGACTCTTATGAAGAAAAATCTTATTTGTATCGCCCTCTTGTTCGCGGGATTCTTTTCTCTGGCAGCGCAGGACATCATTACGACTAAAGATGGCACGGATATTCAAGCCAAGATTCTTGAAGTGACGACCAAAGAGGTCAAGTATAAGAAATTCAACAATATGGATGGGCCGACATTTACGATGTTGAAGTCCGATATTCTGATCGTCCGTTATCAGAACGGCGAGAACGAGGTCTTCAAGGAAAGTCGGAAAACCACATCCCCGAACTCCGGCAATGAGGTGCATCCGGGTATGCGTTACAGGGAGTACAAGAACTTTTACAATACCCAAGAATACGTACAGCAGCCGGGCGATCCGTATACTCCATTCTGGATAGGGTTCGGCGATTTCTTCATTCCCGGGCTTGGAAACGCCATTACAGGTGAATGGGGACGTGCGGCAGGTTTCTTCTTTTCCAACCTTGGTCTAGGCATACTCGCTCTTTCACAGGTCAATATAGTCAACAGCACATATAACTCGTATTATGAGTACACAGGCTTATATTGGGTAATTATGGCGGCAAGACTCGGATTGGACATTTGGAGCATCTGCGATGCCGTCCACGTGGCGAAAGCCAAGAATATGTACAATCAGGATCTTCGCTCACAGCTGGCTTCCTTCGATTTCAGGATTGAGCCCTATTTCGCATTTGCACCCACAGGACTTACAGGCAACGGCCTGACGCCCGCAGCGGGGCTCTCGATGAAATTGACCTTCTGATTGCAGACGCTCACTTCGTAGGGCATCTCTCTCGGATGTCAGCCTGCATCCACGTCCCGATTCAGACGTTCCTTGAACATTATCAGAGTCGCAAGACGCGCCTGCGCATCCACAACCGCTTCGTGTTCGCCGTGTATTCGGCCATAGCCGGCAAGCTCGCTGCGGGCTACAGGGACGAGGCTCGGGAGATTGTCAAGGGAATCGAATAATTGCTATATTTGCGGGAAAGGAGGATAATTTTATGTGGGAGGCTTTAGCTTCGGCCGGCTTCGTTATGCTCATTTATGCGGGTTCACGGTGGGTATTCAGGGAACTCAAGAGTGAGATCGGCAATCCTTTCGACAACGTCCGCCGCTTGCGGGAAAGGTCCCGGGAGCGCAGGCGAGATGATTGACAAGCTGTTCGACGAAATCTATCCGTAGCCTACTTGAAGCGGCTGTGCGCGTTCGCCCCGAAGGAATACGGGGACTCCGGAACAGGCTCGTCCACGGTCTTGACGACTGCTCGTCCTTGCGGCTATACGCATAGCCGTGCGGTTCAGGAAGCCGTAAGGGCGATTCTCCGGACTGCTATGGCCGCTCTCCACTGCGGGATGATTTTTGCACAGTTGATTGATTAATTATTATAATATTTGCAGCGGAAATGACAAAAGATATGAGAAGCTCGTTCGACAAAGACGTGGCATTGCAGGCGGTTCTCTACATTCTGGACAAGATGGGAGGAAGCTGTGATATGCACAAGATTTGCAAAATCCTCTATTTTGCCGACCAGAAGCATCTGTCACGATACTCAAGGAGCATAACGGGGGATGATTATATCGCTATGCAGTACGGCCCTGTGCCGTCCAGGGTGAATGATATGATGAAGGCCGTGCGTGGAGATAGTTTCTTCTCCGATTCAGAGGATACGGCTGAGTTACGCAAGTGCTTCGGGTTTCTCAACAAGTTCATCATCACCGCTCTGGCAAAGCCGGACACGGAATATCTGTCAGCAACGGATATGGAATGTCTTGACGAATCCATCGCGCTCTGCGAGGGGATGAATTTCGGCGAGCTGACGGAGTTCTCTCACGGCCCGGCGTGGCAGAACACGAAAGAGGGGCGCAAGATGTCGGTCAAGGATATCCTCCGGGAGACGGGAGACGAGGAAGGCTATGTTGACTATGTGGCCGCGAAACTGAAACTTGAATCCTGCCAACTCTAATGGAAATACCCGGGTCTCTTATCGGTTCCGTCGTGGTCGATCGTGGGCAGATTCTTCTGTCGGACATTTTCGCGAACATCGACCACACGAAATTCTTTGTCATCATAGGCGTGACGGAGGATGAGGTGGCCGGGTTCTTCTACATCAACTCCGGCATCAACCGCTTCGTGAATAACAAACCGGAGCAGCTACTGATGCAATACCCGCTCTATCGCCGGGATTATCAGTTCCTCTCCCACGATTCGTATATCTGTGCCACGAACATCGAAAAGCGTCCGAAAAGCGAAATCGTTGGCAGCATCATCGCCGGACGGACGAGGATTATATATAGATACTCTGAGGGCGGAACATCTGGACGAACTTCTTGGCAAGGTTCGCGAAAGCCGTCTGTTTAGCCCGATAGACAAAAGAAGGTTCTGCTATTGACGAGGGACGCAGAAGAATGGGCCGGTCTATTCTAAGGCCCGCCCCAGTATTTCCGCCATCAGTTCGCTGCCGGACATCTGTCTCCTCGCGGCTTCGGCCTGGAGTTTCGCTTTCAGCTCCGGAGGCATCGAGAATGTGATTGTCACTTTCCTCTGCTCAGGATCGATGGAGTGTCTGCCGGCTCCCGCCCTTGCGCCCCCGTGACCGCTTTTCTTTTCTCCCATAATTTATATATATTTGCATCGAAAACCTCAGGGGAGGTTTCCCTCCCCCTCGCGGCTTAATAGTTCGAAATGACTATCCGGATTTTGCCGAGTTTGAAAATTAACTTGAAGTGTATCATTTTCAAAGAGGTTTTCGTTATGGGTCTCCTTTCAAGCGAGACCCTTTTCCTGACTTTATCACTTTTGAGGCCTTTTTCTAAAAATCGGCCCCTGAGGCATCCGTAGGTCATATTGTTTGGGTGATTTGGGTCTGGACGGAGACGCTCGACAAGCGCAACAGCGTGGCCTACGACGTCAACAACATCCAGATGTACGCATTCCTCCAGGCGATGGGCTACTACACCATCGACGACCCGGGGCGCGGCTTCGCCTTCTGCCACGTCCGCGAGAACCGGGTGGAGCTCATCCCCAAGGACGAGATCAAGCCGCGCCGTATGGGCGCACTGAGGGCCTATCTGGAGCAGCACCCGTTCTACTTCCGGCAGGCGCTCATCAACCGTATGTTCCGCAGCCAGCAGATATCCGCCGAGCTCGTTCCCGATACCGACAAGGCCCCGTTCTGATGTCTGAACCGATACAAGGGGACATCCGGATATGGATGGGCGGCAGGTCGTGGGCGGTCTGGTACTATGACGAAGTGCCGGAGGGGATGCGGCCAGCCGCCCTCCGCGACCTATTCCCGGGCAGGGCCGTACTCTACAGGGTGCGGCTCGGCCATTATGAGGGGAAGTGGGCCTCCGACTTCGTGAGGCCCTCCACCCGGGTGGCGCTCTATGAGAGAATCAGGGCGGGCGAGGAAATTTTTATAAAATAGTGAACTTTCTATTATTATTTGTTGT
>CAVLBF010000031.1:0-26531 GCA_963661285.1 Bacteroidaceae bacterium | reverse complement strand
GTGATGTCCGCCGCCATATTGTCGTTGAGCGTGTTGTCGTCGGAGAGGTAGATGGTGAACCCCGTCGAGCTTATGTTGTAGAGCGTCACCTTGCTGTACTCCGTTCCTGACTTGATGCCCGTGGCGTCGATTATCATATTGTTCACCGTGAGGCCCAGCGCGCTCCACGCGGACGGGAACGTGAACACCACCGTGCCCTGTGCCGTGTACGAGAAGCTCGACGCGGTGAGCGCGGTCCCGTTCCAGGTCAGATGGCTGTTCACGGTGACCGTCCTCTTCGAACTCGCATAGGTGCAGGTCACGCGGAACTTCGCGACGAAGAGCGGCGGGCTCGTCCAGATGCCGGAGTTGTGCTTCATCTTTAGCCCCGTGGAGAGCAGCTTGACCCCGAAGCCACCGTACTCCATAACGATGCCGTTATTGGAGAAGTCGAACCTGTAGCCGTTGTTCGCCATAACGAAGCGCATCCCTCCGGAGGTCTGCTTGTAGGCGAAGAGGTAGTTCTCCGCGCTCGTGCCGAGGCAGAAGCCGTTGGCGAAGTAGCGGCTGACGTAGAACTCGCTGTTGTACGACAGGGCGGAGAGGATCGTGGAGTTGCCCCACGATGCGCCCGCCTGGCTGCCGCCGACATACGCGCTGAACTCCGCGTAAAGGACCGCCTTGTGGTATCCGGCGGCGACCTTCGCCTTCTTCCCGGCCCACGAGGGCGAGGATGTCTTGGTGGCCGTCCCGTCCCCCTCGTAGGTCGCGGAAATGTACGCGGACGCGAGGGTGACGGTCTCCGTGAGCTTCGAGCACGCGCTGTCGCTGTAGGTCAGTATGCGAAGGTACAGGGCCGCTCCGGCGGAGGAGAGCAGGACGGGGCCGGAGCTCTGCGATGAGCTCTGCGCCGCAGCCCGCGCCCACACGGTGACGGCTCCGCCCCCGAGGGTCACTTCCGTCGGGGTGTCCGTCTTCCACGCCGTGCCCGAACTTGTCTTCTCCGCTATCGTCACGGAGTAGCTCGCGCTGTTCGAGGTGTTGTCCCCCGCGGGGGCGATGCAGGTGTCGAACGTGCCCTTCGCGTAGGACACTCCGGAGGCCGCGCCGTAGTCGTACTTCGTGCGCGTGAGGAAGGCCAGCGTGCCGGACGAGCTTTCGAAGAGCTGCGCTATGCCCGTGTAGGAGTTGCCCTCCAGAACCTGCACCTCGTCCCCGTCCGCGTCGAAGATGGACACCTTCTTGGTCTCCGGCCTTATCTCCACCCTCTGCCCCGTTATCATCCCGTTCTCGTCGGCGTCCCCGGCGGTCACGTTCTTGACGTTCAGCGCGTCCGTGTCGATGAGGCGGGTCTTGATGTGCCCGCCCTCTATTATGGTCTCGCCGAATGCCTCTATATCTGCCACGGCCTTGGCATAGGATTCGGAATCGCCCTCGGTTATGGCCGTGTTGAGGTCGGAGACGGCGTTGTCCACGAGCGTGTCAGCGTAGCTCTTGACGGCGGCGTTCACCTTCTTCAGCAGGAGCGTCCTCGCGGTCCAGTAGAGGGCGATGTTATCGTAGTCGGAGCCCACCGCGATGACCTCCGGGCTTGCCGCCGTGTACTTGTTCAGTGCGGCTATCGCATTGGTGTAGATGACGTCGAATTCCGCGTGCGCCACGCTGTACTTCGTACACCTGTCGATGATTTCCGCGTAGTCCTCCTGCATCTGCGCCTTCATCTGGAGCAGCCCCGGCTTCTCCGCCGGCCCGACGTTCCCGTCGTCCGCCCAGCTGTCGAGTTCCGACTGCGCCGCGCTTGCCTTGGCGAGTGCGCTCGCCGCGTCCGCCGCCGCCTCGTCGATGTCCGAGCGGAGCGTGGCGCTCTCCGAATAGACGGAGGCGTTTATGGAGAGCAGCACGCCCTTCTTCGCGGTCCAGTAGAGGGCGATGTTGTCGTAGTCGGAGCCTATCGTGATGACCGCCGGAGTGGCGGCGGTGTACTTCTTCAGCGCGGTCACGGCGTTGGTGTATATCACGTCGAACTCCGCGTGCGAGACCCCGTAATGCTCGCAGCGGCTGACCACCTCCGGATAGTCGGCCTGTATGTCGGAGAGCGTCTGCTTCAGCCCGGTCTTCTCGGTCGGGCTTATCTTGCCGTCGCTCGCCCAGCTCGTGAGCGTGGCGTTGGCCGCGTCGGCCTTCTCCGCCGCCTCGTCGATGTCGGCCTGCAGGCCGCTTATGTCGCCTTCGAGGGAGCTGACGCTGCGCTCGGAGCCGCCCGTGGAGCGGAACTTGATGTTGCCCCCGATGGTGCTGCCCGCGAGGTCGAAGTAGGTCAGCCCGTCCGAGCTGACTATCCTGTCCGTGGTCACGCGCCCGGGGAGTATCTCCGTGAAGCCGAAGAGTTCCGCGATGCTCCTGTCGCCCTCGTATTCTGCGTTCAGGATGCCGTAGAGGAAGTAGTAGTCGTACGCCTCCTCCATATCCTTCGCGGTCTCCGAGAGGACGAATTCGGCCGCCTGCGTGGTCTTTTCGGCGCGGATGTAGATGTAGTACCTCTTGGAGGGGTCGTCGAGCACCGCGCTGGCGTATTCGCCCACGTTCCAGAACTTGTACTCGCTCACGGAGTGCGCGTCCGAGAGGTCCGCTATCCCGAGGGTCATATGCTGGATGATGGAGGCCGCAGCCGTGAGCTGCTTTGTGGCGGCGGCGTAGGTCAGCGGAGGGTCCGCCGCCTTGGGGCTTGTCATCGAGCTGACGAAGCGGTACTGGAGGCTCTCGTCCCCCACGAGCATCTGCATCGTCCGCACGGTTATCGGCGTTATGCCGTCCGTGAACTGCCCGAAGCCGGCCTCCACGAGTTCCTGAAGGGCCTCCACGGTGTCCTGCGCGTCACGGAAGCGCCGCTTGGTGTACTGCTTCGACTGCCGCCTCGCGTCCTCTATGACCACCGGGACGGATTCGATCTTCTTCATCGAGGTCGAGAACCCGGATGAGACCGCGTCGTTCGACAGCTCTATCTCCGGGGAGTGCGGCCTGTTCACGTAGTCCTTCACCCCGGTGATGCGCACGAGCACGCCGTCCGGGAAGAACCGCCCGTCCGTGAACTTCACCCAGCTCCCGAGGCGTATCCTGCCCCCGACGTTCACCCAGTCCTTCTTCGCCCAGATGCCGTCGAGGGACGCGGAGATGGTGTACTTCTCCTCCTCGTGCTCCCACATATATTTCACCGCCTGCCGCATAATCTCCCACTCTGAGCCCGTCTTGGTGGCCGCGTCGTTGATGTACGCGTCCGGCAGAGTGCAGCCGAAGACGGCGTACGTGTCCCCCTCCGCCGGGGTGAAGACGGAGTTCGGCATAACCTCCCCGTCTATCTCCTGCGGGGTCAGCTCGAAGTAGCGCTCCTGCCGGCCCTCGCCGTGGTTGTACCTGTTCACGCCGAACTCCTTTCCGGCGAGCATCCCGGTCTGGAAGATGATGGTCATCTCCTCCCCGTCGATGAGGCACTGGTTGTAGTCGAGGCTGTCCGGAATCTCCTCGTCGTAGATGTCGTACCAGTTCTTCTCCGCGTCCCGGACCACAACCTGCCCGACCGTGCCCACCCTCTTCGGATAGACCTCCGTGCAGTCGAGGCTGTCCTCCGCGTATGTGGAGAGGGCCTTGCCGGAGCGCGTGATGCACATCCCCTTGGAGTCCGCCGCATAGTATCTCGCGGCGGAGGAATCGAAGCCGTCCTCCCCCTCGAAGTGTTCGCCGTCGTAGCCGAGCGTGCCGCCCTTCGGCAGGTGCAGCCGTCTGGCCCCGTACTTGCTCCTGTCGATGTTCTGCTCTCCGCCCTGCACCCAGAGCCTCTCCACGGGCATAGCGTCGTCCGTGTTGCTCCTGCGCACGTCCGGCCTGATGCCGTTCCCCCTGCCGTAGGAGAGGGCGAGCGGCACGGTCCTGTAGTACGAGAGCTTGTGCAGGCTCACCGTCTTGCCGGCTATCTCGAACTCCGTCTCGAACTCGTCGGCTATCATCTGCAGGGCTTCGAGGACGCTGTTGTGGTTGTAGGACACGGTCTTCGTGCCGCCGTCCACGCACTCCCCGACATCCCAGCCGGAGCTGCGGTAGTTGAGGTTGTCCACCACCATCCGGAGATGCTCCGGCGCCGTGGCCGTGAGGGAGAACTCGAGGCTCCCGTCCGAGAGTTCGGCCTTCTTCTCGTCCGTGAAGATGCAGCGCATCTTCCACGTCCCGGCCCGGTACTGGTCGGATTCGAAGACCGCCGTGTACTCGAAGTGGCGCGTGTGCTTCATCGTCAGGGCCTCGGGGCGCATAAGGGTGTACTTCACGGCCTGGAACTCGCACCAGGCCCCGACGGGCAGCTCCACGTGTTCGGCGAGCGCGAAGTGCAGGGTGAGGTTGTGGTCGCCCATTATGGCCCGGTAGCGGTAGCTGTCGTCGTCCACCGCCACTTCGAGCAGGAGATTGTCGGATGCGTCGTAAATCTTCATCGTTCAGTGTTCTTTAAGGATGTGCTTCAAGAGACCCGGTACTGAAGCAGTACCGGCTCCGCGCCGTCAGGCCTGTCCGGAGAGGTCTTCTGCGGCCCTTTCCGGCTCTTCCGCCCCCTCGGTCTGGAGTTCCGCCAGCCGCTCCTCCACCTCGTTGTACTCGGCGCGTGCGAGCAGGTAGGCGGCGTATTCGTCGGGGTACTCGGCGGTGAAGTCGAGGCCCATCTTGAAGCACTTTAGCGCGTGCGCGTCCGATTCCCGCATCGCCGCCGCGAGCGCGAGAAGCCGGGATTCAAGTGCATTGATCGTGATTTCCTGTCTTGCCATATCTTATGAACTTTTTAAAATGGAATCTCTTGTCCAATATGTCATTTGCGGCGTATCCCGGTCTCGGCAGGACAGCCACCTTCTTTTCATCGAAGTAGCAGTAACGCCACCACCTCGGATTGATTGCGCCAATGATGTTTCGCGCCCAGGCGTAGCCGTTGCGCGTCTTGAGGATGCCGAGGTAAGAGTTGAGCGAAGCCACGAGTGCCGCGACCTTGCCGGACTCGGGGCGGCGGTTCAGGTTCTTCACCTGACGCATCGCCCGGCGGATGATGCGGTCGGTCGGATAGATTCTGCCCATCTTGATGACCGAGCCGATGAACTCCACTCCCTTGCTGACGTGCTGGCAGTAGAACTTCCTCGGATGCATCGCGCAGCCGTAATCCTTGAGCATCGAGCGGAACGTCTCCATATAAGGTAGGAACGATTCCTTGTTCTCCACCACGAACACCATATCATCCACGAAGCGGACGTAATGCAGACCGAGCGTATCGACCACGAAATGGTCGAACTCGTTCAGATAGTAGTTCATCGCGTTCTGCCAGACGAGATGCCCTATCGCCGCCCCGGTCCCGTCCGGCTTGGTGAAGAGGCTCTTGCCCGGAGGGATGTTCGCCCACTTGGTGATGGGCGACTTGCGATAGCAGTGACGGGTCGGATAGGAAAAGACCGACACCCGCAACATATAAAGCAGGTCATCCTTGTCAGCACCCTCGTATTCATCGATAATGAGCCGCGAGAGCTGACTGAACACGATGTCCTGACTCGCGTTCGGGAAGTACCCTTGAATGTCCGCTTTGATGATGTATGCGTCTTTTGTGAAGCCGCGTGTCACCTCATATATGTCGGTGGCGAGCTGATTGACCGCCGCGCTCTGACCGAAGCCGACGCGGTTGTTGAACGTGCGGTCGGTGAGACGCGCCTCGATGAGCGGGCGCAGCCTGATGTCGATGTAGTGATGCACTATGCGCAGCCCCATATCGCAGGCGAATATCTCCCTCGGGCGGGGCTTCATAGTGACAAAGGTATAGGCAGTCGGGCGGAGGGTTCGGCCGTTGATGTCCGCGAGCAGGCGGCACAGATTGGCTTCAGCGTTGATTTCAAACTCAACGCTGTCCGCGCTCCTGCGCTTGTTGCTTCGCGCGACTCTGTAAGCCGCTATGAGGTCATCAAGTTCAACCATTGACTTCTAATAAATTCACGGAAGGCACCGCCAGATTCTTGTTGTAGAAGTTGTTGTTGTTGGCAAATCCGTTGTTGCCGTTGTAGTTCCACGCGTTGTTGGTGTTGTAGCGACAACTGCTCCAGACGTTGCTGCGGTGGGCATCCTTTCTTGCGTATAACTCTGAATGAGAGTGTATGCCCCTTTTATTATACGTCAGCTACCGCACCCTATGTCGGACGCGGCTCTGCCCCTTTCTGAAGACAGCTTCGCCGCCACTTGCCTATACCGTCATCTATTCTTGCCACAAGTTCAAATATCTCCCTCTCCACGAGGACGTATTCACCCGTCTTGTTCTTCTTGCCCTTGAAAACGTTCTCCTCGGCCATAATGCGCAAGTCCATTTTAAGAACTTCGAAGTGCGAAGTCATCCGCTTGATGTAGTGCGCCCTCTCTTCCGGCAGGGAGAAGCCCAGCACGAAAGCGGAGGTCACTTGGTCAAGGTCTTTGAGAGCCTTCTCCGCGATTATCACTCTGTCCTTGTGCGTCATCTCATAGGTGGCCCGATAGAGTTTCTTCCGCAGATTGTAGCAGTCAATGTAGATACCCGCTTTGTCAGTCTTCATAAGGCTTTTTTATTATGGAGGGCCTCCAAGTATTCGGCCCTCCGTTAAGGGTTAAGGTTTAACACCCTCGCTTACGCGAGGTCTAAAAGCACGGAAGGCACCGCCAGATACGTGCCGTAGAAGCTGTAGCGGTTGGCAAATCCGCTGCCGTGGTAGTTCCACGCGCCGCTGGTGCTGTAGCGACAACTGCTCCAGACGCTGCTGCCGTTGCCTATGGCGGTCCCGCCTATGGCGTAGAGGGCGCGGTTGAGGGGGTCGGAGTCCGCCCGGGACACGGCCTCGCTTGCGCCGGTCTCCTCGTCATAGACGGCGGGATAGGTGATTCCGGCCATTATGTCTGCCACGTCCGCTATGGAAGGCAGGAACCAGTCGCCCTTGCGCAGCCCGTCGCAGCCGTACTCCACGGCGGCGGCGTAGTCGGAGGCCGGGTAGAGCGGCAGCTGCCCTCCGCCGTCGCGGTCAGTGTAGGTCTGCCCGGCTAACTTGTACGTGTTCTCCCTGCCGTCCTGCGTCATAGCCCCGAAGGCGGAAGGGTTGATAATCATCTGCCGCTTCATATACTTCATCCAGCCCTCCCTTCCCTCGCCGTAGCGCGAGCGCAGCAGGGCGCAGTGGTCGCTCTGATACTGCGAGGTCCCGAGGTACGCCGGGAGGCACACCGGATAGGTGGTCGCTATGGAGGCCACGTCCGAGGACGGGTTGTAGGCTGTGGAACTGAGGTCGCCGGAGAAGTAGATGAGGGCGCGGTCGAGGTTCATCACCGGGCCTTCCCCGCTCCGCGCCCCGTTGTACCGCTCCATACGGCTGTCAGCCGTCAGCTCCGGGGCCACGCGGGCCGAGACGCTCACCCCGGTCGCGCTCACGGCCACATACGTGGTGTACGTGTCGTGCTGGAGTATCAGCTCCCCGTCCCGGACATAGACCGAGTAGGAGTGCCCCCCGAAGTCGAAGGGCCTGACGGCGGCGTCGAGCTGCGAGGCGAGGGTTGAGAGGTCCGTCGCGTTATAGGTCACGGAGCAGGTCGCCCCGTTGGCGGTTATGGAGACCGCGCGGTCCGTGCCGTCGAGGGTGTAGCCCGTGAGCCTCCACAGGAACTTCTCCGCCCACTTCTGCGAGGCGCTCGTCTTGTGGATGCAGAGGCACCTGCGGCCCCACACCCGCGCGACCGCGCCCACGGCCTGCCACCCGGACGGGAGGGCGAGGGCCGAGAAGGTCTCGAGGGCGATGAACTGATAATCCTTTTCAGCGTCGATGACCACGATGTCGCCGCGCTTCGGTACTCTTACCGTGATGTTGTAGATAGCCATATCTCGCTTCGTTTTTTATGCGTTCTTCCAGTCGGCGACGGAGGATGTCCCCGCCGCGTAGTATTCCCCTCCGGATGAGGCGGACGTGTCGATGTAGTGCTGCCCGGTGAAGGTCGGCGCCCCGGTCCACTCTCCCATCGTCTCCGCGTCCCAGTTGTCCGGGACGGTCGAAGCGGACGGGACCCCGGCCCCGTGGAGTATCATCGGCCTGCCGCAGACCATCGGGATGCCGTCGCTCGACAGGCTCCGGCACTTCACGTCCCCGAAGTCGTCGAGGCCGGAGACGAGGCGGAGGATGTTGGCGTCCAGAGCCGGGAACACGCCCTCGGCGGCGGTGTTGGCCGCCTCCGCAGCCGCGTTGGCCGTGGCGGCCGCGTTCTCCGCGCCGGCCTTGGCGGTGTTCGCGGCATCTGCCGCGCTGTTCGCTCCGGCTGCTGCGGCGGCGCAGTCGGATTCGCGCCTGGTCTCCGCCGCGACGCGTGCCGTCTCTGCGGAGGCGCGGGAGGATTCCGCCGTGCTCCGGGACGATTCGGCGGCGGCACGGGACGATTCCGCCCCGGCCCTCGCGGTCTCCGCCGCCTGCCTTGCGCTCTCCGCGCTCTGACGGGAGGATTCCCCGGCCTCCACGGCCTCCTTGGCCGCGTCCGCAGCCGAGGCGGAGGACGATGCGGAAGCCGCAGCGGTATTGGCGGAAGCCGCAGCCGCATTGGCCGTGTCGGCGGCCGTCTGGAGGAAGGCCAGCGGAACCTTGTAGGACTGCGGATTCCCCGCCGCGTTCTCCTTCGTCCCGATCGTGTAGAGCTTCGACACGGAGCCGCCGTACTCGTCGAGCTGACTGATTTTTTTCTTTTCTTCTGACATATCGTTTCGGTCTTAAATGATGACAAAATCTCCGTCTTCGGTCACTATGCGCTCGTCCGCCTCGCTCGCGAGCAGCCAGTCGAACGGCGGCACGCCGACCGTGTCCCCGAAGACGGCGGGAGAGGGGAGTGCGACCGTGTTGCTGAAGACAACGGGAGAGGGGAGTGCGACCGTGCAGGCTATCATAGCGCGTCCCCTCCCTCAGACTATCTCGACGTCGAGCTTGCCGTCGACGACGATGGTGTTGTACCCGTCCGGGAAGTTCCCGTCCGGTATGTGGAACGTCCGCCTCGTGAGGAGGCTCCCCCTGCCGAGCTTCGGGGCGTCGAAGAAGCAGGTCAGCACGCCGTCCACCACCTTGCAGTTCGTCAGCTCCCCTCCGCGCTGCGAGGCCGTCACCTTCCGGAAGCCCGGGTTCGTGAAGAACTCTATCTCGAAGTCATAGACCGGAATCCCGCACGGGGAGCCGCTCTCGTCCGTGAAGCTTATCGCTATCGCGAGGTCTGACAGGTTGTTGTGTTGCATATCTTCATCGTAAAATAAAACGTTAAACCATTATGCAGTAGCCGTCCTCGGTGATGACGTATGCCCCGGCCTCGGACGCGAGCAGCGCTTCGATGTAGGCGGCGGAGCCGGTCGTGAGGGTGAGGGTCAGCCGGAACTCCAGCCACGCCGGGGAGCCGCCCCCGAGCGCCGGGACGAACTCGCTGACGGACATCCCGGAGTAGTAGCAGGCGAAGGAGCCGCGCAGCGCCTCCACGGCGAGCGTCCGCTCTCCGCTCCCGGAGAGGTTGTAGAGCAGCGCGTCGCAGTTCCGCCACAGCTCCGCGTTCGTCTTCGCCCTCATAAGGCAGTTTACCGACACGTCCCTCTTCTTCAGCGTGACGCTCTCCCCGTCGTAGATGACCCCGGCCTCCGTGGAGATCTTGCGCAGCATATTCTCCTTCGCGTCGGAGGGCCGGCGGAACGAATCGAGCGTGCCCTTGAGCACGCGGATGCCGTAGGCGGACAGGTCCGTGCCGTCGAGGGAGACCCCGGCGCTCCCGAAGCCCATAGCCGACTGCGGCTCCGCGTATTCGTAGTCCGCGAGGGGGAAGTCGTCGCTGACCCCGACGCTGAACGTGCCGAGGATGCGCAGGCTCTCCAGAGCCGGGAACGAGGTGACGCGGAGCTTGAGCGTGCGCCCGGCCTCCGCGAAGTTCCACGTGTGGTACGCCCCGTCCGTCACTGCGGCGAGGAAAGCGTCCACCCCGTAGTCCACGTCCAGCACGCCGAGGGAGACGGTGAAGCTGCGCGTGTCGAGCACCGGGGATTCAAGGTCGGCCTCTATGCCGTCCTCCTCCTGCCAGTCGTTCGTCTCCACGGCCTTTAGCTTCGGCATAGCGGCGAGGCCCGAGTATCCGCCCCGCACGGGGAAGATGCCCCAGGCGGAGTATGCGTCGGTCCCGTCTATGTAAAGTCTCCCCGTCATAGTATGATGGCGTTTTCTGACGCGTTTCTGACCACCGTGCAGCCGGACTGCGCCCTGACGGCCACTACCGACCATCCGGACGCGGATATGACCGCCTTTGCCCCGTTCAGCGCGACCACCTCCTGCCTTTCGAGGGTGTCGCACTTGACCACAGCAGCGGTGCGTCCGATGAGGACGGCCCTTCCGGGGTTTTGCAGGGTGATGTCGCCGGAGTCTATGTAGATGCCGTGTTTCTCGAGGCCGCATCCCCGGAAGAGCCGGAACGTGGACGTGTTCGGGAAGCGGTTGCCGAGGCAGAAGTCCAGCCCCCCGTCCGAAAGGAAAAGCTCCGCGAGCTCCGGGAGGCTCTCGCGGCCCGTGAACGCGCCGCAGCCGCCTATCAGCGCGGCCTGCGCGTGAATCTTGGAGATGGTGTCCCGTATCGTGTCCTGTCTCGTCATCCCGTGTCCTCCCTATCTTATTTTGACCCCCTTGAGCAGTATGTCGTCGGATGTGCTCTTGACTATCGAGCGCACCTCGCCGAGCGTCTCGCGGATGTCGTCCGTGTCGTCGTGGATGCCCATAACGTGCGCGAGGATGGAGCCGGCGGTGGCCACGAGGGCCTGGTGCTGCTCCCGGATCGCGGTGACGTTCTCGTTTATCTGGTACGTGTGCCCCTGTATGGCGGTGAACCGCCCGTTCAGCTCGTCCGCGCTCTCCTGCGACATACTCGCTATGCCCCGGCTCGCGGTGGAGCGCTCCGCCGCCTCAGATAGGTCGTATCCGCTCTGCTTGGCCGCGTCGGAGTATCCCTGTATGGCCTCAGTCCAGATGTCGATGTTCTCCTTCGCCCCGTTCATCATCTCGGCGGTAAGGGCCGCGACGTTGGCCGCGACCTCCTCCGGGGTCCCGCTCTTGTAGGCCTCGCGGAACCTGTCCTTGTACTGCTCGAGGTAGTCGGTGATGATCATCTCCTTGAGCATCTGCTTGCCGAGGTTCGCTATAGCCTCCGCGCCGATGTCCTGGAACTTGTCCCACGCGTCGTCCCCTCCGTTCACCACGGAATCCCATATCGCGTCCGCCATATCCTCCCCGAGGGAGCCGAATATGGACTCTATGTTCTCGTCTATCGCGGCCATCGCGTCGTCATAGGCTTCCTTGAGCTCTATGACGTTCTCTATCTGGTTCCTCTGCGCGTCCGTTATCCGCGTCTCCGTTTCGAGGAACTCCTTCGCGGCCGCCACGTTGAAGTCCCCGTTCTCGTCCCACAGCTGCGGCGCGATGTCGTAAAGGGACTTGTACCGGTCCTCCGCGCCCCAGAACTTCTGGAAGCCGTTGCGCGACTTGACCTTCACGCTCATCGCCTGGAGTTCCGTGAGGCCGCGTGCCATAGCGTCCTCCTGCTGCTTGTACAGGCTCGTCCGCTTGTCCGTCCACGGCCCCGAGGTGAAGGCCGTCAGACCGCCGCTGAAGACTGCCGCGCCGAAGCCGCCGAGCATCTTCTGGTCCTTGCGGTTCCTGTCCGCTATGTCTTCGGAGGTCATCTCGTACCGCCTGCCGACTGCCGCCATATACTGCTCCATAGCCGACTGCGCCTTCTTCCAGCCGTCCACGCCTCTGGTGATTCCCTTGTCCCCGAAGAGGGTGTCGTACAGGGTGTCGTCGAGGGAGAGGTTCGCCACATTCAGGCGGTGGATGAACTGCTCGTGGCTGCGTGCGTACTCCTCCTCCGCGATTCTGGCCTGCGCATACGCGCTGATGCCCTGCTGGAGCCAGTCGGACACACCCCCGACTATCGCGCCTATCCAGCCGCCGGTCTTGAACCCCTCGTAGGCCGAGCTGAGGTTCTGCGTGAAGCTCTGGAGCATAGCAGCCGAATCGGCGAGGGAGATGTCCCCGGACGCGTCCGCTATCTGCTGCATCAGCTCTGCGGCACGCGAGAGGCCGTCCACGAAGGCGGTGATGCCCGTGGCGGCGAGGGACTTCTTCAGCGACTGCCGGGCGCGTTCTATCGCGGCGCGGTTCGCCTCCACCTCCGAAACGTCCGCCGCCGCCCCCTGTTCCTTGAGCTCGTTCTGCCTGCGGTACAGGCGGTTCAGCTCGGACACGCGGGAGACGACCGCGTCCACCCCGGCCTCGTAGCCGCCGATGTCCAGGCTGTCGTACTCTTCCTGCATCTGCGAGAGCTGCGCGTTGATGTCCTTCAGCACCTCCGGCTGCTCCCTGTATTTCTCCGTAAGGGTCGCGGCGTAGTCGATGTTCTGTTTCAGAAGCGCCCGGCTCTGCTTGGCCGGGTCGATGAAGAACTGCTTCATCTTGCCGTCGTTCGCGGAGTCGAACTCGAAAAGGGCGTTCTCCTTCTGCTTGCCGAGGGATTTCTTCGTCCACTCGTCCGCAGACGCGGCTATTTTCCGGTCGTACTCCTGCGCTATGGCGAGCCGCCTCTCCTCCATCGTCCCGAACTCCTTGAGGTAGTCGAGCATCGGGCCGTCGGTCTCCGCGTCGAACTCCGCGAGGGCGACTATCTTCCGCGCCTCCGCAGCCTCCTTGGCCGCCCCTTCGAGGGTCGCTATCTCCGCGTCCAGCTGCTCTTCCAGAGCCTCGCGCACCGCGTCCCTGTCGAGGGTGTTGTCCTTCAGCCAGTCGTAGCTGAACGCCGCGAGGGCGTATTTCTTCTGCTTCTCCGCGATGCCGCGCTCCGCCGTGCCGTCCGCGAATGACGCTATGGTATTGTCCCACTCGTCGGAGAGCTGCTTGAGGCGCTGCTGATATGTGCCGTATTCGCTGAGGAATCTCTCGCGGCGCTGCTCGGTGTCGTCGGAGGTCTTTCCGGACTTGGTTTCCGTGCCGTAGGATGCGAGCCTCCCGTTGTACTCCGCGATCTTCCTCTTCAGTTCCTGTCCGCGCCTGCCCGCCGCCTCGATGTCCGTGAGGGCTTCCAGCTCTTCCGTGGCTTTCTGCTTGAGGTCGGCCCAGTAGGCCTTGTCCCTGGTGGCCTTTGCCGGCTCTTCGGCTTTCTTTTTCTCTTCCGCCGTCGCGGCGACGCCTGAGCCGTACAGGCGGTTCGCCTCCGCCATTACGCCCTCATAGACCCTCTTCGCCTCCGCCGCTGACCTCAGCTGCTCCTTCAGGGCGTTGTTCGTGTAGTTGCCGTTGCCGAACATTCCGCCGCCGGAAAACGAGCGGTCGAACTGCCCGACCACTTCGCGCAGCTCGTCCGTCAATTCTTCTTTCCCCTCGATCACCGGGACTATCTTCCAGTAGTAGGTCTCCGCGAGGCTGATTCCGTCAGCCCCCGTGCGGCCTCCGAACTTCTTTTCGAGCAGCTTTTTCACCTCTTTCTTCGCAGACGCCTCCTTTTCGGCGTATGTGTCCGCCGCTCCGCTCGCGGCCCTTTCGAGTGCGCGTGCCTTGGCCGCATCGACCGCCGCGACGGTTATCGCCTTGTAGGCACCCTCGACATCCTGCAGGGCCTCGATTTCCTTGCCGAGGCCGGAGAGATAGTTGCCGTACTGGCTGATTATCGCCTTCTTCGCCGCCTCGTACTCCTCCGTGCCCTCCTTCGCGGCTTTCAGCCGGGCGAAGAGGCTGTCTATCTGGACGCGCTCGGACGCGACGGCCTTGTTGTACTCGCCCGTGGTCCTGTTGAGCTTCGCCTGCGCCTTTTCCGCGTCCGTCTGCACCGTGGCCAGCTTGTATATCCCCACCGCGAGAGCCGCGACCGCAGCCCCGGCGAGGACATAGGGGTTCTTGGCGAGGACGGTGTTGAGCGCGGCGGTCTTCTGCCTGAGGACATCCGTCACCGCCTGCATCTTCGTCATCCCGGCCATCTGCGCGAGGGTCGCCTGGTAGCGGAGGTTCTCGAGGGCGGCGAGAGTCATTATGGTGGCCTTATAGACCCCGTAGGCGGCTATCACCTCCGCTATGACCCTGCCCACTTTCTCATAGTTCTCCACAAGTCCCGATACCGCGCCTATCGCGCCGCTGATGAAGCCCTCGGACTGCTTTCCGATGTTGTTCATCATCTGCTCGACCGCGTCCTCGAGGTTCGATATCTGCCCCGCGATGGTCTGCGACTGCGCCTCCATAAGGCCGCCGAACTTGCTGCCGGCAGACGTGAGGCTGATTATGGCCTTCTGCACCTCCGGGAAGCCGACCTTGCCCGCCGTCACGAGCTCCCCGACCTTTTCCTTCGCCACGCCGAACTGCTTGGCGAGTTCTTCCGTGAGGGGGATTCCGCGCCCGGTGAACTGCCGCAGGTCCTGCGTGAAGAGCCGCCCCTGCACCATAGTCGTGCCGTAGAGATAGGCGAGGTCTCCGATCGGGATGCTCAGTCCGGCGGCGATGTCCCCGAGGCGGATGAGCGTGTCGTTCACGTCCTCAGCCGCCACTCCGTAGGCGAGCAGCTGCTTGGAGGCTTTCGCGATGTCGCTCATCCCGAAAGGCGTTATCAGCGCCGTGTTGATGAGCTGGCTCATCAGCGCGTCCGCCTTGTCCGCGCTGCCGAGAAGCGTCTTGAAGGACATCTCCAGCTGCTGGAACTCTCCGCGCACCTTGGCGACGTTCACCGTGAACTCCTTTAGCTGCGAGACCGCGAACACTCCGGCCACGGCGGCTCCTAAGCCCCGGAACGTGTCCTCGATCCGCCGCCCCTCGGTCTCTGCGGAGTCGCCGATGCCGTGCAGGAGCGACTTCGCCTCTGCCGCTCCGCTGCGGAGCCTGCTGTTGTCAAGCCCCGACTCGAAATATATCTTTCCCTGTGCCTCTGCCATCTGCTGATGCTCTTGTGTTTGGTGCTACTCGAAACTCCGTATCATAGCTCTGACCCTTTCCCGGTTCTCCGGGATGTCGGCCCTTATCGTCTCTCCGGCCTCCTTCCGTTTCCTCTCCCTGTCAGCCTTGCCGGCCCCGTAGGAGGGGAGCGTCGCCCCGTACATTACGACATTTACGTAGGAGAGGTCATAAAGCACCGTCTCCAAGGGGAGGGCGAACGCCTTGGCCGTCCCGGCTATCACTGCCCAGACGCTGTCGCTCCGGTTCCCACTTTCCTCGTCGGGCGCGTCAGATTTATCTCTGTCAGGAAAGTGGTAAGCCCGAAAAAATCCTGAAGCTGCATTTCTACGAGCGCCTCGGTGAGGAGCTTGTACATCTCCCTCGGCGAGAGGTCTTCGAGCAGCTCCCGGGCGAGCGCCTCCTTCTCCCGTCCGCGCCGGCGGAAGAGACCGCGTCTTCCTGCGGCCGGGTCTCCGCCCCGGCCAATCCGCTTCGCCCCCAGAATCAGTATCGCGGCGAATTCGCCTATCGCTCCGCAGTCCCTGGCGTTGCGCAGGACTTCCTCCACCACCGCATCGGGGTCGAGCTTCAGGGAGGGGAGCCTGCTGACCGCCTCCGACGCGAGAATCAGGGTCGCGATGCTCGGAGGGGCTATGGTGTATGTCCTGTCGCGTATGACGACCTCCTTGGGCTTCTGCAGGACGGCCTCAGCCGTGCGCTGCTCGATTGTCTTTTTCCTCTTGTCCATAATCGGCCGGAATTGATTTGTCGAAGCAGGTGAGGGAGTCGAACCCCCGGTCTCGAACTTATGGGATTCGCGAGATGCCGCTTCTCCAACCTGCTGTAATCGGCGGCCATTTGTGCGTCCCCGCCGCCGAGGGGGACCCTACAGGAAAGAAGAGTGAGTCTCTTTGACCCCGCCTAAGAGCCGGTGTAAGCCTTGATGGTGTTGCCGCTCGCAGGCTTGAGGCACTTCGCCACGTAATGGAGGAGGATGCCGTCCGCCGTGCTGTAGGACTCCTCGACGCGCACCACTGCACGGTCGATCTGGATGCCCTCGCAAGTGCTGTCGGCAGGGGCGATGCGGAACGCGTGCTCTCCGCTGACGATGCCGTCGTTGCCGGTGAACGGGCGTGTGCCGTTTTTCTTGACGAAGATGTCGAACTCCAGCTCATAGGAGTTCTTGCCGAACAGGACATCGACTATCTCGCCGCCCTCTTCCGTCGCGGTCTTCTCGGTTCCGGCGGTGGCGGTGAGCTTCGTGGTGTCCTCCTTCGGGGTGTCTATGGCCGTCCAGGTTGCGCTGGAGCCGGGAGCCCCGTCAGTGGACGGCGTAGTGGTGATGGAGCATTTGCCCCAAGATAGTACACTCATAATAATCTGGATTTAGAATGATTACACTTGATTTGCCTATAATTTCACGGGGCTGTCGTCCCCGAAGTACTCATAGCGCAGCATAGCCACTACGAAGTGCTGCCCGATGTCCGGAGCGTCCTCCGTGCTGACGGTCGCCTGGAGGCTGAACTTGTAGGAGGATACCGCAGGCGTGAGGCTTTCCGCCCAGTCCTGAAGCGCCCTCTCGAGCACCGCCGTCCGCTCCCCGTCTTCCACCTGCACCCCGTCGAGGGTGATGTCCGGCACATAGATGTGCACCGTCACCACGCCCGTCTGGATCTGCGCCGGAAGCCCTGCGGTGAAAATCACCACCGCGTCCTCGAGGCGGCTGTCACGGGGGCGGTATCCCGCCCTGTAGATGCCGCCGCTGATGAGGGACGCTATGCCGCTTCCGCGCAGCAGCGTGAGGATGTCTCCCTGAATGTCTTTTGCAGTCTTCATACCTTGTCGCTATACTTTGAATCCGAGGCTCCGGAGCATCCGTGGCACGAGATAGTCGGCGAGAAGCTCCCCGCTGTCGAGGACGTCGTATCCGCGCTTCTTCACGTAGCAGGCGTAGGACATTCCCGCGACCACTATGAGCACGATTCCGCTGCCGTGTTCGGCCGCGAGGCGTTTCGCGAACTCCTTTCCGTCCCGGCTCCCCTTCCTGCCGCCCTTGACGGGCGAGAAGTCGGAGGAAGAGACGATGCGCCCGTCCCTCACGATGACATAGCCGGTCGAGCTGCGGAGATTGCCCGTCCGGTCCGTATAGGAGCCGGACAGCCGCACCCTGTTCACGACCTGGTTCCCGACGTGCTGGAGGTTATAGACCACCGCATCTCCCGCACGTCTGACGCACGTCTCGATGTAGTCGTCTATCGCCTTCGTCGGGGTTGTCATCCGTATCGGCATAGGAAGGGAGGATTATACGGTTATTCTCGTCTGGCACACGGCCTCGAGCGGTTCCACGCTCTCCACGCTGAACTCCCCGAGGAGAGTCCCCTCGCGGTCGCGCAGGCGGAGGCGGTCAGCCGTGAACGGCTGCATCTCGATCAGTATCGAGAAGGACAGCGTCCTGGCCGGCTCCCCGTCCACGATGGCCCTGTAGTCCTGCCTTACGGGCGAGAACTGGCAGGGGACGGCCTCTCCCCAGACGGCCTCTCCCCGGGAGGGGAGTCCGGTCTCCGGGTCGAGTCCGCCTCCGGTGACGCTCTGGAGCTCGATGGTTCCGTTCGGGATTATCATAGCCTTGAACCCTTGTACCCGAATGTGGACTTCGGCACGTTCCCTCCGCCCTCGTCTCCCCACTCCCGGTAAAGGGAGTAGGCGCGGCGGCGGAAGGATGCCCTCTGCTCGTCCGTGAACGAGTAGGACTGACCGCCCTGCGAGATGTCCGGCGCGGCGGCAAGCCACAGGAGCAGGTCCGCCACGGCGAGATTGTACCCTGCTCCGCCCACGGCTTCGGGGGTAGCCGTATCCGAGAGCATCAGCCCCCTGTGCAGGGCCGTCTCGTCGATGGTCCTGACGGGGATGGGATAGGCGTTCACGCCCTTGAGTGCTTCGAGTATCGTCATAGCCCGTGAAACTTCTCAGATGCTACTCCCAGGCCGTCGCGTCGGTCTTGAGGTAGATGTTCCGATACGCGGTGTCGAAGACAGGGACCGCATCCGCCTGTCCGATGGTCACCTCGCCCTGCGGCTCGGCTATGCCGTACTTCTTGATGACGGTGTGTGCGCGTTCGGCGCGGAGGATGAGGTCGTTGCTCTCGGCGAGGATGTCGTACTGGGTCGTCCCGAGGCGCGGGGTCTCGGAAAGCACGAGCCTGTCAGCCGCGAACGGGTTGCCGCTCACCGGCTCGCGCCCGTCGCCGTACTCGCGGGTGACGGACTGGTCGATGACGATGAGCTGGATGCCGTTGAGCCAGGCCTGTTTCGCGAGCATAGCATTGACCTGTGCGAGGTCCGGGGTCTGCGCCATACCCACCGCGTTGGCGAGGTAGGAAGCGCACGCCTTGATTATCTGCTCGGCGGAGCAGACCTTGTAGAAGGTGTCGAGGCTCAGGAAGCCGTATTTCGGGTGCAGGCCGTTGTCCTTGGCGTGCTTGATGACCTTCGCGAGGTCGCCGATGATGTCGGCGGAGGCGCTGTTGCCCCAGTCGGTGGAGGTGGCCTTCTTCTGCACGTCCGCGTCCACGTCGTAGTCGAGGTCGAACTCGTTTGCGAAGGTGGCGTTGTTCGCGGTCGTGAAGGAGAGCTTGCCGGCGTTGGATACGAGTGCCCAGGCGATGTACTCAAGCTCGGACTGGACCCCGTTGAAGCAGAAGTCCACGTCATTGCCCCAGTACTGCACGAGCTTGGTCGCGTCGTCGTCGTTTGCGAGGGCGAGGGCGGTCTGGTAGTCCTTTATCTCGCTGCGCGAGAGTTCGCGGCTGATGCTGATGAACGGGATGTCTCCCTTCGCGCTCTCGAAGATCGGGCGGCGCTTGCGGAGGATGGTCCCGTTGTCGGTGTGGATGTCCGCAGCGACGTTGTTCTTAGCCAGCTGGTTCTGGAGGGTCTGCCAGATGAATCCGTTCACCTTCTTCACCGGGAAGTGGGTGCCGAACAGGAAAGGCTTCGCGTCAGCGGTGTTGAGGCGTGCCTGCACCATCTGCTGGGTCAGCCCCTGTATGAGTGTGTTTACGATAGTTCCCATATTCCGTTACCGTTTTTAGTAGTTGATTATGCAAGGAAGCTCCGCCGCCACGAGGGCCGGGAGTTCGTTGCCGCGGGTCACGCCTATTACCCAGGCGTCGGTGTCGAGGTTCGCGCCGGCGATTACGGGCTTGCCCGTGCCGACAAGGGCGAACGGAGCGTACTTGAACGCCCCCGTCGCGGCTCCGCTTGCGGAAGCCTGGAAGATGTAAGCGTCCTTGGAGACCGCGCCGAGCGTGGTTCCCACGGTGATTTCATCGTAGGCGGCGTTCGATGCGTCGACGGCGGTGATGGCGTAGGCCGCTCCGCCCTTGACCGCGAAGACGATGTCGCCCACCTTGAAGTCGTGCCCCTTATAGACCTTGATTTTGGTCGCGGACGCGGCCACTTCCGTGTGCACCTTGGCATACTTCACGACGTGGCATATCCCCTCGACCGGTGCGCCGATGACGCGGCCCTCCGCGAGGTAGTCCACGTTGAGGTCGGAGACCGCGACGGAAACGCCGCCCCGGATGTCCGCCACCTTATGGGTGAACACTCGGGCGAGCTTGCTGTCCTTGCGCTTGATGACTGTCATTGCCATAATGATAGAGATTTAAGGTTGTGAAACATAATCAGAACGGCTGCTGGTCGCCTGCCGCCGCCCCGTCGCGCTTGGCGATGGATGCCTGCTGCTCCTGCGTCAGCCCGTTCTCCTGTGCCGCCCTGCCGTTCACGGCGGACGGCTTTCCGAAGACTGCGCCCCTCGCGCTGCTGTCCCGGACGATTCCCTCCACTTCCGTCTCGATCTCACTGACGAGGGTCTCGAATTCCTCGTCTTTCAGGCCCTCCACAGGCGTGCGTTCGTACGCCTTGCGCAGGCTCTGGGGGAGTTTCCCGGTCACTGCCGCGAGTTTCTGTCTGCGGTCGGCGGTCAGCCTTTCCCCCTTGATGGTGTTCAGCTCCTCACGCAGCGCCTTGTTGCTGTCGATGATGGCCTTCGCCCATTCCGGGGTCTGTTCCTCTCCGCCTGTCTGCTGCGTCGGCTTGGTCGGTTCCAGTGGCTTGCCTCCGCCGTTGTCCACTTTCTCGCCGTCCTTCAGGCCGTACTTGCTCTCGTAGTTGCGGACTGCGGTCTGCTGAGCTTCGGTCGCCCGGCTGTCGCCGTACGACTCGAGAACCTGCTGGAGCGTCACCCCCTCTACTGCGGTCGCGACCTGCTCCTGCGATGTGACAGTCTTCGCCAGCTTGTCGGCTATCCTGCCCAGAATTGCGTCACTCACCCCCGCGAAGCGGTTGCGGAGTGCCTCGATGATTTGTGTTCGGAACATATTTTCTGGTGTTCTAAATGATTAGCTTGCACAAAGGTACTAAAAAAGTTGACGATATGTTTGTACTATAAACATTATTTTTTTGTCCGGAGATGCTTCCTCGCGGAAAATGGCTATATTTGGGCGTTATGGAGAGAATACGTCTGAGCGGGAGCGAGAAGCGGGTGCTGCGCGAACTGAAGTGCGGAAGACTTTGAGCGGATGTTAAATAAGTGCGGAAATATTTGTATTGATGGAGAAAGTTACTACATTTGCAGAGTAGGAGGAAAGGCGAGAGGCCGGGGTCTTGGATTGTAGTTCCAAGAGCCGCCCGGACTTTCACCTTTCTTTCATTATGTGATCCGATAAGCGTCATCGCGCTGCTCGTGGCGTGCGGGAGACTCTGAAAAATTATGGCTATATTTGCGACACTATGTTTACCTACACTCACGAAATGCAGCAGGCAATCTATAATGAAATTCAGAAGATTGCCAAATATCGCATCTATGACCCACAGCGCAATATCTATAAACTGCCTATGGCGGCTATGGATAGAAAGACATTATGCGCTTGGCATTTTGAGGAGGATCTCTATCTGAACAAGAGGTTTTATCCTTACCTCGAAAGGCATTTCATCAATGACACAGGCGAGGCGGCACGGCTCGCACAAGATTTCTATAATAGGGAAATCAATGAGTTTAAGCGGCGAGCAGGCGAAGACGGATATGAGTGGTACATCTCACTTCCTGTCAAGTAGTTGAATAAAGACCCGCCACCGTTTAGGCTCGTCTTTTACTGTCTCAAATCCGACAATTCTCATCCTGTAACCCTTATTGATTAGCATCTCATTCTCATCGATTTTATCTACTCCCAACCCTGGGTTTTTCCCGTCCCAATGCAGACCCTGCCGCCAACCTTTTCTTGATACGGGAAAGAGAGCGGCCACCTCGGAATTTTTCGGAACATAATACCAAACCTCGAACCTGCCATCGAAACCTCCCTCCGCGTTAAATGCAGTGGATATAAAACCTTTCTGCCTACCTATTTTCCCAATGACGGATTTGTCCCCTTTGGCTATTTTATAGGCGGTGTCTTCCCCGAAAATGCCGTCTATTTCGTATCTATCCGTACCTCTCTTGAGAGACATTGGGCGTTTCGTCTTGCACTTGCTGATAAATTCCTCCATTTCTTTGACTGCCGCCCCGTATTCTTTTACGGCATAGTCCGTCGCTTCTCCTCTCGCCACCGCATTGATATCGTGATAAAGTGTTCCGGTATAGTCAATGAGAGATGTGCGTACTGACTCCGAGGCTTTTATCCAATTGCTCGCTGTCGGTTCGACAAGGTCATTATATGCAGAGGAAAAAGACTGATAGAATCCGGTATTCGCCGAGCTGTTGACGATGAACGAACTGCAATCAGCGACGGTGGCGACAAAATTGCTTTCGGCAGTGGAGGCGGTGATTGTTTTCAAGTATTTGTCATTATCCGAAAGGAAATACGGCAAAGACTTCGCCTTTTTAATTCGCCCGCTATTGTCTTGTACCCAATCTTTGAACCCCTGCGGCACATCGCCCACCGTCTGCGAGCTTTCCGCCGTCGGCTCCTCACCGGAGAGGATGCGGCGCGTGTCCTCGGCCATCTCCTCCTCGGTCTTAAGGATGCTCAGCACGGTGCAGCGGCAGTTCGGATGCCATCCGGTGAACTTGAAGTCCTTCGGGTAACGCCCCTTGAGGTCGTCGCAGATGTCCGGCACGGGGTGGTTCTTCGACAGGATAATCTCGATGCCGACCACGAACGGAAGCTGCTGCCACCTCTCGTAGTCCGCCGTCCTGTAGGCTATGTTCGTCTCTGTGGCGGCGAGGCGGAGCGCGTTCTTGTAGCTGCTCCTGTACACCCCCTGCCCCGGATGGTACGCCGCCATAGCCTTCGAGGGCTTCAGCTCCCCGCGCTCGTCCCGGACGCGGCGGAAGAGCCTGTCGGGCTCGCGCAGCCACGCCTTGAGTTCCCGGGCCATATAGGCTGCGGACATCCCGTTGCGGATGCCCACGTCAAGCCCCAGCTCGATTTCCCCTTTGAACTGCTCCGTGTACCGCCATACCCTGTCGGAGAGGTCAAGCCCGCCCTCCTTCCTGGCGAGGAAAGCCTCGCGGGCCTTGCCGTTGGTGCTGAAATACCTCCGGTACTCCGCCTGCGTGAGCAGCCCGACCCTGTTCCCGAAGACCGTGCGCGAGAGTTCGCTGTTCTTGTTGTTGGCGAGCGTCCACTCCGCGTTCACGCCGTTGACGATGACGGCTGACATCCCGGACCGCATCTCTTCCACGAGCCGCTCCGCACGCTCTCTGAGGGTCGGATAGTTGTCGAAAGCGAACAGGTCGTCCCCCTCCAGGCCGTCCACGGAAGCGCCGAGCTGCGCCGCCTCCTGTATGAGCCGCCTGTAGAGGGCATCGATCTGCCGTCGGTACTTCGACAGGTTAGCGAGGTGCTTCCTGTCGTACTTGTTCATCTTCGCCGCCATAGTGCCGCCCCGCTTTTAAGCTCCTTTCCTGCGCTCGCCCCTCGGGCAGGCCTCGTCAGATGCTTTGACCTCGCGGTTGTCCTGCGAGCAGAGGGCGTTTTCCGCCCCTTTCGCCCTGCTGTAGCAGTAAACGCACGTTCCGCAGGTGAAAGCGGCCGCAACGGCCTGTCTTGCCCCTTTCCGGGCAGGTTTCCTTATCGTCGTCATAATCGTCAGTATTTTGGATTTGTCGTGATGTGTTTTTCCGTCCGGCTCTTCCCGGCCTTCCTGCTATTCGTAAGTCCCGAAGACGTCGCCCTTGTCATCCTCGGCTATCTGTTCGAGCGTCCTGTCCACGTCCCCGGACCAGCCGAGGTACTCGATGCTCTCGCGCTGCGACATCAGGGCCTTCCCGCCGTTCGCCGCCATAAGGTTGCTGATGGTGTCCTTGTCGTCGCTGACGGTGAACGGGGTAATCTCGATCTCAACGCGCAGCGCGTCGATGTCCGCGTGGTATCGCCCGTCCGTCATCGCCTTGAGGAACGCCTTTACGACATTGACCTCCCGGTCGAAATACTCGATGAGGCGGCCGCTCTCGTCCTTGACCTTGAGCTGGCAGTCGATGAAGAGCTGCTTGCGGCTCTCCCCGGACATCGGGTTCGACTTCATACTCTCGTAGGACCAGTCCGGGAGCTGGAGCTGCGTGAAGAAGGACTGCCGCAGCTCGGTGACGTAGAACTTGAGGTTCTCGACCGCCTGCTGCCAGGTGACGTACTGGGCGCTGCTCCCTTTCGGGTACTGGAGTATGCTGCGGAACTCCCTGTTCTCGTCCCCCTCTCCGCCGTAGGAGACCTCCTCGTCCGCTATGACCACGAAGATGGGCTTGCTGTTCCGGCGGAGGTAGTTCCCGTTGCGCGAGAGCGCCCATTCCATCTCGTAGACGATGTTGGACGTGTCCTCCCAGATCGGGGTCGGACGGTAGCAGTACAGGCACGGAATCTTGCCGAGCGAGAACCGCTCGTCCTCCACCGCCTCGAAGTCGCCCGAGGCGTTGTTCCACTTGACGTGCCTGTCGGCGGAGTAGGTCTCGAAGAACGAGACGGTCTTCCTGCCGACCTTGCGCGTGTAGGCGACGGACATCGCGACCATATCGCCGTACTCGTCGAAGAGGGGATAGAGCTCGTCACCGAGCATAGGGCTGAAGTTACGGCTGCGGAGCTTCAGCGGGCTGTCGAAGCCGTACTGCGGCGTGCGCTGCTCGACCGCATACCAGAGGGTCATAACCTCGCATCCGGCGAAGAGCATATTGCAGCGCTCGATGTTCACGCTGTCTATGCGGTTGCGCTGGAAGATGGCCTCAAGCCAGCGGGCGACCTCCGACTGGGTGTCGTTCTCGGGCTTGTAGATGCGCTTCACGGGGATGCCGCACACGAGCTCCGTCATCCTCTTCACCGCGAGCCGCTGGAGGTTGCAGGTGATGCGCGTTACGCGCTCGACGGTGCCGTCCGGGTTCACGATGTCCGGATAGCCGCCCTTCTTCATCACCGGATGCTCCTGCGGATTGTACTCGCGGTACAGGCCCCGCGCCCCGAACCACGGGGGTACGGTGATCGATTTCTCCTTCAGGGCGCAGATGCGCTCCGCCGCCGTCATCGGCGTCGACAGGTCGAGGATTGCCTCGATGGACTGCGGATTGTAGTCTTCTTCCATTTCTCTCTTTTCGTTTGATTGTTGATTGTCAATATATCACACTCGCAATCCGCGCCTTGTCCACAGGCTTGAACGGATTGTCCAGATGGTAGTCTATCGCGTAGCAGAGGACATCCACATACTCGTCGTGGGGCTTCGCCGGGAAGCCGCACACCTCCGACAGGAACTCCTCCGTCCAGTCGCCGTCCACGAGAACCACGCGTCCGCACTCGATGCTCGGCGAGGCGGCGTTCAGCCGCGTCTCCTTGCTCTCGGAGGGCGAGGGCGTGCGCGTGACGTTCAGGCGCGTGACCTCGCGGAGCTGGTCGATGACGCTCACCCCGTTGGCCTTCGGCTCAATGCGGATGGATGACTTCGGGCTGTAGCCGTGCTCCGCCGCGTATGTGGGGATGAAGCGCAGGAGGTCGGGGAACTTCATCCGAACCTTGCGCCCGTGCGTGATGTACAGGGTTTCCCCGGCCCTGCAGGTCGCTATGATGCCGGACGGGTCGTTCTCGGTCTTTTCCGTGAACGCCGTGTCGAGGAAGAACACTATCGGCTCGCCCCTGCGCCGGGCGTTGAACTCTCCCGGGGTGCAGTGTCCGAACCAGTCGCGCTTGACGATGTTTCCGCCCTGTACGGTCGGCCTCTGCTGGTAGAGGGCCGCGAATGTCCGGGGGCTTCTGGCTTCCGCCTCGCGGAGGGAGGCGAGGCTGTGCTCCTCCTCCCACAGGGCCTCCCCGAGTTCCCGGGGGTCGTCGGGGTTGTCGAAGTCCTCGCGTATGGCCGGGATGCGGACCACCTCCCAGGTGTCGCCCTCCCTTTCGAGGAGCCGTCCGGCGAGGTCGTCCTCGTGCCAGCGGGTCTGGATCAGGCACTGCCTGCTGCGGTTGTGCAGACGGGTCAGGAATACGTCCGTGTACCAGCTCCACACCCTGTCCCGGTAGGTCGCGCTGTTCGCCTCGAGAGCGTCCTTGACCGGGTCGTCTATGATGCCGATGTCGACGGGCGTTCCCGTCAGACCGCCGAGTACCCCGATGGCCTTGTAGAAGCCGCCGAACCCCACCGTCTCGAAGATGTCGATGTTCCGCAGGTATCCGCGCCGCGCGTCCGTCTTGACGCTCTTGCCGCTGAGGTATGTGTTCGGGAAGACGCGGGAGTACTCCTCGCTGTCTATGGTGCGCTGGATGCTCCGGCTGAACTGCTGCGCGAGGTCTGCGGAGTAGGACGCGCCGACTATCTTGAACTTCGGGTTCACTCCGAGCGCCCAGGCCGGGAACTTGCGGGACACGATCTCGGACTTGCCGTGCTGCGGAGGCACGAATATCATCAGCTTGTTCGTCCGCAGACGGCCTTCCACGAGGGCCTGGCACTTCCGGGCTATGAGGGTGTGGAACCACTGGCGGCGGTATGAGGGCTGCGTGTAGTCGAGGAACACCGGGAGGGAGCGTGCCGCCTCTCTCCTGTAGAGTTCGCGCTGCAGTTCCAGCAGCCGCGCCGTATCCCTTGTCTCTTCCGCCATTTTCCGCCCGTTCCGGCCCCTTTAGGGCCTTCGCCCTATGGTTCTCCCATCGACCCCGTTATCCGCGCCAATTCGGCCCGTATTTCATCCTCCGACATTTCCGACAGGCCAAGCGTGCCGCCCACGCGGCCCTCCACCTGCCTCTTCTCCGGAGCGTAAAGTCCGAGCAGCTTGCGCCTTTCCGCGAGCTGCGCCCGGATTTCGCTGATGTAGGAGGGGTTCCCGAGGCCCACGACGTTGCTGTCCCGGCTCCCGACGCTGTAGGTCCTGATCTCGCTCGCCCCGGTGCTGTCGTTCCGCCCCGGCGCCCCCTTGCGCGTGCTGACGGTGCTCGTGTAGTCCTCCTTGCTCTTGTCCCACTGCTCCCAGAGCTCGCGGACCGCCTCGTCGATGCGCTCCAGCTCAAGCTGCAGAGCCTCGTCCGTGTTCTCCAGACGGGTCTCCCTCCACTCCGAGAGGAGCGTCCTGATGTCCCCGGCGACCGTCTTGAGGCTATATGTC
>CAVLBF010000030.1:0-26815 GCA_963661285.1 Bacteroidaceae bacterium | reverse complement strand
ATCGCCGGTGTCTACTTTGGAAAATAATAACATCTAAAAATTATTTTCCGTGTCTACTTTCCGCGTCCGGTACATTTATCGCACTTTGCATCGCCAAAATTTGCGATTTATCGCAGTTTGACTGGTCAAAAATCCGGATTTATCGCAGTTATCGTAGAAATAATTGCTACCTTTATCGCAGTTAAACATAAATGGCTATGGATTTGTATGAAATCGTCCGTATACTCACGGATCAGAAGAAAGAGCTGGAAAAGATTGATGTCAATTCTCTTTGCCCGAGGCGGGAAGAGAGTCAATTTGAATTGGATAGCCCTTTGGCGCAAGTTGTCATCGGTGTCCGGCGGTCCGGTAAATCTATGTTGTGTTTAAAGACACTGATTCAGTCCGGGAAGAAGTTCGGCTATGTCGATTTTGATGATGAAAATCTGGATGGCCTGCAAAGGAGCGAACTCAATACCGTTCTGGAGGCGGCATATATGGTTTATGGCGATTTCGATTATCTGTTTCTGGATGAAGCCCAGAATGTTGACGGGTGGCATCTTTTTGTCAACAGGCTGCTCCGTCAGAAAATGCATATAATACTTACCGGTTCCAATGCGAAACTTCTCGGTTCGGACTTGTCGACTCATTTGACGGGCCGCTATAACGAAATCACCTTGTATCCATTCTCTTTCGAAGAGTTCTGCCGGATGAAAGGGCTTGACACCAAAGATGTTTCAACGAAAAATCAGGCTTTCATAAAGCTTGCCTTTGATGAATATCTTCGCAAAGGAGGATTTCCGGAAACATTCAACTTGAAGAATCAGAGAGGGTATGTTACTTCCTTGATGGAGGCTATAATCAGGAAGGATATTGCGAAGCGGTTCAAGATCCGCTATGTGGATGCGTTCAGAAAGATGGCAAATTACCTTGTGGATAATTTTTGTCAGAATGTTGTCTATACAACTCTCGCCGAACTGTTCGGGTTCGGCTCCGACCATACGGCGGAGAACTATTATTCCTATCTGAAGCAGGCTTTTTTGCTCCAAGGTTTAAATAAGTTCTCATTCAAGAGTGCCGAAAGAATGCGGGGGGAAAAGGCGTATATTGTAGATGTCGCCTTCCAGTCTGACCGTGAAGGCACACTGACGACGGAGAATTTGGGATACCGTATGGAAAACATAGTCTACATTGAACTCCTGCGCCGATACAAGAAAGAGAATGTGGACATTTTCTTCCATAAAAACGGATATGAAATAGATTTTGTCATCGTAGATAAGACTAAGGTTCTGGAACTTATACAAGTCACCTGCAAGATGGAAACCTCAAAGACCAGAAACCGCGAATTAGGAGGATTGGCCAAGGGCTATGACCAATTCAAATGCGACAAACTTACATTGATAACCCTGAATGAACGTGGCAATGAAATCTATACCGGTGTCGATATAAAGAAAGTAACCATCGTCGACTGGCTTCTTGGCAACGAGATGTAAAATCGGAAAAAGTCACGAAAACCCCTTGCTAAATCTAGGAAAAAGTCATTTCAAAGAGAAACGGAACCGCCGTTTCCCCGCCGCTGCGGGAGGGATTCTTAAAATTTTTTATAATTTTTTATTTGTCCGGATTGTTGGAAAAATGCTGAAATTTGCTTTTATTTCGAAAGATTTTGGCCGCGAAATTTTTAAAATTTTTATCAAAATCCACTGATTTGCAACAAATCATATAACCAACTCGCTATCAGTCAAGAGTTAGATGATTTGCAAATGTGAAATAATATGGTAATTTTGCAGCATATTTCGCTTCCAAAAACGCCCGTTTGTTGGTGCGGGGTTTAGAGCTGGGGCGACGACGACACGATTATATAGTGGTTAGTATAAATATTGTTTAATTAAAGGTATTTGCTTATGAAAAAAGCGAAACTGTTTCTGAGCGCAATCGCTGCGCTCGTGGCGGTGTCACTTTCCGCACAGAACGTGAAAGTGACGGGTACCGTCATAGATGCCTCCAACGGAGAGCCGGTAATCGGCGCCGCCGTGCAGTTGAAGGGCAGCACGAGCACCTACACGCTCTCTGACAACAACGGAGGATTCAGCATTTCCGTCCCGTCCAACGGAACACTCACGGTCAGCTGTATGGGATATCTCCCTGCCGAGATAGCCGTGGGAGGAAGAACCAGCATCACCATCGCCCTGCGGCCTGATGCCCAGGTGCTTGAAGATGTGGTCGTAGTGGCCTATGGTACGCAGAAGCGCGAGGCCGTGACCGGATCCGTCACCTCGGTCAAGGGCCAGACCCTCGCGTCAGCCCCCGTGACTTCGGTCGACAAGATGCTCTCCGGCAAGCTCGCCGGCGTGCAGATCTCGATGACTACCGGCCAGCCGGGCGCCGCATCCCAGATCCGCGTGCGCGGTACGTCTTCCATCAACGCAAGCAACGCGCCTCTCTGGGTTGTCGACGGTATTCCTATCGTCTCCGGCGGCACATCAGAGATGACCAACTCATCATCATCCCTCACCGTCATCAACCCTAACGACATCGAGAGCATCACCGTGCTCAAGGACGCAGCCGCAGCGGCGGTCTACGGATCCCGTGCAGCCAACGGTGTCATCCTCGTCACCACCAAGAGCGGCAAGGAAGGGCAGGCCCAGTTCGACGCAAGGGCGAAGTTCGGCGTATCCTGGCTTCAGAGCGACAGCGGATTCCGTATGATGACCTCCAGCGAGCTCCTCAACTACCAGAGGGACGCCATCCGCAACGCCGGAATGGACCCGGACGACCCGAGCGCCACCTATTACCGTCCGCTGTCCCTGCTCGACGGCGAGCAGACCAACTGGATGGACCACTTCACCAGACTCGGACGCCTGCAGGAATACGAAATCAGCGCCAGGGGCGGTAACAACCGCGCGAAATACTTCTCCTCAGTCTCCTACCACAAGAACGAGGGCGTATTCTACGGGATTGACTACTCCAAGTTCCAGGCCCGCGTCAACGCCGACTACAAGCTCCTGAGCAACCTCGAGACCGGGGTCCGCGTCAACGCCGCCTACACCGACCAGAACGATGTCCCGATGCAGAGTCTCTACTATGCGAACCCTGCCTTCGCCGGTCTGTCACTCCTGCCTTGGTACGAGAAGTACGACGAGAACGGTGACTTCAACACCAATATCTCCACCAACTCCTACCAGAACCCTCGCGCTACCGCCAAGTACGACGACCAGTGGTCCAAGACCTACAGGTCGAGCGGCACCGTGTCCCTCAAGTGGGAGCCGGTCAAGAATCTCGTCTTCGAGACCAAGAACAACGCCGATGTGGCGTTCACCCAGGACAGAAGGTACTGGTCGCCGAAGTCGCACCCGACGCAGGGCGGCACCGGCACTCTCCAGACCACCAAGAGCCAGTTCGTGGACCTCACGACCTCCAACACCCTCAACTACTCCAACATCTTCGGGGGATACCATTCAGTGCGCGCACTCATCGGACAGGAGGCCAACAAATACGCCTACGAGTATTCCTACTCCTATGCTCCTGGGGTTGACCCTGAAATCCCTTATATCAACACCGCCGACCAGTCGCAGACCGAGTCCGAAACGGGCTACTCCAACAGCACGCTCCTCTCGTTCTTCGGTATCCTGGACTACAGCTACGACAACAAGTACTACGCCCAGCTCACCGCACGCGAGGACGGAAGCTCGCTTTTCGGAACCAACAACAAGTGGGGATTCTTCTGGTCAGCCTCGGCTTCCTGGAACCTCAACCGCGAGAAGTGGCTCTCCTACCGCTGGCTCGACCTCCTCAAGCTCCGCGCGAGCTACGGAGTGAACGGCAACAACGGCATCTCCGCGTACCAGGCATACGGCGTATATTCCTCATCCACCTACAACGGAGCTGTCGGAATGCTGCCTAGCCAGCCGTCCAACCCTAACCTCTCCTGGGAGAAGAACGCCACCTGGAATGTCGGAGTGGACTTCGGCTTCCTCGGCAAAGTCAGGGGCAATGTCGACGTCTACAGCCGCAAGACTACGGATATGCTCCTCGACAAGAAAGTGCCTCAGACGACCGGTTTCAGCACCAACTTTATGAACGCCGGCTCGATGAAGAACGACGGCGTCGAGCTGCAGCTTGACGCGGACATCATCTCCACGAGCGACATCCTCTGGACCGTTGGCGGCAACCTCGCCTACAACAGGACCGAAATCCTCGACCTCGCGGGCGACGAGAAGATTGAAGCCGCATCGTATATGCACTATGTGGTCGGCAAGTCCCGCTACACCTACTACCTGACCGACTACTACGGAGTCAACCCTACCAACGGCGAGGCCCTGTACGTGACGAGCGATGGGACCCTCACCAACAACGCCTCCGCCGCACGCAAGATCTACGCCGGCACCCCTGAGCCTAAAATCATCGGCGGATTCAACACCACCTTCGCCTGGAAGGGATTCTCCGCCAGCGCGTTCTTCGACTTCAGGGCGGGCAACAAGGTGTTCCTCGTCAACGAGTGGAGATACCTCAACTCCGACGGAGCCCAGATGACTATGAACCAGATGGCATCGTCCAACAACTACTGGAAGAAGCCGGGCGACACCGCCTGTCAGCCTAAGCCTGTGGCCGGCCAGTCCGTCAGCAGCGATGCCTACTTAAGTACCCGCTGGCTCGCCGACGGCAGCTACCTCAGGGTAAAGGATGTCACCATTTCATACTCTCTCCAGGAGCAGGCACTCAGGAAGCTCAAGGTCAAGGGCCTCAGAATCTATGTCAGCGGCCTCAACCTCTACTGTTTCAACGATGTCAACTTCTGGGATCCGGAACAGGGTGTCACAGGCTTAGTGGCCGGAGGTTACCCTCTCACCAAATCAGTTGTGGGCGGTGTAGAATTAACATTCTAAATTATGACGATTATGAAGAAATATATATCAGTGATATCAGCGGTGCTCGCTCTCGGCTGTCTGGGCGGATGCAGCGACTTCCTCACCGAGGAGCCGAAACTCTCGCAGAGCAACGAGCTCACGCTCTCCACTCTGAACGGAGTGGACAAGGCGGTGGCCGGAGCATACTCCCCGCTCGCCTCCACCACCTGGTACGGAGCAAGCTTCATCATCTACAACGAGATGAAAACCGGCAACGGCAAGAAATACTTCGACTCCGCCTGGGATTCCGGGCGTCTGAATGACGTCTATAACATCAACTTCTCCGAAGCCTCCACCTACGGACTCTGGGGCTATGCCTACTATGTGATCTCCGCCGTCAACAACGCGATGGACGCTCTTCAGGGCATCGAGGGCGACGAGCAGACCAAGAACAACCTCAAGGCTGAGGCCCTCTTCATCCGTGCGCTCGCGCACTTCGACCTCGTGAGGACCTACGCGCAGCCGTACAACTACACCGCCGATGCCTCCCACGACGGAGTGCCTGTGGTGCTGCACACCGACCCTGACGGGCGGCCTGCGCGCGAGAGCGTCGCCAAGGTCTATGAGCAGATAGTGGCCGACCTTCTCGAGGCCGAGTCCGTCATTGCCCCGGGCTATGTGAGGAGCGGAGTCGCCGATGCCAAGGCCGCAGTCTCCATCTACGCCATCCAGGCTCTCCTCAGCAGGGTTTACCTCTATATGGGACAGTGGCAGAAGGCAGCCGACTACGCCACCAAGGTCATCGACAGCAAGAAGTACAGCCTCTGGACGGCGACCAATCTGAAGAATGCCGCCTGCTACAAGGAGAACGTGCCTAAGGGAGGCGAAATCATCTTCGAAGTCTATGGTGTCAAGACCAACTCATACGACGGCTACCACGATGGCATCAGCCCTATGACCGGTCCTAAGGGATACGGCGATGCCGGTGCGGCGGCCGACCTCTATGAGTCCTACGAAGCTTCGGACGTGCGCAGCACTCTCTTCCAGGAGCAGGACGGCGTGGTGTGGACCGCCAAATATGCCGGCAAGGGCCTCGGAACGCCTGATGTCAGCAACACCATCGTGCTCCGCCTCTCTGAGATGTACCTCAACCGGGCAGAAGCCATCATCGAGGGAGCTTCAGTCGCCGGAGTGACTGCGGCTGACGACCTCAAGACTATAGCCGACAGCAGAGGAGCCTCCGTTCAGGCCGCCACCAGGACTGGAGTCTATACCGAACGCAACAAGGAGCTTGCCTGGGAAGGCCATCTGTGGTTCGACCTCGCAAGGACCGGCAGGGATATGACCCGCGAAGACTTCGACGGCAACGAACAGGCCAAGGAAGTCAAGAAGGGCGACTACAGGTGGGCGCTGCCTATCCCTCTCAGGGAGTACGGAGTGAACCCTAACCTGACCCACAATCCAGGTTATACCAACTAATGTTCAGGAGGACAATATGATGAAAAATACACTGAAATATATCGCAGGAGCAGTTGCGGCGGCTTCGCTTGCAGCCTGCAGCCTCAACCCGCTCCCTACTTTCGACGACGCGGACTCGTTCGTGGCGTTCGACAAGACCAAAATCTCCGTTGACGAGGATGCCGGTACGGTCACGCTCCCGCTGACCGTTGCTTCCGTCGACGCGAAGAAGACTACAATTTCTTATGAGTTCGTGGATGGCAGCGCCAAGCAGGGTGTCAACTACGAGGGCTCCGAGGAGTCTGCGGTGGTGACTTTTGACGGCGAGGCCCGCACCGGAGCCATCGTGGTCAAAATTAAGAACATCGCCGGCACCTACACCGGAGACCTCTCCTTCAGCGTGAAGCTCGTCTCCGCCACGGGGCTAAAGCTCGGCGCGAATTCCGAGTGCAAGGTCACCATCTCCGACCTCGACCACCCTCTCAGCTCCATCCTCGGCAAATACAAGGCAACAGCGGAAGACAAGGGCAGCGGCAGCGTCGCGTGGGAACTCACCCTGTCAAAGGATGCGAAGGACGTATCGATTGTCTGGATTGACTATGTCTGCCCTCTGGCGGCAAACAACTCATCTATGACCTGGGATATCTACGGCATAGTGTCCGACGACCTCAAGACCATCACGATACCTTGCGGACAGAAACCTGGCGCCGAGTATAGCACAGACGATCCGTTCACATTCATCTGGTTCGACTATGACAACGGCTATAAAGTCTCTGAAACCGGCAATGTCACTATGACTTCCACCGAAGACGGAGTGTTCACCACCGAAGACGGTATGGGCTTCTGCAGCACGAGCTATGTCTTCAACGGAGGTATGCTTCTGAAGGGAACAGCTAAATGGACAAAAGAATAATCGAGTATGAAAAGAATATTGACATATATATCAATGGCGGCGCTTCTCGTGGCCTGCAACGATATCTACGGTCCGACGGATGCCCCGACCCCTGTGGTCAAGTCCGACGGCATCGACATCACCGTCAAAGAGGTGAAAGACAGCTCCGTCACGTTCGTCCTCACTCCGAAGAGCGAGTCGGCATACTACTCCTGGCTCGTTGACCAGAGCGCTGCCGCAGAGCAGCTGGACTCCAGCAAGCTATACTCCGTATCCTACAAGAGCGTGGCCCAAGGCATCGTGAAGTGGGCGGACGACAACAGCAAGACCATCACGGTCAAGGGCCTCGCCCCTGACACTCCGTATGTGATCTACGCCGTCGCAGGCAGCACCACCGGAGTGCCGTCGGCAGTGGTCAACACCGTTTTCAAGACCTCCGACAAAGTAGCCCCGAGTCTGGTGAAATACTCTTCAAAGGACGGTGTCGTGACCCTCACCTACGATGAGAACATCGTCAAAGGTAGCGGCGAAGTGAGCGTCAAGTACTACGCCATCAACACCGACAACATCGACGAGGGCACTCCTGAGGGAGAAGTCAAGGCCGAGGTTGAAGTCAAGGGCGCGGTAGCCACCGTCAGCTTCGAGATCCCTGAAGGGGCATATTGGTCAGCGGATGTGGCCGAGGGCGCGTTCAAGGATGCCACGGGCAACCTCTGCGCCGCCGCCGGCTCCTCTCTCTACTACGACACGAAGAGCGGGAAGGTGGTCGGCAGGGGAATCTACGGCCGGCGCAATCTGGGCGGCTTCACCATCGGGAAAGCCGAGCAGGAGCTCCTCACCGACGCATCCTCTCCGATAACCGCAGAACTCGGCGCGAAGTACGGCTACGGCCGGGTCAACAAGAATGCTGAAGCCGTGCTGTCCTACGGCAACGACAGCAAGGTGACCAGCTTCAAGCTTGTCGCGGGCGAAGACTACGGCTACGCCCCGAAGACGGGCAAGCTTATGTTCTTCCTCCCTGAAGAGCCGGCAAGGGGCAACGTTGTGGCAGTCGAAGTCCCTGCGGGAACATTCGAGGACATCTACGGCAACCCTAACGCGGCCTGGGAGGCGGAAGCCCTATATGCCTACGACTACACCGAGGAGACCGTCCTCGGCAGCTACAGCGATTATTATCGCTCAGCATACGACGGGGAAGCATACGAGGGCTCCACTGTCATCGTCAAGAGCGATGACAACACCAAGGGCAACATTATGTTCACCACATTCTGCGGAGCGGAATGTAAGCTCTACGCGACCTGGGAACCTCAGATGGGCACCATCAGCATCAATCCTTTCCAGTATTTCTACTCATCGGAATATGAAGGCACCTTGTATAGGGCCTACTTGCTGTGGTGCGACAACACCGGTAAAGCCAACACCAAGACCTCCATAGTGCTTTCCGTCCCTGAAGAGGGAACCATCCAGAACACGGAATGGTTCGGATTCTATGCATTCGTGGCAGAAACCGGCGAGGCTGCAGGCTGGTTCGACATAGCATACCAGTATCAGGCAGTGCGAAACGATGCGGGCAGCGGCTCGACGGCCGTCTCTGCGGTACGCGCTCGCGGGAATGTGCTTCACCCTGGTGTCATCACCGATTTGAGATAATTCTGTTTAACCCAAAGAACTGCTTCGGCTCCGGTCGGAGCAGTTCTTATTGTTTATGTCGATTATGAAACTATCCATCAAAGCGATTGCCGCCGCCCTCGTCGCTTGCCTTACGGGCCTCGGCTCTGCGGCACAAAGTTTCGAACCCACCACAACCTGGCCCTACGCCTACGAGGACTTCGAGGACGGCAGGCTGCTGATGAACACCGGCAAAGCGGTGGACGGCAAGTACAATATCTGCCTGAGCGACTGCAGCGTACACTTCATCGAGGGGGAACAGGTCAAGCAGGCATCCTCCGTGGACGTGAGTTCCGTACAGATAGGGCAGGATATCTATGTCAACGCCGCCGGACGGATGATGAAGGTGGTCGCTAAGTCCGACAGGGGCATCGTCGCCGAGGGCGTGGAGATCGACCTCGCGAAGCTCAACGAGACCGGCGGGGCCTACGGATCTTCATCCAGCTCCAACGCCACGACCGCGCTCAGCTCCCTGGAGGGCATCGGCGGCACGAGGACCAATATGAATCATATGGAGCTGAAAGCCGGTAAGAACGAGGGCAAGACTCTGCCTCTCATTAACAGATACTACCTCTTCTATGACGGGCATCTGGTGTTCGCCGGGAAGCGGGATGTCGAAGCGCTTCCGGGAGTGGACAAGGCGGAGCTCAAGGCGTTCCTCAAGTCGCACAAGATCAAATGGCGCAGGCCCGAGTCGCTCATCGCTCTCGTGGACTTTCTTGCAAATAAATAAAAATCGTATACTTGCATCCTTGACAAAGGTATTATGAAACGGAATCTTATACTTGCCGCAGCAGCGTCGGCCCTGCTGCTGACCGTAATCTCATCCTGCGCGGAGAGAATCCCGATGACGGAAGAGCCGGCCACCCCGGAAGTCACCGCACTCCCGGATGAAAGTGCCTACAGACAGGGTGTCGTCAACGTCCTCTTCAGCGAAGACCTCACCGAGATGGTCGAGCGGGATCTCGCCGCCGGCGGGGTCGTGACCAAGGCTTCGTCGCCGGAGCTGTCCGGACTCTACGAAAGACTCGGCATTGTCTTGCTCGAGCGCGTGTTTCCGGATGCCGGGGAGTTCGAACCGCGCACGAGGGCCGAGGGGCTGCACTGCTGGTATAAGGTGACATACGATGCCGGGACTGCCGTCACCAAGGCGGCGAGCGATATAGAGGATGTCCCGGGGGTCGAGATTGCCGAACCGGTGCGCAATATCCGGATCTCCGGCTACTTCAATGACCCTTACTCCAAATATCAGTGGGACTTCTACAACGATGGCACCCTCTCGTCCCACCACAGCAAAGGGGCTGACATCAATGTCGTCCCGGTATGGAAGCAATACACCACCGGTGATCGCAGCGTCGTGGTGGCCGTGGTGGATGGAGGTATAGATTCCGGACACGAAGACCTCGCGGACTCCTATGTCGGAGGGCGCAACTTCGTCTCCGGAGGCACCGTGACAGCACACAGCCACGGCACGCACGTGGCCGGCACCATTGCGGCGGTCAACAACAACGGCATAGGAGTCAACGGCATAGCCGGCGGCGACGCGGCCAATGGAATCAAGGGCGCGGGACTGCTCTCCTGTCAGATTTTCGAAACAGACTCAAAGGGCAAGAGCTATAGCGGCGACACCGCCCAAGCGATCAAATGGGGGGCGGACAACGGCGCGGTGATCTCCCAGAACAGCTGGGGATACTACTTCGATGACGATGGCGACGGCAAACTTACGGGGCAGGAGCTCGTCAATGCACTCAACGCCGACATAGGTGCCGCCGATAAGGCTGCAGTAGACTATTTCATCAAATATGCAGGCTGCGACAACTCCGGCAACCAGCTCGCCTCCTCTCCTATGAAGGGCGGAGTGGTGATATTCGCCGCAGGCAACGACGCCATAGAGAACGGCGCACCCGCCAACTACGCGCCGATAATAGCCGTCGGCTCGATCGGGCCGAACTACAGCAGGGCATATTATTCCAACTACGGGGACTGGGTGGACATAGCCGCCCCGGGCGGAGATGCCAACTACGGCACTTATGGGTCGGTACTCAGTACCGTACCGGACAACCAGTATGCCTATATGCAGGGCACCTCGATGGCCTGTCCGCACGTGTCAGGAGTCGCGGCGCTTCTGGTTTCGCACTTCGGCGGCAAGGGATTCACCAATGATATGCTCATCGAGAGACTGATTGGCGGAGCCAGGACCGACGCGCTCTCTGGCAACGCGCAAATCGGGCCGCTGATGGACGCGCTCGGCTCGTTCACCTACGGCGGCTCGACGGCCCCTGACCCGGTGGAAGACTACAGCACTGCGGTGTCCGCCAACAGGATAAGCCTGAGCTGGACAATCACCCGCGATGAGGACGACGGCAAGGCTTACGGCTACCTCGCCCTCGCCGCTCAGGACAAGTCACTCTTCACTGGCCTCAACTGCAAGAAGCTGCCCGACGGGATGCACAGCGTCGATGTGAAGACCGGCGAAAGAGCCGTAGGCGACGGGGTCTCCGCCACCATCGAAGGGCTCAACTTCAGTGAAACCTACTATGTGGCCATCGCGGGCTACGACTACAGCAGCAACTACTCCGACCTCTCCGAAATTAAGACGGTCAGGACGGAGAAGAACAACCCTCCTGTCGTCTCCACGGACTACGACGGCGACTACCGCATCCGTTCGCACGAGGAGCTGACGATTCCGTTCAGCATCAGCGACCCGGACGGTCACTCCGTCAGCGTCAAGTACACCGCCGGTACTGACGGGGCTGACGCGTTCGCCAAGAACGCCGTCAGCGGGCTATATGAGCTTAAGATTACCGGCTACCTCGGCGAGCCGGGAACCTACACCGCCCATATCCTTGCCTCCGACAACTGGGATACTACCGACTATGCGGTTGAGTTCGAGATACTTGAGAACCATCCGCCAGTGATTGTCAACAGTATCGACGATATGATTCTCGATGCCCCGGGCAGCAAGTTCGTCCTCGATATGAGCAAATATGTCGAGGATCCGGACGGCGAGACGCTCAAATACAAGATTACAATCCAGGATGTCTCCATCCTCCACATCAACCCGAAGGACGGCATTCTCAACGGCACGGCCCTCGGCTATGGGGTCACTTCGGTGACCGTCCGGGCTCTGGATGCCAAGGAGAAGTACTGCGAGCTCGGGTTCAGGGTGGCGATACCTGACCCGGACAAGCCTGTCACCGCCTACCCTAATCCGGTGACGGACATCCTCAAGGTGGGCACCGGAGCGGCAGCGCAGACCAATATAGTCGTGTTGTCCGAGACGGGGCGCAAGGTCTATGAGGGCAGCTCCGAGGTGAGCATCCTCGACCCTGCGGAGATCGATATGAGCGCCCAGGCTCCGGGACGCTATACCGTCAAGGTAACGTTCGGAGGCAAGGAATATACACAAAACATAGTGAAGAAATGATGAATACCAGATATATATCTGCGCTGGCGCTCTGCTTCGCGCTCTCGGTCTCTGCGGCCTACGCCCAGAGCGATGCGATGTCATTTGTGCGCATAGTGCGCGACCCGGTCTCCGCCGGGATGGGATTCGCCGGGACGGCTTCGACCTCCGGGACGGCATACGCGGCTTTCCGCAACGCTTCCGTCATTCCGCTCTCCGAGGCCCGCACCGACATCGGGCTGGGCTGGCAGAGCTGGGCCCCGCGGGCCGCGTCGGGCAACAACTTCAACTTCGGCTCGGCGTTCAGGCTCGGCAGCCGCTGCGGCCTCGCGATAGGGGCCGCCTACCAGTCCGGAGAGGCCTACACCAGGATGGACGCGAGCGGCAAGTCGGGCGGGACTTTCACCCCGAATGACCTTCTGGTCGGCGGCGGCTTCGGAGTCAAGATTACGGACGGTCTCGCGCTCGGAGTCAATGTCCGCTATGCTTCGCAGAAGCTCGACAAGGACGCGTCCTACTCCGCCATAAGCGGTGACGCCTTCATCAGTTACCGCTTCAAGTCGCTCAACATCAGCGCAGGAGTGTCTTCTCTCGGTACTTCCGTTAAGGGAGCGGACGGCAACTCCTACTCTCTCCCGTCCTCTGCGGCGCTCGGACTTGACTGGTCCGTAGACTTCGCGGATGCGCACGGGGTGAAGCTCGACGCGGATGCGGACTACTACTTCGGCGGCGGAGTCGGCGCCGCGCTCGGAGCGCAGTATTCGTTCAGGAATATGCTCTTCATCCGTGCCGGCTACCACTACGGCAGCGACAAGTCACCTCTCCCGTCTTTCGCCTCAACGGGCCTCGGCGTGAAGTTCTTCGGGGTCGAACTCAACGCGGCATATCTTCTCGCCTCGGATACCCTCGGCGGTTCGCTCTGTCTGGGCCTCGGCTACAGCTTCTGAAAGGTAGCCAGGACCGTACCGGGCAACTGTTTCAGAAGTTGTTTTGATTATTGTCAAAACAACTTCTTATATTTGCAGCAGAACCAGAGACAAGGGAGGGAACCGGTATGCGTTATCCAATAGGAATTCAGACTTTTTCGGATATCCGCGAAGGCGGGTATGTCTATGTGGACAAGACCGCTCAGGTCTATAATCTCGCGTCCACAGGGAAGTACTACTTCCTGAGCCGTCCCCGCAGGTTCGGCAAGAGCCTGCTGGTGTCCACTATGGAGGCGTATTTCCGGGGGAGGAAGGAGCTGTTCGACGGGCTGGCGATCGCCTCGCTGGAGAAGGACTGGATCGAGTATCCGGTGCTGCATCTGGACTTGAGCGGGGTATCTTACAATCAGGAGGAAGTGATTGCAAAGGTGCTGGACAACGCACTTTGCAAGTGGGAAAGGGAATACGGGAGCGAGAACAATTCCGACATCCCCGGAATCCGGTTCGGCAATGTGATCGAGGCGGCGTACCGCAAGACGGGCCGCCAGGCGGTCGTTCTGGTCGACGAATACGACAAGCCTGTCATCGACAACCTCGACAGGCCGGAGCTGCAGGACAAGCTGCGCGAGACTCTCCGGGGCTTCTACGGCGTGCTGAAGTCCAAGGACGGGTTCATCCGACTCGGCTTCCTCACCGGAGTCACGAAGATCGGGAAGATGAGCGTGTTCAGCGACCTGAACAACCTGCAGGACATCTCGATGGACAAGCGCTACGCTGATATCTGCGGGGTCTCGGAGTCGGACCTCAAGGACTGCTTCGCGGAGAGCGTCCGGGAACTCGCCGAGGCCAACGGCCTCTCGGAGGAGGAGTGCCTCCGGAAGCTGGCGCTTATGTACGACGGCTACCATTTCTGCGAGGATTCGGTCGGGGTATACAACCCGTTCAGCCTGCTCAACACATTCGACAGCCTGAAGTTCAGGGAGTACTGGTTCGAAACCGGCACACCGTCCTTCCTCGTCAAGGTGATGAAGGAGACCTCCTACGACATCACGAGCCTGTCTGACCAGGAGGCTGACTCCTCGCTTCTGACGGACATCGGCTCGATGTTCCTCAACCCGGTGCCGCTGCTCTACCAGAGTGGCTATCTCACCATCAAGGGGTTCGACCCGGACTACGGCCTCTACAGGCTCGGCTTCCCGAACCTTGAGGTGCGGCACGGCTTCCTGAACTTCCTGATGCCGTACTACACGCCGGTCGGGACGGAGTCCCCGATGATGCTGATCTCGCGTATGACCAGGGATGTCCGCGCCGGCAGGCCGGAGGACTTTATGACCCGCCTCGACGCGCTCTTCTCTCGGACGGGCTACCAGATACAGGGCGACTGCGAGAAGGACTTCCAGTACGCGATGTACATCATCATAGAGCTGATGGGGGAATACGTAGAGACGGAGCGCACGACATCCAACGGACGCATCGACATCCTCATCCGGACGGAGGACTATGTCTATGTCATAGAGGTCAAGACCGACTCCACCCCGGACGAGGCGCTGAGGCAGATCGAGGAGAGGGGTTACGCCCGCCCGTTCGCGGACGACCGCAGGAAGACCTTCAAGATAGGCGTCAACTTCTCCACCTCCGCCCGCCGCATCGACGGCTGGAAGGTCGCGGAGTAGCGGCGGCCTCGCTATGCATTGTTATACATCCGGTTAATCCATAGACTGTGATGAACGGATTTACAACTTGCTCCATAATTCAAAGCTTTCCGCAACGATAATTATCCATTTTGGATTACCCAAATCGGATAATCTTAACTGAATTATTGCTGTGGCGACAGCCCGGGATACAACCCCGTTATAGCGATGCAATTCCAAAATTTACGCCATTTTTTGGAATATAGCATTCCTTTTGTTAGCTGACAATGTAACCGAGTCGGATGCGAGGCATCTCAGGAAATTGGGTGAACTGCTCGACAAACCTGTCAAGGCTTCGTTCATACTGTCAAACGACCCACAGACGAAGGATTTCCGGGGCGGAATCAAGGCCGTCAGCGCCCCGATGTTCCTGGGATGATATTATAAAGTTCCTCATCTCCCGGCTCTGCGGGCGGCGGCCCGGGCAAAGTGTGAGAAGTAGCGTTCCGACGGCTTCAGCGCATCGGGATCGGGGGAAAGGAATTCTTCACAGAAAAGGTCTCGGCATCCGAGGAGTTCGCGCAGCAGCGGAACCCTGTCGGCGGGCGGCGTGTTCTTGCCCGTGCGCCCCACTGCTATGGTAAGGTCGATGAGGTCGAGTGCGCGGATAAACGCCTGCTGCGCGAGCTGCGGCTTGCTCTGCCGTTTCCATTTGGCGGTGCGCCCCACTTCGCTGTAGATGTTGGCCATCTGGTCCATCAGCGGCATTTCCGCCCACCGTGCGGCATCCGGTCTTTTCGGCAGATCGACTGTCATACAATCAGGGCTTTGACTATGTTGCGGATGCGTTCGCGGACGGCCGGGTTTTCCACATCCCGGCTGAAGTTCTGTCGTCGCGGGCTGATGTTGATTATAGAATCGAACTCTACAAAGTCGTCTCCGGCTACTCCCGGATACAGATTTATCCCCCACAGAGACTCCTGCTCCGAGCCATTCTGAATCAGTTGCCGCTCAAGGTCGCTATGCAATTCGGCACTGATGGCCATTATGTTCCTGTCTATATCCACGACGGCTTTTACCATATCGTCGTAGAATTCGTGCGCGACTTCGCAGAGATGCGCTGCGCTGATGGGGGATGAGAGTATTTCCATAGACTGCAAATTGACGAAAAAAATCGGAGTTAAGCAAACTGTCCATTACGGCGAAGATGGCGCTCATCGTTCTGACCGGCTTCGCGCTATCTCGTCATTGATTTCTTCCAGCGTCATATCTGGGAAATTGCCGTCTTCGGCCAGCGTCCTGACCCTCCTGAAAGCCTGATAACCCGTGAGATGTGCGGGATGCTTGTCCCCCCTTATGTCGAACGGGATGCGGCCTCGTTGAACGACGGCCTTGGCAAAAATGTTCATAGCCGTGTTCGCGCTCATTCCAAACTGCGAACACAACTCATCGAAAGAACTCTTCAACTGAGAATCCATCCGGACTGTCATAGAAACCTGTGGCATAATAACATCTCTCTTTGCTGCAAATATAGGTAGATTTTACGTCATTATGCAATAATTATTGCATACGGAGACTCCTACAAGAACGTTTCCATCCTTGTGGAACTCGAGGGCGACTCTACGGAAGAGTGCCGCGTATGGGGTCTGGAAGTTTACTACAACTCCAAGGGCTATGGCCAGGACAAGAGTAAAACGTTGAACTCTGCCGTCGGCACCATCGACAATGAGAACAACACCATCACGATTCCTGCATTCAGCTATCTGCATATGGCGACAAGTACCGCTTACTACTACATCTCAGGACTTGACGCGGCCACATACGACGATGCTGAAAGCGTGAGTGAAGACATAGTCCTGACCTGGAACGAGAAGAACAGCTCTCTCGACGTGGCGAACGGATGGGTGACGGTCACCGTCAACAAATCCACCGGGAAGTCCGGTCTTGACGATGCCTACGACGGCGGAATTTCTTTCGTCAGGAAGTAACTGATTCCGTCAATCTGAACCTGCAACCTTCCGCGAACCCGTCTTGCGGGCAAGCGGAAGGTTTTTTGGATTTATAAATTTATCGCTATTTTTGGCCGTATGAAATCAAGACACACATTGTCGGCTATTGCCGCAACTTCCGTCCTGCTTGCTTCCTGCTCAGAGAAAAGCCTCAATCTGATGCCGGAAAGCGGAACAGGCGTATATGAATCGGTCGCACCTGCAAGCGCCGTTCCGGGACATATAAGGGTGAAGCTCTCCCCGCAGTCGGTGGGAGCGGACGGGGTCTCTTCCATAGACCTCTCGTCCTTCGGAGGCGCGCGTATGGTGAGGAGCATCCCGGAGTCGCCGCGCTTCGAGCAGAGGCACCGCGAATACGGACTCCATCTCTGGTATGACATCTTCTTTGACGAGAGCCGTCCTCTGACGCGTGCCGCCCACGACCTGGGAAGCATAGCCGGGGTGGAACTCGTGGACTACGTGCAGGAGGTGAAGCCGGCGGGAGTATTCCCGTTCAACGACCCGGATTTCGGCAAGCAGTGGCACTACTACAACCCGGGGACCGCTACCGGCGCAATCGCGGGCAGCGACATCAACCTTCTTCCCGCCTGGGAAGTGACGACGGGCCGTCCGGACGTGATAGTGGCCATCAGCGACGGCGGACTCCAGTGGAACCACCCGGACCTCGCCGCCAATATGTGGATCAACGAGGCGGAACTCAACGGCCAGCCGGGGGTCGATGACGACGGCAACGGCTATGTCGACGACATCTACGGCTACAACTTCGTCGTCGGCAGCGACGGAGAAACGATGCAGGGGACCATCGTGCCCGGCGACCACGGCACGCACGTCGGCGGCACAGTGGCGGCGGTCAACAACAACGGAGTCGGTGTCTGCGGCATTGCGGGCGGAGACGGCACTCCGGACAGCGGAGTTCGCCTGATGAGCACCCAGACCTCCGGGGGCAGCGCCTACATAGGCCTGGCCTTCATCTATGCGGCGGACAACGGCGCGGTGCTGGTGAACTGCAGCTGGAGTCTCGACTCCCAGTCATCGTACATCTCGCAGTGCATCGATTATTTCAACGACAACGCCGGGATGGACGAATCCGGCAACCAGACCGGCCCTATGGCCGGAGGACTTGTGGTATTCGCCGCAGGCAATGAAGCCGCCAGCACGGGATACCCCGCCCAGCAGGAAAACGTCTTCGCCGTCGCTTCCATCGGAGCCGACTATCAGAGGGCATATTATACCAACTACGGCGAATGGGTGGACATCACTGCTCCGGGCGGAGACGCACAAAAGGGATTCTATGTCCTCTCCACTCTTCCGTCCGGCGGATACGGCACGATGCAGGGCACCTCTATGGCCTGTCCTCACGTGACCGGAGTGGCCGCTCTGGTCGTGTCCAAGTTCGGCTGCGAGGGATTCACCCGGCAGAACCTTATCGACATCCTCCGCTCGACAGCCAACAAGAAGATATACGACTACAACCCGTCGAGCTACGAAGGCCTGCTTGGTGCGGGTCTGGTGGATGCGGGTGCGGCCGTATCCGTCTCCACTGACGGACCGGCTCCCGTGACGGATTTCAGCGGCTCGGCCAGCGGCAACGTGATTACTCTCCGCTGGACCGTTCCGTCAGGAGGGAATCTCCCGGAGAAATACAGAATCTGGTACAGTACGGAAGCCCTTGTCATACCGACGGCGAAGGCCAAGACAATTGACGTGTACGGGGAAGACAGGGAGGCAGGCAGCGAGATGGAGTACCGTCTCGACGGACTCGAATTCAGCACCGGATACCATTTCCTCATCGCCTCCGTCAACGCTCTCGGCCAGCTGTCCGACTATGCTCCGCTGAGCGTGGCCACCGGGAAGAACACCATCCCGACAGTAACCCCGCTTGACGGCACTTCGCTCACCCTCAAGTCGTTCGAGACCGGCACACTGCGCTTCACGGCCGAGGATGCGGACGGACACAGCCTGACCTGCACTCTGTCCGGCGGACTTCCCGGAGCCGCCGTCGCGCTTTCCGGGGATGTTGCCACCATCACCATAGACGCTCTCAAGGCGGAGGACGGCAAGACCTACAGCGGTGTCCTCTATGTCACCGACAGCTACGACACCGTGGAGACCCCGTTCTCCTACACGGTGCTCAAGAACAACCCTCCGGTCACCTCCAAGAGCATAGACAATATCGTCTTCGGCGCGCGCAGCGCATCTTCGGCGCTCTCCCTTTCGGAATACTTCAGCGACCCTGACGGCGAGAGCCTCGAGTATTCGGTGAAGACCCTCTCTGGAGGCAGTTCGACAGTCCGGACAAACTGCAGCGGCTCTTCCCTGACTCTGACGGCCAATTCATTCGGCAGCGCGACACTTAGCGTGAGCGCGACCGACGCCAGAGGAGAGACGGCCACTCAGACGTTCTCCGTACTCGTGCGGGACGGTTCACGCCCGGTGGACATCTACCCTAACCCGGTAAAGGACAAGCTCTACATCCGTACCGGCAGCGCACAGACGGCGGACGTGTCAGTTTCCAACGGGGCAGGTGCGGTGGTGCGCAGTGCGGAAGGCGGCACGATTGATCCTTTCGCTCCCCTCTCCCTCGATATGAGCGGACTTCCGGGAGGAGTGTACCATATCACGATAAAGGGCGCGGACGGAAGTGCAACTTATTCAGTAGTAAAGCAGTAGATTCAATATGAAAAAAACAGTACTGACAATCGTCATTTCGGCGGCGGCCTTCGTTGCGGCTTCCGCCCAGAGTATGCCGTCCCTCATCGTGCCGACGGACCCGGTGGCCGCTTCTGTGGCCGGGAGCGGCATCGCGAGAGAGGCGACGGCCTTCGCGGTAGCCGACAACGCTTCGGCGATGGCATTCGCGCAGAAGAGATTCGCCCTCTCCGCCGCCTACGGGATGTGGGCGCCGAAGACCGCAGACAGCAAGCATATCAATGTAGGCAGCTTTTTCAGAATCGGACAGCGGGTGATGGCCGGTGTGGCCGGCTCGTATCTTGCCGACCGCCCGACTGACATCACCAACTACAACGGCACCGTGACGGGGAGCTTTACTCCCAATGACATCATCGCACGCGCGGGAGTCTCCTTCCTGCTGACGGACGCGCTCTCGATAGGCATCAGCGGCAAATTTATCCGCTCGTCGATAGCCTCCGATATGTCGGGAACGGCATTCGGGGGAGACGTATCGCTCTCGTACCGCAGAGGTGCGCTGAGCGCGGCGGCAGCGGTCTGCAATCTCGGCAGCTCCATCAGCTACGGTTCGGAAAGCTACTCTATGCCTGCCTATGCGCGGGCCGGCGCGGCATATTCCGTGGCGGGGCTGACTCTCAGCGCCGAGGCCGACTATCTCTTTGAGGGAGCGTTCAGCGCGGCCGCCGGGGCGGAATACGGCATAGCCGACATCGCTTTCCTGCGTGCCGGCTACCACTACGGGGCCAAGGACAAGGGCCTCCCGTCCTTCGCCTCCGCCGGACTCGGCGTGAAGTTCGCCGGGGTCGAGCTCAATGCGGCCTATCTGCTCGCCTCCGAGACTCTGGGAGGGACTCTCCTGCTGGGTCTGGGATATAGCTTCTGATTTTTAAAATTTTTCACTTTTCTGAAATTCAATCAATCCTAAACCGGAACCAGCCCTGCGGCCGACAATCCGGAAGCGAAGAGCCGGATTGAGTTTCAAACCTTTATCAAAACGCCCTCCGAAGCAGCTGAGATGCCGGTTCGGAGGGTTTGGATTTGTCAAATCTCCTTTCTACATTTGACCTCGCCCGCCGGAGAGCGGGCAACGGGAAGTCAGTTAGTATTATTATCTTATCATTATGGTTAACACAAAATCATTCGCCCGATTCATCCCGGTATTTGCAGGGATAGCAATGCTTGTCGCCGCCTGCGACAAGAACCGTCCTGACCCGGAACCGGAAGTACAACACTTCACGATGTCCGTGACCGACATCACCCTGAATTCCGCCGTCCTCAACATCACAAAGGACGACCCTGAGACTCCTTTCTACTATGCCATTATGAAGAAGACCTCCCTTGAGAAGCTCGGGGAAGACTTCCAGTCTCAGGCCACCGCCTATCTGGACGGCGAATACGAGTTCCTGATCAATGACTACGGTCTCACTCCCGAGCAGGCGATTGCAGAACTTCAGCACGCCGACGACATAGAGGACAAGGAGCTCAGCTGGTTTACCGCAGCGGTCGATTATGTGCTCATCGCGGCCTATATAGACGACAACGCCAAGGCAGTCAGCAAGTTCGAGAGCATCGAGTTCTCCACCCTCACCCCTGACCCCGCGAACGTCACCTTCGAGCTCACAGTCTCCGACATCCAGAAGCGTCAGGCATCCTTCACCATCACTCCGTCCAACGATGATGACACCTACTCGTATGCGGTCGTGAAATACGACGACTATAAGGATATGAGCGACGACGAGATACTTGCCGACCTGCTCCCGAATCATTCGTACATTATGTACAACGGCCAGTTCTCTTCCTCCGCAGACCTCTATGCCGGCACGAAGTATATTCTCGCGGTTTACGGACAGGAGTACGGTGCGGCTACCACCAAGCTCTTCAAGACGGTCTTCACCACTCTGGAAGCCGGCGATCCGGCAAGATGGACATTCGAGGCTTCCTTCACCGAAGGCAGTATCAAGGGATACCAGCTCAACGCCACCATTACCCCGAGCGACGACGGCGTCGACTACTTCTACGAACTCATTCCGGAAGAGTACTCGGCCTCACGCTTCCTTGAGGAGTTCAAGGCCAATATGGATTATATAATCTCTACCACCGGCATCAGCAAGGAACTCTATATACAGTGGTATACCGAATACGGCACCGCAGAGAAGTTATATGAAGTGATCCCGGGCAACGGCTACAAGATTGCCGCCATCGCGGTGGACAACAAGACTCTGGACTTCGCCACCGGCGTGATATTCAGCGACGTGGTGACCCCGTCCGTTCCGGAGGAGTCCGAGGTGAGCATCGAGGTCAGCTGGAACAAGTACTACGACGGGGATTCCATCTATGAGTACAACAACGGCTACTCCTATGTCAGAGGGACTGCGGTGTTCCCGATTGAGGTGAAACACGACGGCGCACAGATGCGCTACGGAGTATTCGTGGATGACGGCACGGAGTATTCAAAGCACGAGCTTGTATATGCCCTGCTGACAAAAGGCTCGGCCTGGGTTCAGGACTGCTTCGCTCCGTTCGACAGGGACGGTGTCGTATATGCCGTGTCTATCGACAAGAACGGCCTCTGCGGCCCGGTATTCTCCAAGAAGTTCAACTTCTCGAAGAGCGGCGCGGCATCCGGCGAAGAATACTTCAAGGATAAGGGATACGGCGCACCTGCCGCCCCTCAGGCCAAGCCGGAGTCCGCTGCTCCTTCCAACGGCTTCGCGAAACCTATCCTCCAAGGCCAGGGTGGCCCGGAAGCATTCGCCAAGCATATGGAGAATCCGTACAGAAGGTAACGTGAAACACATTCTGCCCGCGGTCTCCATCGCTCTTACAGTGCTCGCATCCTGCTCCGGCAACAAATTGGAACCGGTGCAGGAGAGCGGCACGGGAGTGTATCGGGAATTGCCGCCCCGGTCTGCAGTCCCGGGACATATCAGAGTCAAGTTCAACGGTGAGCCGGCGGCCACTAAGGCAGCCGGGGCCGTTGGTCTGTCGTCTTTGGGCGAATGCCGCATATCGAGAACCTTCCCGGATGCCGGGAAGTTCGAGGCGCGTCACCGCGAAGCCGGACTCCATCTCTGGTACGACATTTTCTTCGACGAGAGCGCTCCGTTGACCAAAGCGGCCGCAGACTTCAGCTCCGTAGAAGGAGTGGATGTCGTCGAATATGTCCAGACAGTCAGGGAGCAGAGCGTGTTCCCTTTCAATGACCCGTATTTCCCGCTCCAGTGGCACTACTACAATCCCGGCACGCGGCCGGGCGCGGTGGAGGGCAGCGACATCAATCTGCTTCCCGCCTGGGAGAAGACCACCGGCAGGCGCGACGTCATAGTTGCAATCAACGACGGCGGACTTGACGTCGGGCACGAAGACCTCGCCGCCAACATCTGGTACAACGAGGCCGAGATGAACGGCCTTCCGGGCGTGGACGACGACGACAACGGCTATGTGGATGACATCTACGGCTACAATTTCGTGGTCGGAGCGGACGGCGGCACCCCGAGGGGAACGCTTGACGTCACCAGCCACGGAGTGCACGTGGGAGGCACTGTCGCCGCGGTCAACAACAACGGCATCGGAGTCTGCGGGGTGGCCGGAGGCGACGGCACGCCGGACAGCGGAGTGCGGCTGATGAGCACGCAGACATCCGGAGGCGCGGCGTATATCGAGAACGCGTTCGTCTATGCCGCCGACAACGGAGCGGTGCTGGTCAACTGCAGCTGGGCGCTAGACACCTATCAGGCCAGCATCTCGACGGCAATCGATTACTTCAACAGCTACGCCGGCATCGATGTCGACGGCAATCAGACCGGGCCTATGGCCGGAGGTCTGGTGCTCTTCGCGGCGGGCAACGACAACAGCACGAGCTGCTATCCGGCCCGGCAGAGCAATGTATTCGCCGTGGCTTCCATCGGGGCCGACTACGAGCGCGCCTACTACTCCAACTACGGCGAATGGGTGGACATCACCGCTCCCGGCGGGGACACCGATAAGGGATTCAACGTATATTCGACCTTGCCGGACAACGGCTATGGCGGATACCAGGGGACTTCGATGGCCTGCCCGCACGTGACCGGCGTTGCCGCGCTAGCGGTGTCGATGTACGGAGGGCCCGGATTTACCAGGCAGAACCTGATCGACATCCTCACCTCCACGGCCAATCCTGTCATCTACGAAAAGAATGACTCCGCATACGAGGGTATGCTGGGCGCGGGACTGGTGGACGCGGGCGCGGCGCTTTCCCTCTCCACAGAGATTCCGCCTGCGGTGAGCGGGTTCAGCGCAAGCGCAAGCGGCAATATCGTAAACCTCAGCTGGACTGTCCCGGACGGGGAGACGCTTCCGCACCATTTCAATGTCTATTATCAGACGGCTCCCTTCGGCTCATCGGGGCCGAATGCTGGTACGCCCCATAAGAGCGTAGCACGCGGAGACGCTGTCGCAGGGGAGACCGTCTCCTGCGAGGTCAAGGGGCTGGAATTCGAGACTGAGTACTATATACTTCTCGCCTCCTCCAATATGGTGGGCGGAGAGTCGGACTATGCCTCCGGCAGCGTCAGGACAAAGGGCAATGTCAAACCCGTCATCACCCCGGTCTCCGGCACGGCTCTGAGCCTGAAGTCCCACGAGAGCGGATGGCTCGACTTCGACATCTACGATGCCGACGGACAGGCCCTCGACTGCAGCCTCTCCGGATTGCTGTCCAAGGGCAGCCTCAGTTCAGACGGGAAGCGTGTGAGAGCAGTATTCAATGCGCTCGACTTCGAGGACGGCAAGAGCTACAGCGGCACGCTCAGCGTCTCGGACGGCTACGAGAGCGCTTCGGTCGCGCTGACTCTCATCGTGAGTCAAAACCATACTCCTGAGGTTTCCGCGCAAATCGGCAACCTGGTCTTCGGAGTCATCGGGGACGAGGCCTCGATAGATCTCGCGGGCCATTTCTGCGACGCTGACGGTGAGGCGCTCGAATATCTGTGCAAGGCGCTTCCGGGAGGCGATTCCCCGGTCTCCGCTACCGTCACGGGGTCAGAGCTGAAACTGCGCGCCGTTTCTTACGGCTGCTCCAGTCTGGAAGTGAGCGCCAGCGACGCTCGCGGGAAGACGGCGAAGCAAGTCTTCTCCGTGCTTGTCCGGGACGGTTCGCGCTCCGTGGACCTCTACCCCAACCCCGTCATAGACAAGCTGCATATCCGCCCTGGCAGCAGACAATCTGCAGACGTGAGCGTCTCCAATAAGCTCGGAGCGGTGGTATTGAGCGCCGAGGGCTGCGTACTTGACCCGTTCGACCCGCTCACCATCGATATGAGTTCTCTCCCCGGAGGAGTCTATTATGTGACAATCCGGACTGACGGAGGCAGCGGGACTTATCCTATAGTCAAGCAGTAGGAGGTACTGCGCTGTTATTCCGGCTCTCCTGCACTATAGGGCAAAACCGTCAGGGACGGCAGATAATTTATGTTTTGTGCTATGATTATCTGTTTCTGACATCTGCCCTATAGGATTGCCGGAGAAGTCTCGCTATGTTTGCAGGCAGCCCCCCGGACCGGCCGGGGGCGTATATTCAGAAATATTGCTAATTTTGCGCAGACGCAGGGAGCGCGCGACGGGAGGTTCGGGAAGGTCGTGAGCGGGATGAGGGTCCGCGGGCTCGGCGAAGAGGAAATCTTGGAGTACTTCAGCGATATGGTGACACTTGACGACATAAAGCCCTACATCGAGGGCGGACACGAGCTCGGCTACCGCAAGGGGCTCGAAGACGGACGGGAAGAGGGTGTAGCATCCATTGTCTCAAAGCTGCTCGAGTCCGGCATCAGCGCCGAGGCCATAGCCTCGGCCACCGGACTGTCCGTCGAGACGGTGAAAGGGTATAGAAGTTAGTCTCTTCCCGGCGAGCTGGCTCACAGGCCGTACGCCGAGGCGCTGGCGGAGGCGTGCGAGATAGCCCTCTTCCCGCAGGAAAAGAAAATTATATATAACGAGGATATGATTTCAGAACGTGACATCGCCGCGAAATGCGAGTACGCTTTCGGGGAAGGGGAGGCAAAAGGTGAGGCAAAAGGCAAGGCTGAAAAATCTCGCGAGATTGCCTTGAATATGCTTCAGAAAGGCCTGTCGGTGGCTGTAATTACCGGATGCACAGGCCTCTCCGAGGCCGAGGTGTTGGCGCTGAAGGCGAACTGAAAGAGCATCGTTTAAGTACGTTTTCGGGGAGGCTGTCCCGGGTGTATTTTCCTACATCCCGGGACAGTCTCCCCGAAACGATATGGTACAAAAAACCGGCCCGGAGGGGATTCCTTCGGGCCGGCTGAAGTTTATGGTGTCGGAACTCTGTTACAGAGTGACTGCAGTGCCGTCAACGGTGACTGTAGCACCTGTGGCGGTTGAGCCGTCCCCCCATCCACTCTTAAGCGGATGGTTCGTGGCGGTGATGGCTGTCTCGTTTTTGGAAGTGTCGATAAACTTGCAGCTTACGAAACTGAGGCTCGTTGCAGGCTGGCATAATCCGACCACATAATTGCAGCGGTAGTAGCCGTCAGAGTCAGGTCCGTTGTAGTTGTCTGCGTCCACATTGTTGTTGAAGAACTTGCAGTTCTTGAATGAGGTGTTGCCGTAGCAGATGGCCGCAGGATAATACGATTTGCCGATGCTGAACTCGCACGCGTCGAATTCGGCTCCTCCATTCCATCCTGACATCCAGCCGTGGAACTCACAGCCCTTGGCCTCAAGTTTGCCGCTTCCGTTGTAAGCGTAGGTGACCTTCTCTCCGAAAGTCACATTCTCCAGAACGACGGTTGAACTGGCGTTTGATGAATAAACGCCATAGGAACAACTCTCGTCATCAGAACCCACTGTTCCGTTCTTGACGGTGAGGTTGCCGCCGCCTGCGACCAGAACAGCAGTTTTACCACTATAGGTCGCCGTGCTGGCGGCGTTGATACTATGTCCGTCAAGGTCAAGGACTACTTCCTTACCGGCCGGGATGGTGATGAGGGAGCTTACGGTGATGTCCGCCGTCAGTTTTGCAGTGCCGCCGGTTGCGACAATCTCATCAAGCTGAGATTGATTGGCTATCGGTTCAATATAGTTGATCGTCGCCTCGCCGGTGTTGCCGGATATAGTCGTCGATGCGCCGCCGATTCTTCCGACATAAGCGTTGGCATTGAACTCGTCGTTGGTGGTGTAGCCCTTGTAGTTGTGGGTCTTGTCGACATTGATCGTGACCACACCCTCAAGCGTGTTGTTGGTAACTTCTCCGGTCGCGTAGTTCAGGATTCCGGCTATGCCGCCCAGGTCTCTGTAACCCTGGATTGTGGCATC
>CAVLBF010000029.1:25319-27885 GCA_963661285.1 Bacteroidaceae bacterium | reverse complement strand
GCGGAGTTCATCGACTTTGTCGGCTGGAGCCTCATCCCCCTGACTTAAATCCCATGCCCACGTGCAGTCGTAAGGCTTCAAGGCCTCCACGGAGCTGTCCACCTTGGCGTTGGTGGCGTAGTCTGAATCGTTCTCTAGCTCGCTCGTCTTTGTTGGAATCTCGGACTTGTCCGCCTTGCCGCCCAGCAGCCCGTCCGCCTCCTCCCGGGAGTACAGCCCCAGCTCCTCTGGGGTCTTGTCTCCCTCCAGCTCCACGCCGCCGATGGACGGCTTGTTGTCAAGGAGTGTATAGTCGGTCACGCCGGTGGTCTGCCCGACGCGCACCGTCCGGGTCCTAAGGTCCACGGAGACGTTCAGCCCCTCCCCGGAACCGCCCTCGGCGCTTGACTCCAGGGTCGCCTCGCCGCTGCTTCCGACAACCTCGAATAGGTTCCTCTCGAAGATGCGGCCTTTGCCCTCGGAGTCACGGAACAGGATCTCGACTCCGTAACGGCCGACCGGGACAGTGCCGGGGAATGATGCTGACACGCCTTCCGGTGAGACCTTCTCGTCGCCGCCCGATATCCTGCTGTACAGTCCGACTATGCTGATGGCGACATCCTCGGCGGCGGAGATGTCGAACGGAACGTACATACCCTTCTCCGTGTCGTACACGGATGTCCTTGCCTCGATCGTGAAGTCGTTGCCCCTCGTGATCCTCACTCTGGGCGGATGACAGTTGCAATTTCTGTTCATATGGCATTCAAATGATGTTTAAATGATATTCAATGGCGCCTCAATCACGCTTGACACCGCCGAGGTGGTCTGCCCAGCGCTCCGTCCAGAAATGATGGTATTCCTTGTCACCGCAGCAAGGCCCGTGGAGGAAGGCGTGTGCGATCGACTGGAAACCCACGAAAGGCAAATACAACCAGTCGAGGAGACGGGACTGCCAGGAGTGCCCCCACTCGTGGCGATGCAGATCATCCACATCTTTTGACCATCCGCATTCCGGGAGCCATCCTGCTGAGAAAGGCAGAATGACGTATTCGCCTAAACTCAAGCCACCGCGCATCCTGTCTGAATAGAGTACACAGATGTCACGGAATGTGCCCCTGAAAATCTTGCTGTTACGGCGGCACCACCAGAACAGCAACGCCCCGAGCAGGTTCTGCGGAAGCTGCCAGATGTACAGTGATATTTTTCTCAATTTGTTCATATATCAATAATTATTCTTATGTTTGTCATCGATAAGCGACCAAGGGTTGCTACTCACCGATAAGCGGCCAAAGGCTGCTATTCCCTTCCCGAGCGACCAATGGTTGCATCGGGATTTTTTCATATCAGGCCGAACCATAACCTCGACCTCAGACCGCCGGTTGGCGGCGAAAGAAGCATAGCGTCAATCTCAGCCACATCCGAATAGATATATCTCGGAACCGGCTTGCCTCCAGTGCCGACCATTCCCTGCGTCGTGTTCGCCAGATTTTTTGTTTTGTCTATCAAGGCCGTGAACGCAGGGTTTTTGTAGCGCACCGCGACCCCGAACCGCTTTCTAGCCTTCCGCAGATTCCCGAACCCTCTGTCGGCGTTTGACTCCGCCGCCCACTGGCTGAAAGTCCTTGAAAAGAGTTCCTGCGGAGTGTGGTTGCTGTCCGTCATAAAACGTTTGATGATAAACTCGCGCAGATCGCCATACAGGAACACCGTCCTGCCTCCGGAACCTTCGGCTCCCGGAGCCGTGAAGGACTCGTGTCCTGTAACCTTAAGGTCTCCCAGAGCCACGGCCCAGCCCTTCCTGCTCATCCTAAATGTATGGCCGGAGGTGTCGCCGCCAGTCTTGCGGCAGTTGTATCTGCGATAGACCATCAGGACAGCCTCGTAATCGGATGACACCAGAGCCGGATGGGCAACAACGATACTGTCCACGCCAACCTCATTCTGAGTCACACCACGCATTGCGAACAACCTTGGACGGACCTTGAGGCGGGCCTCCACGTCCTTTGCCGTGGCCGGTATGCCGAACCTGAAGGTGAAGATCTTGGCTGTGTCGGGGCCGCTGGCCTCCACCTCCGCCGTCGGATCCTCGCCGACCGGCACAAAAACCGCGGAGGCGGTCGGTGTCCCGAACCCTGCGGCCTGGCCAGAGACTCCGTCCTTGCCGGGCAGCCCCTGCGTGCCCTTGAGACTGTCGAGCCACTCCTGCTCGTTGCCTTCGTAGCCGTAGGCGACCGCCTCCTCGTAGGCGGACGCGCCCGTCGCCCCCTTCGCCCCGTCCTTGCCGTTCTCGCCCTTCAACCCGGCGAACTCGAACGCGAACGTCCGCTGCTGCGGCGTGCCGCCGACTATGAGGTCAACCTTCGGGGACGTGGACACGGACGCGTCGTATGACGCCGTGGCGCTCGCTATCACCGCCGCCTCCCCGGCGTCACCCTTGTCGCCCTTGTCGCCCTTGTCGCCCTTAAGGCTGTCGAGCCACTCCTGCTCGTCCCCGTCGTAGCCGTCCTTGACCGCCACGTCGTAGGCGGACTTACCGTCGGAGCCGGCCGCCCCGTCCTTGCCGTCCGCACCCTTAAGCCCCGAGAAG
>CAVLBF010000029.1:0-25184 GCA_963661285.1 Bacteroidaceae bacterium | reverse complement strand
CGTATGAGGCCGTCACGTCCTCTATCACCGCAGCCTCCCCGGTGTCGCCCTTGTCGCCCTTGTCGCCCTTGAGGCTGTCGAGCCACTCCTGCTCATTGCCGTCGTAGCCGTTCTTGACAGCCACCTCGTAGGCGCTCTTGCCGTCAGATCCGGACGTGCCCGCCTGTGTGGTGGAAGACCCTTCCGGATATGAAACAGATGTCCTGTAGCGGCTTCTCGGCAACGCCGGGCGCGATGTGACTGTCGTCGTGTAGATCTTGTCCATATCCTTACTCCTTGCTTGACTTGTACTCGTCCGGACGGAACTCCGCGGCCTTGATCACGCTCTCGTCCTCGCGGAGGTTCTGCACCTCGGACAGCAGCATAAACTCCTTTCCGTCCTGCGCCGCGTCGCTGTACCACCTGAGGCCGTACGGGCATATCCCCGCCGTACCCGACAGGACGGTCTTGCGGCCGGCGTACTGGGAGTACAGCGTGCCGATCAGCAGCTGCTCCGGACGCTCCGTGCGGCCGCCCCTTGTCAGTTTGTCCACGATCGCCCCGTTGGACTTGTAGTACAGCCCCTTGGCCGTCGGATTGCCGCCGTCCACAGTGCCGCAGACCGTGCCTATCTCGATGCCGTCCTTCGCATCCGCGTTGATAACTCCGGAATATTCCACGTCATCGGATGATACCTGCTTATGCAGGATATTATTGTTCACCAGCTCAATGACAGGAGCCTTGAAAAGCATCCAACGGATTTTCGATTTGCACTGTGCAATGAACTGTGCCGCCGCCTGATCATCAGTTATATAACTGTTGCCGCCACTGACCTTGCGCTTTAGTCCGATTTCAATCCCTCCAAGCACGGAGACCTCTAAATAGCCTCCGGAGGTGGGATATGGAATATACTGCCCGGGATCCAACCATTTGAATGGTGGAAGATAACTGTCGCCGCTTTGCATAGACGCCGTCTGACGGTTGGATTTCCATCCCCCTGTCGCATCACCCCCAGATGGATCATACCACTGAAATCTCGCCTCGGCTTCGGATGATTGAACCCATTCCCCTAACGTGGAGGCCAGAGATGTGTTTCCCACCGAGGCGTTTGAGTAATACAGCAGTCCATTGCCAGATGTGTCCACAATGCTGACCTTCACAGGTATCTGTATGTACTTGATGTATTCGTTAAATTTCTCATACCAATCACTCTCGATGTCGTCGCTCTCGAACGGATTGTACCGTGCGTCCAGCATCATCTCCAGCGTGACCTTCAGCAGCGGCTTGCGCCCGCCCGACAGCGAGAGGTCGGGCAGATACACCCTTTCAGTCTTGAAAAGCACCTCATTGTCAGGGACCTCAAGGATTGACGGCTTCCTCGTGTTCTGGCTGCCGTTTATCTTGTCCGAACCGGCGTAGAACCAGTTTGCCACGCCCGCGCTCTCCTCGCCGTCCAGCAGCGGGAGGATGTGGAAATATCCCGCGTTCTTGTGGACATACGGCAGTCCGCCCTCCCTGTGCAGGAATATGGTGAAGGACAGGCTGTCCGGGTCGGCCGTCCCGGAGGACAGCCCCTTGTAGTAGGTGTAGCAGTTCTTGTCGCCGAGACCGGCGTTGTAATTCAGGTTGATGTCGTCTTCGGAGTCGCCGCTGGTGTCCACGATGTCCCCGTCACCGGTGAGTTCCCCGTCGGCGTAGGGCGAGAACCGTATCCTCACGTCGTTGGCGACCTTGTCAACGCCAAGGGTCTGGTCCTCACCGGCCCACACAATCTCGCTGTGCGGATAGGTGTCGTGCAGGCCGTTGATGTCGTACACATAGACAGCCCCGGCCTTCTGGACCATCTTGAGCCCGAGCGGCTGCAGCATCCCCTCGATGACATCCCTCAGGGAGGCGGTCTCGCCGTCCTCGTCCGTCCAGTTCTCCGACCTCACGGCCAGCGCGTCAAGCGGCGGGGTCGCGGCGAGCTCCGGCACGACAAGGCTCACCCTCTCGCTGTTCACGGAGTAATACGGAAGCCCGCTTCTTGAAAGTGCGTCCCGCAGCACCTCGCCGATGGTTCTGATCCCCGTGAGGTTGTACCTGAGCCTATCCAGTATGCCGAAGTCGGAGAACGTGAGCGTCACCGCATATGCGCTCCCATAGGCGTACGGCTCCTCGTAGAACTCCGGGTCAAGGAGACCCGCCCAATACAGGGAGCCCTCGCGGTACACCTCCAGCCCTATCTTTCCCGGGGCTATTGCGTAGAGGTCGGCGTATGTCCTGTCCCCCGGCGATAGCAGGGTGACGGTGGCGGTGCTGCCGCACACGACCTCCTCCTTGTCCTTGTGCGGCCACTCGATCTCTATCTCCGAGCCGCTGACGAAGGCGAGGTCTCCCACAGCGGCGAACTCCGAGTCCGCCTCCTGGAGGATCATCGCCTTCCACTCCACGCCCCTGACGCTCAGGAAGCTTCCGCTGCATCTCTCGTACATCATGCTACACCCTCCCAATCAGATTCCTGCGCCTGTCATAGACCGCCACGAGGTCGCGTCCCTCTATCTTGAACCTGAGCGTGGCCGGGATGCCCCCGTCGACTCCCAGCAGCGAGCGCAGCCTGTTCAGAGGCGCGACTACCTCCGGGTTCGTGGACGCTCCGGCGTATTCACCGAACACTCCGAGCGTCGGGCCGTAGGCGATGCCTCCGGCGGCGAACTTCGGCATCGCTGCGAAGGCTGCGATCATGGACGCGGCTGCCGCGACCGCCAGAGCCGCCCCGACCCAAGGGATTGAGGCCACTGAGCTGGCCGCTCCGGTCACCGATGCCGCCGCGTTCGCCGTGGCCTCTCCTTTCTTCGCCGTTGTTAGCGCGGCGATGGCCGGGATGGCCTGCGCCACGGCGTTGAGCAGGTTGCCGATCCATTCCAGCCAAGCCCCGGCGGCCTCGCCGACCACACTGGAAAGGCTGCTGAAGGTGCTTGACAGTGCCCCCACGCCGGTCTGCACGGCGGCCTGGCTGTCCACGGCCTCCTTCTGGGCCGAGGAATATTCCTTGGTCTCCTTTGTTGCCTTGGCCAGCCCCGATGAGCGCGTCGGCTCGGCCTTGCCGGTCAGTCCGGCCGCACCTTCCGGACGCACTAGCGGGTCTGAGGTCAGCGATCCGCCCCTGGCCTTCCGCAACGCGTGGTACTCCTCCACGAGCCCACGCACGGCGGCGTTCTCAAGCCCGTATTTGTTGATGAGCGATGTTATGCCGGAAGACATCGCCCTCAGCTCCGCCACGTTCTCGTTAAGCCCTCCGTTGAGAGCCGAGTTCACCTCGACGGCGCGGCTGACCGACTCCCTGTAGGCGGCTATGTCCTGAGTGACGCTCTTAGATGACGCCCCAGACGAGGATGTGGCCAGCCCGTAGGCCTTTCCGAGGCCCGCGGCGCGCTCCTCCATCCTCTTCAGTACCTCGGAGGCCGCCTTGGCCGCCGCGGCGTCGGTCCCGGCCTTGTCGGCCACGAGCTGTCTCTGCTTCTGGATCTCCTTGTTAAGGTTCGCCAGGGACATAGTCTGCCAGTCGGTCGCCTTGGCGGAGTCGGTCGCCCCCGCGGCCATATCACCGGCGGCCTTGGCGGCCTCCGACGTGGCCTCCTTGATGGCGGCCTCGGTCTCCTTCACCTTGGCCTCAAGCTCCTTCTCCTTGGCGATGAGGTCTGTGTATTCCTTGCTTTGTTCTTCCACATAGGATATCCCTCCGGCGGACACCGATATCGTCTTGGCGACAAAGGAAGTTGTCTTCCCCTCGTCCTCCATCTTCTTCCGTTTCTTCCTCACGTCATCAAGATCAACCAGGGCCTTGGACTGCTCCTCGATGAGCTTCTCGGCCCTTGCCTGGTAGCCGAGCTGGCGGCAGTAGGCCTCGCTCTTCCCGGTCAGGGTCTCGTACCATTCGGACAGCGTGCCGTAGGTGCCGAACGACCTGCCGTACTTGTCGTTGAGTTCGGAGACCTTGGCGCTCTCCTCGGCCTTAGCCTTGATGAGCCCCTCTATCTCGACTATCTCCTTGGCGATCTCCGCCCTTGCGGAGGCCGCCGCGTCCCTGTAGGCGGACGTGGCCCCGTCGGCCTCTTTCAGCCCCGAGGCTGCTCCGGAGGATGCGGACGTCAGCCTCGTGAACAGGGTTATCACGCCCTGTATGGCCAGCGACAGCCCGAGTGTCATCGTGGCGTACAGGGCGGCGGTGGCGACCCTGAGGGCCGTCACGCTGGCGACCGCCGATGCCGATGACGCGCCGAGGAGGCGGGCGGCCACGGCCTGCACCTTCATATTCACGGCGCAGGCCAGCGACTCGATCTTGGCAAGGCCCATCGCCGCGCTGAGTGACTTGAACGAGGATATCAGCTTCGTTATGCCCGTCCCGGCCACGGCTATCGATGCGATGACGTTTATGGCCGGCATTGCCTTGGAGACGATACCTCCGATTGCGTCCTTCAGCCCGTCGATCCGCGTCTGCGCAGCGAACAGCACCCCCTCGGCGGTATCCCGCAACGCCTGCGACATCCCGCCGACGGACTCGCTGACGACATCGGCCAGCACCGCCGCCCGCTCGGTCTCGTCGCCGAACTGGAGGATGTGCTTCTGAGCCTCGTCGAACTTGTAGCCGTAGCGGCTCAGGGCCTCCGTCTGCCCGTTCATCACCTTGCCGAGCATCGAGGCTATCTGCGCCACGCTCTCGCCGCTGGCGCCCACGCCGAGCTGCTGCGCCGCCATATCGTTAAGGACGGGGATGAGCGTCTCCAGCGAGGAGGAGAGCTCAAGGTAGGTGGCCAGTTCCTGCGCCCCGGCCAGCTGCGCCCCCTTGCTGGTGACGCCTGAGCGCTCCTGCGCCTCGCAAAGCGCGTCGATGGAGTCGATCTGCTCCTCTGTCGCCCCCATCGTGTTGCGCATCGCCTGCCCCAGCTTGGCGAGGTTCGTCTGGTCCTCGACGAAGCCGGAGGCCAGATCCCCGAGAGCGGACTGGAGCGACCCGAGCGTCTGCTGGAACATATCCGCCGCCTGTGCCGCCTGCGCCCAGTTGATGACGCTGGACTTGAGGCGGTCGGTCTCCTCCTTCGCGGCGCGCACGGCCTCGCGGAGGTCGTCCGCGTCCACCTGCACCTGCTTGAACGAGCCGGCGTCGTCTATTTTTATCCTTACCGATACGGTTTCCGACATAATTCGCTATATTTGCGGTTGTTATGGGCGATTTTCTCAAGGCTTACGCCGAATATCTTGTAGCGTTCCCGGGATTGTGTCTCCTTGACACCTTCGGAGCCATATTTCTGGTGTTCTGGGCAGTCTATGTGTTCAGGACCGTCTCGGCTGACGAGGAAGACCAGCGTCCGTCCCGGTCCCGGCGCGCCTGACCCTCGCCGCTATCTCCTCCATTCTCTCCCTCGTGCTCGGCGGCCCCTGCGGTGTCCCGCCTTTGGCGCTATTACTCTCATCCCACGGGAACCTCGCCACGTCCTCCGGCCTCACCGGCTTCCGGCTGTACGGCTGGAGCGTGACCGCGGCGAGGAACCTCGTCCGCTCCCACTCCCTCCTCGCCAGGCCGTCCTGATGGTCGCGCCACCTGCCGGCTACGGCGGAGAACTCGGAAGGGGTGCACCGTTCAAAGTCGGACAGACTCATCCCCACGCACCCCAACGCCATCCCCAGAAGTGTCTCGATGTCGGCGGGCTCACCGCCGCCGTCTACTTTTTTTTTGAGGCCTCCGCACGGCTGTCCTCATAGAACTCGCTGATTCCCGACGGGTCCAGCCTGTCGGCGAACTCCTCAAGCGTAAGGCCGAGCTCCACGCCGTCCGCGTTGCACGCGCTTGCGACGCAGCACCACATAAAGGTGACGAGGTCGGAGACGTCGTCCGACGACATTCCGCTGACGTCGCGTCCGGTCTCCCTCTTGAAGCGGAGCATGGCCCCCATCGTCACCCTGCACGGCAGCTCCCTGCCGCCCACGTTGATCGTCCTCATCATAATTACACCGCGTCAATGTCAAACTTCGTGGTGTCGAACGTGTCCGGCGCGCCGTCATTGTCGAACGTGGCGCTGTAGGTGGAGTCCTCGCCGGCCGGGGCGGTGATTTCCAGCGTGGAGATGATGAAGTTCCCCGAGATGTACGGTGCGCTGTCGTTCTCCCTCTCGAAGAGGTCGAGCTTCACCGAGCCGCCCACCTTCCATTTCGCCAGAAGCTCCTTGAAGCCGCCCTCGGTCTCGGCGTGGAACGCCAGCCCGTCGGCCTTCACCTGGATGGACAGGCCGGACACGGTCTTCGACTTGAACTTGCCGGCCTCCTCCTTCGACTTCGTGGCCACCGGCTTCACCGCCGTGTCCTTGGTCTCCGTGTTGAACGTGGCGGTGTGCGTGGTGCAGTGCCCCACGGCCTTGCCGTCTATGCTGACCAGTAGGTCATTTCCGTTGATGTACATATCATTCTGTTGTTTTACGTTTCCTGAATATTCCTTTGATGAGCGTCCAAACGCCTTTTGGACGGCGTTCGAGCGCCTTTATGATGACCGCCGCCACCAGAACGGCCACTGTCGCAAGGCCTGTCCAGGCGAGGGCCCCGCGGACTTTCGCCCATACCCTCCGCGGCCCCCGTTTGTCGGCGGCCTGTCTGACAGGTGTCACGGCTGACTCCTCGTGTTTGGAGGCGGCCGATCCGGCGGACACCGTCCCGTCCGAAATCACCGTCCCGGCGACAGCCCCCGCCTCCAGCGACCTGACCTCCGCCGAGCGTCCACGGACGGTCACCCTCGAAGCGAGCGACGGCGTGCCGGTGAGGCTGTCCGCCGGCCTCGAAGTGTCGAACACCTCGCGGACGACGAGGATCTCGTCCCCTCTCTCCGAATACGCCCGCTCGGCCCTGCCGACGAGGCTCCGCAGCTCGGAGACCTTTCCGTCAAGGACGGCGATCTCCTCCGACTGTCTCGCCACGGTCCCGCCGAGTCCGCGGGAGGTCCCGCAACCCGACACGGCAAGGGTCATGGCCGGAAGTATGACGCAGACCCTACGCATCGCCCCTCCTCACCCTCGTTATGGTCTTGACACCGTCCAGTTGCTCCCGGAGCTGGGCGATCTCGCCGGAGAGCTTGGCGTTCTCCAGCCGCATCGCCTCCACCTCGGCCTTGAGGTCGGAGTTCTCCCGCCTCAGGGCGGCCACCTCTGACTTCGTCTCCGCATTTTCCCTGCGGAGCCCCACGACCGTGTCGTTGAGCGAGATGATGGTGTTCATCTGCTCGGTGTTCTTGGCCGACAGCGCGTCGATGGACCTCTGCAGGTCGGCGAGGAAGTCGTTCCTGCGCTTCCTGCGCCCGCCGAGGAATCCCGCCACCCCGGTCACCACCGGGAGCAGCGCGTCCGTGACCATATTCATTATGTCAGTGGGTTCCATCGCCTTCCTGTGTTATTCCTATCGACCTCAGCCATTGCGGGACATCGAACGACGGACAGGCCTTGGCCGCCAGCTGGTTGTGCCCCACGATAATTACGGACGGATGCCGCCTGTGGAAGTCCTCCACGTATCCCCTCAGAGTCCTCAGCTGCGCCGGGGTCCTGGTGTCCCTCGGGGTCCTGCCGTCGGCGGCGAGTCCGCCCACGTACACCACGTGCCGGCTGACGCCGTTGTAGCCCCTCGCCCCGTTGGTGACCTCCCACGGGTCGACGTTCCCGTCCTCGTTGTTGTCTACCAGACGCTCGACCCCGCCGTCCAGATGGATAATGTCGGTGTATCCGACCTGCCTCCAGCCCCGTCCCGCCGGAGGGGGCGAGGTGTGCCATCGGCGTATCTCCGCGGCGGTCACCTCACGCCCCTCGGGGGTGGCGGTGCAGTGGATGACAAGGTATCTGAGTCTGGCCATATCTTTTCAGCTCGTTATGTTAGCCTTTGCTCTCGGTGTCGGCGTCGGCCTAGGCCTCCGCCTGATAGCCGGATATGATCGTCACGCCCGCGTCGGACTTCTTCGGCATCGCGAGGAAGTAGTGGCGGTAGTTGATCAGGCTCCTCTGGTTCTGCGGGTCGTTGCGCGACTCGCTGTAGTACATCTGCACGCTTCCCGTGGCCTTGAACACACGCGGGGTGTAGAACCCGAACGACGCCTGGAACTCGCCGTCCGAGGCCTCGGCGTCAAGAGCCTTCTTCTTCCCGGCCGTGGTGTACAGAGGGTTGTAGGCCGCCTCATAGATGTCGAAGCCGTAGATCCTGCCGACCTTGCCGTTAACGTTGTCGAGGCTGTACTGGCGGGTGAACTCCTCGCTCCATCCGAGTATGTCGTTGACGTGGTCGGAGCACAGCACCAGACGGCGGTTCTCCGCCGGCACGCCCAGTCTGTCGAGCGCCGCCTTGGCCCTGACGAGGTCTTTTCTGGTCAGCGCCAGTCGTCCAGTCTCCGGGTCGCGCTCTCCCGTGGTCTTGACCACAGGGGTCTTCCTCGTGTCCTCGGCCGCGCAGAACGAGTGCGCTGCCTTCTTGAACTTGGCCGTGTCGATGGAGTTCCTGTGCGACTCGGTCACCCTGGACATCTTGTCGTAGCTGCACGCGTAGAGCTCATCGTCGGTGATCGGGGTCGCCTTGGTCTGGAACTTGTCCAGGCTGACGGAGATGTCGCCGTCGTCCAGCTTCTGGACCGCGATCGGATAGGTGGTGTTGTTGACCAGCACGTCCGGGTCCACGCCGACGTCCACAAGGTGGATCACGTCGTTGCCCACGGCGCTCGTCGCGTCCGGGATGCCGTCAAGCCACGAGCCGTCCAGACCGGCGCGGAGCGCCTTGATCATCTCGCCCGTCCAGATCTCCCTGAGCACTCCGGCGCGCAGGACCCCCGAACCGGGGTCGGCCGCGAAGAGCCCCGCGACGCCTGACACGGCGTTGGCCGTCAAAGCCCCGGCCACGGGGCTCAGCCCCGCGGCGGTGGCGCACACCGCGCCCACGACGGCGTTGAACGCGAGCGCGATGATGATTCTCATAAACTTTCCCATAATGATTCTGTTTTTGATTGGTTTAATCCTCGTCGAAACTCGGCTCGAAGCCGTACTCGGCCTTGTACAGACGGATGTAGTTCTGCCTGTCGTCCCTGCGCATCGCCTCGATGCGGTCGGCCGGAACCTCGCTGAGCTTCCCGAACTCCGCCGTGCCCTCGCCGCCCCTGATCATATGGCTGACCTTCGCCGCCGGGGACATGGCCTGTATGGTGGTCTTCAGCGCGTCAAGGCCGACGGACTTTCCGAGGCCGATGAAGTGCTCCTTCCTGTCCGCCGGTATGCGTCTCTCGGCGATGCCGTTCTCCACGGCCTGCGTGATGGCCGCCAGCCGCAGCGTCTCCCTCTCCGAGCGCAGTGTCTCGGCCTCCTGACTGGAGGCCAGAAGCTCGGTCACGCGTGCCCTCACCGCGTTGTCGTCGGCGGAGGCCTCAAGGCCCAGAAGGGCCGTGATCTCGTTCTGATTCATCTCTTTCTTATTTAATGATGTTTGTTGGTCGCCTAACAGCGGGAGCGCGCGGCCCCCGTCCTTCGCCAGCGTGAGCGCCACGCCGTCCTTGCGCAGGACGATCGCGTCGTCGTTGCTCCCTATGTCCACCACGGACACCTCGAAGAGCCTGCTTCTTGTCACGGTCGGCCTTGTCTGGCCCGGCACGAGCAGCGCCGGGTCCTCGCTGGTCTCGATGATGTCGAGGCCGGCGGACACCATCCGGAGGCTGCCGAACTCGAACTGCCTCTTCGCCCTCACGGACATCTCGCTCGCCCCGTCGAACTCCAGCTCGCCGGTGATCTCGTCGCCCTCGACGCGGATGTCCTTCACGAGGCCGATGACCTCGCCCCTCTGGTGCATATAGAGCAGCACCGGATTGCGCCGGTACTGGCCGACGTCAACGCCGGATGTCAGCACCCTCGTCCCGAGGTCGTTGAGCGAGCTGTTCGTTATCCTGACTCTCTTTCCCATAGTCCGATGATTTTTCCGCAATGATAGGGGATAAAATGTTGCCGGGCAAATAGTTGTGCAACCGCTGCGCAACATTGTGAAACCGCTGCACGATGTTGCGCAACGGCTGCGCTCTTTCTTGCGGAAGCGGATTCCAATGCCCACCTTTGCCCCGTTATCGAAACTTTTGAATATGACTAAGAAGGAATCCGAAAACAGGAAGGCCATAGCCCGGAGGCTCTATATGTCCGGAATGGGGATGGAGGAGATTTCCGACCGCACAGGCGTGTCCCGCCCCACCGTCTCAAGGTGGTGCCAGGAGGGCGGGTGGAAGGGGGCGCGGGCGGCGCAGAACATCACGCGCCCCGAGCTCGTCAACAAGCTCCTCCTTACCATCGACAGCCTGATCACGCAGGTCAACGAGTCCAACGACCCGTCCCTGATAGCCGGGCTGGGCGACAGGCTCGCCAAGCTGTCCTCGGTCATCGAGAAGCTGGACAAAAAGGCCAACGTCGTGGACGCGATCGAGGTCTTCATGGCGTTCAGCAAGTGGCTGGAGTACCGCTCGCAGACGGATCCGGAGGTCACCGCCGAGCTGATGAGGGTCATCAACAAGTACCAGGACCTCTACATCACCGAGCAGATGGGCGTAAAGTAGGAAGGCTATGGTCACGGCTCAGGAGAAGAGGCAGGCGTACGGGCTCTGGAGGGAGCGGTGCCAGCAGGTGCAGTCCGTCACGGACACGTCCGCCCTGCGGCCGGAGACCCCGGCGGAGAGGGAGAGGCGCAAGGCGAGGCTGCTGGCCAACTACGCCGCCTTCTGCGAGTACTATTTCCCGCACTACCTCCAGCTGAGGGACAAGACCACCGGGGAGGTCGTACGGACGATACACAACGCCCCGTTCCACAACGAGGCGGCGAGGACGGTGCGGGGCACCCCGAACCTCAAGGCAGTCTTCATGTGGCCGAGGGGGCACGCCAAGTCCACGCACCTCGACATATTCCTGCCGCTCTGGCTGATGTTCCAGCCGAGGCGGCTCATCAACTTTATGGTCGTGGTCGGCAAGTCGGAGGACAGCGCCGACCGTCTGCTGGGCGACATCCAGGCGGAGCTGGAGGCCAACCGGCGCCTCACGGCCGACTTCGGGGAGCAGAGGAACGACGGCTCCTGGCTGGACGGGGAGTTCCGGACGAACTCCGGGGTGAAGTTCCTCGCCTGCGGGCGCGGGCAGTCGCCGAGAGGCCTCAGGGACAGGGAGGCGAGGCCGGACTACATCGTCATCGACGACCTCGACGACGACGAGCTCTGCCGCAACGAGCGCAGGGTCCGCGAGATGACCGACTGGGTCAAGGAGGCCCTCTTCGGGTCGCTCGACGTGGGACGCGGGCGCTTCATAATGGTCGGGAACCTCATCAGCAAGAACTCCGTCCTGTACAACATCTCCAGGACGAGGGGCGTGGCCCTCTCCAAGGTCCAGGCCGTGGACCGCGACGGCGATCCCGTCTGGAGGGAGAAGTGGACGAGGAGGGAGGCCGAGGAGTACAGGGACTTCGTGGGCTACAGGGCGTGGGAGAAGGAGATGATGCACAACCCGATAGTTGACGGCTCCATATTCAGGAACGAGTGGATCCGGTGGAAGAGGCTGCCGGGGCTGGACAGGTACGACTCCCTGGTCTGCTACACCGACCCCTCGTTCAGGTCCACCACGGCCAACGACTACAAGGCCTGCCGCCTCTGGGGGAAGGCCGGGACCGAGCTGCACCTCATCGACTGCTTCGTCAGGCAGGCCACGGTCGGGGAGATGGTCCGCTGGCTCTACGACCTGTACGAGAGGACGCGCGACGCCGCGTCCGTGCGGTTCTATATGGAGGCGAACTTCATGCAGGACGTGATCCTTGACGAGTTCGCCGCCGAGGGCGGCCTCAGGGGCTACCAGCTCCCGATCCTGCCGGACAGGAGGAAGAAGCCGGACAAGCTCCAGCGCATCGAGGCCGTGAGTCCGCTCTGGGAGAGGGGCCTCGTCTGGTACAACGAGGCAAGGAGGGACGACCCCGATATGCAGGTCGGGATAGAGCAGACGCTCGCTCTGGAGAGGGGCAGCCGCGTCCACGACGACGCGCCCGACGCCGACGAGGGGGCCATATGGCTCCTCCAGAGGACGGCGAGGGGGACAGGTTTCACGCCGCTGATGGGCGACCGCCCGTCGGCGAAAAACATATGGTGACATGAATATATTCGAGAGATTGGGACAGGGGATGAGGGTCATCCTCTGGAAGGCCGGAAGGGCGGTCTGGAAGGTGCGGCTGGGGAAAGCCGTGAGGGAGGCGGACTGCCTCGCTGCGGCCACGGGGCTGAAGTTTATGGTGTTCAGGATGAACGGGGGGATCAAGGTCGCGCCCAAACAGGCCGTGAAGGACCTTGTGAAGGCCGGACGGTTCAGGGGGGGCGTGACCGTCAGGGACATAGAGAGGAACTGCCTCCATATAACCAGATGACGAGGTTATGTTCGTGAGCGACGAGGACTACAGGGTGGTCATAGGCGAGACGGCGATGCAGGCCGTCAGCCAGGTGGACTTCCGCAACAGGGAGATAGCCGAGGCGGAGGCTGTGGAGGAGATCTCCGGGTACCTGCGCCCGAGGTACGACTGCGCGAGGATATTCGCGGCCGAGGGCGGAGGACGCAACCGCCAGATGGTGATGTACGCCTGCGACATCGCCCTCTACCATATGTCCGCCTCCCTGCCCGGAAGGATGGGAGCGGAGGTCAGGAAGGAGAGGTACGAGAGGGCCGTGAGGTGGCTGGAGAAGGTCCAGTCCGGGGTCATCGTCCCAGACCTGCCGCTCTCCGGGGCGGAGGGCGGAGGCGCGTCCGGGACGCTGCTGTACGGCTCCAGACCTTGCGTGGACAACAGTTATTGACAGGACACAGACAGGAAAGATGAAGATATTCGACTTAATGAGAAGGCTCGTCCCGGGCCGCGCCGCGTCCGCCGGGACGGACAGGACGGCTGGACCGGAAAACGGCGACGGCGGAAGGGTGACGCTCAGGGACGGCACCACCATCGACCTCTCGAAAAGGGAGGACAGGAGGAAGGTCAGGAAGATCGTGATCGACCTCCGGCGGCAGACCGACGCGCTCACCAAGAGGGACCTCGCGAACTGGAGGCAGGCGCACCAGCTCGCCATCAGCAGCGAGTCCCCGAACAGGCAGGCGCTCTACGACATCTACAGGGACGTGGACCTCGACCCGCACCTCAGGGGCTGCATCGGGCAGCTCCAGGGATTCATACTGTCCAAGTCCTTCCGGCTCACCGGGCCGGACGGCGAGCCGGACGCGGACGCGCTCGGCTACCTGGAGACGGCGTGGTTCAAGAAGTTCGTGAGGTACGTCCTCCAGCAGAGGTACTGGGGACACTCCCTCATCGAGCTCGGGGACGTGGTCATGAGGGAGGACGGGAGGATGTCCCTCTCCGGCGTGTCGCTCATCCCGCGCAAGCACGTCGTGCCCGAGTTCGGGAGGGTCACGGCGTACCCCGGAGGCGACTGGACCCAGGGCATCCCGTACAGGGAGAGGCCGTGGTCGGACTGGCTCGTGGAGGTCGGCGACCCGGACGACCTCGGTCTCTACCTCTCCGCCGCCATACAGACCATACCGAAGAAGTACGCCCTGGCCTTCTGGGACTCCTTCGCCGAGATGTTCGGCCTTCCGATAAGGATCGCCAAGACGGCCAGCAGGGACGAGAGGGACAAGGAGGCGCTCGGCAGGATGATGGACACGATGGGCTCCAAGGCGTGGGCCGTGCTCCCGGCCGAGGCCGAGATCGAGCTCAAGGAGAGCTCAAGGGGCGACGCCTACAACGTCTACGACAGGCGCATCGACAGGGCGAACTCGGAGCTGTCCAAGCTCGTTCTCCTCGTCACGATGACAATCGAGGACGGGGCCTCCCTGAGCCAGTCGCAGGTGCACTACAAGGTGCTGCAGAACCTCATCTACGAGATCGCCGACCTCGTCAGGGACACCGTCAACGACCAGCTGCTCCCGAAGCTCGTGAACCTCGGCTTTCCGCTGAGGGGGCACCGCTTCGACTGGGACGACCCGGTGGACTACTCGCCGGAGCAGCAGAGGGCCTTCGAGGAGATGGTCCTGAACAACTACGAGGTGGACGGCTCATACTTCGCCGACAAGTACGGCCTACCCGTCGGGGAGAGGAGGAACAACGCCCCGTTCCAACAGTCCGGCGTGACCCTGTCCGGCCGCGGGGCCGCCATCGACGGGAGGGAGGAACGCCCTTTTTTCGGCTGAGCCCCTCAGACTACGAGGGGCTGCGCGGACGATACAATGAGATTATCGGCCATCCGTCCCTGGAGCTCTCCAAGGACGGCGGCGGAGTCAGCGAAACCCAGCGCGAGAGGCTGAGGAGGCGGTTCCGGGAGATGATGTCCGCGCTCCACTCCGAGGATGGGGCATCCCTGCGGATAGAGATCCTTGACAGGCCGGAGGTCACCGGGTTCATAGACACCCACGCGGAGATCCTCGACTCGTCCTTCGACCGGGTGGGGATGTCGGACTCGATGCGGTCGAGGCTCAGGGCCTCAGACTGGATGTTCTCCGGGCTGAAGGCCTTCCACGAGCTGCACGAGGCCTTCCCGTCCCTGCTGGACGGGAACGGGGAGCGGAAGCCGTTCGAACGGTTCCTGAGGGACGTTCAAACGATAGACGAGACCTACAACCGCGACTGGCTCAGGGCCGAGTACAACTTCGCCGGGGCGTCCGCGGAGATGGCCGCCAGATGGGAGGGCTTCGAGGAGGACGGCGACCGCTATTACCTCCAGTACCGCACCGCCCGCGACGGCAATGTCCGCCCCGAGCACGCCGGGATGGACGGCATAACCCTGCCGGTGGACGACCCGTTCTGGGACGAGAACTACCCTCCGAACGGCTGGAACTGCCGCTGCACGGTCGTGCAGGTGCTGAGGGAGAGCAACGAGCCGACCGACAGGGGCGAGGCCTACAGGAGGGCGGAGAGCTCCCTGAGGGGCGACCGGAGGGGGATGTTCCGCTTCAACCCCGGAAAGGAGGGGCGCGTCTTCCCCGCCTACAACCCCTACTCCGTCTCCGCCTGCGCCGGATGCCCGAGGTCCGAGCTCAAGCTGGCGAGGGACATCCCCGCCAACGAGCTCTGCCAGGCCTGCCGCTTCCTGCAGTCCTGCTACGAGAACAGGGGCGAGACCTACAGGGTCGGCGACGGCACGGTGCGGGTCAGCGATATGGTGAACAGGGAGGACGGAGACTTCGGGAAGCTCCGGCAGACCGCCGAGGAGTTCGCGAGGATGGGCAGGAACGTCACGCTGACACCGAAGATGACGCGTCCGTCGAGGTTCCAATACGAGTGCGTCTACGGCTCCCTCGTGGGGACCAAATACGAGGGAAAGTGCCCGGATCTCAACATAGACGGGCTCTGGTACGAGCACGAGGGCTTCACCTCCGCAAACCCGAAGAACGCCTTCAGGAATATGCTGACGCACGGATTGGTACAATCAAACAGGTTGATTATAGATGAGCCAGAACTCACCGAGGCTTATATGAAGCGTATTATACGAAATCGTATCGCAGAAGGTCAGGATATTCAAGAGGTCTGGTTAAGAGACAAAAACGGTAGAATTAGATCCTTGTATGATAAAAAGTCAGAGGGATGATTGCTCACCCCTCCTTCTGGTAACGAATCGGTAGTCATTAGCTACGGAATCGTTACCGCAAATATACCAATTATTTGTGAATCGCAAATAGATTAGACAAAAAAAACGCCGCTTCAATCTGCGGCGTTTTTCTGATTATCTTGACGGGTTCGTTTTCTTCACATTATCTCGGGACTTATCGTTCAGTATCATCTTCCAACTCCGGATGTATTTTCAGGTAAGCGTCCCTAAGCTTTATGCTGATCACGAAGCAGATATCGTTCATCGTGATCGAATAGTCACAATCCTCCCCGTTGATGGATATTCTCCAAGAAGGGGAGTTGTACACCCATCTCTTAAGGTCGTTGAATATGTCTTGGTCTAAACTTTCCATCAGGACCTCGTTTGCGGATGTCTCGACATCAAGGGCTGTACGCGGTTTTTTCTTGTCTATAAGTCCGATGAAATAATCAAGGTTTTTTGACAGAAACTCATCACCTCCGCTTTTCTCGTAAAGGCTCCTGCCGAGGTCATTGAGTTTCCTCGGGCTGGCCTTGGCCGAGAAGATGTTGACGGACGAGGGGTATTTTGTCTGGAGGTATGTTATTATCGTGTTAAGTTTGTCCATTATGGCCATATGCCTGGCGTCGTGTTCGGCGCAAGGCAGACGTTCAACCTTCTCGTTGGTGGCCTCCAGCTTGGAGTGGTACTTTGACAGTTTCCAAGCGCCAACGACAGAAAGGCCGACCACCACCAGCCAAGGGGCGTTCTCCAGGATATATGCTATGATTGCATCCATAGTATTCGACGGGTCAATTCTGTTTTCTACTACACATTTTGTTAAACATACATTCGCATCGTCTCCTGCAAATGTACAACTTTTATGCTAAACTTGGAACAAACAGGCGATTTAATTATAGTGAGTCATAATCAAATACGGGACAGTTGACCTCCCGAAGATACAAACGTCCCCGCCGGCCCTCACGGGCGGACGGGGACAACCACATAATCAATAACACTAAAACTGATGAAAAAAGCCTTTCAGGCCTTGGCCCCGCGTCCGGGATCAGCCGGAACGCCGGCGCGCCGCGTTGAGAAATGACCACTGAGTAACCTCGTTTAGCTACGAACTGTTTTGGTTTCGATGCAAATATGAAGGCGTCTTCCGGCGCGGTCACCGCCTCACGGCGGCCCCGCGGGGCTGGGGGCGCGTCACCGCGGCCTCATTCGCGGCTGTGCGGCACGCGCTTGAGGTACCGCACGCCGTAGGTGTCTATGTTCTCCACGATGTCCTCGTGGTCGTGGTTCGTCAGCGTCCTGGACAGGCTGACACCGTCGTAGCCCTCCCCGGACATCCCCTCGACCCTCTCCTGCACTATGTCGCTTAGACCGAGGCGGTCGATCCCGTGGCATCCGCATCCACATCCACACCCGTAGTCCGTCCCGTCAGTGTCGTCCCATTCCGTGACGATGTGGATCAGGAGCGTGCCCGTTCCCCTGAGGCATACTCCACCGGAGGTCTTGGCGGCCTTCCAGTCAATCTCGCCGAACTCGACGAAGACCGCCGGCGTCGGCCACGGCCGCTCCTGCTCCAGGAACTCCACGTTCCTGTTCCAGAGGTCGATGTGCCTTATCTCTTCGACATCCGCCAGCCTCGCGGCGATGTCCCTGTACAATTCAGATCTTGTGTTCATTCCTTCCATTACTTTTTAAGTGTCTCCGGCAGCGCCGTGTCAAGATATTCATCGATGTCCCGCTCCACTATCCTCCGGATGTTCCCCTCCAGCTCCGGGGAGGCCCCGAGGAACCTCCTCTTCGGGATGACGACCTTGTCGCCCACCCTCTTCAGCGCCATAGCCTTCCAGAACTCCGCCTCGGCGCTCAGCCTCTCCTGCCTCCTGCTCCGGCTCAGGGAGCCGTCCTTCCGTCTCCTGAACCCTCCGACAGCCTTGCGGTACATCGCCCAGAAGAAACCTTTCATCCTCCTCGTGACGACAATCTCGCCTCCGTTGTTGTGTATCGCGGCGTACGGCAGGCTGGAGTAGAACGTCACGCCCGTGTCGTCCGAGCGGCTGAGGACGCTCCGTCTCAATGCTCCGGAGTCCACCAGCAGGTGGCCGTCGCCCCTGAGCGGGCTCCTCCTGCGCCTCCACGCCTCACCGAAGAAGGACTGCCTCTCGAAGTTCCTGTCGAACTCCTGCGCCGCGTCCACCCGGATGTCCCGGAGGATCCTGCGTCTGATCTCCTTGGTGTCCATCACTCGTCATCGAATCTGAAAAGGGACGGGGTGCCCTCGGGAAGCGCCTTGCCGGCGTCCGCCGACGCGGAGAGGAGGTTGTAGAACGTCCTCTCGCTGACGGCGTACCTGGGATAGACGAAGCGCAGCCAGATCTCCCTGTTCGAGAGTCCGTCGTTGGCGTGCGCCTCGTAGATCCTGTTGATGTCGGCCGCCCGCTTGAGGTAGCTGAGGCCGCGTCTCTTCTTTGATTCTCCCCGTCCCATATCCGTTTAAAATCCAATGTCAACCTTGTACATCCCGTCAAGGACTCCCTGCGCCACGCTCCGAAGCTCGGGCCTGCGCCTGAACAGCTCCCTGAACAGGTCTCCCATACGGTGCGCCGAACCGTTCAGCGCGATGAAAAGCCCGCCGTCATCCTCCGACACCACGGTCGTGAGGCTGGCCACCCTCTGCCTCGGAGGCCTCGCCTCGTTGGCTTTCAGCGTGAGGCCCAGCGCCCCCACGGCCTCCGCCAGCTGCCTCCTGCAGGAGGACCTCACAAGCTCGTCCTGGTCATAGTCCGCCATAGCTCCCCCTCCTATGATTCGGTCATACCAAGCGGGATCGGATCCCACGCGTTCGTGGCCCCGTTCCTGACCCAGGCGCGCAGGTAGGTCCTGGACGCGGTCGGCTTGTAGGCCTCCTCGATGATGCGCACGCCCTCGATGAACGCCTCCGCGCCCGTCTCGTCAGCTATCTTGCGCAGCTGCACTATCCGCTGCGCCTTCAGCGTGCCCTTGCCGTCCTTCGCCAGGAGCCTCATCACCATCGACACGAGAGCCTGGGACTTCTCGTCCGTGGCGAGCGACGAGATGTAGTCACGGATCATCGCTATGCCGGCCTCCGCCGTGTCGAGGTAGTCGTCGTTCAGGTACTGTCCGAGGGTGATCCTCATCCTGCCGTCGCTGCTCGTGAACGTGTGCGAGAAGTTGGCCATCGCCTTGCCCCTCTCCCTGTAGATCTCCGACTTCATGTCGATGATCGCCTTGAAGTTCTCCAGCACCGCCCTCTTGACCGTGGCGATGTTCTCGGAGACCGCGAGCAGCTCCGGCACCGCGGCGGCGATCTCGCCGTCCACCAGCTCCGTGTACTCCTTCCGCATCCTGCGGGCCGCCTCGTCGCGCTCCGCCCTGGCCTTGGCCTCCCTGAAGGCCCTGAACTCGGCCATCTCCGCGTCGGTCATACTGACCTGCCGCGTGTTTTCGTTTTCGCTCATAATGTTTGAATATTAGATTGTTGTGAATATATTCGTATGTCGTTTGGCTGGTCTAACTCAACATCTGGCCCCTGTGTATCGCCACAGGCATCAGGAACGTCCTTCCGGACGGCCTTACACCGGTGCCGCGGGCCGCCTTCTTCCTCAGCATCGACTCCAGCTTGGGCACCAGGGCCTTCAGCTCGTCCGCCGAAAGCCTTCCGAACGGCTTCCCCGCTATCCTCGCCGAGGAGCAGAAGGCGTTCACAGCCCCCCAGTCGGTCGTGTCCACGCCCAGCAGCTGGATCCGTCTCAGCGCCGCCGACCGTCTCTTCCTGAGCTCGTTCCGGCCTGACGGTCTCCGTTCACAGCCAATTCCCTGAAGCCTGTCGCACATCTCATTGTACTCGGTCTCCGTCATATCCCTCAGGCGGTCTGTGCGCCCGTCCGTGTACTGGAGCACCAGGTCCCCCTTCGAGGCCTCAAGGTCTATCCCCTGAGCCTTGGCGATTGCATAGAACCTCGCGTAATTCATCTTCTTCCTCATAATTCCTCTGTGTTTTCATTGCTGTTGTCATAATCCCTGACGTGGCCGTACCCAGTCCAGTATCTCCTCGCCCCTTCCGGCCAGATCACGCACTCGCCGGTCGCCCCGATGAAGCGCCCCTTGCTGAACGCCTTGTAGCCTTCAACCCAGATCTTCAGCGAGGCGTCGTACATCGCCGACGTGGCCGGCCTGCCCTCCGGACGCTTCCCGTCCGCCCTGCTCACGAAGATCAGAAGCTTGCCCGGGTGCTTCCCGCAGAACGCCTGGAACTCCCTGTAGCCGATCCCCATAAACTGGAACGAGTCGATCACCACGAACCTCGGTGACTTCGGCTGCGACAACCTCCCGTCAAGCTCCTCCAGCGACATATCCGCCAGCTGGAACCTGCAGCCGAGGTCGGCCATCGAGAAGCGGGACAGCGTGTTCCTCATCGTGAGGGACGCACCCTCCTCCCTGGAGTTGTACAGCACCTTGCCGAACGCCGCCAGCTCCCTGCACAGGGACACCACCGCCGAGGTCTTGCCGTTCCCGGCGCCGCCCCAGACGAACCATACCCCCCTCGGCTCCACCTCGCCGACGCACTCGTCCCAACCGCCCCCGAGGCGGATGGTCTCGAACCTCATTGAGAGGAGCTGCCTTGCCGATAGTGTGCGCGCCATTTTGAATGCCCTTTGAATGTTGTTTGAACGTGTCTTGAATATACCCTTAGCTCCGCCTCTGATCCTGTCCGCCAAGCCTTGCGGCCGAGGCGATCCTAATCTCCTTGTGGACGGACTTCTTGACCCTCCGCAGGTCGAACTCCGGGCGGCCCTTGCGGGATTCGGAGGACTCCTCAAGCACCCTGCGGATCGCCGCCCCGTCCTCAAGGCCGTTGCTCCGGCAGATGACGTCCACCTCCGCGGCGGAGATTCCCGTCAGCGTCACGAAACGCCGTCCGATCCTTGAGTAAAGCTCCTCGTACCCTTTCTTGTCGAGCCTGAGCCCCCTCGACATCCTCCGTTCGATGTACTGGGTCGAGAGGAACACGATGCCGCACTTCCCCTCAAGCCGGTTGTACAGGCTGATGAAGTAATAGAGCACGGAGTCGGTCAGCTTGTCCGCCTCGTCGAACACCAGCAGAGGGTTCCGCGTCTTCACCAGCGACTCCACGATCCTGTTCAGCGTCCCTCTCACGGTAAGCCCGTCCGACCTCACGCCGATCTTCCTGGCCAGCTCGTCCACGAAGTCCGACTTGTGCATATCCTCGGAACAGCCGAGCACGAACACGCCGCCGCACCGCGAGGCGTAACGCTGCGCCGCCGTGCTCTTGCCGATCCCGGCCGGAGCCACGATCCACGACACGTTGTGGTACATCTGCGCGTCCTGGAGGAACGTCTCGATGTCCCGGCAGGCCGAGGTGCGGCAGATCTGCCATCCCTCACCGCCCGTATGCCCTATCTGCGCGGCGATGTTCAGGAGCATCTCGTCAGAGATGTTCTCGAAACGTCCGTTGAGCACGCACGACACCGTGCCGGCGCTTGTCTTCTTAAGAGACGTGGCCGCCTTCGACTGGCTGCCGTAGGTCTCCACGTAGGCCGCGAGGTCCGCCCGGATGGCCTGTTTCTCTTCATCTGTAAGTCTTTTTGTCATATTCTTATGTGTTTGTTTGTTGTCACATTCTCCCCAAGGCCGCGAGCGGGTCGTAGTCACGGTCGCTCATTCCCTTCGTGAAAGGCCCGATGTCGAGCGTCTCGGACCCTCCGCCGTCATCCTGAACGGCAGCCGTCCTGTCGGCGATCCTCTCGTACTCCCTCTGGGACACGCCCTTCACCACAGGTGTGGCGAGCCCGTGCCGCTCGGGGGCGGTGGCGTGCTCAATCTCGATCTCCTTGCCGAGCAGCGTGGCCTCCACGAGCATCCTCTTGTTCTCCGCGTCGTTCCAGCGGATAAGTTCTGCGTCGCCGTCACGCTGCTCCTGGATGTTCCTCTGCACCGTCAGGTATGGCCTTCCGGTCGCGCTGAGCCGCAGCCCCGACTTCGTCTCCTCGTACAGGCGCACCTCGGACATATCCAGAGGGTCGTACCTGACGGTGAATGAGCGCCCGGTGTTCCGCCGCCTCCACTCCATATCCGGGAGCCCCGTGGCCGTCAGCACCTCGTAGGCGTGCCTCCGCCCGCCCACGGTGATCTCGATGCCGCTCGTGGTGAACCTTACCGGGGACTCAGTGGCCCTCCAGAAGAGGGACTCCTCGTCGATGGCGTGGTACTCAGGCGTGTCGGGGTTCACGGACGACCGGTACGCCTCGATCCTCGGCATCCCGTGGACGGTGTCAGGCATCGAGTTCCACTCGTCCCTTGCGGTGGCGTAGGCCGCGACAAGCTCGTCATACGTGTAGAGGCTCTCCCTGTTGGCGGACGCGAACTCCCTGTTTATCTTCCACGCCTCCTTCGAGCTTATGTTTCCGCCGGTGAACCGCCAGTCCCTGGCGAGCACCTGCCGCTGGAAGCGCCCGAAGCAGCTCTCTATCGTCTTCGACTGCGCATTGTACGGGGCGGTCGTGCGCGCCACGCGGCAGATGCGCCCGAAGAACTCGCGGGCCACCGCCTTCCTCTGGCCGCCCTGGTTGTCCGTCACTATCTCATAGGGAAGGTGCCCCGCCGTCTCCACGGCCATACGGAACGCCCTGTACTGGAGGTTGAAGTCCTCCGTGCGTCCTATGGCGTAGCCGAGGAGCGTGTCGTTGAACGCGTCCGAGACCTCGTAGACATAGGCCGTGCGCACCACGAGCTTCCCTCCCTCGTAACTCTTGTAGAAAAGGTTCAGCTTTGTTCCGTCGCCGTACCAGAGGCTGTCCCTCATCGTCGGCATAACCGTCCTGTTCCTCCGGATCAGGTCCTGCTTGGCGGCGACCGACCCGTACACCGCGTCCATCCACTGCCACCTGATCTCCGGCCTATCGAAGAAGGCGTTCAGCGTCCCCGCCGACCGGAGCGGCTTCCACCCTCTGGACGGAGCAACCGAGTTGAACTCCGCGAGGATCTGGGCTGTTGAGTAGACAGGCGTCCTGCTCCTGCGCAGGGCTATCAGGTATCTTGCGGCGTCCTCCGTCACCTTCAGGGCGGACGAGTTTCCGAGCTTGCCGCTCACGAGGCAGGGATATCCCTCTTTCGAGTATTCGCGCATCTTGGCCTTCAGCCTCGCCGCGCTCCTCGGAAGGGTGTGCCCCCACTTTGCCCTCAGTTCCTCCGCCGCCGTGGTGATCCCGTCCCAGCTCACCGGAGTGCTGTTGCCGCAAGCTCCTCTGAGAGCCTTCTGAGTGTTCACCATCCCCAGCAGCGTGTTCAGCACGCTCGCGTTCACTGTGTACTCCCGCTGGAAGTCCTCCTGCAGGGCCGCCCCGTCCGGGAGCCGGTAGGCGGCGAAGAACTCACGCGCCTTGATGTCTATGGTCATCGCCACCGTGTCGCTTTTCTTTCGCAGGATCTCGTCCGGGTTCCCGTACTTCGCCTCGAAACGGTCACGGAACCGCCGAGGGAGGCTGGAATACTCAATAAGGGCACAGGCTCCAAGTCCTTTGCCGGGACGGAGGACATTGATGCGGTGACGATTGACTAATTTGTCATAGTTTCCACGGCTGACTACCGCCTCACCGTCATCACTTCTGGTGAGGTCGTCAACCGTGACCGCCGTTATGCCCTTGTAGTATTCCATTGAGTCCATATTCTTGCTCCCCGGTGTGGAGTCGAACCACACTGCCGTCCTGGGCTTTGGATGAGGTGTGTTTTATGCGTCCTCATCTTCATTGCCGGAAGCTCCATAATTCCGACCTTCGGGGACCCACCGCACCCGGACATCTCTGCCGGGGATGAGGAGGTGTGTGAGTAAAACTTTGATACTAAAAACAAAAGGCTCATCGGCCTCCGTCATCCTCTCTGTCTTCCCTGTATGACCACCAGAACAGTCCTGCCACGACCAGCAGCATCACGACCTCAATGGCCACGTGTATGATCTCACGGACGCACATAGCTACGGTTTTAATGTTTCCGAGAGACTCTGCGCAACAAAAGTCGCATCCCCCCAGTCGGTGATCGTCATATTTTTGAACTCGTCACAGAATCTCTCACCGTTGACGGTGATCGCTCCCGTGTTGCCGACCGTGTCGATAGCCAGCCTCACGCCGTTCTTCCACGTCTGCACGATCCTGATGACGGTGCCGGCGGCGTTACGTTCGTACGCTATCTCGCAGTTCGGCACGAAGCCCCGAGTCCTTATAAGGTTGGTCTCCACGCCTCCGAGGCTGATGGCCTCCTTACGGATCGCCTTCGCGAGGTCGCTGTTCCACTTGAACGCCAGCGCGCTCCACACCGTCATCCCGCTGACCCCGAACTTACGGCGGAGCTCAGACTTGCGATTCTTTGGTAATTCAATGTATCTCATATCTGTTGCTGTTTTGTTGCATACCGTTTTTTCAGTACATTTGTGATGCTTTACGCTAAAGCATGATGCAAATATAAGTCTTTTTGAATTATTGGCAAATATTTTTATAATTTATTTTGAATTATGAAAAGAATATCTGTTTTAAAACGGGAATGGCTCACTACTGAATTGAGCAACTTGAAAAATCAAGGCATATCGCGTGCAGAGATAGCTCGCAAAATGGGTATTCTTCCTCAAACGCTCAATAATGTCATAAATGGAACACGAGGAATATCTGATGATTTCCTTGATAATTTCATTACCACTTTTAATATAAGTCAATTTGAATTAATTAAAGACGAAGCTCAGTTCTCTGCGCATCCTACAACGCCCTTAGACCATCGATTTGTCCTAAGGACAGATTATAAATTAGAGTCTCAAGATATACCGCTGTACGATCTGAGCGCAACGGCCGGCCTTATGGCTATTTTCAATGACAACCACATTAGCCCTGATGACTATCTTCGGATTCCCAATCTCCCACCAGTGGACGGTGCAATCTATGTGAGGGGAGAGTCTATGACACCTCTTCTAAAGTCAGGCGACATCATAATATTCAAGAGACTGGCGCTTTCCCTCGACAGCATACTCTGGGGACAGATCTACCTACTCTCGTTCACAGCCGGAGGCGACTTCTTCACTGTGGTCAAGTATGTCCAGAAGTCAGACCGCCCTGACTGCATCCGCCTCGTAAGCCACAACGACCGCTTCCAGCCCAAAGACATCCCCCTCTCCAGCATCCAAGCTCTCGCCATCGTCAAGGCATCAATAACCTTTCACACAATGGAATAACTACGATAATTCAATACATTATGAGCGAAACAAACAACAATTCTGGGGATCCAAGCAGCCGCCGGCCTGTCATTCCAGATCCGGAACCGACTATCACTTTAGGGAAAGGCGGTAAACTAACTTGGCCAAATAGCAAAGATCAAGCAGACAAGAAAAATTCCAAATAGTAACGTAAAAACCAAAGTGCGAACACCTATGCGGTATGTGTTGACCACCTGCCGCATTATTTTATAGTCGGCATCCAACATCTTCTGAATTTTTTCCAGATACATTGATTTGAGGTAAGCGTCTCCGGGTTGACGTGTCGTGGGTAAAAAGAAAGCAGGGTCACTGGCC
>CAVLBF010000028.1:0-29088 GCA_963661285.1 Bacteroidaceae bacterium | reverse complement strand
TTGGTGTTCGTATCCATAGTTGCAAAGGTAAGGACTTGCCTTGACTATGGACTACATTTATGATCTAAACACGGAAAATTTCAGGTGAGCCAAAATCTTCCGCAATCTCCATCGTTGTATGTACAAAATGATATTTATCCGATGAAAGGCCGTTTCCCCGGACAAACAGATAGCTTGAGTGACTTTGTCCGGCAGAATACGGTTTCCCCGGACATTTTACCCCTGACGCATATCGGGATCTTGTAGGTGCCTCTTAATGTGAATCTTGCTTTTTTTACAATAAAAGAGAGGGCGACCTTCCGGCCACCCTCCCGTAAAAGCGTTGTCGCCCGAAGGCGGAAATTACTTCGCGATGACCTTGGCCATCTCGAGAACCTTGTTGGAGTAACCCCACTCGTTGTCGTACCAGGCGCAGACCTTAACGAAGGTAGGGTCAAGCTGGATACCGGCCTTCACATCGAAGATGGAAGTGTGAGGGTCGTTGCGGAAGTCGGTGGAAACCACGGCCTCGTCGGTATATCCGAGGATACCCTTGAGCTCGCCCTCGGAAGCCTTCTTCATAGCCGCGCAGATTTCCTCGTAGGTGCAAGGCTTCTCGAGCTCTGCGGTGAGGTCAACGAAGCTGACGTCGGAGGTAGGGACGCGGAGTGACATACCGGTAAGCTTGCCGTTGAGAACAGGAAGCACCTTGCCTACGGCCTTTGCTGCGCCGGTAGATGAAGGGATGATGTTCTCAAGGATGCCGCGGCCGCCTCTCCAGTCCTTCTTGGATGGGCCGTCAACGGTCTTCTGGGTAGCGGTGGCGGCGTGAACGGTCGTCATAAGGCCTCTCTTGATTCCGAAGGTGTCGTTGAGAACCTTGGAGATAGGAGCAAGGCAGTTGGTGGTGCAGGAAGCGTTGGAGATGATGTCCTGACCTGCGTAGGTCTTGTGGTTGACACCATAGACGAACATAGGGGTCGCATCCTTGGACGGAGCGGACATAATCACCTTCTTCGCGCCTGCGGTGATGTGCTTGCGCGCGGTCTCATCGGTAAGGAAGAAGCCCGTAGACTCTACTACGACCTCTGCACCCACCTCGTTCCACTTGAGGTTTGCCGGGTCCATCTCAGCCGTGATGCGGATCTTCTTTCCGTTGACCACGAGAGCTCCGTTGTCAACTGACACCTCACCCTGGAAATGTCCGTGAACTGAATCATACTTCAGCATATAAGCCAGATACTCAGGATCGAGGAGATCATTGATGCCTACAACCTCGATGTCATTGGAGAAGTTCTCGACCGCTGCACGGAACACCATACGTCCGATACGGCCAAATCCGTTAATACCAAGTTTTACCATTGTCTTTAAATTATAAAAGTTGTTATATCTTTATCTCTAACTTCCTAACCGCAGGCTTCCTTTCAAAAGCGGTGCAAATTTATCAAAAATTCTCTTGAAAATCAATTATCTTTGCGAAAATAAAATTTGAAGCTCCGATATGCGAATAATCATAAGCAACGATGACGGTTTCGAGGCCCGCGGACTGCGTGCCCTGGTGCGCATAATGCGACGATATGGAGACCTCACCATCGTCGCCCCGAAGAAGCCGCAGAGCGGGATGTCGATGGCGGTGACGATGGGATACAAGCCGATAGCGGTGAAGCAACTCTCCCGCAGCGATTCCGAGAGCTGGTGGTATCTCGACGGCACTCCGGCAAGCTGCGTCAAATATGCCGTGGACAACATCCTCTGGCCTCAGAGAGCGGATCTGGTGATAAGCGGAATCAACCACGGCAACAACGCCGCCACCGCAGCCGTATACTCCGGGACCATCGGCGCGGCGATGGAGGGGGCGGTCAACGCGATTCCGTCCATCGGCGTGAGCCTCGACACCTTCGACCCCGACGCGGACTTCTCGGCGGTGGAAGAGCTGCTGCCCGGCATTCTGGACAGACTGCTCGGCGGTCCCGCCTGGCATTACGGCCTGTTCTACAACATCAACTTCCCCGCAATCCCCGCCTCCGGAATCAAGGGAGTGAAATACTGCCGTATGGGCTACGGCCACTGGGAGCGGGAATACAGGCCATACAAAGAATTTCTCGCCGAATCGGGCAAGACTCCGGACAGGGAGTCGCAGGCATATCTGGACAGCCTTGAGCCGGGAGAAGAGGTCTATGTGATGGCCGGAGACTTCATCGACAACCCGGTCAACACCGATGCTGCAGACCACCGTATACTGACGGAGGGCTATGTCACCGTGACCCCGCACAACATCGACAACACCGATCTCACGCAGCTTGAGAGCTTATGCGATACTATCTGATAGCGGGCGAAGCCTCCGGCGACCTGCACGGAAGCAATCTGATGCGCGGCCTCGCCGCCGAAGACCCCAAGGCGGAGTTCCGCTTCTGGGGCGGGGAGATGATGTCCGCGGCCGCAGAGGAGTCGCACTCCCCCGCCACCCTCGTCCAGGACTACCGCGACGGGGCCGTGATGGGATTGGCGGAAGTCCTTTCCAAAGGATTCAAGTTGCTGGGCAACCTGCGCCGCTGCAAGGAGGACATACTCGGGTGGAAGCCGGACGCGGTGATTCTCATCGACTATCCCGGCTTCAATATGAAAATCGCGAAGTTCTGCCACGGGCGCCGCATCAAAGTATTCTACTACATTGCGCCCAAGACCTGGGCGTCGCGCGAGGGACGCAACCGCTCGCTGAAGGCCTGGGTGGACAGGCTCTTCATAGTCTTCCCGTTCGAGATTCCGTATTTCAAGGAGAAGGGCATCCCCTTCGTCTACGAGGGCAACCCTCTGGTGGACGCGGTCGACTCGCACGCGTTCAGCCGCCCTGTAGAGGGACGCTACATAGCCCTGCTCGCCGGCTCGCGCAAGGCCGAGATATCGAGGATGATGCCGGTGCTGATCTCTCTTGTGGACAATCTCTCAGCTCTGAAGCAATACAAAGGCTACAGCTTCGTCATCGCCGGCGCTCCGGCCCGCAGCGAGAGCGACTATCTGCCGTTCATCGGCGGCAGGAGCAACGTAAGACTCATATTCGGGCGCACCTACGACATCCTCAAATACGCCGACGCCGCCGTCATCAACTCCGGCACGGCATCGCTTGAAGCGGCCCTCATCGGCACGCCTCAGGTGGTGGGCTGGAACACCTCGAAGCTCACCTCCTTCGCCGCCAAGTACATACTCAAGGTGATGAGCCACATCTCCTACATCTCGCTGGGCAACCTGTGCCTGGGCAAGATGGCGTTCAGGGAGATGATCCAGGACGGATTCAACTCCACCGACCTTACGGCTGAAGTAAGACGGCTCATTGAAGACACGGACTACAGGGAAGGGATGCTGCGCGACTACGACCGCATCCGCGAGACGCTCGGAGGCGGCGGGGCATCCCGCAGAGTCGCCGCCGCAATGATTGCGGAGCTGAAGGGCAACTAGCAAAAAAGCCCCTTACTTCTGCCACCCAAAAAGTACTTTATCATTTGTTTTTTCAAAGGAATAACCTATCTTTGCCTTGATTTCGTGTAGAAATTATAGCTTCATACGCCTTGATTTCGTGTAAAAATGAGAGAATAACAACATTTGATTCCGTGATGCGCAGAAAAATATATGACCAGCTGGTTCTTTGGAAAAACAAGAGGCAAGGCAAGTCCGCAATGATGATAGAGGGCGCGAGGCGCGTTGGCAAGAGTTTCATAGTGGAAGAGTTTGCTCGGAAGGAATACAAAAGCTATATTCTGATAGACTTCTTCAAGGTCGGAGATGATATCAAAGATCTGTTCAAAAACTATCGGGGGAATCCGGATATGCTGTTCACTTACCTGAGTACATTCTATTCAACAAAGTTATATCCGCGTGAATCTCTGATAGTTTTTGATGAGATTGAATTCTGTCCTGCAGCCAGAGCATCAATAAAATATCTTGTCGAAGACGGACGCTTTGATTATCTGGAGACCGGATCGCTGCTGGGAATGCAGCGGGCAGCAAATAAGACGCACACGAAGGGTGAGAAGAATGAGGATTATCTTGTGCCGTCCGAAGAAGAGAAACTTGTGATGAATCCCTTGGACTTCGAGGAATTCTTATGGGCTATGGGGGAGGATTCCCTTATGGACTTCGTCAGAATGAAGTTTTCTGCCATAGAACCGCTCGGACAGTCTATGCACCGCAAGCTGATGGATTATTTCCGGCTCTATCTGATAGTTGGAGGTATGCCTCAGGTGGTTAATGAATATCTGGACACCAAATCTTTTGAAGATACCGACAGGGTCAAGCGTCAGATTCTCAACCTCTACTACAATTGCATCGACCAGTATGCCGGAGTCCACACCGCAAAAGTCAAGGCTATCTACGAGGCGATTCCCGGACAACTTCAATTGCACGAGCACAAGTTCCAACTCTCGGACCTCAATAAGGATGCACGCTTCCGGGATTACGACAGTTCCTTCTTTTGGCTTAGGGATGCAAAAATGGTGAATCTGGCGTTCAACACTACGGAACCTTCAATCGGACTGGGGCTTAAAAAGAAGGACAATTCTCTTAAATGCTATATGAACGATACGGGCCTGATGATAAGCCATACATTTGACGAGAGAGGGATTGTCTCGGAGCAGTTGTACCAGAAGATTCTTAAAGACAAACTTGAGTTCAATGCCGGAATGCTGATGGAGAACATTGTAGCTCAGATGCTCACGGCAAACGGTTGCAAACTCTTCTTCTATTCGAATCAGTCCAGAGAGAACAAGAATGACAGGATGGAGATTGACTTCCTTATTTCCAAGAAATCCATTACCAGCAGACACAACATATCTCCAATAGAGGTAAAATCATCCACCGGCTTCACTACGGTATCACTGGACAAATGCGCCAGGAAATATTCTTCGGATCTTGGACAGGCGTACATTGTACATACGGGAGATTTGGAAAAGAAAGGAGATTACCTTTATATCCCGTTATATATGGTCCTTTGCCTATAGCAACGGCATAGGCTATGCAGGCCTCTCTGCCAAGGCCTCGCGTTCCCTCGATTTGAAAAGACCCTTCGATGCTTCAGCCCCCTCGACAGGCTCGGGGACCGCAGCGGCCGAAAGCCTAATACTCCCTCGGGCCGAAAATCGCGGTGCCGATGCGCAGCATAGTCGCGCCGTATTCGAGGGCGATGCGCCAGTCCTCCGACATCCCGATCGAGAGTTCGCGGAAGTCCGCCAACTCCGGGAAAAGATTCCGCAGATAATCGAAAAAGGAACTGATGCGTCCGAAGTCTGCGCGGATGTCTTCCTCGACGTCAGTATGTGTCGCCATCCCCATCAGCCCGCAGAAGCGCACATTGGGGTAGGAACCGGCCCTGAAGAGCAGATCCAGTATTTCCTCCTCGACGAAGCCCTGCTTGGTCTCCTCCGCGCCTATATGGAGTTCCAGAAGAATATTGACCCGTCTTCCGTTCTCCTCGCCCCAGGCGTTTATGGCATCGAGCAGATGCTGACTGTCAACCGACTGGACCAGATCCGCATAAGACAGGACAAGCTTGAGCTTGTTGGTCTGAAGATGACCGATGAAATGCCATTCAATCTCGGAGCGCGGGATGCCCGCAGCGCCGTGCAGAGCCTCGAATTTCTTGGCGAACTCCTGAGGCCTGTTCTCCCCGAAGCGATGCTGCCCGGCCCGGAGAGCCTCCATTATGGATTCGAGAGGGTGAAATTTGGAAACTGCCACCAGCTTTACCTCCGGTGGCAGTTCCTTCCTTATGATGTCAATATTATCCTTTATCATCGCTTTAACGGCGCTTCTGCTGCTTGAGCTGCTGCTCCTGAAGCTTCTGGGCCTGTTCGAGCCGCTGCTGCCACTTGCTCTTAGGGAGCGGCTTGCCCTCGGAGGCGCGCACCTTCTCGAGAATGGCGTCCTTGTCGATGGACTTGCGGATCAGCCAGGTCTGGAGGATGGATATCAGCTGGGAGAGCAGATAGTAGTAGCTGAGGGCCGCCGAGAGGCTGTTGCAGATGAAGAACATCATTATCGGCATCATCCACAGCGTCATAAACCGCATCGAGGCCGCGCTCGGGTCGTTGGCCCCCGGCTGGGAGGACATAGTGAGCTTGGAGTAAACCCACATAGTAACCGCCATCAGCAGGGCGAAGAGAGAGAGATGGTCCCCGAAAATCGGGATTCTCGTGCCATAGTCTATGATGGAGTCGTAGGCCGAGAGGTCGTGACACCAGAGGAACGACTGCTGACGCAGCTCTATGGACGCAGGGAAGAAGCGGAACATCGCCCAGAGTATAGGGAATGTCAGCAGCATCGGGAGACACCCTCCCATCGGACTGACTCCCGCCCTCTTGTATAGAGCCATCGTCGCCTGCTGCTTCTTGAGCATCTCCTGCTGGTTGTCAGTGTGCGGATATTTGGCGTTCAGCTTGTCAATCTCAGGCTTCAGCGCGCTCATCTTGGCCGAAGACGCGTATGACTTGTAGGTCAGCGGAAACACCACGAGCTTGATGACCAGAGTCATAAGCAGGATGATGAGGCCGAAGTTGCCGGTGAAGCGGTTGAAGAAGTTGAACATCGGGATGATGGCATACTTAGTGAACCAACCCACGAGCGAACCTCCCAGAGGGATGATCTTCTCGTATTTGTGGCCATAGCTCTTGAGCGTCCGGAAGTGGTTCGGGCCGAAATAGAACTCTATCGGCATCACAGTGTCGCCCCCGCTCAGCTCGGAGCGCATCTTGGCGCTGCAGGCCATAAGATTGCGGTCCGGGTCGTCCTGCGGGAAGAAGCTGATGCCCAGCTCTCCGGAGGCGAACTGCTGCGGAGCGCGGACTATGGCGGAGAAGAACTGCTGCTGGAACGCGAACCAGCTGAGTTTCGACTCCACCCTTCTGGATGCGCTGCGACCCCTGCCAATCTCGACAGGCTTCTTGTCGCCTTCGAAGTAGTAATCCAGCTTTGAATACTGGGTCTCGTTCTTGTAGCCCTTTTCCATACGGGGCATCGTGACGTCGAAGTCGATGTCAAAGGCACTGACATTGCGCGGTATCACGCCCTGCATCCCTATGAACGACAACTGGTTGTCCACTCTGTAGCTGTTGCCCGGAAGTGTGTACTTCTGCTCGATGTAGCCTCCGCCCGCGAACGGCAACCTCATCACCACAGAACTGTCCGTGAGCTGCGCGACCTCGAAATTGAAATCCTTGGTCCGGACATACTCTCCGGCATAGACGCTTACGGAGTACTCCGCCTCGCCCGGTCTGAAAATATACAGGTCAGTGCTGTCGTAGTTGCGGTAGTCCTTGAGCCGCACCGAATAAGGCTGCGCTCCCCTGGTGGTGAACTTCATCTCCAGCACGTCGTTCTCCAGAGTCACTATGTCAGATTCCGCCTTTGAAGCCACCTCAAGGAGGGAATCCTTGTATATGGTCTGGGCGGAAGCCCGGTCAACGATGCTGCCCTCAGCGGACGGCCGGACGGCATTCAGAGAATCCACCGCATCCATAATGCGCTGCGGCATAGTGGCGAGAGCTATCGAGTCCTGCTGAGCCTGCAACTCGGCATATTTGCGTGCGCGATTTGACTGGAAAGCAGTAAAACCTATGAATATCAGGGCAATGAGAATAAATCCGATAACCGAATTCTTGTCCATTATTTATCTTCCTCCTCTGCTTTACGAATCTTGGCCTCAAGCTCACGAAGCTCCTCCTTCGCCTGCTCTATCTTCTCCTGCATCTGCTTGATGAGCGGTTCACTGTTCTTGGAAGCAGAGAAAAAACCGATATTGTTCTCGTACGTAGTAATGTTCTGCTGCAGAGTGCGATACTTGCTGATAAGCGTATCCTTCGGACTCGCGGACGCAGAGTTCCACCCTTGGGCCTGACCCCTCTGGCGAGGAGAGAAGAGCGGGAATTTCCTGTGCATCGCATCCCTGTAGTCCGAGTTGAGAGCGTCCTTCTCCTTGAACGGGACGTGTCCTATGGCCTGCCAGCGCTCGCTGAAGCTGCGCATCGACGCGGCGTTCGCCGTCTCGTCATCCCCGGGCACGAAAGAGAGAATCTCCTCGATAAGTTTCCTCTTGGCCTTGAGGTTGGAGTAAAAATCATTCTCCGGCGCGGCGTTTGCGTCCCGATTCGCGAAGAACTCGTCGCACGCGGCGCGGAATCTCTTCCACAGCTGGTCAGACTTCTTGCGCGGCACCGCGCCTATCTCCTTCCACTGCTTCTGAAGCGCGATGAACTGGTCGGTAGTCTTCTTCCACTCGGTGCTGCCCTTGAGAGCCTCAGCCTGCTCTATCAGAGCCTGCTTCTTCTCGAGATTCGCGCTCATATTGTCCTTGACGGAAGAGTAGAATTCCCTTTTCCTGCCGAAGAAAGCGTCGCAAGCGGCACGGAAACGGTCGTATATCTTCTGGTTCTCCTTCCTTGTGGCGAAGCCGATTTTGCGCCACTGGGCCTGCAGCTCCTCAATCTCCTTGGAAAGGGCGTTCCACTCGGCGGAGGACTTGACCTCGGAGGCGGCAATCTCCTCAAGGCGTTCGCAGAGAGCCTTCTTCTTCTCGAGATTCTCCTCCTGCTGCTCCTTGAGCCCCTCGAAATGCGCCTGATACTTCTTGTTGATTACGGCGGTGGCCGCCTTGAACCTGTTCCATATGTCCTCCCTCATCTCCTTGGCCACGGGGCCGTACTCCTTCCACTGCTCGTGCAGTTTCTGTAGCTCGTGGAACGCGGATACGACATTGTCGTTCTCGGAGAGCTTCTCGGCTGCCTCGCAGAACGCCAGCTTGGCTTCGAGGTTCTTGCGGAAATCAAGGTCACGCAGGTCGCGGTTGATCTTGACCATATCGTAGAACTTCTCCACATAGAACTGATAGGTGTCGTTGATGTTCCTGTAATCCTTGACCGGCACGGGGCCTGCGCTTCTCCAGCGGTTCTGGAGCTCGCGGAACAGAGGGAAACGGGCGCTGACATCCTCCTGACCTTCAACAAGGGCCTTGAGCTCGTCGATGACGGCCTGCTTCTTGAGCAGATTCGCCTCGCGCTGCTCATCCTGCTGCCTGTTGAACTCGGCACGCTCCTTACGGTAGTCGGCGTACATCGCCTTGAAGTTCTGCTCGACGGCCTCGAACGGGTTGTCTATGCTGCTTCCGGACTCGACGCCGCTCTCCGTCTTCAACTTGGTGAGAAGCTTGTAGAAAGCCGACTTGATGGCCTCGGCCTCCTTGGAACGCGTCATACTGTCCGCATCGGACTTCAATTTCACGAAGAGCTCGGAAAGCTCGGCGAGAGACTTGTCGGAGAGGTCCGCCGCCTTCTCGGAGAGCGCTTCCGCCTTGTCGCTAAGCTTGTCGGCTACGTCTGAAACGACCTCTTGGATCTTTTCAGGGAAGTTGTTTTCGCTCATAATGTCAGAGTTAATGGTTTGTTATAACCCACAAATATACTAATTTTGATTGGAAAATAGCCGAAAGCTTCACTAACTTTGCGGAAATACTGAATTTTATGAGAATAGACATTCTGACGGTCGTGCCGGAACTTCTCGACAGCCCCCTGTCCCACTCCATCGTGGGGCGCGCGGTCAAGCGGGGTCTTGTCGGGATTGAAGTCCACGACCTGCGCAAATACGGGCTCGGGCCCAGAAAAAACGTGGACGACTACAGCTACGGCGGAGATGCCGGGATGGTGATGACCATCGAACCGGTGTACCGTATGATGGAGGAGCTTAAAGGGAAGCGGGACTACGACGAGATAATATATATGTCCCCCGACGGGGAGCGGCTCGACCAGAGCATCGCCAATTCTCTCTCGCTCAAAGAAAACCTGATGATACTCTGCGGCCACTATAAGGGTGTCGACCACCGGATACGCGAGCACCTCGTCACGCGGGAAATCTCCGTGGGGGACTATGTGGTGAGCGGCGGCGAGATTCCGGCGGCCCTGCTGACGGACTCCATCGTACGCCTGATTCCCGGGGCACTGAGCGACGAGACGTCCGCGCTCTCCGACAGTTTCCAGGACAATCTGCTCTCCCCTCCCGTGTACACCAGACCGGCGGAATTCCACGGATGGAAAGTGCCGGAGGTGCTGCTCAGCGGCAACCCCAGGCTGATCCGTGCGTGGCAGGACGAACAGGCGCTCGAACGCACCAGACTGCTCCGTCCCGAACTGCTCGACAATCAGCCGACTGCAAATCAGAGTGGCAGCACTTTCCGGGAGCGGGTTATTAAATAATTTTAAGAATTAAGTGAAATTCTTTGAAAAAATTTTGAAAAAGTATTGCATATCCAAAAAATGTGCGTACCTTTGCTTTCGGAAATGAAACAACTCTAGCTTCGGTCTAGGCCGGAGCCCTCTAACCAACAATAATTAACCTTCTATAAGGTAATACACTACTAACTAACCGTAAACCCCCGCTGAGACAGCGGGGGTTTGTCGTATATGCAGGCGAGGCCCGGTGCCGTCAGCCCGCCCTACTTCACTGGGACGATGCGGACTTCGTAGAGACGCGGCCAGTTCTTGCCGGTGAGCCAGATTCTGCCCGTGGCCGGGTCGTGGGCGATGCCGTTGAGCACATCGGTATCGCGTGTCCGGAGCGACTTGGGCAGCAGTCCGCTGCAGTCTATCTGGGCTTCCACCTTTCCGCTGTCGGGGTCTATGACCACTATCATATCCGTCAGATAGACATTGGCCCAAATCTTTCCGTCTATCCACTCGAGCTCGTTGAGATTTCTCAACGGTCTGCCGTTCATTTTGACCTCCACGGACTTCTGGAACTTGAAGCCGGAGTCGAGAAAATACAGTCTGGAGGACCCGTCGGAAGTGATGAGCCGCTCTCCGTCGGTCGTCATTCCCCAGCCGTCGCGCGGGTAAGAATAGGACTTCTCATAGGACAGAGTCTCCGCGTCATAGACGAAAGCCACCCTGTTGGTCCAGGTAAGGACATATATCTTGCCGTCCAGCATCGCCGACCCTTCGCCGAAATACTTTCCCGCGAATTCCAGCCTGCGCAGCACCTTGCCGCTTTCGAACTCGGTCAGGCGCAGCGAAGACTGCCCGAACTGGCCCGTGGTCTCGACCATCCTGCCGTCCATATAGAAGAGCCCCTGGGTATAGGCGGCGGGGTCGTGCGGATACTCCTTGATTACCTTGATTTTATATTGGTTCACCCCGGCCAGGCAGCTCACGCAGACGAAGCAGCCGAGAACCGAAAGCAAAAAAAAAGACAATATTGAGCGTTTCATAGCCGCAAATTTAGAAAGTTATTCTTACTTTTGTATCCCGTTATGAATACAAAGTATATTTTCGTCACGGGCGGAGTGGCATCGTCACTCGGGAAAGGCATTATCGCCGCATCGCTGGCCAAGCTCCTGCAAGCCAGAGGATTAAAAGTCACAATCCAGAAGTTTGACCCCTATATCAATGTGGATCCGGGCACGCTCAATCCATACGAGCACGGGGAATGCTATGTCACTGAAGACGGAGCGGAGACCGACCTTGACCTGGGCCACTATGAGCGCTTCCTCGGAGTCCACACCTCCAAGGCCAACAATGTCACCACCGGCAAGATATACTACACCGTAATCACAAAGGAGAGAGAGGGCGCTTATCTGGGGAAGACCGTACAGATTGTCCCTCACATCACCGACGAGATAAAGCGGCGTATGCTTCTGCTCGGCAAGAGCGGGAAGTACGATGTCATCATCACCGAAATCGGAGGCACCGTGGGGGATATGGAATCCCAGCCGTTCGTGGAGGCCGTGCGCCAGCTCCAGTGGGAGCTCCCCGAGGAGGACTGTATGTCCATCCACCTCACCCTCGTGCCGTATCTGAGCGCCGCCAAGGAACTGAAGACAAAGCCTACGCAGCACTCCGTGCAGATGCTCCAGCAGTCGGGAGTACAGCCGGACGTGATAGTCTGCCGCACCGAACACCCGCTCACGGCGGAGCTCCGCAGGAAAGTCGCGCTCTTCTGCAATGTCAAGCCGGGCCACGTCATCCAGTCCATAGACGCCTGGAGCATCTATCAGGTGCCGCTCAATATGCACGAGGAGCATCTTGACGAGCTCGTGGTGCGCCATCTCCAGATAGAGAACTTCACGCAGCCCGACCTTTCCGACTGGAATGCGTTCCTCTCCAGACTCAAGCGCCCCAAGTCCGAGGTTGACATAGCCCTCGTGGGCAAATATGTAGAACTGCAGGATGCCTACAAGTCAATTCTGGAGTCGTTCGTGCACGCGGGCGCCGCCAATGAATGCAAGGTAAAAGTCCACACCGTCCACAGCGAGCACCTCGACGAGAGCAACGCCGAGACACTCCTCGGCAAGATGGACGGAATACTGGTCGCCCCGGGATTCGGCGAGAGGGGGCTCGAAGGCAAAATCGTGGCCATAAAATATGCCCGCGAGCACAATGTGCCGTTCTTCGGCATCTGTCTGGGGATGCAGATGTGCGTCGTGGAGTTCGCCAGAGACGTGCTCGGATTCAAGGACGCAGCCTCGGCAGAGGTCAATCCGAAATCCAAGCACGCGGTAATCGCCCTTATGGAGGACCAAAAGTCCACGACCATAAAGGGAGGCACGATGAGGCTGGGGGCCTACGACTGCGAGCTCAAGGAAGGCTCGTTGGCGCATAGGATTTACGGCTCCGGCCTGATTTCCGAGCGGCACCGCCACCGCTACGAGTTCAATTCCGAATTCCTCGAAGACTTCGAGAAAGCCGGGCTAGTCGCCACGGGGCGCAATCCTCAGACCGGTCTCGTGGAAGTAGTTGAAATTCCGAAGCATCCGTTCTTCATCGGAGTCCAGTTCCACCCGGAGTTCAAGAGCACGCCGGAACACCCGCAGCCGATATTCACCGCTTTCGTCAAGGCGGCGATGGATTTCAAGGCCAAGAGGGCGGAATAGGACGGATCAGTCTATCGCCCTAAGCGGCGTAAGGGCGACTGGCCCGAGAAGGCCGGAATCCTCCACGCCCCATCCGGCAGCCGAGAAGAATCCGTCTTCTCCCCTGCTTTCGCGGGTGCGTGCCGCGATGTTGGCATTGTAGAATATCCTCCAGACCTCACCCCGGCGGTCCATATCGGCGATTCTGTTCTCCATCGAACTGGAAACCCGCACGCGGAGCTTCCCTCCCCGGGAAGCCTGCTCCGCAGTGAGAACCACGCTGTACGGCTTCTTGAAGACTGTCCCGATATACTCTCCGTCGAGCCAGAGGGCGGCACTCTCCCGCACGTCCCCCAGATCGAGAGCCCAGGCGTCCGCCGCTGCCGCATCGCAGGCCGGAAGAACGGTCGAATATTCCGCACTGCCGGAGAAGACCTCATAGTCGTGGCCGTATTTTGTCCAGGAGCCGAGAGTCCTGACCGTCCTGTCAGCAGGCAGTCCGGGACCTCCGAGCGTGAAGTGCAGCTTCCACGGGCCGGCTACCGTCACGCTCTCCGCAGCTGCGGAGTAGAACTCATAATCCCGTCCGCCGTAGCTGCCCGAGAATGTCTCGAGGATGTAGGATTCGTCCGGAAGAATCTTCATCATCACTTCCCTGCGTCCGTCCGCCGCCGCTCTGGTCTTGCCATAGCCGCAGCGGCCTGTCATAGGATTATAGATGCCCACCGTGCCGCACACTGCATCCAGCGGCACCCAGGCCTCGACAGTCCCGGAAGTAGGGTTCTTAATGAAATAATACTTGCCCCCGTCGTCCTTGACCCTGCTGATGCACTGCAGCCCGAGATCATACATTGTCTCGCGGCTTACCCCGGCGAGGTCCAGCATCACGGCGAGGTCGGACGAGAGGAGAAAACGGCCCTTGCCGCATTTAGCCTCGCGCACGGCTCCGTCCCCCTCGAACTTGAGGGACGATTTGAGCTTCTCGAGCTTTGCCCTGCGCGACTCCAGATCGTGCAGTCCCGGCACGTCCGCAGGCAGGGAATTCTCCACCAGAACCGTAGCTCCCCTGCGGGCCATTTCGACCAGTTTCCCGAAAGTCTCGAGCTGCATCTTTCCGCACTCCGGGACGACGATTGTCCTGTAGCGGTTGCCTCCGTTGGTGACGATGTCGCCCCCCGCGACTCTCACGTTGTCGAGAAGCATCTTGTCGGTAATGTAGTCCCAGGTATACCCCTTGTCGTAAAGGGCTGACGCGGAAGCCCCTATCGAACTCTGGGCAGGGGTGTTCTGATTCATATGATAGAGCAGCTGCTCGCGCCCGCGCTCCGACAGGAGGTCGGTCGCGTCAAAGAAGAGCAGGATGTCGTTGTCCGGACGGCCCGCCTGAAGGAAAGACTGGCAGCGCGCCACATATTCGTTGAAAGCCCCGAAATCGGCCCAGAAACTGTTGGTCGGCTGGAAATGCACGGCCGCATAGAACATCCATCCCGGCCACGGAGCATCGTTCGGCGACATACAGGTGCCGTGGTAGAATATATGGTTCACGCCCGAGAGGAGATATGTGTCGACGGAGGTCTTGACATCCCCCAGAGTCGAGCGGAAATGGTCGTTGAGCCAGGTGGCGGATTCCGATGAGGTGAACCGCTTGTCCGTGACGTGCGCTGCGGAAGAGGCGGTCTTCATCCCGATGATGCTGCGTCCCTCGGTCTCCGGCACGTCGCTGACCGCATAGATGTCCAGAATATTGGCCGGAGAGCCGTGTGCCTGATTGCGTATGCCCTTGCCCTGAGCGGCCGCCCAGCGCTGCCAGCGCATCGAATAGGTCTCTATGAGCAGCTCCCCTATGGTCTCGCGATAGTCGAAAACCACCCTGTCGCTCCTTTCCTTGTCGGGGCTGAGCCCGAGCAGCTCCGGCATATGCTCCTTGAGCTCATATCCCCGGCGGGACTTGAACTCCGCAAAGAAGTTTTCCGTCCAGTCGGAATTGCCCACGGCATCGTCAACCTCGTATGAATCGTTGAAATAGTAGCGTATACCGCTCACGTCGTAGCCCTTGAAAGCCTCGTCGAACTTCTTGAGATAACGGTCGATGGCATCTGCCGAGAAATGGTCGATCACATCGCCTTCTCCGCCGGGCCCGGCCCTTTCCACCATCTTGCCGTGCCAGCCCAGGAAGAGCGCGCACACGGTCCAGTCGCCCTCAGGGGCAGTCCAGTCCAGGGTGCCGTCGGAACCGACTCTGGAAGTGAGGTCTTCGAAAGAGCCGTCCGCACTGTTGGCCGTGACCGCAATCAGCGGCAGGTTCAGAGGGTAGCGCACCTGTTCGAAAGCGTGCTGCTGAAGGCTGTCGTTCGCCGCCACCGGATACTTCATAGTCCTGATGTCAGCCGGAGTGCCGATAGTGCGGACCATCGGCTTCTCGACATATTCAATCTTGTCCGTGACCCTCTCCCCTCCCTTGATGGAGAATGTCTTGTATGCCAGATAGCGGCAGGCATAGTCTGGAGTCACCCACGGGCCGCCGAAAGGCCAGCCGGAAGCGTTCGCGAGGTCTATTCCGAGATCGTTGGACTCCGCGGCCTTGAGCGTATAGTCGAAGAGGTCCATCCAGTCTTTGGAGAGATAGTCCCTGTAGCGGTCTTCGTACCCTCTCGCGCCGTAGATGGTCGTGACCTCCATCCCGCCCAGTCCGGCACGGGAATACTGCCTCATCATCGTGTCGATGTCGGCCTTGCCGACAGCGCTTGCAGGCCACCACCAGCGCGTCCACGGCTTTGTCTGTCTCGTGATCTCCGGCCATATAAGCTCTCCTGTCTCCTGCTTTGCCGGGGCGTTTCCTCCTGAGGAGCAGGCCACCAGCATTGCGGCGCCCATCACCGAGAGCGCCGTCTTGATACCTGTCATTGCGTTCATAGGCGCAATTTAGCAAATTCCCGCCAAACGGCAAAATTCAGCGCCGCTTCCCCTCGCGCGGACTGCGCCACAGGAAAGCCGGCAGGAAGAAGAGCATTGCCAATACGGAGAACAGCAGTCCGGCGATGGTCCCTACTGCAAAGGAGAACCAGAACACTTCCGACGGCCCGTCGAAAAGGAAAGGCACGAGACCAAGCACGGAAGAGAGAATCGTCAGCGTGATGGGCCATATCTTCCTGTCGAACGCCCGGATATATGCCCGCGCGCTTTTGCGCCCGCCGCCGCGCTTCCAGGCGGAGACGAGATAGATGCCGGCATTGACCGTGATGCCGCAGAGCATCACGAAAGCGGCGAAGCCGCCCTTGTCGAAGGTGAAGTCCGTCAGGCCGAAGGAAAGGAACAGGCCTATGAACGAGACCGGAATCATCAGTATGATGGCGAGCGGATAGCGGAGCGAGTTGAAGTGAATCGCACAGAGAATGAATATTATCAGAATCACCAGCAGAATCAGGCCGGCATATTTCTCCTGACTGTCGTAGAACATTCTGCTCCCCTGTCCGTCCGAGGCGCGGAACCCGACCGGGAGAACTTCCAGGTTCATATATTCGACGGCGGAGTCTATCGCCTTGTGAGCCAGCTGATAGGAGCCGATGAAATTGAAGCATACATTGATGGAGTAGGACTGGTTGACCCTGTTGATTGGAAGTCCGGTCTTCTGTTTGACTATGCTTCCCACTTCCGAGAGCTTCATCCTGCTCTCCCCCACCTCAAGCGGAAGATTGTCCACGTGCCAGAGGTCGAATGACTCCCCGGACGAGGACACGAGCCTGACGGCAGCATAGTCCCTCCCCTCCGGGAGGGTGGCGATGACCGAGCTGTAGAGCGGGGAACGGAGCGAGCGGTAGTAGTCATACGGGCTGATGTTCAGGGAATTGAGCGCTTCATAATCATAGCGCAGGTTAAACTCCGTTCCTGGCCTGTCACGGTAGCCGCTGCCCCAAATCTCAGGAGCGGACACCCTCCTGTTTTCCGACAGGTGGTTAAGAAGCGTCTGCCCGTACTCCAGCAGCCGCTCATAGCTGTAGCCCGTCAGACTTATCGCATAATTCTTGTAGTCCGTGACTATGTTGTTGTTGAAGTAGCTCTCGTCGATACCGGACACTGACCAGTTGGCCCCGCCGAAATTCGTGGCCATCGCGATGACGTCCGCCTTGATTTTCGACGGCAGCCAGGTACCCTCGTATTCCGGCTTGAAGTTTACCGTGACGGTGCCGTTGCGGTTGGAGACGATGCGGGTCTCGAACACTTCAATCTCCTCGAAATGCGCGAGATAGTTCTCCATACTGCGCATCACTTCATTGAGCTGATGCACAGTGCAGCCCTCCGGCATTCCGGCGTTGACCACAAGCGAGGGGCGCGCTGGCTCGCGGTAGAAGTCCGAACGGGACATCGCATCGTGGAAGAGGGCGAAAGAGGTCCCGAGAATCTTGTCGATACTGCTCTTGTTGTCGGCATAGGGTCTCCAGCCCACGATTCCGTTGAGAAATTTCTCGTACCCCTTGAGCGGAGCGCGGCGCTCATCGCCGAACTTGGCAGGAAGCAGACAGGTAGGTATGCCGAAAGAGACGACAAGAATCAGCACCGGCACCCATCTGTGACGCTGCACCCAAGTGATATATGCGGCATAGCGCCGGTTCCACCCCGCCGCACGGCGCAGCCGCCGCAGCCTTCGGCCGCCTGGGACTCCGGCTGCGGAAGCTCCGCGCATCGGGATATAGTCGAGCAGGGCCGGCACGAAAAGGCTCGACACCAGCAGCGACACCGTCAGATTGATGACGATGACGAGCATAAAGTCCGTCAGATTGGCCTTCTCTTCATCCGGCAGCAGCAGTACGACCAGCAGGGTGGCCACGGTGGTGGTCACGGCGCAGAGCAGATCCGGGAACACGGCCCTGTCGCCGTGGCGCGAGTAGTGGTCTATCATCAGGATGCTGTTGTCGATGATGATGCTCAGCGACACCGTCACCCCCGCAAGGGTGTAGATATGGATATGCAGGCCGATGAAATAATACAGCGCGACGGAGATCAGCAGATTGACGACAAGAGTGACGGCGATGGTCAGCATATGATGCCAGGAGCGGTACACCGCGAAGGCGAAGAGCAGAAGAATCAGCAGACAGAGGGCGGTGCGGAACAATATCTTGTCCAGCTCCCCGGAGATATATTCCGAATAGTCATAGCTGACAGAGATCCCTATCTCCTCGGGGATGAGCGGCTTAAGGTCGTTCAGACATTTCTTGACGGCTTTCACCGTCCCGATGATGTTGGCATCGGACGAGACCTCCACCGTCAGATTGAGGACATTGAGCCCGTTGATGCGGTAATAGGAGTCCGGAAGAGCCTCCTGGTAGCGGAAAGTCGCTATATCCCCAAGGTGCACCAGCCGTCCCTCCACCTTGCGTATCGGGATGAGGGCCATATCGGACGAGGTGCCGTTGCGCAGCCTGACGGCGCAGCTGCGGCCGCCGTACTGCGTCATCCCCACAAGTTCATCGGCATAATAGAGGGTGAATGCCCGGCTTATCTCATCGGCGGAAATGCCCAGATCCGTGCACAGGTCCGAGTCGAACGTCACGACCCACTCGAAAGGGGTCTGGCCGTAGAAATTCACGCCGCTCACCCCGTCCACGAGCGAGAGCGGGTGCATAAGACGATTTTCAACAAAATCGGCTATCTCCTTGGAGGGCAGGGAGCTGCGGACATTGTACGCGATGGCGGTCCGGGGCTTCTCCCCCATCGCATTGATGGACAGGGAAGGATAGGAGCAGCCGTCAGGAAGGGAAGAATACACGTTCCTGATGCGCGAAGCCATTTCGAATCTGACGGCCTCGATGTCGGCCCTCTTCCCCACGGAGACGGAGATTCTGCCGCCGCCGTCGGAAGAGGTGGACGTGATGCCGGTACAGGAGCGGATGCCGGACAGCACGCCTTCCAGACGCGAGGTCACCTCCGACTCCACTATGCGGGACGATGCCCCCGGATAGCTGTAGCGCACGGTGATGGTCGTGCCTGCTGCGGACGGAGTGTACTGAACTTTCAGCATCGAGAGACAGGAAACCCCCACCACTGCGATGACAGCCATCAGCAGCAGAACCGAAAACGACGATATGCCCTTCCTCTTCCTTTCCATCAGCGCTTCTTCCCACTATAAGCCGCAGAATAGATGGCCGGCAGGAAGAACAGGCTTATCAGAGTGCCGACGGTCATTCCGGCGATGATGACGATGGCCATAGGATACTGGAGGTCATCCCCCATATTGCCCCTCGAGAGGAACGGCACGACCGAGAAAATGGTCGTGATGGAGGTCATTATTATCGCCTTGATTCGCCTGTGCCCGGCTTCGTGGACGGCCTTGTCCACCTCCCATCCGTCCCGGACAAGGCGGTTGATGGTGTCCACCTTGAGGATGGAGTCGTTGATTACTATACCTGTAATGACCACCAGGCCGATAAGGGACATTATGTTGATGCTGACTCCCAGAGCCCAGAGGAAGAGCAGCGAGACCGCCACATCAATCACGATTTCCGAGAGAATGATCAGCGGCTGCAGCAGGGACTCGAACTGCGAGGCGAGAATCAGGAACAGCAGCGCGAGCGCCACCATCATCACGACCATCATCTCCCGAAGCATCTCCCGGTTGGAGAAGAAAGCTCCGCCGAAACCCGCGTCGAAACCTCCGTCCTCCCTCACCGCAGCGTTTATCGCAGCCATCGCCGGTCGCACCCCGGAGGAAGGCAGGTCGAGTTCCAGAGGATAATAGCTGCCGTCGTCCCCGGACACCAGTGACTTGAATGTACGCTCGTATGTCTGCTTCATCAGCGCGTTCAGCGGGATTTCCACATCCTGTCTGCGCACGGTGGCGGAAGAGAGTATCTCATCCATCTCCCTCACGTCGGTGCCGAGCACCACCGGGACGGAACGGTCGCCCCGGACTATTTCAAACACCGTGTTGCCGTTGAGCGAATTGCGCAGCACCTCTATCAGCTCGCTGAAGCTCACGTCGTAGAGGCTCATCATTTCCGGGTCGGAAATATAGAGCACGTCCTCCTTGAGGGGAATTCCGGCAATCTCCGCCTCCGGCAGCACAGCCCCGATTTTCGCAAGCATATTCTCCAGCTCTCCGACATCCAGCCCGCCGTCGCCCGTCGGACGCAGACGGACCAGAAGCTGAGGCTCACGCTCCGCGAACACCGTGTCGAATATGTTGCCGGAAGCGGTATAATAGCTTATCGCCTGCGGATAGCGGCTCCGGACATATTCCTCGAGCACTTTCCTCACCCTTCCGAGAGTGGCTGCATCCGCGCATTTGAGATATATGGAGGCTTCGCCCATCGAGCGGTCTCCGCTGTGGCTCAGCACGAACTGCTGCACCCCGACCATAGAGGAAATCTGCTCGCAGTCGGCCCGGACCAGCTCTTCAAGCTCCATTACGCGGGCGCGGTTGCGCTCCACGGAGATATTCTCGTTCCAGTCCAGATTGAGAATGGTGTCGGTGTAGGTGATGTCAGGTATCTTCTGCTTGGGCATAAGAACCAGACACACGGCCGTCACCGCCGCACAGACAAGAGGCACGGCCAGGCAGACACGGCGCTTGTTGGCAAGGAACCAGTTCACCCCGGCATCATAGAGCCTCATCCCGCCGCGGAACTCTATCCGGGCGAGAAAGGCGTTGGGGCGGAACTCCGGCAGCTTCCGGTAAAGCGCCCAATAATAGACGGGGACAACCGTCACGGTCACGAGCCAGGAGGTCAGCAGCACCACCGACAGGGAAATGGCCTGGTCATAGAAAAGTTCGCCGGCAAGACCGTTGAGGAAGACTAACGGCACAAAGACCGCACAGGTGGTAAGCACAGAGCTGAGCATCGCCCCTCTCACCTCTTCCGTCCCCTTGACCACGGCGGTCCGCAACCCGTCTCCGCGCTGCCAGCGTCCGGTGATGTTGTCGGTGAGGATAATTGTATTGTCCACCATCATACCGACTCCCAGCAGCAGGCCGGCAAGGGAGATAATGTTGATGCTCAAGCCGATAAGGTAGAATATGAAGAACGAAACCAGCAGGGAGACAGGTATGGTCAACGACACCAGAAACGGCGAGCGGAAGTCCTTCATAAAGAGGAAAATCACCACGCACACCAGCAGCAGCGCAACGATGATGTTGAGCAGCAGGTTGTTGATGGAATATTGCAGCAGCTCGGTCTGGTCTCTCGTCACGGTGAAGCGCAGCTGGGGATAGTCGGAGCCGAACACCTCCAGCTGGGAGTCGATGCTCTTCTTGAGGTCGGACATCCGCGACTCGCTCTGCTTGATTATGGCCATCACTACGGCATCCCTGCCGTCAGAGAGGTCCAGTCCCGTGCGTGAGGCGGCCCTCTCCGTCACTTCAGCCACATCCTTGATCTGAAGAAGCCGCTCTCCGACCTTGAAATACACGTTTTCAATATCTTCGCGGGAGGAGGCGAAAGAGCGGAACTTGACGTTGTAGTGATATTCTCCGTCGCGGACCGTGAGGTTGGACAGGGACACGTTGGCGGACGACACACAGTTCTGAAAGTCCTGCATCGTGAGGCCGAGCCGGGTCAGAGCCTCCTGGTCGGGCACTATGAGTATCTCCCTGTCGGCATATCCGCTGATGTCCACCATCGCCACTTCCGGAAGCTGCTCGATGCGCCTGGAAATGACATCCTCGACGAATTCGCTCATTTCAAGGAAGTCGCCCTCGTCTCCGGCCATCGTCACGTTGATGTAGAATGCCGGGATATCGGTCGCGCTGGCCTTGAACACCTTCGGACGGTCCATCCTCGGAAGAGAGGACATCGCACGGTCAATCTTCTCGTTCACCTCGATATAGAAATAGTCTATGTCCTTCCCCTCCTCGAAGCTCAGGGTCATCGTCGCGCTGCCGTCTCTGGATTCCGAACGGATATCTTTCAGATTGTTGATCTGCACGAGCGACCCTCGCAGCGGCTTCACCACCACATCGTCAAGCTCCCGTGCGGACTTGTCGGGAGCGCTGATCTGCACCGTCACATAGGGTATGTCCACGTCAGGGATGAGCGACACCGGAAGCTTGCGGATGCCGACGATACCCAGCACCACGAAGACCAGCACGATCATCGTGACGGATACGGGACGGTCGAGAAGTCTGTTCAGCATACGGAGCTATTGTTTTACCGTCACCGACGACCCGTCGGCGAGATTGAGGTTGCCGGAGATTATGATGGAATCACCCTCCCGGAGCTCCGCCCCCCTGTCTTCATTGGCCTTCACCACATAACTCTCCGAATTGGATTTCAGCGTATTGACATACACCCACTCGGCCTTGCCGCTGCGGTAGCGGAACAGCACCTCAAGCCCGTCGCGGATGACCACCGCGCTCTTGGGCACCACGAGCTGCGAGGGAAGAGTACGCTCCACCACCACCTTGACGTTCATCCCGTCCACCATCTTGCCGTTCCCCGGGACTACGGCGGTCACGGCTATCTGGCCGTTCTTGTCTATCGACGGATTGATGGAACTGACGCGTCCTCGGACGGGAGCGCTCCAGTTGTCCCCGAAGAGGCTGACCTTGACGCTCTGCCCGACCTCAAGGAAGGAATATTCCGACTCCAGGGCAGGGAAGTTCACGTCGAACGAAGAATCATTTATGACAGAGCAGAAGGGGTCCGAACCGCTCCTGTCCCACTTCTTGAGCTTGATGTCGGCGACCCTGCCGTCGAACGGAGCGCGGAGCTCCGTCCCTTCAAGAGAGCGGAGAGCCTTGAGGTAATTGTTTTGGGCGCTGCTGTAGCCGGAACGTATCCGCGAGAGGGCAAGCACCTCTTCGGGAGCGGAGGCCGTGTCGGAAGGCGAATATCCGAGCCCGGCAAGCACGTCGAGATAGTCCAGACGGGCCTTGTCCCTCTCTATCCGGGCACTTTCAAGGGCGATTCGCTGCGACTGCGAGTCCAGCTCGGCAATCACCTCCCCCTTGCGCACGCTCATACCGTTGCGCAGGTTGACCTTGCTTATCACCCCGGACTCGCTGAAATACAGAGTGCTCCTGCGGCTTGCCGAGAGCTTGCCGTTGGAGAGCAGCTGCATAGGGAAATCCTGACGGCGGAGGACCACCGTTTCCACTACATTCACCTCCGGGGAGTATTTGAGCCGGGACTCGTCCGACTGCGAAGCCGTTCCCGCTTCCTTGCAGGAGGCCAGCGAAGCGACGGCCGCAGCCATCACAATGATAATGTTCCTTACTCTCATATCAGTTGACTATCTCATCGAAATTCACACTTATGTCATCCCCGCCTATGAAATCATAGAGGGTGAGTTTGCGCAGCGTGTAGTAGTAATTCCAGAAATTGCTGATGTCCTGGATATATTTGCTGAGCGCGGTGTCGTTCTCGCTTCTGGCCGTGTTAAGATCCGTCACGGTGGCCTTGCCGCTGCGGAAACGCTCCATCACCAGAGCATATCGCTCCTCCGCGATGGCCCTGGCCCTGCGGGACACGTCGCACAGGCGCCTCTGGTTGTTGAACTGGCCAACGGCGGTGTAAAGGCTGATTCTCTTGTCGTTCTCCGCCTGTTCGACCTTCGCTTTCACCAGGTCGGCCGCGGCCTCGGCCTTCATCACCTTTCCCTTTCCCTCTCCCCAGTCGAAAATCGGGATGGAAAAGCTCAGCCCCACCACCTCCTGGTCCAGCAGATTGCGGTAAGTCTCAGGCAGTTGAGAAGCCGAATTGGACAGACCGAAGCGGGCGTTGAGCTCCATCGTTATGCCCCGGCTCGCCTTTGCGCGGGCTATGGCGGCATCGGCATTGAGGATGTCGATTGAATTGGAGAGATTGAACGATGAGTTGGCGGAAGCCTTCTCCAGCACAAGCTCATAATCCATCACCACGTCCGGAAGAGCCTCGTCCAGCAGCGGGGTCACCTGCTTCGACTCATCGTAGCCGAGCAGCGAGTTGAGTTGCATCCTGGCCTCCTTGAGGGCGACATAATTCTCGTTGATGGAGATGCTGTCGTTGAGCATCCTCAGCTCCAGCTGGAGGTAGTCGGCGCGGGTCACGCTGCCTAGAGCAAGGCGTTCTCGGGCAATGCCCAGCATTCGGGAAGTGTTTTCATAGTTGGTAAGCGACGCCTCATAGACTCTCTCCGCCACCATCACCTTGTAGTAGTTGTCCACGGCGGTGAGGGTAAGCTCCTCCATCGACTCCAGATAGCTCCTGCGGGCCTTCTCGTATTCTTTGGGGGATATGAGCCTGTCCCACTTGAACTGGTTATAGGTGAAGAGCGGCTGACTGTAGGACAGGGTCACGGGCTGCGCGTACCAGGTGCTGTTGCTTTCCGAGCCGAACTGGTCTATGCGCCGCAGGTCGGAATACAGGTATAACGTGCCTCCGGTGAACGGGATATTCTGCCTGAGCCTCACTCCCACGCTGTTCTGCATATTGTAGTTCTTGGTGTAGACCATCTCTCCGGTCTGATAGTTCTGGAGCAGACGCAGCGAACGGTCGAACGAGCCGAGCTCCCCGTATAGATAGACGGCGGGCAGGCGGCTCGCCTGATATGAGCGCCAGGCCCAATAGTCCGAGATGAAAGAGGACTTTGCCGCCAGCGCCTGCACGGAATTGCCGCGCGCTGCGGAAATCACCTCATCGAGGGTCATCTCCTGCGACCGGCCCGGCAGCACGCCCGCAAGCAGGAGGACAAGAGTGAGGTATGAGGGAGATTTTTTCATAAATTCTACCATTTGGCCAGCCCAAAGTTAATCATTTCTCCCGGATATCACGTTCAAATACATTCTCAGAATATTTTCACCGAACAGAGGATTGCCCCTAAGGACTATTGTATTTGTACTGTCTACCAAGAAGGTATCATATTTTATATCGTTCTGCAAATACCTGTTTTCTTTCCTGAACAGACATTTAAAATCTGCAAAAACAGTATGGGAGTTACTGCTGTCTATAGAAGCCTGCAATTGTTCCGTCGCCTGTTCAAACACAAAAACAGTCTGAACATCAGCACGAGACGTCTCCAAGACAGCATTCCATATTGGAAGAGTTGCCGCATAACATTTAGCGCATTCTTTCGCGTTAACGAACGACACTAAAGTATATTTTTCTCCTTTCTGCAACTCGGGGCCGGTGACTTTGACTAAGGAATCAGGGAAGATCATCTCCTTTCCGACCGCCTTTTTCACGATAAAATAATCCTTTATCCGCGAACAAGACGATAAAGAAAAAACGGCAATGGTAACGGTTACTAATATTTTATAGACTGCAGATTGCATACGTCATCTTCATTCTTTGATAAAAAATAGAGCATCCGGTTATCAGGGGAAACATAAATTTTTTCGGCCATACTGTCCATCTGATATGCACGGACAGGGCTGCCAGACCAGTCATAAACCAAAAGAAATTTACTTTTCCCGTCAGGCGTGTATAGAATACAAACGTGATCTTGACTGGCAGAGGCATCAATGAAATTCAAAATAAATTTTTTATCAGGCTTGACAATATTGATTCCTAAAGCTTTTATATGCTCGATGCTCACTCTGGGCGTGCACCATATGCGATGAACGACCTTTTGAGTTTTAATATCTAAAAGATCGAAACCGACAGCATAATAAAAAATAAACAATCCCTTAGAAGTATCTGGAGAAAGAATCATCTTCCCTTGCCAGGCGGTCTGCTTCGTCTCGTCTCCCGATGGGTATTCCATCTTTTCTTCCGGGAATTTCCCCCACCAAATCTTGGATGTACTGTTCGAAGTACAGTACATCATTGAATTGCTCTCATCTTCAACATTGCGCGAGAACGAAATGACAGAACCATCCTCCGCAACCATTCCGTTTCCTTCTAATGAGTTTTCCGGCAAGACATTCGACTTGTGAAGAACATCCTTTATGGCATATGAAAAAATTCTCTCCGGATCTACCGAGACATATAAAGAATCACGGAAATACTGAATTGAATTTACGTGTAACGACTCTCCGGGCCCGCGCCCAAGTTTCAAGGAAGAACAACGCGAACCATCTTTCAAATTATAGGATAGGAGTTGATCCTGTCCCATCGATGATGAGAAAGCGACCAAAGTTGAGTCAATTACTACAAATCCGTATGGCATATCATCAAAAATCCTCTCAACTTCCAATGTGCAAGCAATGTTTTCAACATCCTCAAAAGTCGACAGGACATCAGTCTCCTGTATTTGATGACTACAGGAGACCAACAGACACAGCATAAGCCCCGGCAAGGCCGTTCTTAATTCAACTGAACGTACCATGTGCCGGACAAAGTCACACCTTTGACAGTAATCTCCCCGGAGAAGCACTTTGCATTACCTCCTGGACACCCCAGAATACGCTTTACATAATCTCCGACTGAATCTCCACTTTCATCACTCGCGAGCGCTTCTACATTCTCATACAAAAATCCTTTTTTGTTGTCCGCACAAATGTTGCAGCAGACCAATACGGCACACAATACCAACAATGCGCCGACTGTTAATGCAATTGCCTTTTTCATAACAATTTAAATTAAATTTTTTAGTAATGGATACCATTTCTCCCGGAATAAAAAACGCCCACCACGAAGTCCTCCGGGACGAAACCGTCGTAGCGGCTGTCGCGTGAGTCGCATACATTGTCACCAACGAAAAAATAATAATCGCCGGTGAAATTGTAAACCTGCCCGGCAAGTTCCGAAGCGGGACGGCCGGTCTCATATTCTATCACTCTGGAATACAGGGCCAACGTCCGCTCGTCCAGCGTCACCCTCATCCCCCTGCCGGGGATGACCACGGGGCCGAAGTCCTTGACGGTCCAGCTATCCTGCATTCCGGCGAACTGTCCGGCACGCAAACACTTCAGGCGCAGCAGAAGCGAGTCCGGCATATCCCTGAGCCTCCTCTCGTTTTGCGGAGGCACACCTATGTTTCCGGTTCTTGAATTGACATAACGGGAATCAATGATGCTTAGAGTGTCTCCCGGACAGGCGGCACAGCGCTTAGCATAGACATAGTTGAGCTTGAAGCCTATCTTTCCGGGGCCTTTCCCGTTGGGAGAGTTGTATATCACAAAATCCCCGACTTCCAGCTTCCGCAGTCCGGGCAGCCTGACGCAACTTAATTTCGCTTTGCTGAAATCGAAGTCGGTCAACACCCTGGGACCGATTATCAGCTTGTTGACCCAGACGGCCCTGCCGCCCTGCAGAGTGGGTTCCATAGACTCGCCCTTGACGATGAATCGGTCGCAGACGAACGCCCTGCGGGCATAATGCAGAAGCAGGAGGGAGCACAGCACGATGACAAGCGTGCACGCGATGTCCACTATTTTCTCCGCTCTCCGTTTCATAATCTTTTCAATGAATCCAGGCTCGCCTCCGTCTCTTCCCGGAGTCTGAGCATATTGCGATGGCCGTCCCGCACAGGCATAGACATTATTCTCTCCCCTATGCGTATAGCCTCGTCATTGTCTCCGCAGCGCAGCTTGAGCCGCATCAGCCGCACCAGCGGGTAGAGCCGGCAGGGCACCATATGCCAAGCCGTCAGATACTCGTCCCCGGCGGCCTTGAAATCCCCCAGAGCCTCCTTGTCCCGCCCCATAATGATATGGAACATCGGGTCGGAAGAGATTTCTGCTCCGCGCTCAAGTACATCAAGACTTTCTTCGTAACTGCCTGTCTGATAGAGGAGGTATCCGCTGCCGTAGAGCTCCCGATATGCGCTCCGGTCCACCAGACCTCCATCCGGGCGGGACAGGCACACGGCAATGAGCGCCAGCGCGCCAGCAGCTGTTATGAGTCCGAAAGGGCGCGGAAGTTTCCTGAACGGGACGGCGGAAGCAAGGAAGACAAGCAGCAGGACCGAAGTCTGCGGCACTGACAATGGATAGGAAGCCATAGCGAACACGGCCCAGGCGATAAGCCCGGGAGTCATCAAATCCCTGCGTCTCGAGAGTGCGATGACCGCGCCTGCCGTCACGGCAAGAGACAGCACGAGCCCGGGGATGCCATACTCTATGCCGAGTCCGAGATATTCGTTGAACGGATATTCCGGACAGCCGGCGACCCGCACCACAGACTCCGGCACATCTTCGAGATGCTCCCTGAAAAACCTTGCCTGTGTCTTCCCGTATGTCCCGAGCGCCGTGCCGGAGCCCGTCCCGAGAGGATGCTCCGCAATCGCGAGGGCCTCTATGCGCCAGATGTGCAGACGGCCCAGAGCCGAATCGCTCTTGAGCAGGAAAGCACCGGCGACAAATCCCAGGGACAAGGCTGCCGTGAGCACAATGCGCCAGTTCGCGGAAGTCATCCAGCGTCTGATTTTTTTGTCGGAGAAGGCTGTATAGAGACCGGCAGCGCCAAGGGCGAACCATCCGGCGCGGCTCATCGAAGCCGGAAGGACGAGTAGTCCCAAAGTGAAATTAAGAACAGCAAGGCCAAACATCACAGCTCTATACAAGCCCCGGCGGCGCCTCCAGAAACGCAGCAGATACGCTCCCGAGACGGCCATAGTCATCGCGATGAATCCCCCATAAGGTCCGGGATTCTCGAAATGCCCGGTCATTGCGAACGCCGCGTGGCGCGATGGAGAAAGAGAACTTATCTGCATAAGTCCATAGACCGCCTCATACGCTCCCCACAGGCAGACTGCGGCAAAAACCGCAGCCCGCAGCGGAGTGCGCCCGACACGGGACGCAAGGCATAGGCCTCTCTTTCTCATCATTTTAGAAGTTAAACGTATAGAAATTATTTTCAGAGTTAGAATCTATCGCCACAAGCTTTGCCGATTTTGAATCTATGCAGATGCTGCATACTGGCCTGTCAAGATGATACTCTTCCAGAAGAACCCCGCCGAAATCATAGATTCTGACAGGTTCAGAGGCAAGATTCGTCACCCTGACATTCTCTCTCGGGTGACATCCGTCTACAAGAAGAACGAGAAACAACCCAAGACACGACAAGAATAGCTGTCTCATATTTGAGAATAAGTCACTTCCTTGAATTTGCTTGTATTTGTCAGTTTATGACAGCACTGACACCTTCCCCATCCATCAGCGCCTCCAGATTTTCATTGAAGAACTCGTCTTCGCTTCCGCGGAACGCTGTCCAGGAAGCGGCCGCACCTGCGGCAAGGATAACTGCGGCCGATGCCGCGATGATCACTTGTCTCATAACAATCAATAGTTCGTTAATTTTATAAAAGTTACGCCACGGCGCGAACGCCGTAGAATAAAAGTTCTTTGAAATCAGTGTTATTTAATCGCATGTTCG